>NZ_JBHVSD010000033.1:0-48596 GCF_042885395.1 Kitasatospora sp. NPDC058063
GGTCCTAAGGCTGCTTCGCAGCCTTAGACTTGCATTCCGCTTCGCGGAATGCTATGGAGCCGCTTCGCGGCCCCTCGGCTAGCCCAGGCCGGCCGCTTCGCGGCCGGCCATCGACCCCGCTTCGCGGGGTCGTGAAAAGCCAACCCCTAACTAGGCTGAACCCGCCAAACCGTGCACCCCTGTGGACAACTGACATTCCCGCAGGTCAAGGCCGGTTTTCGCTCGATTTTAACCTCGATTCCCACTCAAGATCGTTTACCGAACCCGCCAAACCATGCACCCTTTTTCCACAGCTCCGAAATCGAACACGGGGAGGGGGGTGCATGGTTTGGCGGGTTCGGTGCTGACCTGCGAAAACAGCACTTCTGATGTGTAGTCAGATGAAAACGGTTCCTATCTGACTGTTCGAGTAATAGTCACTATGAAGGTTTTGACCCTTACAGGGAGCAGGGCTTGACGGTGCATCGGGTGGCGGGTTCGGTGCGTTCTCCCTGGTCAGCCCCGAACCCGCCAAACCATGCACCCTTTATCCACAGACCCGCCCGAAAGGCCGATGCCCGCGAGAACGGGCACAGCGGCCCCATAGGAGCGCTCTGGGGCTGCTTGGCACTGGTGGACTCACTCGACATGTGCGGCCGTCAGGGCGGCGGCTAGACCCCTTCTCGGGCGCGTTTCGGCCGGACCCTCTCCGGCGCATGGTGTGCCGCGTGGCGGGTTCGGGGGCAGGGCCGTGCACCCCCGTGGCGAGTTCGGTGTGGGGCCGGCCCGGTGCACCGGGTGGCGGGAACGGCCGGTGGCCCGCCGGTACTCGCGGGGCGGTCGAGCCCGGTCCGCTCAACTCGGTTTGCAGAAAGGGTAGTTGAGTCGGTGCCGATGGGTTGCGCGGGTACCGGGTTCGGCCCGTCGGCGGGGGTGCACCGGGTGGCGGGGTGGTCGAGGGGGTGCACGGGGTGGCGGGAACGGCGATCGGCCCGGTGCACCGGGTGGCGGGTTCGGCCGGCGGCGGCCGTGCACCCCCGTGGCGGGGTTGGTCAACTTCCCTTGCTGTGACGGCAGTTGGCCCGGTGTCATGGTGGCGGGTTCGGGTTGGTGAGTGGGGTGCATCGGTGGCGGGTTCGGTCGAGGGTGCACGGGGTGGTGGGAACGGCGGCCGGCCCGGTGCACGGGGTGGCGGGTTCGGTCGAGGGTGCACGGGGTGGTGGGAACGGCGGCCGGCCCGGTGCACGGGGTGGCGGGTTCGGTTCGGGGTTGTCCCTGTGCACCGTGGCGGGTTCGCCGGTCGTGCCGTGCACCCCGTGGCGGGTTCGGTCCCGAAAGGTGTCCGGCGGGGTCGAGATAGGCCGTTGCGGAAGTTACGCAACTTCTACTAAGGTGAAGCTCGTACCGCTCACTGGGGCAGCCGGCCCCGACCGGACCACTGGAGAACATCCGTGACCGCTACGTCCATTGCCGTTGCCGCTGTTGCTGATCTTGCCGAACTGGTCACGCTGGTGACCGCCCGCGGCCTCACTGTCCCGCGGAACCTGTCCAAGCTCGCGGCCAGCGCGGCGGCGGCCGGATGGTCCGTCACCCCCGAAGTTGGCATGGGGTGGGTGGCCGTGAGCCTCACCGGGCGGGTTCGGCTCGGCATGGCGAGCGTGGCCGCGGGTCTGCGGTGCATCTGGCGGGAGAACGGAAAGGGCGGGTTCCGGTGGGACGACGCGGAGCGCTACCGCGACGGTGAACTCGACTGCGACGGAATCCAGTGGGGAGAGGTCACCGCGTGGGTTGAGCGCGCGACCGCCGTCCTGGTGGATCCCGCGGCGGAGGCGGCCGGCACGACGTTCGAGGGGCGTAGCGCGGCGGAGTGGTTGGAGGTGACGGACTCGCACGGCGAGACTGCGGGGACCGCGTACGAGCGGGGCCGCAACGTTCGCGACCGGATCAAGGGCTTGCTTGGACACTGGTTGCCGCTCCGGGAGTGCGGCACGGATGGGGACCTCAGTCTCCGGGCGGAGAGTGTTCCGGCGTGGGTGGATGCGGTGGACGACGCGACGTTCGGGCCGTTTCGTCGCCTCGACCGCCGGTCGGTGCGGGTGAACGACATTGAGCGCGCGCTCCGGTGGGAGATCACGGAGGCGGCGGACGAGAACCGGACCCTGGTCGCGCGTCGGGCCGCGGAGTTGGCCGGCCGGGCCCGTGTGCTGGCGGAGGCGTGTGCGGCGGAGGCTGACGCGCTGGAGTCCGCGGTCCTGGACACGGAGGCGGAAGCGCTGTGCGCCCCCTACGTGAACGCGGTCATGGAGGAGATGGAGGCCGGCGAGCGTGAGTGGCGCGCCGCGAACCCGACCGCCGACGCTCGGAAGTTCGCCGGCGCGGTGATCCAGACGATTGGTGACGCGGACGTCCGGTTCAGTGAGTGGTGGGCGAAGCGCGGTGCCCCCGGCATGACCTACTGGCAGGGTTGGAACGCGTGGCAGTCCGAGTGCGGGCAGGCTACGGCCGCCGAAATCCGCGCGTCGCTCGCGCTGCGCCGCGAGACGGACCGGGCCGTCATCGCGGTTGCCGAGGAGTTCGCGGAGCACGCGCAGTACACGGACGACGCCGGGCAGCAGCAGCGCGCGGCGCAGATTGCGGAGACGGCGCAGCGCGGGACCGCGCTGTTCGCCCCGGGGGCCCGTCCGCAGCGCAACGAGATCAGCGACATTGCCACCCGCGCGTGGGCACTGATGTGCGGTCGGGGTGCGTGGAGCGGGGGCCGGACCCTGGACATGGCGCAGGATCTCGCGGCCGTGGCGGAGTGGAACGCGGACACGGACGAACTGCGCCGACTCCTCATGATCCGTCACGGGCTCGACGTCCGGGGCCGCGCGGGCGCCGCGGTGCGCGAGGAACTCATGGCGGAGGAGGAGCGGCGCGGGGAGATCGCCCGTACGGCGTACCGCGCGGCCCGGGCCGCGGGTGCGTCGGATGAGTCCGCGCATGCGGCCGGTGCCGACGCGCGGGCGCGCTATGAGGCGGACGCGGAGGGGCGGCCGGCAGATGGGCGCGAGAAGTTCGAGCGCGGCGCCTACGTGTGGGTCGGGCCGGCGGCGGGCACGGCGAACGAGCCGTACGTCGCAACGGTGCTCGGTTACACCCGCAACGGTTGCTTCCGGGTGCAGGAAGCGGCGCACGGCACGGTTGACGTTCGCGGCGACCGGCTGTCCCCCGCCACCCCGGAGGAGGCGGAGGCGGACCGCGCGCGACAGGTGCGCGAGCGCGAGGAACGGGCCGCGGAGCGGGAGCGGCGCGACGTGGCAGCGCGGGCCGCGGCGGCGGAGGCGGACCGCCTCCGGAAGGTGCGCGAGGAGCGGCAGAACGCCCGCGCGGCGGTGGCCCGCACCGTGGCGGCGCCGATCGCTCCGGGACGTGTCTGGGAGCCCGCCTACCCGGTTCCCGCGTCGATCGGCGAACTGTGGTCGGCGGCGGCCACCATGGGATGGCACATGACCCGCGAGACGTCGGACACCGGCTACTCGTCGCGGATCCTGGTCACGATCAAGGGGACCACCGACCGGGGCGCGTGGAAGTTCGGACTCGTGTGGAACGTCTCGCGCGGCCGGTACTCGGTGCACAAGGCACATGGGTGGGCGGTGTGGGCGGACGACCGCAAGGGACCGCGCGGCGGCCGGATCGACCCGACCATCGCCGACGTGCTGCGGGTGATGTGGACCGAGACGATCGAGGGGGTTGCCGCGCCGCTCGGCACGCTGGTGGGCGTGGACGGGCCGCAGACGGACACCGGTACGGACGACACGGACGGGGACGACACCCCGGGCGGTGGCGTCGAGCCGGACGTCGACCCCATCGGCGGTCCCGCGGCGCCCGCCCCGGTCGAGCCCGCCGTCGAGGAGCCGGCCGCCGTAGTGGTCGAGTCCGCGGTCGAGCCGCCGGCGGCGGAGGGTTCGTCGACTTCCGCAGAACTTGACAGGGACACCGCCGGCGCGCGACCGGTGGACGCCCCGGCGGCGGTCGAGCCCACCGTCGAGGAGTCGACCGCCCCGGCGGTCGAGCCGCGGTACAGCTTCGGTCCCCTGGGCGAGGACGGATACCCGGTGAGCGTGGACGGTCGGCGGGTCGGCAGGGTCGAGAAGCGGGGCCGGTCGTGGTACGCCACCGGCACGGGCGACAAGCGCTCGACGGGCCACACCACGAAGCGCGCGGCGGCGGAACGGCTGGTCGGCATGGTCGACTTGCGGGCGAACGTGGCCGCGGAGCGGGCGCGCCGGTGGGAGCGACGGACGGCGGCGCCCGAGGGGTGGACGTTTGTGCCGTGGGAGTCGGTCGACGCGGGGAGCGTGGTGCGGCTGGTTCGCCGGGCCCTGCCGATCGTGCCCGGTGAGCCTGCGCTCTACCCCGACGCCTTCTCGCGCCCGGTCACGCTGCGGGGCATCGAGTTCCTGGCGAACGGATCCGCCGTTGCCCGCGGCCGGCAGGCCGGCGACCCCGCCCCGTACGTGCTGCTGATGCTGCCGGAACACCGGGCGCTCGGCGCGCTGGTCGAGGCGGCCGCGGTGGTCGAGGGGTGCATCGAGCCGGCGGGGGAGACTTCCCCGACGTGCGGAGAACTTGACAGGGACACTGCCAGTGCGCGACCGGCGGTCGCCCCGGCCGCGGTCGAGCCCACCGTCGAGGAGCCGGCCGCCGCGCCGGCGGACCCCCGGGCGGCGGAGGCGGCCCGGCTCCGCCGCTCCCCCTACCTCTCCGGCGGCATCCCTCGCGTGACCCTGGCTCAGCTGGCGGCCGAGCGGGAGCAGCGGGAGGCGGCGCCGTACAGGCACCGCCAGCGGGTGACCACCGGAAGCGGGAAGGCCGGCGAGTACCTCGGGCTCCGGGGAACCGATGGGCTGTGCTGGGTGATGTTGGACGGGGAGACCTACCCCGTGACCGCCCGTCTGGCCGAGGTGCGGCCCGTCGTCGAGGTCGCGCAGGATGTCCGGACTTCCGGAGAACTTGACAGGGACACCGCCAGTGCGCGACCGGCGCTGCCCTGGCCGGCCGGCGCCGCGGCCGCCGCCGAGCCGACGCCCGAGGACATCGAGGCGCGTACCAAGGCCATCGCCCGGCGGATGGCCTACCGGATCACCGACGAGGCCGGGCGGGAGGCGTGGCGGGAGGCGGGCGAGGCGATCCAGGCGCAGCGGCGCGCCGAGCGCGGCCCCGACCCGGAGTTCCCCGGACGGCTGGTCGAGGGGGAGAGCGTCGAGGCGATGAATCCGGGGTGGGCTCAAGCGTGGTGGATGCTGCGGGACCGCCACGGCTTCGGCTACGAGGTGTGCCGGCGGCTGCGCTGGTCGGTGATGGCGCGCATCGGCGAGCCGCTGCCGCGCCTGGCGAGCCTCGGGCACTTCGACACCGTCGAGGAGGCGCTCGCGGCGGTACGCGAGCACGCGCAGCAGCGTGCCGCGGCGGAGGCGGGCACCATCCTGGTTGAACGGATCAAGCGGCTCGCCGGTGCCCCGGTCGCGCCCCGGCCGGCGGTCGCTCCCGCCGCCCTGGTGGTCGAGGTGCCGGCGCGGTCGGTCGTCCGCGCCGCGGCCGAGGTCGAGGTTCGAGACGCCGTTGCCCGACCGGTCGACGGCCCGCCTGCTGCCGGGGCCGACCGCCCGGGGGTTCCGGCCCCGGCAGGGGTCGAGGCGGTCGTCGAGCGGGCCGTCGAGGCGGCGTTCGAGCGCATCGTCGAGGCAGTCGTCGAGCGGGTGCTCGCCCGGATCGGGCAGGCGCCCGGCGCGCCGGCCCCGGCAGGGGTCGAGGAGACGGTCGAGGGGGTGCCCGCCGAGGCCGCTCCGGCCCCCGCGGGCGGGCAGGCCGGTGGAGGCCTGGACGGCCGCAGGCGCAGCGGCCGGCCCGCCCGGGTACGGCGCGGCGCCGGCCGCCGCCGCGACAACCGGGCCCGCTCCCGGTGACCCGGTCCGGCTCCCGCGGCGCCTTTCGGAGGGACGCGCCGTGGGGGCCGGACCACCGGCTCAACCCCTCCTCGACAGAGCCTCGGCCGAGCTCCCCGAGAACTCCCGAGACTTGACAGGGACTCGGCAAACAGGTGACAAGGCTCCGCCTGGGCAGGTGTGGTCGCTGCCCCTGTCGCGCCGGGGCAAGGGGTGGAGGTTCGAGGCTGTTCGCGCAGGTCACAGGGCGCGACAGGGCGCAGCGCGACAGGGGTCGCGACAGGGGGCGCGACAGCTTGTGCGGCGCTTTTGATCTTCGAGTGTCCGGCCAGTGAATTGGCGCGACACATTCAGTTGCGGAAGTTACGTAACTTCCGCTAAGTTCATCGAGCGGGACCCGCCGGGTCCGGCCCAGCACCCGACTTGAGAGGACGTCATGACGCAGACGCACGCCACCGCCTACGCCGTCACCGCGGCTTACCGCGAGATCCCGGCCGGCCACCTGATGACCCGCACCGAGGCCGGCCGCCGCGCCGGCCGGCTGCTGGACGTGAGCCCCGGGACCGCCGGACGCCGGATCACCGCGGCCATCGCCGCCGGCGAGCTGGTCGAGCTCCGCGCCGTCGGTGACTGCCGGATGACGATCCCCGGCGCCCCGGCCGACGCGATTGTGTGGGTGGCGCCCGGCACGGTCGAGGGGACCGTCGAGGTCGTCATGTCCAACGCCGAGGACACGGTCGAGGCCGTCCTCTCCGACGTCCCCCGCTCGACGCCGCGCCGCCCGCTGACGCGCCGCTCCCTGGTGATCTCGGCGGTCGACTGCGAGCGCCTGGCGCAGGAGGTCGGCCGGCTGTGGGCGGAGGCGCGCACCGCTGCCGAGACCGGCCCCGCGGCCATCGAGGCCGCCCTCACCGCTGCCGGGCTGCCCGAGGCCGACGACACCGGCCGAGGATGGATGCTCAGCACCAGCGGCGCCACCGGCGCCCCGATGGTCATTCACCGCGACGGTGCCCGGATCACCCCGCGTCGGGGCAACACCGACGACGCCGCCCGGTGGGGCGAGGCGCTCGCCTCGATCGAGACCGCCCTCGACGCCGGCGGCTTCCGCGCCCGCCGTTCCGGCCACGCCGTGCTGATCGACGGTCGGCGCATCGTCGCCGAGCCCGCCGTCGAGGCCGAGCAGCCCCAGGAACCCGCGGCCGAGCCCGCCGTCGAGGAGCCGGCCGAGCTGATTCGCGTCTCCGGGTCCTGCTTCATCACCCGGGAGCAGGCCGACGCCATGAGGAAGCAGGCCGCCGCCGACCGCGCGGCCTACGACGCGGACTCGGAGCAGCGCCGCGCGGAGCAGGCCTACCACTACGGCCCCGAGCGGGAGGCGGCGCAGCGTGCGGCCGTCGAGCAGGTGCGCGAGCTGCTCGGCGCGGCCGGTGTGCCGGACGTCAACGCCACCCCGACCGCGAACACCGGGTTTCGGGCGCGGAAGGCTGATCGGCCCGGCGTGTGGGTGATGATCGGCCAGACCCGCGGAATCGGCAACAGCCGTCCGGACCCGCGACGCCTGCCGTTCGACGCGCGCGAGTGGGATGCGAACTTCGAGACGTGGGCCGGGGTGCTGCGGCGCGCGGGGTGGGAGACCACCGAGCCGACCGAGCGCGCGTTCTACGCCGCCCCGCCGGCCGAGGCCGAGCAGAGCGTCGAGGACGTCGTCGAGGCGGAGGCCGTCGAGAACGACCAGGAGCAGCCGGCCACCGCGCCGGCGGCCGGCGCCGAGGTGGTGCTGTTCGTGGATGAGCCGCTGCCGCCGGCCGCCGCCGAGGCGGCGCGCGCCATCCTGGCGGCCGGCCGCAAGTCCGGCGTCGAGGCGCTCGACCCGCGCGAGCTGATCGGCTCCATCTTCGCGGACGGGCTTCCGATTGAGACCACCGCGCCGGACGCGGTCGCCGTGCTGAGCCGGGCCGGCGAGGAGGGGGCGCAGCCCGGGGCCGTCGACGACGCCGCGGCGGCGCTGCTGGCGGCGACCCGCACGGGTCGGCTCGGCACGTGGCGGCGAGTCGCCCGTTGGCTGTCCGGCCGGGAGATCGAGCGGCGCACCGGGGCGACGAGCGGCACGGCCGGCGGCGACCTGGTCGAAGACGTGCCCGAGCTGCCCGCCCTGGTGGACGCCGCGGCCCGGCTGCTCGCCCGGTGGCTGACGGGTCACTACCTGCCCGACCTCAAGGCCGCCGACCGCGTCGCCCACCAGATCGCCGAGGCCCTGCACACCGCCACCGGTACCGGCCGACAGACCGTCTGGCTCCAGATCGCCCGATACGCGGTCGAGCGGGAAGCCGCCGCGCTGCCCGCCCCCACCCCCGCCACCGAACCCGCTCCCCTGCGGCCGGCTGTGCGGCCGGCGGCCTGGCTCCGGCGCGTTCGGGACTCCTTCGAGCGGGACGCCGCCGCGAGCCCGGTCGTCGAGCTGCCCGCCGGCGACGGCGAGAACCCCGTTGTCGCCCCGGCCGGCACGACGCTGCCCGCCTTGGCGGGGCCAACCCCGGGTGAGAGCGCCGCGCAGGCCCGGGCGCGACTGCTCGAAGAGCGGATGCGGCCGGACGGGCTCGGCCCGCTGCCCTCCTTCGTGCGGGTGGTGGACTGCGACGTCAACTCGTACGAGTGGGGCGTCGAGTGCTCCCGCCACAGCGGCGGATGGGAGCGCCAGCCCGGCACGTGGGACAACCGGGCGGACGCCGAGACCAACGCCCGCTTGCACGCGCAGCGCCACGTACGGCCCTCCGACGTTCTGACCGAGGAGCAGATCGAGCAGGCCGCCGCGCTCGGCTTCTCGATCGACCAGCACCAGGTGTTGGGCGAGAGTCTGCGCGGCCGGGTGTGGGAGGACGCGGGCGGCTGGTACTACCTCGACGACATGGCGTGGCCCTCGGGTCGGGTCCTGGGCGAGCGCGTCAAGGACCTGTGGGCGCGCGGCCTGGTCGAGCCGGCCGACGACGGGCCGCACCGCCGGCAGATCGTCGCCACCGAGGCCGGCACCACGGCCTACCGCCTCATGTCGCGTGCCCGCCGCGAAGGCGTCGTCACCTACGCCGAGCGCGACGCCATGAACAGCACCAGCAAGCAGCGGGCCGCCTACCCCCGGATCAAGAAGCCCGCCGCGGCCACGGCGCCGGTCACCGAGCCGGCCCGCTCCACCACCACCTGACCACCCGCCCGGGGCCGGCCACCGCGCCGGCCCCGGGCCCCGACCCACCACCCGGACACCACGGAGGAACCCGCCCCATGACCACCGCGCCCCGCCCCGCCGCCGCCGGTTCCCGCCTCACCCGGCGCAGCTGGAACAGCACACGCACCACGGCGGCCCGGCCGGCCGGCGCCATCATCTACAAGGGCCGCACCCTTACCGGGATTGCCGCCGGCCCGTACGGCGCCCCGGTCGTCATCGTCGGCGAGTACGCCCCCGGCACCCCGGCCGCCGAGCAGCAGGGCGCCACCGTTCCCGGCTCCTACGGCCAGCAGCTCGCCGAGCTCCTCGACCTGGCCCGCGCCAGCCTCGACGCCCTCGACGACGCCCCGCTCGACGCGACCCGGGCGCAGCGTCAGCCGTGGTGGTACGACCCCGCCACGATCGAGACGTGCCCGCGCTCCGAGCGGCTCGCCGGCAACAGCCGCTCCCGACACCTCAACCTGCACGCCAAGCGCCGGGGTGAGGAATGCAACGACCCGGCGTGCGTCACCCACCGGCGCAAGGAAGCACGGCGCAAGGCCCGTTCGTACGGCATCACTGCATCGTCGGTGTCCGGGCTGCTCGGCGCGGCCGGCTTCGCGGTGCGCACTGCCCGCAACCGCGGCGGGTTCTCCACCTCGGGAGACTCCGCGGCCCGCTGCGTGTGGCTCCACGTCGGCCACCACGACCCCGAGCGCCTGGCCGCTGTCCTTGCCGGCCGCGGCTTGGTCGTCACTGACGGCCCGGGCGCCGGCGTGCTGCGGGTGCTCGCCTGCGCCGAAGCCGAACGCCAGGGCCTCGACCTGCCGGCCCCCACCGCGGCCGCCGCCCCGGCGCTGCCGTCGACCGCCACGATCCGCGCCGCCCTGCGCCGCGCCGGCCTGCCGCTCGCGTCCACCCGCGACGGCGCACCGGACGCCGGCAGCGGGCTGACTGTGCGGCGCGGCGAGCCCGGCGAGTGGGTGGTCGGGTGGAGCGCCGGCCACGACCGCGACGGCGGCAACGCGTACCGGGCCCGGCACGCCCGCCGCGCCGAGATGATCGCCGCCGCCGAGGCCCTCGCCGACGACTACGAGTTCACCGTCGAGCAGCGCAAGGACTGGACGCCGAAGATCACCATTACCGGGCTGCGGCCGGCCGCCAGAACCCGGAGCGGTACGCCGTAGCCGCGTAGCGCGGGCTTTCCAAGCCCCGCCCAACTCCGGGCGGGGCCCCGTTCGTACCTCGCCCCGTCCCGTTCTCCGGTTGACTGCCACCGTCGACCAACACCCCAGGGTCCGGCGGTCCGCCGGTCCTCGAATCGAGAGGATGACCTCGACCATGTCGAACGCCACCGGTCCCGCCGACGCGCCGCACCACCAGCCCGGGCCCGTGCACGCGCCGCGCGACCTCAACGAGGAGGCGTTCGCCGCCGTCACCGAGGCCGTCGAGCTCGGCGAGCAGCTCGACGCCGAACGCTTCGCCGAACTGCTTCTCATGGCCGGTCGCCTCGACGGGCCGGCCCTCATCTTCGACGCCTGGCTCGGCGAGGTGATCAACGAGGACACCCTCGCCGCGCACCTCGGCCGGGTGTGGAGCATGGCGGAGTACCCCGACGCCGCGCTCGGCCACGACGGGTGGCGCGCACTGTTCGATGCGGCCGGCTTCACCGCGGACGGTCGGCGCGCCGAGCGCCCCGCCGAGCCGGTCGAGCTCTGGCGCGGCTGCATCCCCAGGCGCCGGGACGACTGGTCGTGGACCACCCGCCGGGCTGTCGCGGAGGGCTACGCCACCGGCACCGGAGCACGCCGCCCGGTGACCGGCCGGCTCTACCGCGTCGTTGCCCCTCCCTCCGCCCTGCTCGCCCACAACAACGGCCGCGGCGAGGACGAGTACGTACTCGACACCAACGGACTGACCATCACCGAGGTGCCGCTCACCCGCTGACGCCCGCCCGCCGCTCGCCGTCCCGCCCGCCACCACGACCACCGGGAGGGCGGGTCGCCCCCCGAGCTGTCGCGATGCCGCATGCGGCAGGAGGCAGCGGGCGTCGTCGCAGGTCACAGGGCATAGCAGGGCGCAGCGGGCGGGCTGACGCGACAAGGGGTGCGACAGCCAGAATCGACCGATTGCAGAAGTTACGTAACTTGCGCTAAGGTGGCTTCGCCGACCAGGGAAGCGCCGAAGGGAACCGCCCAGTGTTCAGCAAGTCCCGCCTCTACAAGCCCGCTCCGCGCACCGCCCCGTTGACCGCCGCCATGCGCGCCGCGCTCACCACCATCCGCGTCAAGGGCGCGGCCTTCTCCTGCAACGGGATCAGCCGACCCACCGTCGAGGCCCTCGCCGCCGCCGGCGAGATCGTGCTCGAACTCACCTACACGTGGGGGACCACCGAGGCCCGCAAGCCTGTCTCTCAGGGCGATTGGACCGCCTACCCCGCCCCGATGCCCTCCCCGTCCGCCGACGCGATCCGCATCATCCGGTGGCGCGAGCTGACGTCGCTTCACCTCGGCTGCGACTGCGAGCTCACCGAGGGGCACGAGCTGTACCGGGTCTACCGCGCCGAGAAGCTCGCCGAGGCCGTCGCCGAGGCCCAGAGCCTCGCCACCGTCAACCACCCCGTGCACGTCTGCGCGAAGGCCCCGGCCGGACACACCCCCGCCCCGGGCGACCAGCGCTCGGCCGCCGCCATCGCCGCCGAGCGGCCCGCCACCCCCTCGGAAGCCCTCGCCCGCACCCTCAAGCGCCTGGGCCTCGCGCAGGGCAAGGGCAAGGACTTCCGGATCAGCGGCTTCTACCGCAACGGCGAGCGGCATTACACGTACGCAATCGTCCTCAGCCGCCGAGCCGAGGAACTGATCGCCGAGCACGCCGACCGGATCGAGGCCGAGCTCGCCGCCGGCCCCTTCCCCTTCCGCGTCTCCGTCCGCTACACCGGCCACCACCCCTTCATCGACGTGAGGAACGGCTCCGGCAAGTCCGGCAAGGGGGTGCGCGAAAGCGCCCCCACCGCCACCCCGGCCGGCCCGGCCGCCGAGGACGTCCTCGACGGCATCGCCGCCGCGATCACCACCCTGCACGCGGGCGCCGCCGCGACCACCGAGGAGCCGGCCGCCGCCGAGCACCCCATCGAGCCCGTGCGCACCGACCGCAACGGCGCCCCGCTCGCGACCAACGCCCCCGTCCTCCTGCACAACGACACGGGCCGCCCGACCCGCGGCATCGTCGCCGGCTGGGCCCCCACGACGGGCGCGCTCCTGGTCAGCCTCCCGGGCGGCGCCGTAGCCCACGTCACCGACGCCGAGCGCGTCGAGCTCAGCACCACCCCGGCCCTGTCCGCCGAGGAGATGCGCGAACTTCTCGCCGCCGCCCGGGCGGAGGAGGAACCGGCCGCCGAGGCCAACCAGGCCGCCGGGCCGAAGCCGCGAACCATCGGCGCCGAACTGGCCGCCCTGCTGCTCGACACCCTGCCCGAGGACGTCCTCGCCGACGACGAACGGCACTCCCTCATCACCGACGCCGTGTCCGAACTGTTCGTCGCCGCCGAGCCCGGCGGCCCCGGCGTCGAGACACTGCACGCAGGGTTCCGCGCGGTGACCGGCTGGTCCCAGCAGATCGCCGGAGGCCGCGCCCCGAAGGCCGTTCGCGACCACGTCAACGCCATGACCGGCCGCGAGTTCGCCGAACTCCTCGGCCGCATGGCCGACACCGACAAGACCACCCCGGGATGGGCCGCCCACTTCTTCGCCGACCTCGGGCGCGAACTGACCGCGTGACCGCGCCGGGGGCGGCCCGCACCTCCCGGGCCGCCCCCGGCCACCACCTTGTGGTGCGCAGTGCCATCCAGTGCCGTTCCGCATCAATGCTGCGCACAAGACGACTAGAGTTGCTTCCACGGGCAGCAGACTGCCCCGGGCGGAGCCGACGCCCATACCGCCCCGAGCGCCCACGCCGCCGGGACGCCGGTAGAAGGTCCTGCGGGATCCGCGCGCGACACCATCTCTGACGATCCGCCGATCCGGGCGCGCCGCGTGGGGGCCACGGCCCGGAGTCGAGAGGAGTCGTCGTGTCCAAGCGCGACACCATCCAGCAGCGAGCCCGCGAGCTCCAGAAGGCCGAGAAGGCCGCCGGCCGGCCCATCCGCTACCACGAAGCGCTCAACCGGGTCCGCGCCGCCGCAGCCGGCCGCGAGCCCGCCGCCGCGCAGCCGACCCCCGTCGAGCAGGTCCTCGCCATCGCCTACACCCGCCAGCCCACCCCCGCCGAGGCCGCCGCCGGCGTCACCGTCGAAGAACTCGGCGTCAGCGTGCTGCCCACCGACGCGACCCCCGCCCGGCGCGCCCGCGCCGAGGCCACGTGGTGCCCCATCGGCGCCGGCCTTCCCTGCCGTTGCTCCGGCACGTGCCACCACGGCACCCGCTGCGCGTACGGCCGGGGCCCGGACGGCCGGGCCACCGAGGGTGGGTGCGACGGGGAGCTCGTCCACACCGACCGCTACCCGGGGTCGCTGTTCTCCGTGACCGCTTGGCACGACGAGTACACGTGCACCGGATGCGGCGAGATCATCGAGTGGGACGTCGTCCTGCCCGAGATCCCATGGGGCGAGCGACAGAAGGCGACCGGCCCGGACGGGTCGGGCACCGCGAGCAACGCGACCGTCGTCTACCCCGGCGTCCGTCACCCGAGCTTCCCCGAGCTCGACGACAACGGCGAGGGCGACCTCATCGGCGACGACGACGGCGACGACTACGACGGCGGGGCCGCGCTCGACTACCTCGGCAGCGCCCCGGACGACGACCACGACGGCGGGGCCGAGGAGGGCCTCGACGGCGAGTTCGAGCCGGACCCGGACGACTACCGCGACGACGACCACGACCCGGACCCCGAGCCGGGACCCGAGTACGAGGAGGACCTCGACCCGTGGCCCGCCTCGGGTGAGGGACAGTTCTCGGGCGTCTCCCCGCCGGAAGGCCCCGACGACCCGTTCGACGGGGAGCGCGACGCCGGACTCGACTGGCAGCGCAGTTACGACGACTTCCCGGCCCTGTGATGGCGCGCCTGAGGGACTGCGCCGTACCTGCCCCGGGATGGGTGGCGCTCTGCGAGAAGTACCCGACCCACGCCGGTGACCACCGCGCCGGAGACCTGACCTGGCCCCGCACCGAGTGCTGGACGCCGGCGCCGCCCGAGTACGCGCACCACTGCGTGCTCGACAAGGGGCACGACGGGCGGCATGCCGTTCGGACCTGGCCCGGCTCCGCCGAGCAGCGCGAGCCGGTGCGGCTGGAGTGGGACGAGCACGGCGCCAGGGTGCTGCCGCACGCGCCGCTGCCCCGGCCGTCATGGACGCCGAACCCGCTCGCCGAGCGCGACCCCGAGGTCGCTTCCTGCGGCGGGCACCCGGTGTGCTCGTACTGCACCCCCGAGAACCCGGGGCCGGTCGGCGTGCCGGTCATCATCGGCGGCGTGCCCGGTCAGCAGACCCTCGCGGCGATGGTCGCCCACACCCGCGGCCCGGGCGACTGACCCGACCGCCGAACCGAACGGCGCCCGGCCCCGCAATGGGGCCGGGCGCCGTTGTCGTCACCGCCCCGAAGCGCGGGGCGCAGCGTCCCTCTGCCGGGTGAATTTCCCTCGCGTACGCGAGCGCAGTAAGAGGTGTATTCGCCCAACTTCATTGCAAATCAAGGTACTTGACGGGCATTTGGGAGTTATGTCACGTTTCGTGCCATTCGACGAAAGGACGGTCCCCATGACCTCCACCCCCGACCGAACGAAGCCCGCCGAGACCCACAAGGGCGCCCCGGTGTACGAGCCCGGCACCGCGCCCGAGCCCCTGCTCACCGCGGCCCAACTCGGCGAGCAGGGCCGCCGGGTCCTCAAGGACCAGAAGCCGGCCGCCTGGCTCGACATGTGGATGCCGCGCCGCGGTCGCGACTACGTCGCGCTGTACGACCCGACCGACTCGATCGCCAAGCGCCCGTCTGCGGCCCAGCAGCAGGCCAAGAAGGAACGGCGCACCTGCGGGGCCTGCGCAGCCGTCTTCGCCGGCCCGCTGCCGCTCCAGCGCATCGACACCCTCGGCCACCAGGCCCGCTGGTGCGCCCCGTGCCGGGAGGCCGACCGGAACCTGTACCGGCGCACCTGCCACCGCTGCGCCACCGTGTGGGAGCAGCCCGACAGCGCGGGGTACGGCGGCAGGTGCGCGGCCTGCTCCGAACACCTCGACCGGGCCCGGGCCGTCGTGCGGGCGCTCGAAGAACGTGCCTGCCCGCGCTGCACGGTGCAGACCGCCACCGCCGAGGAGGTCGCCGCCGCCAAGGCCGCCGACTTCTACGCCTGGTGGAGCCCCCGGGTCTGCGAGCCGTGCGAGGCCGCACGGCAGGCCGAACGCGAGGAGGCCGAGCGCCGCGAGTACCGCGAACGCTGGCCCGAGGTCGAGCCGGTGCGGGCCTGGGCCCGCGAGCTGCTCGCCGACCCGATGACCGCCATCCTCGACACCGAGACGACCGGATTGCACTACGAGGCGCGGATCGTGGAGATCGCCGTGTACAGCGCGGCCGGCGAGCAGCTCCTCGACACGCTCCTCGACCCGGGCGAGCCGATCCCGCCGGACGCGACCGCGATCCACGGAATCACGGACGCCGACGTCGCCGGCCATCCCACCTTCGGCGAGGTGCTGCCCGAGCTGACCCGGATCCTCGAAGGGCGCCGCATCGTGATCTGGAACCGGTCCTACGACCGCGGCCGGCTGCGCCACGAACTCGACCTCTGGCACCGAGAGAACACCCCGCTCCACCCGCCGCTGATCTCCTCGCACTGGCACGATCACCCGGCCATCGAGGAGTGGATCGAGGCGCAGCGGTGGGAGGAGTGCGCCATGGAGCAGTACGCGATTTTCGCCGGTGAGTGGAACGACCACTACGGCTCTTACCGGTGGCAGCGGCTCAACGGCGGCCACCGTGCCGGCGGCGACTGCCGCGCCGTCGCCGACCGGCTCCGCGAAATTGCGGCAGCCCCCGACCCGGCCTGACCGCCGGGCCCTTGTGCGTGGTGGGCTGCGCCGACCGGTGCAGCCCTGCCGCACCCGCCACCTGAGCCTATGACGAAAGCGCTTGAACTATGAGCAATCAGCATAGGGGCAGGTCGGTGGGGGTGCATCGATTGGCGGGTTCGGTATCGCCAGGGGTGCACCATTTGGCGGGTTCGGTCCCACCCGCACGGATCGTGCCGACGCGGGGAGGCATCACGCACAGCCGCCACAGTTGGCGAGCCGACGTGACCAGATACCAGCCGAGCGCCGTCACCCGACTTCGGGTCGACATGACCTGCTCCACCGGCGGCCGAGCCCCGACAAGCACCTCCGCCAGGAGATCGCGGCGCTCGACCAACGGCAGGCCGCGCACGTCCCGGCCCGGCACCGCAAGCACGTCCCACACGACGTAGCTCACCGCAACCCCGTCCGCCGCCCGCGCCCGCGGCGAGCGAAGAAGTTCGGGGAAGGCCAGCCGTCCACCCCGGTAGGGGCACAGCTCGCCGTCGAGGACGACCCCCGGTGCGAGCAGCTCCGCCAGTGCCGGCAGCACCTCGGGGAAGCGCTCGTGCAACGGCCGCGCGCGCCGCGACCACAGCTCGACCCCGGCCTCGGTGCGCGCCGCGCAGCACCGGACGCCATCGACCTTGATCTCGTACACGACTCCGCCGGGCATGCCGTCCTCGGCGGGCAGCACCGGCACCGGCCGGGGCTGCATCAGCGGCACCGGCGGACGAACGGCGACCGAGTTCGGCGCCTGGCGTCGCGTGGGCACCCTTCCAGCGTCGCGCATTCCCGACCGCAGCCGGCCGCACTACGCCGACGCCAGCCCGATCCGCGCCACCGGCTCGACACGGGCCGCCGACTCCACCGCGCTCACGCCGCCGAACCCGTCCGGCAGCAGCCGCCGCGCACTCCGGCCCCGGGCGGCCTTCCCGCGCCCCGTGCAGTGCACCGTCACCTCACGCCCCGAGAGCTGCCCGTACCCCTCACCCAGGCCGGACCAGACCGGATCGGACGTGCTCAGGCTCAGCGCGGCCCCCCGCCACCGGCCGGAGGTCAGCATCGTCGTTCCGGTCGCGCGCAACCGGGCGGCGATCCGTTCGACCTGCCGGCCCGGCAGGGTGGCCGGCGGTTCGGTCAGGATCACATCGCAGGCCCCGGCCAGGATCGACACCACCTCGCCCCACTGCTCCCCTGGGAGGTCGTCCACCAGGAGAGTGCGCTCCCACGGCATCCCGTACCCGCGCATGCTCGCGAGGCCGAGGTCGGGCAGCCCCACGACCGCCGACCACGTCGCGGCCGTCGCCGAGGCGGGCCCCGCGGCCAGCGCCAGCAGCAGGCTTGCGCTGCCGAGGACCTCGACCGTCTCGCCGCGGGGGAGCCGGCCGTCCGGCAGCAGCAGGGCGAGGGCGGGCAGTACGGGCCGCGTCTGCGCCTCGACCCGTGCGCGCCGCGCGGCCGGGCTGGTCTCCGCGAGGAGCTCGGCGAGCGCCGCCCGCCCGGGCACGGGGGCGGGCGCGGTCACCGGCTGTCCTCCGTGTCGGCCGGGGTGTCGTGCTGCGGCAGCACCGGTTTCAGGGCCCCGCCCTTGTAGTGGACCCACGCCTCCGCGTCCGGAGCCCACTGCACGCGGGCCGCCCACCGGTCGGGGCGGCGCAGCAGGCGCCAGCCGGTCAGCACCGCGGGGTGCCAGATGTCGGCGTAGAGCATCCACACCGCGACCAGGTCCGGCAGGACGGCGCCGGGGGCGGCGGCGAGGTCGCCCTCGGAGACCCGGCGGACGTCGCGCCACGTGCGCGGACCGGAGGCATCGAACGGAGAGGTGCGGCGGTGCATACCTCCATTATCTCGTACATGTGTACGAATACCGATCTGCCCCCGCCCGTCGAGCGGGAGCACGTCCCCCGCGTGGGACACCGGCGCCAGCACGCCCGGCGCCACCACCGCCCCCGTTGAGAGTGGACGCCGATCGCGTGCCCGTCGATGGCGGCCGGCGCTCAGAAACAGCACAGCCCCGGGCCTGTCGGCCTCGGGGCTGTTGCTTCGCGGCAGGACGTCCTACCCGGGCACTGCTGCGGCGTCGTAGTGCCGGAGGAGAACGTCGAGTACGTACTCGATCTCTTCGCCGGGGGCGGTCCCCTTGGCCTGGGCCTTCCTGGTGATCAGGTCCGTGAGTTCCCGCAGAGCTTCTGCCGGGATGATCCACGCGGTCCCCGGGGTGGTGTCGGGTCGACTCTCATCCGCGCTGCGGCTGGCTTCCGAGTCGTTGGCGGGGCGGTCGTCGCCAGCGGTGTTCGGGCGGGCGCTCGGGCCTGAACCCTGGCGGGGAGGGCGCGGGCTGGTGACGGTGACGGCCTGTTCGACTGCCTTCCGGGCCATCTGTGACAGCCGTCCGGGGTCGGGCGGGATTGCCCCCTCCTCAAGGCTTTCAGTGATGCTCTGCACGGCGATGCGAGCGGCCTTGGCGGTGCCCTTGCCGCCCGCTCCCTCTACGGCGCCCTGCCACACGGCCTGCGTCGAGGTGGCCCCCCAGTTCTCGAACATGCCGCTCAGCTCGCGCGCGGTGGCTTCGTTCGGGAGGCCCAGTGCGCGCATCACGGGCGCGGCCCGGATGAAGCGGTCCACCTGGGATGCGGACAGGCCCCAGAACTTCGGGCAGTACTCCGCCCAGGTCAGCCCGTAGTGCCGTTGGAGATGGTTGTCCCGGATCTCTGCGTAGGCCTCGCCCGCATCGGCCGCGGCCTTGCCGAAAGCCTTGATCCGGTTCTCGGCCTGGGTGAGCTGGAGCACCTCCTCGGGAGTGAGAGGCGTTGTCGGGGTGGCGCTGTTGCCGCCCTTCGAAGCCTCGGCGGCAGCCTCGGTGCTGCCTGGGGGCTGCGTCACCACAAGCCGAGTGTTCGAATCTTTATCGAACACTTCCACGCCAATTGGCGCGGTTTCCCGGTTGGCGGCCGAATCGCCCGGCGCCAGGAAGGTGGGTGGAACGGCCCCGCCTCCCTGCTGCGGCAGCACGTTCGCCCCCTGGCCCCGCTTGGCGAGGGAGGCGGCGAACATATCGTCCATGGCGTTTCCCCCTCCGCTCACGCCGCGATCCTCTCCGCGATCTCGACCGCGATCAGGTGCATGGGGTCGCCGTCCTCCAAGTGCAGCGGCTTGCCGAACGCCCTGCTGTACCCGTCTTCGCCCATCTGGTTCGGAACGGTGTTCTCCAGCACCGTGATTCCGGCGCGGGTCATGGTGCCTCGGACGTCGGCCGTGGACTTTGCGTTGTGGTGGGTCCGGGTGAACAGGACGACCAGCTCCGGCCGGCGGGCGCCGGTCTGTTCGAGATAGTTGAGGGCGGCCCACACCGACGCCGAGCGATTGAGCTCGCCCTCATGTGGCTGGAGACACAGCACCGCGAGATCCGACATGGCCAGTGCGCTGTGGTGGATGCCGCCGGGGCGGTTGTTCCACGATCCCGTGTCGATGCCGAGGATGCCGCCCGGCGGAGTCGAGTTCGCGATCTCGCCTGCCAGGCGCAGCGCGCTGTACTGCGGGCGGACGTTCATCCCGGGGACGACATGAACCGTCTTGCCCTCGGGCGTCGTACGGGTGCCCATCTGGTGCCAGGTGTACAGCGAGCCGTCTTCGTCCTCGCCAGGTTCGTCGGAGTCAATTGCCCCGACGGGGAGTTCCATTCGCCGCCAGTGGCCGAGGATGTGCATCAAGCTGTGAGTCTTGGTTGATCCGCCCTTGCCGATGAACGTCACGCGTCGGCCCTGGGCCGGGAGCTTGATCGTGGGTGCCGTCATGCCGGAAGCGTATCCGCCGCGGCGCGCGGACCGTAGTTCATCGGCCCTCGGCTTGACGTCGGCACGTCGCATCGGCCACCGGATCGACGTCCCCCTCGGCCTCCCCGGCGACGAGCGGCGCGATCACCAATCGGGGCCGGCGTGCAGCGCGGAACCGTGCCGTCGGGCAGCAAGTGCCGTTGGCCTCGTGGCGGCTGGCTCGGAGTCGACGCCCGCCCGTGCCGCGCCGGGCGGAGGGCCTGCGGCTGCTGCGGCAGGCTGTCGCGATGGGAGAAGCGTGGGGGAGTGGCTGCCGTCCTTGCAGCTCACAGCGCATAGCAGCTGTGGTGTCCGGCAGGGTGCGACAGGCGTCGCGACAACGCGAGAGGGGCCCCGCATGTGCGGGGCCCCTCTCGCGTTGCTGCTCGGGTGGCCGTGGTCAGGCCGGGTCGCCAGTGCCGTAGCGGGCCGTCAGGTCGTCGATCAGGCGGCGGAGGTCGTCGGTCATCGGGTGCAGGAGAGCAATGTGCCGGTGCCAGTTGATCGCCGACCAGTCGTCGCCGTGCCCGGTGTGGAGCCACCCGTCCGTGCGGATCAGGTCGGCCGGCTGGTCACCGTCCTCGTCGCCGTGGTGAGTCCGGTGTTATGAGTTCAGGTCCTCGGTGGGGTCGTCCAGGTCGGCACGGTCCATCACGAAGTAGGCGTCCATCGGCAGCATGGCCTGGAGCGCTTCGAGAATTCGGTCGGTGGTGTCGATTCCCATCGTGCGGCCCCATGCGTTGGCCAGCGCCTTGGAGCCCTCGGGCTCGGTGTGCTCCGCCTGCGCGTAGTCCTGCCCGGCCTGGAGCTTCTCGGCGGCGAAGGCGTCGCGGGCCGCTTGCAGGGCCTTGCGGGTCGCGTTGACGTACGCGTAGTAGGCGGTGCCGTTGTACACCCGCTCGTCGGCGGGGTAGTGCGTGTCCTGGGCGAAGTTCTTGTTGTCCCCCAGCCACTCATCGGCCTCACGGAGGGCTCCCCGCAGTCCAGCAGGCTGCTCGAACGCGCGGTACTCGGCCTGGTGCCCGGTGTGGACGAGTCCGGCGGCGGTCAGGGCGCGGGCTGCGGTGGCCCGGTCGTAGCCGTGTCGGCCTCCGTACTGGTCGATCTGGGCGAGGAGGTCCTCGCCGAAGCGGACGTGAGCGGCGCCGCGGATGCTCGGCCGACCGCGCCCCGGGGTCTGCGCCTCCCGGCCGTACAGAACGACGGTCTTCTCCTCGCCGGTCCGCCCGAGGGCGTCGAGCGCGCCGGAGATCCGCAGGTGGACGGCGAACCGCGGGTCGCGTTCGTTGGCGACGATGGGCTCGCCGTTCGAGTTCAGCGCGACGCCGCTCCCGCTCGGGTACGACAGCTGGTAGCGGGGTTCCCAGTTGAGGTCTTCGATCTCGGTGCGGAGGATGCGCAGGCCAGCGGCGTTGCCGAGGCCCATGTCCCGCAGGACGGAGAGGTTGCCGTTGATCGCGTCCGTCACGCTGTCCCCGGCCAGGGTCTCGGTGCGGGCCCGGCCGGTCGGCGGACGGTAGGTCAGTTCGTAGTGCGCCATGCTCTCGTTCCTTCCGAATAGGCGATATCGCTTATTGTTGACCCCGGGCCCTTGCTCTGTCAATAAACGATATCGCCTATTCGGGTGACCTGGGGCCCAATAGTGGCCGGCCTTCTGGTCCGGCCGGGAATGCGCGAAGGGCCCCTCACCTGAGGGGCCCTTCGCGCAACGGGTCGGCTTGAGGCCGGTCAGGCCGGATCTTCGGTGCCGTAGCGGGCCGTCAGGTCGGCGACCAGGCGGCGGAGATCGTCGGTCATCGGGTGCAGGAGAGCGATGTGCCGGTGCCAGTTGATCGCGGACCAGTCGTCGCCGTCCGCCCCGTTGTGCGAGCTGGTCATCACCCAGTCGCGGCCCTCCGCGATCCACACCTGATCCGGGTACAGGTCGTACAGGCCGCGGGGGTGGTCGGCCGGCCGGAGGCGCAGCTCGACCAGCTCGGCGCCGGCGAGCTCCTGGTCGAGTTCGGCGGCCGGCAGGTACCGGGCGCTGCCGCGCGGGTAGCGCCACGACAGCAGCCTCCCAGCGCGCGCCCTGAGTTCCTGGTCGACGGCCTTCTCGGCTTCCTTGGCGAGCAGCGGTGCGGCCTCCTCCGCGGTGGCCACGCGGACGTGCCCGGTGTGGAGCCACCCGTCCACGCCGATGAGGTCGGCCGGCTGGTCGCCGTCCTCGTCGCGGCAGTAGACCGGCCGGTCCTCGCCGACGACGACGCCGATCATGGACACCCTGCCGTGCCGGTCGGGTCGGCGGCCGGGCGCCTCCTCGGGGACCGTGTTGGTCCCGCCGCCTTCGTGGACCTCGACCCGCTCGACGTGGCCGGTCGTCCAGAACGCGCCGGGCACCGGGTGAAAGCGGCCCGGGACGCCGGCGGTGATCGTCCACGTCTGGTAGCCCTCGGCGGGGGAGGGCGGGCAGGCGCCGTCGTGCTCGACGGTGTAGTACCCGCTGGGTACGGACGGCGGGATCAGCCAGCCCTCGCCCTCGCCGACTTCCTGCCGGCAGCGGACGCACCGGTCGGCCCGCTCATTGCGGCGGCGCGGCGGCGGCGGGGGCGCGACCCGCTCGGCCTCCGGCGGGCACTGCCCGTCGTGGCGCACCCGCCACACCCCCACGGCCGGGTTGTCGAGGACTCCCTCGCCCGGGTCGACCCAGCCGCCGCACGTCGTGCAGGCCTGCCCGCGCTGGTTGCGCGGCGGCGGGCACTCGCCCGGCTTGTGCTGCACCTCGCGGGCGCCGGGCCGACCGAGCAGCAGGCCGGCGCCCGCCCGCACCATCTTGTTGCACCGCGCGCAGCGGTCGTCGCGCCGGTTGGGCTCCGGGGCTACAGGTGCCCCCGCCTGCACGATCCGCGGGGCCTGCCCGGTGGGCGGGTACTTGATGAGCGCCGTGCGCAGCGTCTTGCGGATGCCGTCGCCGAACTCCGCCGCGAAGGTCTTGAGCGTGCTGTCCCGCGCGACGGTGAGCTCGCCGCGGGTGGTGACCCGCCACAGGCGCACCCGCCGTGCGGTGTCCGAGGTGCGGTCGACGCCGACGATCAGCGTTCCGGCCGGGAGCTGGTACACCGCGCCGGACTCCAGCCACGGACCGAGGCACACGAAGCCGCCCCGCTTGGACTCGTCAAGGCCGGTCAGCAGCTTGCGCCACGGCTTGACCGCTCCCTCATCGGTCGGCGGGATCGTGATCTCGTAGAGCTCGGGGTCGGACACAGGAGCCTCCGGGATGGACCGGCCGCCGGGCGGCGGCGCGAGCTGGTGCCGCCCGCCCCGGTCCGGGGCGGGCGGGTGGAGCTACTTCGAGGTCTGGGGCCGGGTCTCGGGGGCATGCGCCCGGCGGCAGGCCGTGCCACGGCACGACAGGTGCCGGTACCCGGCGGGGGTGCCGCAGCGGGAGTCGGCGGCGGACACGCACAGTGCCTCGCCCGCCTCATCGAGGCGTCGGCCGAACTCGGCGTCGAGCCGGGCGAAGCCGTACACGTGGTGGTGCGTCAGGCCGACGTCCCTGGCGGCGGACTGCACATCGGTGCCGGCCCGCACCTGCGCGAGGAGCTCCTCGCGCAGGGCCGAGGGGAACCGCTCCTCGGCGTCCCGGTGCCGGTACCCCTTCGTGCTGGCCGCGTGCCACGCCGTGCAGTCCTCACACCCGCAGCCCAGGCGCCACAGCGTCGCCGGGCCGTACCGGTCGTGGTCGAGCGGCGGCAGGGCGGCGAGGTCCATGCCGAGGCAGGCGAGCAGGCGCTCGCCCGACCAGGTGTGCCGGCCCCCGCCCCGGCCCGGAATCCCCGTCCACGTGGAGCCGGGCAGGTAGCCGCCGTGGTGCAGGACCCGGACCGACTGAGTCGAGACGCCCAGGAGCTCGGCGAGGTCCCGGACCGTGTACGTCGCGCCCGGCTCCAACCGGGCCCGCAGGTGCTCAAGGGGATGGCTCACAGCTTCCTCCGGACAAACTCCACGATCGTGGAGCAGCACGATAGCGGGCCCCACCGACAACGGGCCGGGGCCAGAGCAGCACGGTCGGTGATCGACCGGAAGTGCCCGATTCCGACCGGGCCAGGCGGTGCAGCGGCACTCGATGCACAAGCATCGGGGCCGCCCTCACGACGGGCTGCGGGACCGGTGGGGAGCACCGGCCTTCGACTTCCGTACGGCCGGTGCGAGCGCTCCCCTTGTCCTTATATGTAGGGGCCGGTGCGGGCCGGGCCGCCGGCTGCGGTGCCCTCACGGAGACCGAGGTCGAAGAAGCTGCGGGCAAGGAGGGACACCTCTCGGCCGAAGTGGCCGTTGTGGTGGCCGGCGTACCAGGTCCCGCACCCGCACTCGGACTCGACTCCGGCGGGCCCGGGCCGGACACGACCGGTAGGGAAGTGGTAGCTCACCAGAGCCGCGGCGCGCCGGTCGAGGTCGTCGGCGGAGACGGTCGACCCCGGCCCGGACTGCGGTGCCACGTAGTCCCAGGTGACCCACTCCCCGGCATCCGCCGCGCCGCCGGGGTCGTTGTCCGGCTCCCACTCCTGGGTGTGGTGGACGCCGTCGCCGACCGACCACCGCAGGGTGCGGCTGCTGTCCGGATGGATGGTCCGGTGCCAGGGCCCGGGGTGGTCGGCCGGCAGGGTGCACCGCGCGGGCACCGAGTAGTGGTCGGTGGTGCATCCGGTGTTGCTGTCGCCGGTCACTGGCTACACCGCCGGCGGGAGGCGCAGCTCGGCGCCTTCGAGCATCTCGGCAGCCTCCCGCAGTGCCGCGGCCATCCCCCGGCGCGCCCACGTCCCGTAGATGCTGAGCCGCACCTCGCCGACTCCCTCGGCGTCGGTGTACGCCGGGTGGACCTCCGGGATCTCGGGGTCCTCGCCCCACACCACACGGGAGTGGTGGACCCGTGTGCGAACGCTGCACCCTGCGGCGGGGTCCACGGTGAGGATCACGTCGGTCTGCTCCCGGCCCGTCTCCTCCTCGGTCACGGCGATCGACACGACCCCGATCGGGCCCGGGTTCAGGTTCGAGTACGCGCAGACCTCCCAGCCGTTCCGGCTGTAGTCCGGCGTACGGTGCTTGGCCTCGGGCGGCGGCACCTCGAACGTCGCGATGTACCGCTCAGGCATCGTCCGCCCCGTCCTTAGGAACGTCGGTCATGAAGATCTCCAGCACTAGGGTTGGTGAATCTCTCAACTGCTGTGTGGCGAAACGCGTTACTCGCCGTCGAGGAGGGCGTCCGTGCCCTTGATGAAACGCGCGGGGTTGATTTCCTTGCCCACCTTCCGGCCCTTGGCCATCAGGTCGAGGTACCAGGCCATCGGCTTGGTGCCCTCCTCCTTGACGTAGCCGGGGTTCGGGCCCAGCCGCCACCCGCCGGGCAGCGGCGTCCCGTCCGGCTTCCGGGGCACCACGGCGAGCGCGGACGGGACGTTCGAGGCGTACACCCAGCAGTCGGACAGCACCGCGAGCGGCACGGCCCCGGTGGCAAGCCAGGTCTTGACGGCCTTGCGGTGGGCGCCGGTGCGAGCCGCCGAGATCACCGTGTACCGGGCGTGCGGGGAATACGTCGGCCGCTTCAACGCCGGCCACGGTGCGTTTTTCTCCCGCTTGCCCTGCGGCCTCTCGGCCATTTTGCCGACACCTCCCTTGGCGACCTGCTTGATCGCCCGCAGCAGTGCCGCGGCCTCCGGGTCGCGCTCGCCGATGCTCGCCATCGCCGCGAGGAATTCCTTCTCGCCCATGCCCTCGGTCACGCCGAGGTCCGCCAGGGTGGCCATGTAGGCGGACTGGAGCCGCTGGTACCACAGCGTGAAGTAGCCGCCGGAGACCGGCAGGTCCGGCTCTGCCGGTTCCACTCGCAGGTATCCCTCAAGGGGCTGCACATCGACGCCCAGCTCGACCGCGTAGGCGAGGGTCGGCGTCTCGTACCAGGCCGGGCCCGTCGGCGCCTTGCCGTCCGGCGTGAAGGGCGACGGGAACTCCGGCGGGAGGTCCCGCCACTCCTTCGTCACCAGGTCCTTCGCCCGCAGCGTCACCCCGGAGAAATCGCACAGCCAAGCCCCAGGGATTTTTTTGTCAAAGCGCGGCCCGTCGGTGTGCACCGCCGGACCGAGGCCGATCTCCAGCCGGTTGCTGGCCGCGCCGAACGCCATGCAGACGTCCAGGCCGACCACGTGCGCGAGCTGCTGCTCGGCCTCGGTGGGCTCCCGGAACCAGACGAGCGGCTCCTCCATCACCACGTGCCGGGGGTTGCGGGACTGCTCCGGGGTCCGTCCGGCCGCGATCGGGTGCGCGTCGATCGCCTCCGGCGGCGCCGGGTCGATCGCCCGCACCAGCGAGCCGGGCACCGGCACCCGCCGCATCCGCCCACCCGTCCAGTCCAACCGCCTCGGCGGCCGGAGCGAGGTCATCAACTCCAGCGACGTCGCCGCGGTCGATCCGGTCGGCGGGATCACCCGCTCGGCGAAAAGCCCAAGCACGTAGGCCAGCGCCGCCGGGTCGCCGCTCTCCCCGATCCCGCCCCAGCGGGTCATGTCAGAGAACGCCTCCCAGGGAAGGAAGGCGAACCTGCACTCGGTACGGCCCTTGAAGATGAGCGTCCACGGGGCCAGGCCGGCGCGGCCGAGTTCCCACCCCGCCTCGACCAGGCCCTTACGGGCCGGGTGGTCGTCCGCGAGACGCAAATTCCAGCGGTCCTCCAACCGGGCCGGCAGCCCGACGAACTCGGTCGCGGCCTCCGTCAGCACCAGCAGCGGACCGAATTCCTCGCCGAACTGGCCGATCCCCGGCGCGCCCAACCCGTAGGCGAGCGCCCACTCGGCCAGCGACGCCAGATCGGCGACCTCGGCCGGCAGCCCAACAAGCTGCACGTCCGGCCGGTACGCCACCAGCGCACCGCCGACGACATCAAGGACGACAAGCGGAGCAGTGAAAGAGGTAGTGGTCTGCATGTCATCACGTCCAAAAGCTGATGTTGTCGATGTCGGTCAGTTCAAGATCCTCGCCGGACGGGGCGACGAAATACTGTTCGGCCAGGCCCTCCGCGACCAACTCCCGAAGCCGCTGCTCATCGCCCTCGCGCCAGGCGTCGAACATGTCGCCGATCAGGTGCGACGGCACGTTCTCCGTCAGCTGGCGCATCCGCCCGTCATCACTGGTTCCGGCTGCCGACCGGAACCCGACCTGAGCCCGGATCTGCACCCCCATCCCATGCCGCTGCGCCTGCTTCTTGACCCTCGCGAACACCCGCGGCTGGTGGTCCCTGCGGACCTCCTCCTCCAAGCGGTCCAAAGTCGGCTTCTTCGCGCCGCCGATGTTCGCCTTGCCGCTGAGGTAGCGCTGCACCTGCCGCCGGGAAACGCCCAGCCGCTCAGCCAGCTTCGCGGTGTCCGGCTTCCCGCCCTTCGGCGTCTCGGCGCGCACCAGGGCGTTGAACCGGCCCCGTGCCGTCTTCGCGATGTTGCGGGTCTGGATGTCGCCGGAGAACTTCGCCTTCAAGGCGTCGATGATGTCGGTCATGTGAACTTGACTCCTTTCAGGCGGACTTGGCTGCGCGTACGGGGATAGTCCCCCTCGCTACGCCCTGTGGGGGGATGGACTGGGCCGTCATGGCGGCCTCCTCGCGGCAGAACCCAGGGCCGCACAGCGGGTGGCCCGGAATCGCCGTCCTGAACAAATTCCTGCACACCGGACACTCCGCCATCCGCGGCGATCCCTGCCCGGTGTAGACCTCGCGCGCGGGCAAAACGTGCTGGGGTGGCAGCTTTCTCAGGAGCCGCGACAGGTAGCCGCCGGGGTTGAACGCCCTGCGGTCCCGCGCTGCGTCGAGGCCCCGCAGGAGCGCATGCTCGGGCCAGCCGTTGCGCAAGAACCAGCGGACCGAGCTCTCGGCAATGGCACGTTCATCCGGGGCGCCGTTGAACCAGTGCACCTGATCCACGACGCGCGCGGCCCGCGCCGGCACCTCGGCGAGCTCCTCCTCGCTGGCCAGCGGCGCCGCCGTGAACTGCGACAACAGAACGAACCGGTCCGCCTTCCGCTTGATGCGGCCACTGGCGGGGTCGATGTCCGTCACCGGCCGGAACTCGACCAGGTCAGCGGCGATCAGATGGGGACGGTGCCGCTCGACACTGCGAAGGCTGACGCCCGCTTCACGGGCGAGGTCCTCGGCCCTGATCTGCCCTTCCCAGCCCAGCCGGGCCAGCGCGATGAGGCAGCGTGCGCAGGTCGGGTCGGGGGCCACGACGGCCGACGCCCAGTCGACGGCGCCGGGGAGGACCGGCTCGGCCGCGGTGGAGCCGGTCCTCGGGGTGCGACGGTCACCCTCGATCCGGTTGTGCGCCCAGAGGTGTGCGAGGTGCACGCGGACGGCGCGCTTCCCGAGGCCGGCCGCCTGTCCGATGGCCTCGGCGGTCAGCGGGGTGTCCGGGTCCGCGGCGTGTTGCTGGTGTTCTTCAAGAGCCGCGAACACGGTGCGGCAAGACGTGCAGTCGTCCGGGTTCATCTCCCGGTGCTGCTGCTGGCGCGGCGGGGGCACGGAAATCGGCCTTTCCGGCCTGCTGGCGCGGTGCACTCGGGAGGCCCCGGGTACACTGGCAGCAGACCTTGAGCAGGGTCAACGGAAGCCCAAGCCGGCCCGAGAGTTCGCACCTCTCGGAGAGCAACCCGGCCGGGGCTTTCGTCATTTCTGGAGAATGTGACTCCGGCTAGCTCAGGCCGGGACGACGTGTAGGACCTGCTGTCGGCCACCGATGAGGGCGGCCCTTCGCGACCGGGGCAGCTTGCTGAGTGCGTGGGTCGGGCCGCACATCAATTCCGGTACCGGGATGTTGTAGTGGGCGCTGATCGCGTCGACATCGTCGAGCGTGTACGCCGCCGACCCGTTCTGCTTCCGGGACACCTGTCCCTGCGTGATACCCAACGCCCCGGCGAGGACCGTTTGGGTCTCGCCGGTGGCGTTGAGCAGGCTCGCGACAGTGTCGCGGAAGTTCTCTGCACTGGAGCTCATGCCGTGGCCTTCCCTCATGAACTATGAGCGATGCTCATACTGCCAGAATGGGGGCGGTTCGTTTCCTGCAACACGCCGAACCATCTTCACGCAGAAGATCGCGTCGGTCCTGAGTGCAGGTACTTAGATGACCTTCCGGGCCGGCGCGGCACTACTGCCGCGCCGGCCCGGAAGGGCGCTACTCCGTGGCCAGCGACTCGGACGTCTTCAAGACGGTGGCCCCGGGAACGATCTTCACGGCCACCTCGATCACGCGGCCATCCTTGAGGGACACGGTGCGGATGACCTGGGTGACGACGGCCGGATCCGTGAGCTCAAGCAGTTCCCGCTCCTGCGCGGTGGCGATTCGGCTGGTCTGCTCTTGCAGCGCGTGCCCTTGAGGTACACCGAGGCGTTCGGCGACCAGTTCGCGGGAGCCACCCGTCGAAACGGGCTCGGTCAGCTCCGGTGCGGCTTGCACGATGAACGGCGGGTAGTAGGAGCTGGTCACGTGCGCGGGGGCGCCATCGCGGCTGACGAGTCGCTGCCGCACGTGCACCAGGCTGCCCGGGTCGATTTCGAGTCGGAGGGCAATACCCTCTTCCGCCTCCGTCGTGCCGATCTCCAGAATTCGGGACTCTTCCCTAGCGCCCAGCGCTCGGCCGGTGGCGGCGTAGGTCCGGACGCGGATGGCGACGCTGGCGCTTCCCAGCTCGGCAACCACGGTTCCGTGGCGCGGTCGGGCGATCGTCAGACCCTCGCGGCGCAGCTCAGCCATGGCCGCGGAAGCGGTCGACATGGTGACCCCCCACTCCTCCATGATTTCGCGCAGCGTGGGCAACTTGGTGCCGGGAGGGAACTCGCCGCTGAGGATCTTCTGCCTGTAGTAGTCGGCAATCCTCTTGTAGGTCGCTCCGCCCGGGCCTTCCTGACTGGACATACAGGCTCCCTGTGGTCGGTGAGGACACCACCATAGCCCATTGCACCGGAGCATTGACAAGACCTCGGGTCACACTGCATGCTCATCCATGTCGCCGCCAGCGACCGGTAGGCAACTCCCGGTAGCGATGCGGTGGCGTGCACCGTCGCTTGTCTGACCTGGGAGTTTTCGAGGACCCTACCCTCGATGCGCCTGGGAAAGAGTGCAGCGGGCTCGGCGACCCTACCGCCGGCCCGCTGCTCGGCGGCACCTTCACCTGACTTCACCAGGGAGGCATCACCGTGAGCACCATCATGCCGGTTTCCGCCCAGCGGACCGTAACCGCCCCGGGGAACGGCTCGAACTCGACCACCACCGGTCGCCCGTTCGCCGCCCGCATCGCCAAGGCCACCAGCGCCGCCCCCGCCGAGCGGTGGCTCGCCGGCGCCGACCTCGACCAGCAGCTCGCCGCCGACCTCGCCGGCCTGACCGGCGTGGACGCCGAGCTCTGGGAGCAGCGTGACGGCGAGTCCCGCGAGGTCTACCTCGACCGGGCCGCCAGCGCGATCCTCGACACCCACCCCGACCCGGAGGGTGCGGTCGAGGTCGACGTCGAGCTGGAGCTCGCCGTCGTGCAGGCCGAGGTGATCGTCGAGTCGGAGGCGGTCCGCTGCCGGCTGGAGAATGAGGCCGCCGAGATCGAGGCCGAGGAGGCCGAGCGATCCCGGCGTGCCGAGGCTACCCGCAAGCGTCGCGCCGCCAAGGTCGAGGAGCGCCTCGGCCGGGCCGCCGCCCGCGCGGCGGAGTTTGCCGAGCTCGACCGCACCGCCGGTGAGCCGGACGACCCGACGTGGTCGGCGTCCGAGCTGCGCGGCGTGCAGGCCCACTCGCCCTTCCGTAGCGGCTACCGGTACCGCTACCAGCGCGCGGACGGGACGCTCGTGCCGGAGAAGGCGTGATGGGCGAGCTGACGCTCGCCACTCGCTACCGCCGCCGCGTCTCCGTAGCCCGCACCGCCGAGGTTCTCGCTTCCTCCGGGTTCCCCGCGGGCGGCGCGCTTCTCGACGACGACCAGCTCGACGCGCTGTGCGCCGCGATGCGCTCCGCATGGACGAGTAGCCCGACCGCGTTTGACGCGGCCCTCGCGGGCCACCGCCGCGCCGGCCGGGACTACCCCGCCGAGCTGCTCCCCGATCGCCCGGCCGCCCGAGCCATCCGACCCGTGAAGTGCGCGGGAGCGGAAAGTGCAGCGGCCAACTCCCCCCGTCCCGTCTCGCACAGGAGTGCTGAGCTGTGACCACCACGAACCTCCCCTCGATCTACACCCCCCACTTCAAGCACCGCGTGCTGCGGCTCGCCGGGCTGCGGGCCGTCGAGACCGCCACCGTCGCGGCCGGGCTCGGCGCCGGCGCGGTGAGCGTCGCCGCCGAGCGGCTGCATCTGCACCGGCCCGCCGAGACGGCGGCCGTGATGGTGGACCGCGCGATCGACGCGAACAATCGGGCGTGCAGCCGGCTCGACGAACTCGGCGCGGTCGCGCCGTCGCCGGCGCTGCTGTGGCTGTACCGCGTGCTCGGCGGCGAGCGGATCGATTCCCACCTCGCCGCGACGGTCGAGAGCGACGACCCGATGCACCCGGGCCCGATGCTGAGCCCGGAGGAGCTCGACCGGTTCGAGGTCGGCGAGGGCAGCGTCTACGCCGATCCGAAGCCCGCCGCCACCGGTTCCACCGCCGACAGGGCCGCGACCGTTCAGCACGCCGACTACGGCATCACCGCGGACGACGTCGCCTGCTGGCCGCAGCGCGATGCCGCCGAGCGGATGCAGGCAGCGGTGCGGGCGATCCTCGCCGGCGAGATCACCGTCCCGCGTACGGACGGCGCGACCATGCGCCACTACGACGGCACCTGCGGCTGCGCGCAGCCGGAGGACGTCGAGGAGGGCGACTGCCCCGACGTGATCCTCGCCGCCGAGGTCGACCAGGCCGAGAGGGAGGCGTACGCCGAGCGCTACCAGCGCGACCCGGAGGCGGTCGAGTTCGCCATCGCGGCCCGCGTGGCGGCGCTCGACGTCCGGCTCGCGGCGCTCGCCGAGATGATCGGCGTCGAGCGGTGAGCGCCACGACGGCCGCGGCTGACTCGCTGGCCCGCAGGGTGGAGCAGCACATGTCGGGCCCGCTCGGAGGCTCCACCGCGAGCAACTCCGCTCTGCTGACCGGCAGTCAGTCGCAGCAGGGTTCGAGCGGCTCCGGCGGCTCCGGTACCTCGGGGGGCGGCCGTGGCTGACCCCTCCATCTGCGCCGCGTTCGCCAACGGGACCGCTCCCGTGTCGGCCCCGAAGCCGTCCAGCCCTCCCGCGCCGTCCACTGGCGGGGGCAAGTGAGCGCTGACCGCCCGGCCGGGGTGGCCTCGGAGACACCGGGGCCACCCCGCGTTCGCGGGGCTGCGCCGCTGCGCCGCGGGGGACCGGTTGTCGGCCTGTTGGGGCGGGCAGAGATCATTAACCGATATCGATCAAACTTTCGGGCACAACGTGCCCCCAGATCAGGAGCAGAACCCGTGACTGTGACGACCCTTACTGAGGCCGGCGAGGCGGTGCCCGTGACCGCCCCGGCCGATTCCGTCTACGATCCCGCCCAGGCCGGGCCGGACACCCAACAGGCGCGGGACGCCCTGCGGTTCTCGGTGGCCGACTGGGTCCTCGCCGTACTCGCCACCGTCGTAGCGGTCGGTGTGTCCGGGATCGGCCTGGCCTCCTCCTACAACGCGTTGGAGGAGAAGGCCAAGGCGCCGGCCGGTCAGGGCGGCTGGGACTGGACGCACCCGTGGATGCTCCCGGTCGGTCTGGACCTGAGCATCTTGGGTTTCTCGTTGCTCAACCTGGTCCTGATCCGCGTCGACCGCCCGGCCCGGTGGGTCAGGTGGGTGCCCCGTGCGGGAGCGGCCGTCACGATCTGGCTGAACTGGGACGCCGCCGGGAACACCGGCAGCCGAGTCGGGCACGCCGTTCTCGCCGGCCTCTGGGTCGTTTTCAGCGAGGTCGCTGCCCACGTCTACGCGGCGCAGCTCGACGCGATCCATCAGCGTCCGCGGATGGAGGGTGCCCGCCTCTCGCGCTGGTTCATGGACCCGATTCGCACGGCCAAGGTGGTCCGGTTGATGTTGCTGTGGGAGATCACGTCCTACACGGAGGCGCTCGAACTGTTCAGGCGCCGCGAGGTCTACCGCCATATCCTTACTCAGCGTCACGGGAAGAAGTGGAAGAAGGACGCTCCTACGGACGCGCTGATGGCGTGGAAGCTCGCCCGCCTCGGGCTCACGATCGAGGAGGGTCTCGACGTGCCGGCGGACGTTGCGGCCGCGGACGCCCTACGGGCGCACGAGGCCGGGGAGCGGAAGCGGGCACTCGCCCTACGGTTGCAGGAGGAGAAGGCCGCGGCGGACCTTGCGGCGGTCGAACGGCAAGCCGAGATCGACGCCGCCAGGATGAAGGCCGAAGCGAAGAGGCTCCTCGCCGAGGCCGAGCTCACCAAGGCCCAGGAGGAGGCCCGTACGGCGGCCGAGGCGGTCGTACGACAGCACGAGCTGGAGCTACAGGTCCAGCAGGCGAAGACGACGGCGGAGAACGAGCGGCTGCTCGGCGCGGCCAAGGCCGAGGCCGCGAAGGCGGCGGCGCTGGCCGACGCCGAGGCCTCCGAGATTCGCCGCAAGGCGGAAGACGCTGAGGTCAGGGCCCAGATCGAGCGCGAGCAGTTGCAGCGTCAGGCGGTCCAGTCCAAGCGTCAGGCTGAGGCGGAGGACGTCCGTAGGGAGCAGGAAGCGGCCAGCGCGGCTGCCCAGGCGCAGGCTGCTCACGATGCCGAGCTCGCTCGGCTGCAAATGGTGCGGGATCAGAATGCCGCCGCTGCTGCGGAGGCCGCCCGTAAGAAGGCCGTAGCCGTGGAGGAGGCGGCCGTAGCCCTTGAGTCCGCGTCCGTAATTCGCGCTCAGGCCGTCGTAGCCGAGGCCGAGGCCGAGCGTCTGGCGGCCGTGGAGAAGGCGCTCGCGGCCGAGGCTGCGGCCAGCGCGGCGCGGCTGGAGCAGGAGATGGCCGAGGCTCTTGAGGCCGCGTCCGTAGCCAACGATGCCGCCCGTCGTACGCCGGCCGAGCGTCAGGCGCTGATCGTCGCCGACATGATCGGCAGGTTTGGCGAGAAGGCCGTCACGATCAGTTACATCGTGGAGAAGCTCGGCCTGCCGCACGGCACCGCCCAGGACCGTCGCGACCGCGCTCGCGTGATCCTGGAGGAGCGCGCCGCCGCCGCGATGCAGCCGGCGTAGTTCCCGCCCGTCCCGCGGCGGCCGACCCCTTCCGGGGGCCCGGCCGCCGCGGGCAGAGGTGAAGCACTGTCCGATGTTGCAGAAGTTACGTAACTTCTGCTAATGTCCAAATCTGCGCACTCGGGCCGTCGGTTCCATCCGAGAGCAATGCCACGACCGAGGCTCCTCCGCGCCGCCGTGCACGCCGCGCGGCCGAGGCCCCGCGTCCCCGGCGGGCTCTCCGCCCGCCAGGCCGCCGCACACAGTCCCACCGAAGCCCCCAGCCCGCCCGAACGGCCCCGATCAGAAATGAGGAAAGGCCATCATGAACGACGATGACGACGCCGCCCCGGACGCCATCTTCTCCGACGCCGGCCTCAAATCGCTGACCAACGACAAGCGGCAGATCCACGGAAAGGACGCCCTGCACTACGAGCAGATCGCCGACCGCATGAGCGCCCACCTCTCCCAGCTCCACATCGACGGCGACGGCACGTTTTCCAAGCAGTGGCGAGCGTGGAAGGTCTCCCGGCACGCCCGGAAGATGGGCAGGCTGTCGCGTCGGATCGCGAAGAAGAACCAGGCTTTCTACAGCGCGTTCAACAACAACGTCACGAAGGTGCCGGAGAAGCGCGAGAAGAAAGCAGCGATGGAACTCCAGAAGGCACAGCAGCCCGCGCAGTTGCCGAACGGGCAGGCCTCGAATTCCCAGGCCCCGAATGCGCACGTGCTGAACTTCAATTCCGGGACGTTCCTCAGCCCGGCCCCGCCCACGGCGCCGCCGCAGGCGGTCCCGGAGGCCAGCGCCGGTGAGCCGTGGAACATCTACCGCGAGTTCCCGCAGCAGCAGGCGCAGTGAACGGGCCGTCCGACCGTCGGTCGCAACAGAACATCGCCGACTTCTGGAACGACCGGCAGGGAAGCGTCCAGACGTGGAAGCGATCCGCTGAGGTGCAGTGGGATCAGGTCAGGTCCTTGGCCAACAAGCGGGCGAAGCAGGGCGACGACTCGGTGTGGGAGGAGCTGTCGAAGCTCCTCAACGCCTTCTACGTGAATCACTCCGGGTGATCGTCATCATCATCATCACCCCGCCCGGGACGTCCCGGGCGGGGCCCCAAAGCGCGCGCGCGACGCGCGCGCGCGAGGGTGCCACACCCCATCACGCTCTGTCAACTGATTGGAGGCGCCGTGACCGACCGGAACGACGGTGACGGCAGGGTCATCCGATTCCCGCGGATCGGGTTCGGACGACCGGACCGTCCGGCCGCGCCCGTGCCCGCCGACCCGGCCCCGACGACCGCGCCCGACCCGCCGGCCGGGCCCGCCGCCGCTGACCGCTGGGCCGGACCCATCGCCCGTGCGGAACTGGCCGCAATGGCGACCGGGACTGCCATGCCGGTGAGAGCGGATAGCACCGCCCCGGTTTCCGGTGGTCCCGCTCCGGCGGCACCGGCACCGGGATTCGTCCCGGACACATTTCTTGCGAATTCCGTCGCGAGCCCCGGAAATGACGGGCAGCACCAGGAGGGCGCGGCATCACTGGTCGCACTTTCCATGGCCGCTGTGGTCGGAATCGCCGTCTCGGCCATGCGAGGGATCCATTCCGGAATTGCCTCGCTGCGTGGCGACGGGAAGGAAAAGGGCAAGGATTCGGACGAGTCGGGCAAGAAAAAGAAGAAGATCCAGCCCGCGCACGAATTTGGCGAATCGGCCGCCGGGAAGAATTCCGACAAGAAGCGGTGGTGGAATCCCTTCGGTTCCGGGTCGGGAAAGAAGAACAGCGGCGGAACGTCGGGGTCGTCGTCGGTTGGTTCCGGCGGTGGAAAGTCGGGCGGCGGTGTCGATTCTGGTTCGGGCAAGAAGTCGGACAGCAAGTCCGGCGGCGGGGGAGGAGCCGGCAACGGTAAGACCCCCGGCGGCGGCTCGGACGGGAAGCCCGACAAGAAGACCGCCGCCGGCAGTGGCCCGGACAGGAAGAAGCCGGGCGGCGGTGTCGATTCTGCTTCGGGCAAGAAGTCCGACAGCAAGTCCGGCGGGAACGGCGCCGGCAGCGGGAAGCCGGGCAAGTCCGGCGGCGGGGGAGGAGCCGGCAGCGGTAAGACCCCCGGCGGCGGCTCGGACGGGAAGCCCGACAAGAAGACCGCCGCCGGCAGTGGCCCGGACAGGAAGAAGCCGGGCGGCGGGTCGGGCAAGGGCCGGACCTCCGGCGGCTCGGGCGGATCCGGCAAGCGCCGGGCGTCGGGCTCCTCCGGCGGCAAGTCGGGCGGCCCGGGGGCCGGCGGCGGCTCCGGCAGGGGCGCTACCTCCGGCGGTGCGGGAAAGTCCGGCGCGGGACGGAAGTCGGGCAAGGGTCCGGGCAAGCTCAAAGGGCCGAGCAAGGCGGGGGGCGGAAGCAGGACGCCGAAGGCGGGGGCCGGCAGCGCCGGCGCCCCCTCGGCCCCTCGCGCTGCCGGTGGGCGCCGATGGTTGTGGAAGAAGCGCCCGGCCAAGGCCCACCCCTCCGGCGGCGACAGTACGACCGAGGCCGGATCGGGCAGCAAAGCGGGCGGCTGGTGGGGACGGAGGCGGCGCACTGCGCCTCCCCCCTCTTCTCCGCCGCCGCCCCCGCCGAGCGATGACGCTTCGTCGTTCGCGTCCTGGGCGGCCGACTCGGAGGGCGCCCGCTGGTACCGCGACCGCACCACTGAGGGCGAGCGGATCACCGTCGAGGAGATGCCCCGGCCGTCCCGGAAGCGGCGCAGCGAGCCGGAGCGGCCCCGCCCGGCGATTGCGACCGGCCGTGTGATCGTCCCGCCGCCCCGTCCCCCCCGTTTTCGGCCCGAGCCTCGCCCGACCTCTGACCCGATCCCGACGCCACGCTCGACCCCGAGCTCGACCCCGACTCCGGAGCCGCCCGTGAGCACCGCCCAGCCTCCTGCCTCTGTGCCTGCGCCGGTCGTGAGTACCGCCCAGCCCCCTGCCTCCGCGACTGCGACTGCGACGGCGCCGGTTGTGCTGGTGTCGGTCTCGACCGCGAACGGTGAGGCGGAGTCTGCTACGGCGGTCGGGGCCGGCGGCAATCCGCAGGGGGCGGTCGACCCCGCTCCGGCTGCCCCGGTTTCCCTCGCCAAGGGGGGCGGTGCGGAGTCGGCCGCACGGGGTGGGACCGTCGTGGCGGCCGTGGCGGTGGCGCCGTCGGCGGGCCCGGCCGCGGGCGGCGGGCTGGTCGGCGCGATCGTCGGGCGGGAGGAGGCCATCGCCCCGCAGCACGAGACCGAGGTCACCATCGATGACTGCTGCTTGGAGCTGGCCGCTATCACCGAGCGCGCGTTCAAGCGGCACGAGGGCACTCAGGCCCTGATCCGGCGGGCCGAGCGGCTGCTCCGCTCGCTGGAGGAGTTCAAGACCGAGCTGGTGGTCGAGCACAACATCGTCGGGCGGCGGACGAACAGCGCGGTGGACCGGATGATCCGGCGCGTTGACGAGATGGCGCAGTCGATCGCCGGCATCGGCGAGCAGTCGCTCGCCGCCGCGGAGCTGTCCGAGGTCGCCGAGGGGGCCATGTTCAACCAGTACAAGCCCATCCAGCGTCAGACGGCCGACGTCGGGCTGTCGACGCCGAGTGCGGCCGTCCACAACGAGAGCTAGGAAGACCTATGGAAGAGATCGACATTCGGGCGGACGAGGGCATGGCCGACCGCGTCCTCAAATTCATGGCGGTACAGGGGAAGCTGCTCCGGCTCAGGGCCCGAATGGCCTTTCTGTCGGAGGCGGTGAACAGCTCTCGCAAGCAGATGGAGAGCGACGCCGGGGCGGCCAGGAAGCTGGTCGACCTGAGCGGCCCGGCCGGGGTCGCTCCGGTGTTCCTGGCCAGGATCGAGGAGGTCGCCGGGAGGCTGGAAGGCGTCTCCGAGTCGGCGGCGACGCTGGTCTCCGCCGCCGACGCCGCTTCGGCCGCCGCCAACACCGCGCAGGGCGAGCACCAGGCCGAGTACCGCGGCATCTACGAACTGGCCCAGACCAGTGAGCACCCGATGGCCCTGCCCGGTTTCTACCGGACCCGTTGAGAAGGAGGAGACGCATGTCCCCGGCAGAGAATCCCCCCGAAGAGCAGGACGCGGCGCCGCTCACCGTCACCCCGGCGGAGGCCGCCAAGATCGCGCGGGTCGAGCGCGGCGCCTACCTCGCCTCGGCGGTGGCCATCGCCGCCGCCTCGCACGTCGAGTCGCTCGCGCCGCCGATCATCGCCTTCGCCGTGCTCCTGGTCGCCGGCCTCGTGATGTGGATCAGCGCGAAGAGCGACGACCACCGGCGGACGGTGCGCGTCGCTCAGCGGTTCATCGCCCCGGTGACGGGCTGCGCGCTGTATCTGGCGATGCAGTACGTGATCGGCTGGGCCTGGTGGGAGGACACCCTCGCCGCCTCCGTGTGGGGCGCGCTGATGTGGTGGATGGCTCCGATCGCGCGCAGCATTCCGATCACCCGGGGCGGTGTGCCGGCCGTGGCCGCCGAGGCCGCCCCGGCCGTCGCGGTTGCCGCGCAGGCCTTGCCGACGCCCGCCACGTACGAGGGCCGAATCTCCCACTTCTGGGCGCAGTACGCCGGCGCCGAGCGCGGCATCGCGGCCGGCACCGCACTGACCGCCGTCCGGTTGCTCGGCGGCGGCCCCGACTTCGAGGGCATCGTCGTGGCGCAGCCCGGCAGGCCGGTGCCGAACGTCCAGGTTCGCAGCCTCGCGGCCCTGTTCGACTGCCCGGTGGAGCGGGTCACGTGGGAGGGCATCGCGGGTAGCGGGCCGGGCCGGATGCGGTTGGTCGTCGCGCCGAGCGCCGTGCAGGCCGCCGCGGCGGCGCCGGTCCCCAGCACCCTTGAGGCGATGTGGCCGATCCACGTCTCGGCGCCGGGCAAGGCCGCTCCCGGTCTCGCCCTGGTGGGCAGGCGCGCGGAGGGCAACCGGCTGGTGCTCCACGGTCAGGCGCAGCAGGGTACGACCGTGACGGTCAATCACGGCGCGCTGTGCTCCGCGCTGGGGATCACGGATCCGACGTGCGTCGTGGTGGAGACGGACGGTGTCCGGGACGCGCTGATCAGCGTGTACAGGAGAAACCCCCTGCTCGACGTCCGCAAGGCGACCCGGGACGATCTCGTGATGGACTCGCGGGGGCGGATCCGGATCGGTGTCCAGCACGACGGCTCGCCGGCGTTGTTCCCGTTGTACGACCCGGACAAGGGGGCGCTGCGGGGGATCGACGCGGGCTGCACCGGCGCGGGCAAGTCGGTGCTGCTCGGTCACGTGCTCGCCGCGGAGAAAGTCAATGGCGTCGTGTCGTGGGTGATCGACTTGCAAGGCGGGGCCTCCCTCCCGGAAGCCTGCGGGCGGGTGGACTGGATGGTCGGCTGCGAGGCCGGCGCGATCCGGATGCTCAAGGCACTCAAGCGGGTGTTGAAGGCCCGGGAGCGGATCAACATCTCGCTCGGTCGGTCCGGCTTCGTCATCAACGACCCGTACCCGCTGCTCAACGTCAGCTGCGACGAAATCAACCGTCTGCTCTCCCATCCGAACCCGGAGCTCAAGCGGCTGGCGGCGACGCTGATCGCCGACGTGCAGAAGACCGGGCGCAAGCTGGGCGTGGGCATCCGCCTCGGCGTGCAGAGCTTGCACCTGGTCGACTTGGGCGACGAGAACGCCATCCGTGAGCAGGGTAAAGACGGGCCGTGCGTCATGATGCGCGTGATGAGCAGCAGCACGAAAAGCATGGGGCTCGACGGGATCGCCCCGGCCGGGTTCGCGCTGGAGAACATCCCGGAACGGATCTACCCGGCCGGGCAGATCGCCGCCCGGTTCGCCGGCACGGCGAACGACGACGGCGAGTCGACGGCCGGCATGGGCTACCTGTTCACCGGCGGGCGGGCGACGCTGATGCGGGTGTGGAGGGTCGACCGCTGGCCAGGGTTGAACATGGACCTGGTCGAGCTGTACGGCTCGGATGCGCCGCCCACCCTCGACGATGCGTCGGCCCAGGCCGCCGGCCCGGTCTACCTCGACCGCCCGGCGAACGGCTGGGAGCCGCCTGCCGACGAAGGCGACGCTTCGGCGGCGAGCGCTGCGCCGCGTGCTGCGGCCGTGCCGGCGCCGGCCGTCCCGGACGTGGACGAGGACGACGAGGACCTCGACAGTGACGATCCGGCGGTGCTGGCGGTGAAGCGGGACGAGGAGAACAGTCTCCGGGAGCAGATCAAGGCCGCATTCGCCACGAAGAGCCCGCTGAGCAGGATCGAGATCCGCAATGCGGTGAGCGGTTTCGCGCCCGGCACGATCAACAACGCGGTCAGCGAGCTCGCGGAGGCCGGCAAGCTGACCAAGGTGGCCCACAACACGTACGAGTTGACCCGGCAGCCGGCTCGGGTCTGACGGGGCTTCGGAAAGGCCGACGACACAAGCAAGTAGCGAAAGTTACGTAACTTGCGCTAATGTTGGTGTTGTCGGCCCCCGGGTCGGGCCCGCCACCACGCGGCCCCGACCCCCACGCGCCGTTTCCCGCGGGAAACACCGCCACCACAGAAAGGCCCCAGCCATGAACGACAACTGGCTCGGCTTCTTCGGCTTCCTCGCCCACACCCAGGACCACCACCGGGACGAGATGGTCCGCCTCTTCATCCTCATCGGTCTGACGCTCCACCTGCTCATCGCCGCCGCCGTCATCGCCGCCGACCTCCTCTGACCACACCGAACGGAGAACCCACCCGTGGACCTCACCCTCGACCACACCCGCGAGCAGCTCGACACGCTGCGCACCCCGCAGGCCCGCCCGGCCGCCGAACAGCTCCTCGACCCCGAGGCCGGCACGGTCACCATCGGCCGCACCGCCGCAGGCACCCCGGCCGCCGTCCCGCTGTGGACCGAGCACGGCGCCGTCCACCTCGGCATCGTCGGCGCCTCCGGCGCCGGCGCCTCCGTGATCCTCGCCCACCTGTGGGCGGCCGAGTCCGTCTCGCCGCTCGTCCGCTCGTGGGCGGCCGGCCTCGACCAGGACCTCGACCAGGACCTCGACGACTACCCCGGCCCCGCCCTCGACCGCCGGGCCTGCACCCCCGACCAGACCCGCGACCTCCTCGCCGACGCCGCCAGGATCGCCCGCATGCGCTTCGCGGCCCTGTCGAACTGGCCCGAGCCGTACGAGCCCACCAAAACCGAACCGCTCGTGACCGTCACCCTCACCATGTGGGAGCTGGTCCGCCTCGACCCCGGCAGCATGCGCCACGTCGAGGAGCTCGCCGCCCACGGCCGCAAGGGCGGCGTCTCGCTGCGCTTCGCCTACCGCGGCCACTACCTCGAAACCCTCGGCGGCCGGCTGCACGCCACCCTCAGCGCCAACACCCTGATCGCGCTGCGCGGCGGCGAGATCGGCCGTCTCCTCGGCCGCACCCACGCCGCCGTCCCGGCCGACATGCCCGGCACCGGCTACCTGGTCAGCCCCCGCACCGGCCCCGCCCTGTTCCGCTCCTGGGCCCCCCACCGCGCCGCCGTGTGACCGCGGTCCGGATCGCGCTCATCCGCTGCGACGGCCCCAACTGCGGAGCCGAGACCCACACCCCGTTCGAGACCTCCCTCGCCAGCGAGGTCCGCCGGTTCCGCCGCCGCGACGGCTGGCGCCGCCAGCCCGGCGGCCGAGACCTCTGCCCGGCCTGCTGGAAGGCCGGGCACCGCTGACAAACCACCAGGCCAGCCGCGCACCCGCCCGGAGGGCCCGCCACCGAGAGGACCCCGACATGCCGGAGACGAAGACCACCCCGACGTTCACCACGATCGCCAACAACCACGGCAAGGCGCTCGCCTACCTCGCCGGCCGCCAGCCGGGCGACGGCATCCCCACCGCCCCCGCCGAGCTCGTCCAGCTCGCCCGGGACGCCGTGGACTACCTCAACAACTGCCGCTTCTGGAACGAGGCCGAGGCGATGGAGGACGCCGCGAACCGCCTCGGCTACGCCCAGCAGGCCGAGGGCGACGCCGAGCGCGCCGTCCTGCTGCGCGGCGCCGACAAGGCGCTGCGCGCCATCGCCTACGACGCGGCCTGCGAGGTCGCCGACGCCCTCGGCGAGCCCCGCAACTTCTGACCCACCACGGCCGCCGCCCGGCGGTGCCCGCCCGCGACCCGGGCCGGACACCGCCGGGCGGTCACCGCCGAGCACCACCACAGCCCACCGGCCGCGAGGCGCCGACGCACCCGGCGCCCCGGCCCCTCCCGGAAGGACACCCTCGGATGCTCAAGTCCCTCGGCCTGCCCGACAACGCCCTGATCGCCCTGGTCGGCTGCGCCGGATCGGGCAAGACCACCTTGTCCGCGATGTTCCCGCCGTCCTGGGTGGTGGCGGCCGACCAGGTCCGCGAGGACGTCGCGGGCGACGCCGGAAACCAGAGCGCCGACCCGCACGTCTGGCACCTGGTGTTCGAGCGCCTCAAGGCCCGGCTGGTCCTCGGCCTGCCGGCCGTGGTGGACGCCACCGGCGCCGACCCCGACGACCGCGCGTGGCTCCTCGCCCACGCCCGCCGCTACAAGGCCCCGGCCGTCGCTCTGGTCCTCGACGTTCCGCTCGCCGAGGCGCTCACCCGCAACGCCCGCCGGCCGGAGAACCGGCGCGTGCCCGTGGATGTCCTCGCCCGCCAGCACGCGCAGATCGCCGCCGCCGACCTCGCCGCCGAGGGGTTCACCGTCGTCCGCGCCGCCGCCCTGCCCGCCGTGACCCTGATCCTGCGCCGCCTGATCGAGCAGCACGGCGTCGAGACCGACGAGATCGAGGCCGTGTTCGGCAGCGCCGCCGCCCGCCTCATCACCTGGGACACCCCGAGCCGGGATCCGGAGTACCGCACCGCCACCCTCGCCGCCGGCCGCGAGGAGCTCCTCCTCCGCTACAACGCCGACGGCGAGCCGTACGACCACCGGTTCGAGGCCCGCGCCACCTGCGACACCGAGGGCTGCGCCGGCCCCGCGTGGACCCCGGTGCACAGTCTCGCCCAGCTCGCCGCCGCCCACGCCGGCAACGCCGAGCACGAGGCCCTGTGCACGGTCTGCGACCGGTTCGAGGACTGACCCGGCGACCGCCGGCCGCGGCCCCGCCCCGCGTGCCGCGGCCGGCGCCCAGCACCACCCCACCCCGACCGACCAGCCACCACGGAGAACCGCGATGCCCACCCCCGACCACGTCACCGCCGAACACGTCGCGCACGCGCTCGACATGGCCCTGCACCACATCGAGCACGGCGAGGGCGCACTCAACCGAGGCAGCGCGCAGTCGGCCAAAACGCGGTTCGCCGCCGCCCGCGCCTGGGCCGCCCTGGCCGAAGCCCGTCAGTCCGCCCTCGACGCCCGCGCCCGGGCCGAGCGCGAACGGGACTGCCCCGCCTGCCGCGGCACGCGCCGGGTCAGCGTCGAGCGCCGCGACTGCTGCGGCCTGCACCTCCCGCACCGGCACACCGTGCCGTGCACCAACCCCGTCCACGCCTGACCGACCACCAGGAGCGCCGACCCATGACCCAGCACCCCGGACCACCCCCGTACCCGACGACCGTCGAGGAGATCCTCGCCGCCGCCGGCCTGACCACCGCCCACACCACGGCCGCCCCGCCCGTGGCGCTGGTCGTCCCGCAGCCCGGAGCCGCCCCGGCACTGATCACCACCGCCGGCTACCCGGGCCACGCCCCGCAGCACTACGCCCCGGCCGCCTTCGTGCTGCCCGTGCCCCAGCCCCTCGCACAGCAGCCGCAGCCCGTCCCCGCGCAGGCCTCCGCGTGGACGGACACCCCGCTGTGGCTGCGCGCCTCGATCGTGACCGGCTCGGTCGGCATCGGGACCGCCGGCGTCGGCATCGGCATCGGCCAGGCGGCCCCCGGCCTCGACGCCGCCGCCCGCTTCCTGCTCGCGCTCGCCGCCGTGTTCGGGGTCGGAGTCATCGGCTGGGTCCTCGCCCAGGGAGGCCGCGGGCAGCAGGCCGGGCCGGCGGGCGTGGTCACCCACATCACCACGAACGTCACGGCCAACATCACCGCGACCGCGAGCTCGGTCGGCCGCCAGCGCAACCGCTGACGTGCCGTCCGCGTCGCCGCCGGACCCGCCCCAGCGGACCCGGAGACGGCGCGGGCAGCACGCCCGCACCGCACCCACCACCAGGGAGGCACCGCCATGACCGACACCCTCACCTCGCTGACCGAGCTCGACACGGTCCTCAACGACCCCGCCAACCGGGCCACGTGGCGCGAGGTCCTCCTCGCCCGCGAGGCCGACAAGCTCGACAGGGGGCGCGACCACTTCGACGCCGACCGCCCCAGCCTCGGCCTCGGCTCCGCGGAGCGGGCCGCGGCCCGCCAGGCCTCCGACGACGCCCGGGGCATGTTCGAACTCGCGCGGCTCGCCGAGGAGTTCGCCGCATCCACCCGCACGCGCCTGACGATGACCCTCGTCGACCTGCGGACGGCCGCGGGCGGCAAAACCTGCGAGACCGAGGCCCGGCTGATTCTCATCGGAGTGCAGGAGATCATGCGGGACCTGACCGGGGCCCGTTTCGTCGACCCCGGCGAGGTCGCCGAAACGGCCAGGGCCGCCCTGAACGACCTGCTGAACCGGATCATGTGCATGGACGCGGAGATGACGCCCGAAGGCCTGCGCTGGTGGTCCACCCGGGTCGGCCGGGCCATGCGCGTCATCACGGCCGCCCCGCGGGCCGAGGCCCAGACGGTCTGACGCCGGCGGGCTGCCCGGGCCCCTCGCCGGTGCCGCCAGTACGCCCCCGCCCGCGGGGCCGGCCTGGCGCCACCGGCGGCCGGCCGGACGCCGACCGCTCAGTCCTCCTCACCGAAAGGCCGGACCCTACCCATGCCCGCCCCCAGCACCACCTTGCCCAGCCTCTCCGCGCAGGCCCGCAACTGGATCACCGGGAACCTGATCCCCGCGGTGCGAACCGCGGCCGGCCGCGTGCACCGTCGTTGGCGCGCCTGGTGCGCCGGCGCCCGTACCCCCGGCATCCGCCGGGCCCGCAGGCTCGCCGGCCTTGCTGCCGCCGTTGCGGCGTCCGCGCTGTCCGCCGTGGCGGCCGGCGGGCTGATCGGCGCCATCGTGGCCGAGGCCGTTCGAGACGCCCGCTGGCTGGGCCGTTCGCCGGTCGGTCAGGCCGCCCACCAGCTCGGCGCCACGGTCGGCCGTCCCGTCGGGGCCTGGCTCCACCAGCATGCCGCCGGCCTCCCGGCCTCCCCGGCCGTCCTCGGCTGGTCCTGGCTGCTGCTGGCCGCGGTGCTGTACCTGTCCGCCCTCCGTGGCAGTCTCGCCGGCCGCCTCGCCCTCGCCGCGCTGGCCGCCGGTACCGTTGCCGCCGCGTGGCAGGCCGGCCCCGCCGACACGCGGCCCGTGGCCTCCGCCGTCACCGCCGGCGCCTGGCTGCTGCTGGTGCCCTCCGCCTACGCCCGCACCGAACGGCCGGCCCGCGAGGACGACCTCGACGACAGCGGCGCCAGCGCGCCGACCGTGATCGTCGTCGTGCAGCAGTTCACCACGGCGGCGGCCGGGCCCGTGCCGGACCGGCACACCGCCCCGCAGCCGAACGGGAAGACCACCGAGCAGTTGCCGGCGGCCGGCTTCGCGTGCCGGTGGTGCTCGGCGGCGCTGGTCTGGGACGGCCCCGCGGGCAGCGTCCGCACCTGGCGCTCGGCGGGCGACGGCGGCACCTACTGCCCGCAGGCCCCCGAGCTCGACATCGAACTCGACATCGCGGGGCACGCGCACCACGCCCTCTGACGGGCCGTCCGAATCACCGAGACCATCGACTAGCAAAAGTTACGCAACTTGCGCTAATGTGAGCTTGCGGCCACCGAGAGGTAGGCCGCCACTGATCACACACCCGTCGAAGGAGCCCGCCATCATGCGCGTGCACGTCCTCGCCTACCTCGCCAAGACCCCCACCGGCATCGAGCAGGGCCTCGCCCGCATCCCCTCCGACCGCGACCGCCCGTCCTGGGCCGAGTGCGCCGCACAGATCCCCGGCTTCCTGATCAGCAGCTACCTCGGCCCGGCACCCGAGCCCACGTACACCCTCCGGTACGAGACCGAGACCGGCCGCCACACGAAGACCCTCAACCGCGCCGGTGTCGAACGCGTCGGCCGGATCGCCAGCCGCGCCGCCGACCGCGGCGAGCTCTGGAACATCGAGGTCCTCGACCTGCGCGGCGCCGACGTGACCGACGAATTTGCCTGCTTCGCCTGACGGCCACCCGGGCGACGGACCAGCGCCGTGCGCCCTGCGAGGCACTCAGCCGAGCAGCACCCCAAGCACCGCACCAATTGAGAGGCACAACGCGTGAACATGACCGGAGAGAACGTGGACAACCAGGCCGAGTACGACGCCCACCAGGCCGAGCTGGAGGCGATGCACCAGGCGTACGAGGAGGCCGACCAGGCCGAATACGTCGCCTACATGAAGGAGCTGGACCGCGAGGAGCAGGAACGGGAGACCGACACCGCGAACACGGTCAACGGCCCGATCCCGGTCGACGCCTACGCCCAGGCCCCCGACCTCAACGCCGAGGCCGCCACCGCCTACCAGCTCCTCGCCGAGCTCGACCCCGAGCACCGGCCCGCGTTCTCCCCGCGGGCCTCCGCCACCGAGTGGCGCGAGGCACTGCTCCGCGTTGCGGCCGTCACCGACCGCCGATGGTCGGCCCGGCCGACCATCGACCGCGGCCTCGCCGCCGACCGGGCCGCCTTCAGGCTCATGGACTTCGACCGCCGCCACCCGGCCGAGATCGTCGATGACTTCGCTCCCTGGTCGCTTCAGTGGGACCGGTCCGACGGCAAGCGCGCCTACGTTCGCCACGCGTACGACGCCTGGCTCAACAGCCCCGTCACCGAGGACTGCAACAACTGCCAGGGGGAGACCTGCCGGGCGTGCAACCGGGCCACCCCGGTGCCGGCCGCCGACGGCCCCGCCACCCGAGCGACGAAGAACCAGCACGCCGAAACCGCCACCGTCCGGTGCGCCCAGTACGACGTCCACAGCAACGTGGACGACGCGGAGCGCACGGCATGCGGCGCCCCGGCGTCCGACAGGGGCGAGAAGCCTGGCGCCACCACCCGAGTGCACCGCTTCCTCGCCGCCGACCCGCGCGTGACCGTCTGCGGCCGTACCCACGGCCCGGACGGGCCGTTCGTTCTCACCGTCAGCGACCTGTACACCGTTCTCGCCGGCAATGCCACGAAGGCTCAGGAGGCGGTCGTCCGCGCGTTCGCCGACGAATTCGACTCCCTGCGCGACACCGACCACCCCGACGACAACGACCACATCGCCACCGCCCCCGGCGGTGCAGTGCTCCACAACGGCGACGTTCGCACGCTGTTGGACGACCTCGACCCCGCCCGCGAGGACCCGAGCGACGTTCTCCCGCTGCTGCTCACGTGGCCCAACACGACCACCAGGCACCGCATTCGTCGTGACCAGCTCCCGTACCTCCTCGCCTACGTCGAGGAACTCGTCACCGAGAACGCCTGAGCCGCTCCCGGGCCGGGCCGCGCCCGGATCGGCCCGGTATGCGATGCCCTGACCGACACCCACCAGGAGAGGAAACCCGAGTGGACACCACCACGACCGAGCAACGGACCGAGACCGGCGAGGCGGAGCCGACGATCGACACGACCGCGTTCAACCAGCTCCTCGACCGCGAGCTCGACAGGGTCGCCGTGGAGCTCGGAAACACCAACACCAAAGCAAGTCTGCTGCTCGCGACCGACGGCGTCCTGATCAACGCCGTCGCCTCGATGCACGCCGTTCACCCCTTCTCGTTCCCCCTCGCCGCCACCGGCACGTTCACCATGGTGACCGGCGCGATCCTCGCGCTCTTCGTCGTCCTGCCGCATCTCGCCAAGGACGCCTCCGGCGGGTTCATCCGCTGGGCGCAGTGCGAGGACCGCGACGCCCTGCGCGACGCCCTCGCCGCCGACGACCGGCTCGACCGCCTCGGCCGCCTTTCGGTGCTGTGCAAGCGAAAGATGTGTCTGCTGATCTGGTCCTCGCTGCTCAGCGTCGCCGCGATCGTCACCGTCGGCCCGGCCGCCCTTGCTGCCGCCTTTTGATCGGCACGGCGCCCTCACGGCCGACGTGACGCTCTGCGGGCCCCGCATCCCAGCACGACGGGTGCGGGGCTCGGTCGCGTCCGGCCGGCCCCCCTCGGTCTCCCCCCTTCGGAGCGTGGTCCCCGGTTGCCCTGCCGAGCCACCGGCGACGTTCGGCCCCACCCTCCGACGCGGACCGCGTGATCGGGCTCGGCACCGGGGACGGGCGTCAACGTCCCACCAACGCGGACCCGGCCGCCGTGCCTGGCTGGGCGCGGCGTGCTCCGCCCCCGCACCCGTGGCCAGCGCCTTGGATGCGCTGGACCATCCCCTGAGGAGGGCCTGAGCTGACGGTCCGTCCCCGGAGC
>NZ_JBHVSD010000033.1:48606-86284 GCF_042885395.1 Kitasatospora sp. NPDC058063
GCCTGCGCCTTGGCTGCGGTGCCCCACCCGGGCTGCTGGGCTGTTGTTGCGGCGCCGGCCGGGCCGCGGGGGCCGGCTCCGGGGACGGACCGTCAGCTCACCGGCCGGGCCGTGGCCGGCCCGGCACTGGCCCACCTCACTTCGCTTTGGTGGGTGGTCGAGCTGGGCGGGTCCCAGGTGGCTGCCGACCGACGACGGGTGCGACCCCGAACCTGGTTGCCGTGGACCTCCGCAGGTTCGGGCCGGGCACAGAGGGCTGGAATCGGCAGAGTGCCGGGCCGGCGAGTAGGTGGTGCGGATGCAGCGCAGTACCGGCGCTGTCCCCGTCCGCCCGAAGTGGTGCAACAAGGCGATCGGCCCTACCGCCGTTGTCGCCGAGCGGGCGCAGGCCGGCTGCCGAGTGCGGGCCGTTGCAGTGGCGCCGGGGGTCGGCGTTGCGTGCGTGCGGTCAAGCGGCATCCGTGCTGCGATGGTGCGCGCCGCGTGGGGGAGGGGCCGAAGTCGCGGGGCGGCGCGCCCCGATGCCTGGCCGGTCCTCGCACCTTCGGCGCGAGCTGCCGCGCGACGGCGAGCGGGTTTGCTAGCACTTAGAGTCGCTTCTCGCCGCAGGCCCCCGACCTGCACAGATGCCCAAATCGGTGATCCTCTGCAACACCGTGTCGTTGCTCTGGAGGATCGAACCGCGTACTCCACAGTGTGTATGCCTTAGCTTATTGCTAATTAGCAATAAGCTAAGGCATACATCCTGTAGAGGATGAGTTGCTGACCTCGGCTGCCCGCAGCCGACCGACCGAAGGGGCGCAGCGTGCGCAACGCCGCGCAGCAGACGGAGCCGGTTGCCCGGTTCCTGTACGGCGGGTCCTACTCCACCGCGAGTGACCTGTACCTCAAGGCCATCACCGGCGCGGGTTCCAAGTTCACCGACAAGGAGTGCCGCACGCTCGCCTGGTTCATCGGTGCGTCGCCCGGCCCCGTGCCGCCGACGAACGGCGCGCCGGCTGACCTGGCCCCGCCGGTCCCAGCGGCCGTGAGCAAGATCGCGGCCGACCTCGGAGCCAACGCGAACGCCTTCGGCCGGATCGTCCGGCACCTGGCGTCGCACAGGATCTTGGTCGAGGCCGACAAGATCGGACGGACCCCGCTCTACCGCGTCACCCCCTACATTTCATATAAGGGCACCGCGTACGAGCAGCGTGAGGCGATCAAGCGATGGAAACCGCCGATTGTCCCCGGGGTGAGCGATCCTGACCCCGGCACCCCTCCCTGCAAGGAGTGCGAATCCCCCACCCGTAAGCCGCGCAAGAGGGCAGCATCGGAGGCCACCAAATGATCACCCCGGACCCCAACGAGGAGTACCGGGCGCTGCTGCGCCGCACCAAGGAGCTCGCGCCGGGGCCGCGGCTGGTGCTCACGCTCTACAAGGCGATGCCCAAGGACCGGACGACCGGGGCGGTACGCCTGACGGCGAAGGCGCTTGCCGGCGAGCTCGGGTGGACCGAGTCGCAGTTCAGCAAGGCCCGGACCGTACTGATCGACGGGGGGTGGCTCGAAGCCGCGGACCGGTACGGCAACGTGCGGATCTTCCGCCTCACGGACAAGGCGCTGGGCACCAAGTCCACCGTCGTTCCCTTGCGCCCTGTCGGCTAGTGGGTGCCGTGGCGGCTGGCCGTCACCGGTGATCGTTGGCTGAGTGGTTCGTTGCAGTTGATCAGTCGTCGGCCCCTGCTGCTCCGCGGGGGTCACCAGCCTCGACGAGCGCCGCCGCCAACATCGGGCATCAGCGGACAACGGACACGAATGAAAGGCCCCCATAACATGACCAACCGCCGTCCCCTCTCCCTGCCGGCCTTCTCCGAACCGGCCGCCGACGTGCCCCGGCCCGCCCCGGCCGGCGGGCGTCGGCTGCTGCCGATCCAGCAGGCCGCCCCCTTCCGCCAGCCGCCCGGCGAGACCGCAGCCGTACCTGCCCCGGTCCGCCGCCGCCTCGCGCCCGGTGGCCTCACCTTTTCCGACCCGGACCGGCCGATCTGACCGACTCCGGTCGGCCCGCGGCAGGCCGGAGCCGGACTTTGGCCCCCAATCAGGGGCCAAACCGGTTCTGCCGATGCGACCGCCGCCCGACCTGTTGGGCTGCCGACCGGCCCGTTCGTCCACCGGGCGTCCGACGCGCGCTACCGTCCGGCCATGACGAAACGCAGCGCCCCGGCTACTCGGCGCGACCCGGCACTGTTCGACACCGAGACCGCCGACACCGAGACCGCCGAGACCGGGCCGCCGCCGAAGCCGGCCGTCAAGCCGCGCGCGAAGCGACTCAAGCCGGCCGACCTGCCGCTCCACGCGCCGCTGATCCGCGGTGAGACCACAGCCTCGCTGCTCGCGCGCACGGCCGCCGCGAACGGCATCACGATCGACTCGATCCTCAAGGCCGTGCACACCGGCCGCCTCACGCTGCCGACCGGCGGCGTGCAGCCCGAGCGGCACGACGTACGGATGAGCGCCGCAGCGCTGGAGCGCCTCGCCACCCTCCTCGGCCGGGACGCCGAGCAGTTGCAGCGGTCCGCGCCGAACCTCCGCGCCGACCGCCTGCTCGACGAGGGCGCCGCGGTCGTGCGCCTGGTGCCCTGGCCGGAGGAGCTCGGCGGCGCCCCACTGATGGCGTGCCCGCTGTGCCAAGAGGCCGGCGCGTGGCTGGTCGGCGACGGCCACCGGTGGCGGCCCTGCCCCTGCGGCCGGCGCTGGCTGGGCGCGGACGACGGCGGCTTCGTGCTGGAGACCTCCCTCCTCCCGGACCTCGGCCGCGCCCTGGTTCGCCATCGCGCGATGGACCACCAGCTCGGCCCGGCCGGTGACGCCCTGGTGGCCGACGCCCACCAGGTGATGCTCTGGTGGTGGGTCGGTCGGCAGGTGGCACACGACACGTGGCGCGCACGCGAGGACGTACTCGGCTGCCAACGCCACCGCCGCCAGGCCGCCAGCGCCGTCGTCTACCCCGAGACGATGACGCTCGCCGACGCCATGGCCCGATGGGAGCAGCAGCGCCGCCGGCCCGAAGCTTCGGCGGCCGAGTGGCTGGCCGACGTCGCCGAGCAGTTCGCGGCGCCCGGTATCGCCCGCGGCCGGGAACGTGAGCCGCTGCGCCATTGGCTCCGGCTGCATCCGGCCGGCGCCGCCCCTGTCGGGGACAGCTCGGCCGAGCGGCGGTGGAGCCAACTGCCGGTGCTGCACCACCGTTCGGCCGAGCCCGGTCCGTGGCAGGCGGTGAGCTGCCTTCGGTGGACCTTCGGGCAGCCGTTGACTTCTACGGCGTCGATTTGCCCGCACTGCCAGGGACGGGCGCTCAGCTGCCTGTGGTCGGCGGCGCCCGACTGCCCGCAGAAGCCTGCCTTCGAGGGCCGGTGAGCCTTCTCCCTCGGACGGGTGAAGGGGGCCCGATGCCTGGTGACGGTCGCCGGGTTGTACGCCGGTGACCGGGTCGGGATGGCGGACCGGGGTGGTTGACTCGCGGCATGACTTCGTGGCTTCTCACCATGGCCGGCAGCTTCCTCGCAATCGGTGGTGCTGCCATTGCGTTCAAGGGCTTGACCCGCCGCGAGTACGCGCGACTGCTGCAAGGCACGGTCATGGGTGTGGTGGGGGCCCTCATCATGAGCGGCCTCGCCGAGGAGGCGCTCACAGCAGTGTGGCGCGCCGTGGCCGGGCCCGACGTCACGGCGGTGCCGGATGCCGGCGGGCCGGGTAGGGGCGAGGACCTTCCGGACGGGGTTCTGTGGTGGGTCCTCGCCGCCGTCGCTGCCGTGGCCCTGGTCTCGGGGGTGGCCGCACTTGCTGCCCGCCGCCGGCGCAAGGCGTCGGCCCGGCGTGCCGGTGAGACCCGGCGCCGGGCTCGGTGGGAGGCGATCGTCGAGGAGCACGATGATGTCCGGGAGGCGTACGGCGCGTACGTGGCGGACGTGCTTGCTGTCCTCGACCGTCCGGCCCTGGCGGACGTCTCCGTGCCGCAAACGGTTTTCTTCCTCAAGGCGATGGACACCGCCGCCGACGCCGCCCGCAGTGACGACCCGCTCCTCTACCGGGAGGCCGTCAGCATGCTCAAGACGGCGTGGGGGGCGGCCGACGCGCACGCCCGCAAGGCCGGCATCCGTCACCTGCCCGAGCAGGAACGCGTCACCGTGGCCCGTGCCCGCGGCCTGCTGGTGCAGGCCCTCGCCGAGGGTGGCAATGAACACGAGAAGCGACTCGCGTACCAGAAGGCGCGTCGGCTCCTCGACGACCTCGACGGCGTCGTCACGATGCCGCGTCAGGCCGCCGCCGTGCTGGAGACCCGTCACCGGCTTGCTTTGGCGAAGCCCCAGACCGCGCGCTGACCGGCCCAACTGCCCGTGTGCTGTGGCGGGTTGGGACGTCGTGCCGGTGGGGTGCGACGGGCGACGGCCCGCCGCACCAGCAAATTGCACAAGTTACGTAACTTTGCTAAGATTTGCCGTGCAGTCGACAGGCTGCACCTCCCGGTTCGGCAGGATGGGCCGGGATCGCCCTCCCTGCGTCAGCGGGGGTCTGCGCCGGCCTCGCAAGGCCGCGCGCCACACCATTCCCACCACGGAGGCGCATCCATGTCGCACACCATCACCCGCAAGACCGCCGCCGAACTCGTCCCCGGGGACGTCTTCACCGAGGACGGTCCCGACCTCACCGCCGGGGGCACCGGTTTCCCCTACCTATGCACGGACGCCCCGAAGCGGTTGGGCGTCGTGGGCCCCGCCGCCAGGATCGTCCGCGTCTTCGGGCTGCGGTACGACCGGGCCGGCCACCTGCCCGACGGCACGCTGGAGTTCGGAATCCTCGCCCACTGGAGCTTCGACCTCGACCTCGACACCCCCGTGACCGTGCACCGCACCGGCGCCCTGCGCCGCAGTGAGGTCCACCCGCAGGAGCCCCTCCCGATCAAGGACCGTGTCGGACAGCTCCGCCGCGCCTGGACCAGCGAGGTCCGCCGGACTTCCCACCTGCTCCGCTTCGGGCCCGGCCGCCAACTCGGCAGCATCGCGCTGCGACGGGCACTCTGCAAGGCCACCCAGCACGGCGTGCCCGCCCCGGAGCTGGCCGCCGAGTCGGGGCTGACCGAAGCGCAGATCGGGCAGGTCGTCGCCACCGCTTCGCCCGGCCTGTTCCGCTGACCCCCGGAGCCGCGCCGGCGCCGCAGCGCCCGCCCCGCCCCGGGTGGGCGCTGCGGCGTTGCCGCCCTCCCGCCCGGATCGTTGTCCGGGCGACACCGCCGCCGGCCCCGGCCGGCCCCATCGTGAGGACACCCGTCGTGATCTACCCCCCGGACGCCCCGACCGCCCCCCGCGAGCGCCTGGCCTACCTCGCCGGGCGAGCCGGCCTGCTAGTCGGGATCGAGGAGAAGGTCGAGCAACTCGCCTACGCCCAGGAGCAGCGGCCCTACCCCGGGCCCTCCGAGGAGGTACGCACCATGAGGGAGGGCGTCGAGGCGCTGCGCGAGCTCGCCGCCGCGCACGCAGAGCCCGACCCCGGCAACGCGCTGGACGACGTCGTCGAGCTGGGGGAGGCGCTGCGCAGTGCCGAGGAGCTGGTCGAGCAGCTCATCCGGCTCGCGGGCTCCTGAGGGGTGCGGGCGGGCGGAGAAGGTGCCGCCCGCCCCGCTTGTGGAAGTTACGTAACTTGCGCTAGATTGGACTTGCTGCTCTCCGAGCGAGAGTTGCCGACCGTCCAGCAGAATCATCGACACGAACCAGGAGGGGAACCCCATGGACACCGAACCCACCGACCTGCGCGACACCTTCGCCGCCAACGTCTCCCGCCTCGCCAAGCGGAACAAGAACACCGACCGGGCCCAGGGCACCACGGCGACCGGTCACACCGTCAGCTTCACCGGCCTGCACGGCGACCGGGTCGCCACGATCGCGATCACCGCCCCGGACGGCGTGGAGATCACCAGCGCCGAGGGCTGGAAGCTCACCGACGTGGCCGACGCCGCCGCCAACTTCTGGGACTGGATGGAGGACAACCGCCAGCGGGCCGCCAGGCGGGCGCAGCGCGAAGCCTTCCGGACCGTGACCATCACCTCGGGCCGGGACGCCGCGCAGTACCGCCTGACCCCCGACCAGCTCGCCCGGCTGCGCGAGACGGCCGAGCAGATGGCCGCCGAGAACCTCGGCGAGTGACGGCGGACGGCGTGCTGACCACCCTGGTTGCTGTCCTCGGCACGCTCCTCGGCACCCTCGGCGCCGGCTACATGCAGCAGCGTGCCGCCCGCGCCGAGCGGGTCGAGACCCGGCGCGAGAGCCGCGAGCAGGCGAGGGTGCAGGCCCTCCGAGACCTGGTGACCGCACTCGACGCCCACCGTCGGGCGATGTGGCTGCGGGAGAAGATCCGTCTTGCCGACCCCGATGCCGCCGACCGCTTCGACGCAGCTCGCACCGCCAGCCACCTGACCCGCGCGGCCATCACGGGCCCGCTGGTCACGCTGTCGGTGCTCGCCCCGGCCCTTGCCGGGCTTGCCAGCCATGCGGCGCAGGCCTCCTACGCGATGCGCAACGCCGCAGACCCGGACGTACTTGCCGCGGCCCGTGACGGCGCGGTCGCCGCCGTCGCGAGCCTGGTCGCCGCCGCCGGCGAGCAGCTCGCCTGACCGCCCGCCCGTCCCCTCGGCGGCCGGGCGGGCACCGGAACGCACCCGTGCCCGAGAGACAGGAAGGACCGACGATGACCGGCCATGACGAGAGCGTGGTGTACGTCGCGCTGCTCGGCAGCACGACCGCATCCGCGGCCAGGACGGTGCCCTTCGCACGGCAGGAGGACGCCGAGGCCGTCACGCGCCAGTGGGCCGAGGACCGCGACCGCCCGGCGGTCGTCGAGGTCTGGCCCCGGCAGCGCTGGCAGCAGTACGGCCCCGGCGGACTGCCGGCGATCCGGCAGGAGGTGCCCGCCCGGACGCGGGTCTTCGCGATGGGCCCGCGAGCGTGGGCGCCGGACGGCCGGGAGCTGGAGACGTGGCTCAGCGGCTCCGAGCGCTGGTCGTTCGTCTGGGACTTCGAGCCGGACCGCTACACCGACCGCCCGGCGGTCGCGCGCGTCGAGCACCGGCCCGGTACCGGTGCGCTGACCGAGGCCTCCGCCCGCGGCACTGACGAGAGCGCCGTCCGGGCCGAGATGGAGAAGGCCTGTGCCGAGGCGCGGCGCACCTGCGGCCAGAGCCCGTACCGGTACCTGTGGGAGGAGGCTCGCGCCCGCAGGCAGAACGTCACGTCGGTCTACGCCGGCGAGTAGCTGTGACAGAACCGCACACCGGGGCCGGCGAGTCCGGGCCGCCCGGCCCGCACCCGCCGGCCCCCGTACGAAGGAGAGCAGCCGATGCGCTGTCCCGCGCACCAGCACCATGATCCGCCCGCGCCCGCCGACCCGTTCCGGCCCGGCCCGCAGCCGTACGTCTGCAAGGGCTGCGGCGCCACGGGCGGCACCGAGGCCGAGCGCTCGACGCACTACTGCCCGTGCTGCGGCACCAGGCTGGCCCGGTGCCGCGCCCTCAACGACTCCGCCTGCCGGGAGTGCGGGCCGATCTCCCGCGACGGCGAGTTCTGGCCCCCGACCGACTACATGGCCGAGCTGCTCGCGGGCCGCCGGCAGCCCACCGAGGAGGAGCTCGCCGCCGCCCTGCTCCGTACCCGCCTCGGCGAGCAGATCGCGCACTACGCCCGGCTCGACTACCGGCGCGACGGGTACGTGCGCGCCACGATCGTCCACGGCAGGACCGGCATCCTGCTGCGCGCCTACCCCTCGGCCGGCCGGGTCGAGGCCGGGGCGCCGTGCCCGCGCGGGGACTGCCGGGGTCATGCCTGGGTGCCGGTGGACGGCGCCGCGGCCCTGCTGCGCGCCTACCAGCACGGTGCCGCCGGCGCGGCCACCTGCGATCGGTGCGGCGGCCGGGACTGACCGCGTGCGAGCGCGACGCCAAGGCACCTTGCGGAAGTTATGTAACATCCACTAAATTGGTCGTGTGGGCCGCGGAAGCGGGACGGGGCACTTTGGGGCACCGGCCCGGACGGCATACCGCTCCACGACCCCGAACCGCCGGCGTTCGCCGCGACCGTACCGGTTCGGCGCCCACGCCGACCGCCGGCCGTGCTCCACCGAGCCCCGTTCTGAACCCGCCCGCACCCGAGGAGCCATCAGTGACCACCCGCATCCCGCGCCACGCCACGACGGTCTACTACGCCACTGAGAGCACCACCAGGACCAAGCCCGACGGAAAGGTCGTCCGGCTCGCCGGACGCGAACAGCGCTCCACCACCTTCCGTGAAGCGCAGGCTTTCCTCGACCGCCTCGACGTCCCCGGCGGCGTCACCGTCTGGACGGCGGCCAGCAACCGGACCAACTCGTACGCCGACCGTGCCGCGGACGGCACCTGGACGGCCCTCGACCGGCTGACCGGCACCCGGACGCCGCTGCCCCCCAAGACCAGTACCACCCAGGTCTCGAAGTAGCCCCCGGCAGAGGAGGGGATCGCCGATGGCGGCCCCCTCCTCTGCTGCCGTCGTCCCGCTCGGCGAGCGGCTCTCGGTCGCCTCCGGTCGGGCCCGCCGGGCTTCCGGAGACGTTTTCGCGAGCGGTGGGAGCGGTGGTTGGCGCGGCGCCCCCCGTCGGCTCTTGGAACGGCCGGCAACGGGTGCGGCGGGCGCGAGCGAGGCAATGAGACGTTGCACAAGTTACGTAACTTCCACTAGATTGGTTGCACCGACCAAGGAAGCGGAAAGGGCCGACATGAACCTGTCCCAGATCGTCAGCGAGGATCTCCAGCAGCTCGCCGAGAATGTGCACTACGCCGGCGCGCTCTACCTCGCGGACGGAACGCGCGTCATCCGCCAGTTCCCGGCGGAGACCTACGACGCCCCCCACCCGTACCAGGACGAATGCCCCTGCTGCGGCGAGACCTTCGGCGGCGTCACCTCCGGCATCATCACCCCGCCCGACGAGGCGGGCACCCCGTTGCAGCGCGTGACCTGGGACGACGGCGGATCGAGCAACTGGCCGACGCACCTGCTCAAGGCCATCTGACCCCGCACCGACCGCAGCCCGGGGGCGAGCCACCTCGCCCCCGGGCATCCGCCACCGACCACCACCCCGGGAGAACCCCACCGTGGCCACCACCACCCGACACCACCCCGACCGGCCCGCCGGCCCCGACGCCCGCCCCAGCGACACCGAACAGGCCGAGGGCCCGAGCACCGAGACGACGCACGGCACCGAGCTGCCGTTCGCCACCGAAGTGAACGAGGACTACGGGCAGGCCGCCACCGGCAGCCTGCCCGCACAGTGGACCAACCCCTACACCCCGCGCCGCGGCGAGCCGGCCGTCCGCCTGGCCTCCGGCCTCTCCTCCGCCACCCGCGGCAACGTCGGCGTCCGACTGGAGTTCAGCGACACCTCCCGGCGCGGCCCCGAACGCCGCGCCCTCGCCGCGACCCTCGGCGCGCACTGGGGCATCTACGTCGAGCCCGTCGTCACCTACCGCACCATCTACGTCGACACCGGCAGCGAGATCACCCCCGACGGCAGGTTTCGCGGCACCAGCGAACGCCGCGAGATCACCGAGCGGCGCCTCGGCCACGGCCGCACCGACGCCCGCATCAGCGCCACCCCCGCCGACCTCGCCCGCTACTGCGCGATCCTGCCGATCCTCCTCGACGACCTCGACCGCCTCTCGGCCGCCTGGGGCCGGCGCTGCGCCGCCTGGCTCACCGGGCCCGGCGAGCACTGGTGCACCCCGGCGGAGCGCCGAATCGCGGTCCGCCACTTCCGCGGCGAGTTCGCCGAGGCCCTCGCCTACGCCCTGACCACCCAGGCCCCCGCGGACGTCGAGGAGATCGACCCCAACCGGCCGTTCCCCCACCAGGCCCGCACCGCCGCCCTCCTCGCCCGGCGCGAGCTCGGCGACAACTGGCTCGACCGCGTCACCCGGCCCGAGACCGAGGCCGCGTACCGGCTCGCCACCACCACCGTTGAGCAGCTCGCCGCAGCCGTCGCCGACCGCCGCGCCGCCGAGCACGCCCGCGCCGCCCGCGAGCAGTTCGAGGCCGAGCAGGCCGAGCGCCAGGCCGCCGAAGCGCAGCACGCCGCCGAGCACGCCGCCGCCGCCCGGTTCGAGCCGACCGAGGCCCAGCTGGCCGAGCTCGACCGGCTGCTCCACCCCCACGACCACCCGGCCGACGACGAACCCGCCTACCGCGAGGCCCCGCTCGCCGCAGCGCCGGTGCAGCTCGAAACCGAACCCGACGCCGCCGAGCTGCGCCACCGGGCCGAGCTGCTGCGCGGCATCGGCGCCCACGGCGCTGCCGAGGCCCTCCTCGACCGCGCCGCCCAGCTCGACGCCGAGCAGCAGCAGGCGGCAGCCGCCGTCGAGGACCTCCTCACCCCGGCCCCCGGCCGGCCGCACCGGATCCCCCGCCGCAGGCCCACCCGCACCGGCGGCCGGCAGCCGACCCGCCTGCGCCCGGCGTCGGCGCTGCCGGCCGGCAACAAGCTCCGACCGCCGGCCGCTGCCGCGGGACGCAGCCGGCGCAGCCCGGTCCGTGGCACCGGCGGCGCCCTGCACGCGCCCCGCACCCTCACCCGCAAGATTTTGTGAAGTTACGTAACTGCCTAGTAGCGTGGTGAGCGCACCGAAACGAAAGCGGCGAGCCCGGGACTCCGGGCTCGCCGCTCTCGACCGATCCGCCACCGACCAAGGAAGCAGGACGGCGGACGCATCCTAACCGCCCCTTGTTTTCAGGAGAACCACGATGCCCAGAACCACCCCCACCACCACCATTTCCCCGATCCTGAAAAAGCTCGGCCTGCGCCAGCGCCAGCGCGGCGGAGTCACAGAGGTGGACGTCGTTGTCGAGGGCAAGTACGAGGAAGACCTTTGCGTCGAGACCTACGTTGTCCCCCTGACCGCCCACGCCAAGAAGGTCATTGCCGAGCACGGCGAGGAGATCGTCGGCGCCACGGCGGCGACGCCGTTCCCCTTCGAACAGGGGAAGGTGCCCGGCCCCAACGGGAGGCCGGTTGCGGGCCTGGTGTGCCGCGTGTCCGTCGAGCGCATCCGCCAGGCGCCCCGCAGCGCGCCGAAGGCGTACAGCGTCCGGACCGGCGCCCCGGCCGATGAGGAACTGCCCGAGGGCAAGGTGAGGAAGACCTTCAACGTCCTCGGGCCCGTGTGGGGCGCAGCCATGGAACGGGCTCAGGACGTCGACAGCCTGTCCCTCAGCCACGTGACCGAGCAGCTCCTCACCCAGTACAACAGCGGCGAGTTCACGTTCGATGCGGCCGGCCAACTCCTCCCGTCCCGCCCGACCGTCGAGACCGCCCGTGTCGTCCTCCTCGAAGCGGTCCGCGACTACCTCACCGACACCGGCACCGGCCTGGACGTGAACCCCGAAGACCTCGCCGAGACCCTGGCGACCACGCTCCAGAACGCCGGCTACGCCCGGACCGTGTGATAACCCCCGACCGGCCCCGCCAACCAGGAGAAGCAATGACCACCGACGTGCCGCCCGACAAACTCGGCGCCCAACTCGTCGCCCTCGGCCTGATCCGCGCCACCGCGGACGGCATGCTCCCCGACCCCGCGGCCACGGCGGACGAACGGTTCCGCCGCTGCGCCGAGCTGGTCGAGACCTGGGTCGGAGGGCCGTCCGCCGGCGAGCGCGGCGAACTGCGCGCCCCGCTGCTCACCCTCCTCGACGTGCTCGCCCGCACCTCGGCCCTCTACCTGGTCGTGGCGCTGGGGGACAGCACCGAGGAGGCGGAGAAGTGGCTCGCGGAGCAGTCCGCCAAGGCCGGCGACGACGCGCGCCGGGCCGGGGACGACCACCCGGCCGGCCCTCTCGCCCTCGCCCTCACCTGGCTGCACGTCGAGGCGTTGGCCGAAGGCGAGCCGGACACCGAGGAGGAGCGCGAGCGCCTCGACCGGGAGCGCATCGAGCGCCATGCCGGCCGCTGCGACAGGTATGTGCGCGAGGAGCACGTCACCCAGGACGCCTACACCCTGGTCCTCACGACGGCCCGCCTCGCCGCGACCATCCTGGTCCGCCTCGCCGGCGACGACCGGGCCGTTGTCGAGAAGGAGCTCGACGACCAGGCCGCGCAGTTGCTCGACGGGCACACCCGCAGTGAGGTGCCCGCGTGGGTGCCCGGCGACGTGGCGGCCCTGGTCGTGCGCTACCGGGCGAGCTGGAGCGACCCGGAGTCCTACCAGGAGTTCGAGCCGACGTTCGCGACGGTCGCCGAGGCGCAGCAGCGGTGCGAGGAGGAGTTCCGCGCACAGATGGAAGAGGTGTACGGCGACCGGGACAAGGCGGATCAGGTCGTGTGCACCTGGGAAGTGAACGACCCGCACGCGCCGATCCTGTGGGAGATGCGAGTTCAGACCCCGACCCTCACCCGGGCCGGCTCCTCGCCCGTCAACAGCGGATTTGCGGTGACGGTCGCCGGCGGCCCCTACGACGGCGGCCGCGGCCACTGGGAGTGATCCGTCCCGCGTTCGGCGTGCGCCCCCGGTGCTGCTGACCGGAGCGCGTCCAGCGCGCGCCACCGAGAGAACCGGGGCGGCCGGGAAGTCTGGCCGGACCGCCGGCCGCCCCACACCCACCCGTAGAGAGAGGGCCGGACCATCATGCACGTCTCCGTTGACACCGCCACCGCCAGGGCGGCCCGAGCGGCCTTCATCCTCGGCCTGGCACGTGCCGGGGCGAAGGTCGGTGACCACATCACCCAGAGCAGCCGGGACGCCGTGGTGAAGGCGGCCACCGACGACGCCCCGATCACCTACAAGGGGCGCCGGTACGGCACCCGCGCCGGCCGCATTGCCTGCCTTCGGCATTCGTTCACCTACACCGCCACACAAGCCGCCGTGATCGGGGTCGGTGCCCGCGTCCTTGGGGTTCCGTTGCCCGCCGGCCGACTCCTCGCCGCCCTGGCGGTGACCGGCGGCAGTCACTACCTCATCGATCGACGCGAGCCCCTGCGCCGCGCCGCCGACGCCCTCGGCAAGGGCGAGTTCTACCGCCTCAACTCCGGTGGTATGAACGGGAGTTATTTGATCGATCAGTCAGTCCATCACCTGATCGAGGCGCTCGCCTGCCTCATCCCCGCCCGCGGCTAGGCAAAACAGCCGAAACCACCCGTACCGCCACGCCCGAGCCCTATCGGCGTCTTCGACGAAGCCGCCGCGCTGCCGGCGACCCCGGCGCCGGTCAGCGACGAGGCCCGGGCACTGCTCGACCGGATTGTTCGACAGGGACGGAAGCGCTTCGGCAGCCAGAGCCGGCCCTACCTCGGCCGGCAGTACGCCACCGTCGAGGAGTTCGAGGCAGCGGCCGGCGAACCCCGATGAACCACCGCAGCGCCCGGCCCGTCGACACGGGGCCGGGCGCTGTTGCGTGACCTGGGGGCGCCGGGCGCCCCTTCGTCGGTCGCCTTCTTCCCGACCGGTCGGGGATACCGGACCGGCTCGACCCGCTGTCCCGGAACGCTCACCCGGCGGCGAGGACGCAAGCGTGCGTGCGGATCCGGTCGGTACGGGAGGTTAAGCCGAGCTCAGGCGCCGCCGTGTTCCAATGCCTCGTCCAGCATGTCCAGGAGTGCGGCCACCTCCATCGTCCCGTTGAGCATCCCCGGCACGGTGGCGCTGACGATCGAGCTGATCGCGGCCAGCGCGAGCCGCCCCCGGGCGCTCACGTTGATGTGGGCCGTCATCCGGACCTGCGCTCCGGTGGTCGGGGAGATCAGCGTCTCCTCGTGCGGCGTCAGCAGCAGCATGCTGAGCGCGTACACCGTGGCCTCCTCCAACTGTCCGTCCGCGTCGTGCGCCGTGTACAGCTCGTCCAGCACGGCAGCCGCTGCCGTCCCGAATTCGCTCAGGGCCTGCGCGTGCCTCTCGCTGGCCTGTCGGCTGGCCAGGGTGGCGGTCCACGCCCGCACCCGGCGGCCGGTCTCGGCTGCCCGCTGCATCACCGGCATGTCGTCGTCGGTCAGCCAGCCGCCGGCGGTCCGGTCCGCCGGCTCGGTCGGGGGCTCGGCGGGGACGGGGAGAGAGAGAACCGCGGCCGGGGTGTTCTGGTGTGTCGTCCTCTGGTGTGTCGTCATGTACTGAGAACGAGTGATCCTCGGTGAGGCGAACGGCCCACCGGCCGAACCCACTGGCCTCGGGCTGCTGTAGCGCCTCCCGCCGGGCAATGCCCCGGACGGCCGCGGCGGCGGGGAAACGCGAAGCGCCCGCCCCCGCTGGGGTCGGGCGCTTTCGGGTTTCGACTCGTACGTCCGTCGTGGCGCGGTGTCAGCCGTTGTCGCTGTCCGCGCCGCTCACCAGCTTCCCCCGGTGAACGACACCGGAACCGCGAGGAGCAACAGCGCTCCCGTTGCCGCCACGTCGCGGAAGTCGCCGATGTCGGCGAACGGCCCGGTCACCAATACAACGCCTTCGTGTGCGTTGGCGGCCCGCCGCCACTCGCGCGTCAGCGGCAGCTCGCAGTCGAGCCACTGTGCTCCGTCGGGACGGTGCACGGTCAGGCGGCCGGCGGCGAGCTGCCCCGACCACCGCAGGTCGAGTGCGAGCGACTGTGCGTCGGCCGTCCACCCGTCCTCGGTCAGGACGGGCCGTTCCGGTGACCGGGGGACAGCCACCGCGGCCCGGCCGGCGAAGCACTGCGGCCACGGATGGCCCCCGAACCCGAGGTCGGCCGCCGTGAAGAGCCGGCGCAGAACCGGGGATTGATCCTGTGGGGCGAGGTGGTCGACGATCACCACTGCTCCTCGGAGAAGTAGGTCGGCCGTCCCTGCTCGCCGTACTTCGACGGTGTCGACGTGGCCAGGACGGTGAGCCGGTACTCCCAGGCGCCGGGGTGCCGCGCCGCCACCCGGGCCCAGATCAACCCCTCGACCTCAAGTGCCGCACACTCGCGGACCGTCTCCGCGGCCCGTCGCAGTGCCCCGGCCGGGGTCAGCGCTTCGCGCTGGATCGCGGTGAGCGCGCCCTCGGGCATTTCCGCGTCGGCATCCAGATACAGTGCGACGCGGCAGGTCGACGGCTCGGCCTGGTGGGCAGGAGCGTCGGCTTCGCCGAACTCCGGGTCGAGGGCGCTCACCAGCAGCGTGACGCGCCAGTGCCACGGATCCCTGTCGCTCGGGCCCGGCACCCTGGCCCACAGCAGTCCGTGAACGGTGAGCGTCTCGCCACACCGCAGCACGTCGGCCGCGGCGAACAGGGCGCCGGCCGGCGTCGAGCCGGTGCACTCCACCGCGGTCAGCGCGCTCACGCTGACGTCCCGGTCGGATACCTCCCCGAGGGCGGAGACAGCCCGGCTTGCCTCGCTCACCGCACGCACCAGGTCCAGCCCGACCGAGGACGTGATCGGCTGGAACGCCTCGGCGGCGGTCCCCGGTTCGGGCCGCATGGCAGGCGCGGTACCCGCGGACGGCTGCTCCGTCCCGGATGATTGGTTCGTGGTGATCCTCATGCCTGGAATGTAGGAGCGCGCCCGTGTTGCGGAGGCACCCGAAGTGAGTGCCTCCTCGGAGGCATCTCGGAGGTGTGAGTAAAGCGCATGGAATATGACGGATCGTCATAGTTGCTGGTGGGCTGGGCTGACCCGCTGCGAGCATCGACAGCGGGTCAGCTCGCCGGGCCGGCCCACAGGAATACCCCGGACACCGGGCTGTCGGCACTGGCGCCCGGGCCCCACCCGCCGGAGATCCGCACACCGGGCGCCGGCGTCGGAGTACCGGGGACGGGCAGCGGCCGGAAGCCGATCACCAGCGGGGACGGCATGCCGACGCGCTCCAACCGCAGCAGCGGGGCAGTGGAGAAGTAGGGGATGCGGTCGACGAGGTCCTGCTCGCTGGCCCCGCTGTAGAGGGCGAGGCGCAGTGCGGCGGTGTCCGATCCCGGGCCGGGGACCGCGAGGTCGAAGCGGCTGCTGCTGGCCGGCTCCCTGGGGTCGAGCGAGGGCAGGCCGCGGAGGTCGTCGCACTCGATGACCGCGATGTTGCCGCCTGCCGGGTCGTCCAGGCGGGGCCCGAACACCGGTCCGACCCGGTCGCCCTGCCGCACGTGGGCGTGGGTCTGGCCGCTGTGATGCAGGGACAGGTGCGCGTTGTCGCCGGCGACCGCGTTGGGGTGGCTGCGCTGGACCGGGAGGTTGATGGTGGTGTGCGGCTCGACCGAGGCGCTGCTCGCCCGGACAGTCCACCCGGTCCCGAGGTAGGGACTGATGTAGAGGCTGGCGTCGTCCGGAGAGTTCGGTCCGGCGCACCGGACCTTGGCGACCAGGGCGAACCCGTCGCCGCGGCGGGCGACGATGCGCACGGTCCTGAGCGCGGGGCCGGCGACGGAGATGCGGTCCGGATTGGGTGTCGTGGCGGTCATCCGGGAACCGTAGCCCGACCACCGGGGCCCGGCGCCGGGTTTCCCTGCGCATGCCCTGCCGCCCTACCCCGCGGCAGTCGACCACCGGCGGGCGTCAGCGGGCGGGGCCGGAGGAAGGCGCTGCCGGTCCGAGCGCCGCCCGCAGCCCGGCGCGGCCCGACTCCACGCGCTCGACGTCCGCGCGCAGAAGGGCCCCACGCAGCGCCGCCGCCTCGACGCACCCCTCGGCGTCCGGGCCGCTGAGCCAGGCCGCCGCCAGCACGCCGCGCCCTCGCGTGGGGACCAGCAGCCACGAACCCCGCGTGAGGACCCGCACCCCCGGTGCCCCGGCCGCCATGTGCCCGGTGCCCGGCTCGACCAGAACGGCGAGCTCCGAGCGCGCGTAGTCCGCGAGGACCGGCAGCCCGGCGTCCAACGGCACCGCGAGCACGTCGAGGGCCGCGAGCCCGCGGTGCAGCGGCGCCACCACGACCGCATCCCAGCCGACACCGCACGCCGTCAACGCCGTGCTGCTCCGTGTCGTCAGGTGGCGTGCATCGTGCACCATCGCTTCATCCGGCGTGACCAGCGCAGACCACGTCGCAGCGGGGGAGCCGTTCGCAAAGAGGGTCATAAACGGACCGTAGAGGCGGTACAACGGACCGTAGCCACCCGTTCCGGGTGCCTCCTCACACCCAGGTCCGAGGTACCGCCATGGACAACGAATCGATCGGGCGACGCATCGCGTACTGGCGCGCGCGCCGCGGCCACACCCAGGAGGCCTTCGGGCACTTGATGGGGCAGAGCAAACGGTGGGTCCAGAACATCGAATCCGGCACCCGCCAGAGCGACCCGAGGCTGTCCGTGCTGCGCACCGCCGCCCGCGTGCTCGGCATCGACCTCGCCGACCTGCTCTCGGACGCCCCCACGGCACAGTGCGCCGACGCGACCGAGATCGCCGCGATCCGCGACGCACTCCAGCGCCACGACCTGATCACGGGCACCGCCGACGACCACCCCGGCGACCCGCTGCCGCTCGACGCACTCCGCGCCCGCTTCATCCACGGCCGCACCGCCTTCCAGTTCGGTTCGTTCGCCGCCCTCGGCCGCCTGCTGCCCGGGCTGCTGACCGACGCGAACCGGGCCGCCGCCCGCTACACCGGCGACGACCAGCGGGCCGCCCTGCGCGTACTGTCCCTCACCCTGGGGCTTGCTGAAGGCACCGTCACCAAGCACGGCTCCGCCGACCTCGCCCTCATCGCCGCCCACCGGGCGGTGGCCGTCGCCGAGCGCAGCCAAGATCCCGTCATCATGGCGTCCGCCGCCCGCCAACTGGCCGACGCGATGACCCACGCCGGCCAGGCCGCCGCCGGCGCCGCCTTCGCCGTCGCCGCCGCCACCCGCCTTGAGTCCGACCTCCTCGACCGCGGCGAGAGCGGCCTCAGCGTCCTCGGGATGCTCTACCTCAAAGCCGCCATGGCCACGGCCACCGCCGCCGAACGCGCCGACGCGCGCACCGCCGCGGCCGTGCCCGCACTCCTCGACCAGGCCGACCACCACGCCGCCCAACTCGGCCACGACGCAAACGCCATGTGGACCGCCTTCGGCCCGACCAACTCGACCGTGCACCGCGTGGCCGCACTGGTCCAGCTCTCCCAGGGCGCGGAAGCAGTCGCCGTCGCCGCAGGGATCCCCGACCCCGCCCTCGACGCCCTGCCGCGCGAACGCCGCGCCCACCACCTCACCGACCTGGCCCGCGGCTACCTGCAAGCCGGCCGTTCCGCCGACGCCGTCGACACCCTCCTCGACGCCGAACGCCAAGCCCCCGAAGAAGTCCGCTGCCGACCGCGCAGCCGCGCCCTCGTCGAGGACCTCCGCCTCCTCGGCGCCGGCACCGCAACCGGCCGCCTGCACTCCCTCGCCGAGCGCTGCGGCCTGACCGGCTGAAACAGACGGAACCCCCGGCTGCTCGCCTAGGATGCCGGGCATGCTCAGCGACTTCCCCGTGATCGACGCCGAAGCCTTCCCGCTCCACCTCGCGATTCCCGGCGGCGACGTCGTACTCCTGCAACCCGTCGCCCGCACCGCGCACCCCGGGCTCGAACAGGCCTACTCCGAGGCCGTGTTCGACGACGCCCCCGCGCTCCAGTCCGCGGCCGGCGTCCACCTCACCGCCCAGTGGCGAGTAGCACCCGACCGCCGCCACGTCGTGCTGATCCTCAACGGCCGCTCCCCGCGCACCTTCACCCTCGGCGTGCGCTACGCCATCGAAGACGACCGCGAACGCGAGTTCTTCCTCGCCCTGGCCCGCCACCCCGGCCAAGTCCTGCTCACCATCTACCCGGACAAGGGAGACGTTGTCCGGGCCGCCGCCGCACTCCAGCAGGGCGACCCCCTGTTCGCGAACCTCGGCATCGGCATCGATGACGACCTCTACTGCCGCCCCCTGCTGCGCCTGGCCACGACCCCCGCGAGCTAGCGGCCCACCGCAGACCCACACCGGCCGGTGGACCGGGCGGCGCTTGCGCAGCCGGGCCGGCAGGGGATGGACTGCCCGGGTGACCAACAACGTCTTGTACGTCGTCGCCTTCGCGGCCCCGCCCGTCCGCCACATCTCCGCCCCGATCCGCGCCGCACAGGCCGCCGGCTGGGACGTCTGCCTGATCCTCAGCCCCTCGGCCCACCGCTGGGCCGAGGAAGACCCCGACCCCGATGCCGGGTTCGAGCTCGGCGCCCTCGCGGAGCTCACCGGGCACCCGGTGCGCCACCGCTACAAACTGCCCCGCGAGGCCGACGTCCTGCCCGCACCCGACGCGCTGCTCGCCGCCCCGCTCACCTGCAACTCGCTGAACAAGTGGGGGGCCGGCATCTCGGACACCCTCGCCCTCGGGCTGCTCACCGAGTCCATGGGCATGGGCCTGCCGGTCGTCGCCCTGCCGCACTTCAACGCCGCGCAGGCCAACCAACGCGCGGTGCGGATCCACGCCGCCCGCCTGCGGGAGGACGGCGTGCACCTGCTCCTCGGCGAGGGTGGATTCGTGCCCCACCCGCCCCGGCACGGCAACCTCGCCGCCTACCCGTGGACTGCTGCGCTCAACGCCTTGCCGCGCCTGGGTGCTTCCTGACCGACCGTCCTGCCCGCTGTCGTGAGCGTGGACAGCGAGCCGACACCGGGCGCAACGGCGCCCTTGTGACGGCCGGCTGGGAGGTGCTCGGCCGGGACGGCCGCCTGCTCGGCTTCCCAAACGTGCTCCACCGTCCGGCCCCGGCCGTCGGCGCCCGCATCGCCGTGCCCGCCCAAGCCCTGCCCGCAACAGCACCACCGTGCCGTGCTGTGCTGTGCCGGTGTCGCTCGGCCGGGCAACTGCCGTGGCCTATCGGCCCTTGTGGCCGCGGCCGGGGCCGTGGCCCGGCCGGCCGTGCCACCAGGGCAGCGCCTCGCGAGGGTTGTACCAGACGTGGGGCCAGCCCGCGCGTGCTTCGCCGTTCCCGTCGTCCGCCGAGTCCAGCGAGCCGAACGAGTACAGTGCGCCCGGGTCGCCGCCGGGGTGGATCGGCCAGTCCTCCGGCAAGTTCATGCGTTTGGCGCGCTCGCGCCGCAAGGCCTGAGCGAAGGTTCGGCGTGAAACTCCCGCCTGTTCCGCGAGTTCGGAGACCGTCATCACCGGCGGCATCCCGTCGTCGGCCGCCTCAAGCGCGGCTTGCGCCTCGGTCCGGTCGGTGTAGAACGCGGTTTTCGTGCTCTCCGCCCGGGCCCTCAGCGGCTGAGCGGCAGGGCTGGAGTTGGTGACGACAATCTGCTCCGTGAGTTCCCAGAGCTCGCCCAGCAGGGCGGTTCCCCGGTGCATCCGATGCCCGGTGAGGGTCAGGGTGCGGGTGGACATGATGCCCGCGGCCAGCGGGCGCGTGCTCTCGCGGGAGTCGGCCGGGTCGCTGGTGACACGCTCCGTGTCGGCCCAGTCCTGCCAGGGCAGTTCGGTCGCCAGCCGGTGCCAGTCGGTGGCGCCGAGGATGCGCGCCAGAACGCCGTGCTCCTCCAGTGCGGCGAGTTGCCGGTTCGCAGGCGGCCAGGCGCCGCCGATGCGGCCGGTGGAATCGAGCACCTCGGCTTTCCTCCGGGCGCCGTCGGACCAGACGGCAAGGTGGTGCCGGGGGCTGATGTGCAGGGGCTCGACGGGCGTCGTGGTCACCACGACGGGGTCCAGCCAGCGCTCCGGATACGTGGAGGCGAAGTCGCGCGCCACCTCGGCTTCGGTGGCGAACCAGGATACGGAGCCGGTGAACTCGACCCGGGTGGTGTCGTCCGGGATGACCGGTGCCCGCACCGACAGCAGATGATGCAAGTCGTAGCTGCCTCCGCGGCGGCCACGCTCGCGGTATTCGGTCACCAGTCGGCCGGGGGTGCCGGCGGCCAGCAGGGCGGCCAGATCGCGCGCGGGCGGGAACGGAACTTCGGGCTGCTTGCCGTGCGCGTAGTCGATGTGGGCCGCCAGCGGCCACCCGTGCGCCTCCCACCACTGTGGGGGCCGGGCCGCCAGTGCGCCCGCGTCCTCGACGGTCTCAAGCGTCCAGTACAGCCGGAACGCCAGATCGTGCGGGTGCCAGCCGCCGGAGCGCAGCACCACCGCGAGCTCCGGCGCGACGCCGTACTGTTCGACCGGGGGCAGCAACTCGTCCAGGAAGGCCGCGGCCTCGCCGTCGTCCAGTCGCCGGCGGATCAGGAACGGGTGGTGCCGGCTCGGCGAGTCGGCATGGCGCCAATCGGCGTAGACCCCCCGCACCCACAGCGGCACGATCTCCTTCTCGGCCGGGCGCTTCCACTCGGGCCACAGCTGATCGGGCGGGCACCAGGCGGCGGGCAGGCGCGGTACCTGCACCCACAGCCAACCCTCCGCCGCGTCCACCCACACCGGGAGGTCCCGCGATGGCACCGCCGCCTCGGCGCGCACGCGCCCGCCCGGAAGGGCCAGTGTGTGCGACGTGTCGTCGTAGCGGGCCCAGTAGCCCCTGATCTCCGAGTACGAGGGCCGTTCCCAGCCTTCGAGTTCACCGACCGTCAGATCACGCAGCATCATGACGAAGCTCCTCCCTGAAAAGGTGTCACCCCGAGGTTACATCTTTTATTGGCCGGCAGTGCGCACTTCGTGAGAACCCCGGCGGCGTGCCGGCCGGTACGCCGCCGACGGCGCACGGACAGCGGCATCGAACCGCAGCACGGCGTCACCCGCCGCGCCCGGCCGCCGGGGGCCCCGCAGACAGAGCGGACACTCAGCCGTCGGAGAGGTGCGCCTCGACGTACCGTGCAGCAGCGCCCACGGACCCGAGCCGAGGCGAGACACGCCCCCAGCTCTCGAACACCAACGGCGCGAGATCGCCGACCACGTCGAGTACGGGGTCGACGCTGGCCGTGTACGCGATCCCGCCCTGGCGGCCGCTCGTCGTCGCGATGAGACCGACCACGTCCTCGGGGCGCACTCGGTCGACCTTCACGCGGGTGGCGAGGTAGGCGTCGGGCTGCGCCTCTTCGCGCGCGAACCGCGGTGGCCCGGCATACAGCCACAGGCTGCCGGCCTTCCGGGGGGCGGTGCCGTACCCGAGGATGGCGGCTCGGGTGGTGCGGGTGCTGATCGCCTCGCTCGTGATGACGTGGGCGACGCCGCAGGACCCGCACACCGCGCGGACCTCGATGCGCCGGTGCTCGCCGCCGTGACCGCAGTCCTCCGCCGGGCACCGGTGGCCGTGTTCGCGGCCTGCGGCCTCCTTCGTGGCGATCTGCCAGGCTGGCCGCCGGCACCCGGGCAGGTGGGCAAGATCGGACCACCCGAAGTACGCGCGTTCGATGCTCAACTCGTTCTCCTCGCTGGTGTTCGTGGTGCAGCGGCACGGCCTCTTGCGGTCGGCATGCGCGGCACGCGGGCCGCCGCCAGGTCCAACGACCGCGGCGGGGAGGCGTTTCACGGTGCAGGCCGCCACGGCGTCGAAGCGCATCGCTCGCGGCGTCGGCGCCCCGGGGCCGGTGCCTTGGCCTGTCGCCGGGGTGAGCCATGATCGCTGCACGGCGCGTCGCACGTGAGCGCGCGGGACGACGGAAGGGGGACGGGATGATCGAGGTGGCGGAGCAGTTGACGCTGCCCGGCCCGCTTGGCGACTTGTCCGGCGGCATGTTGGCGGGCGGGGGCGGGCTGCTGCTGGCGGCGCTGCTGGCGCTTGCCGTGGTGGCCAGTCAGCACAAGGGCCAGCAGGGGGAGAAGGAACTCAACGAGGCGATCGAGAAAGCGATCGGATCAGTGATCGGGGCTGTCGTCCGGTACGTCTCCGGCCGGGATCTCGTGGGCGAGCAGCGCAGCCCGGCCGGGTGGTGGAAGTCGGGCCCGCCGGCGCCGGACGATGCCCGCACCGAGACCCCGGTCGAACTTCTCGGCCTGGCACCGGCCGCGGTGGTGGCCAAGCCGAAGCAGCGCGGCGGGGTGGCGCGGGTCGCTCTCGCGGTGACGGCGCCGGTGCGGTGGGCGTGGGGGGCGGTGGCCGGGCTGTGGCGGGTGCTGCGGATCTGGCACCGGTGGCCGCATGCTGCCCGCACGGTCGTCCGCCTGGTGCCGCTGGTGGCTGCGTGGGCCTGGTGGCGGTGGCCGCACACCACCCCGCTGGTGCTGATGGGTGTCGGCGGCGCGGTCGTCCTGGCGGCACTGACCGGACCGTCCGCACTCGGCTGGTGGCGGGCACCGAAGCCGGTGTGGACAGATGGACAAATCTACGGCCCGGCGTTGTGGGTGGCGATGCGTCAAGGCTTGCGATTCGAGGGGTCGGAGCCTGACAAGAGGTGGCTGCACATTCCCGACGACGTGACCGCCGAGGGTGAACGGATCGTGCTCCGTATCCCGATCAAATGGCCGGGCGCGCCGGAGGCGAAAGCCTTTATCGAGCGGGCTGTAGAGGAGCGCGTTCCCGGGGAGTGGGTTCCCCGGTGGGAGCGTACATCCCGTGAGCACTATGTCGTGTGGACACCCAAGCCGAAGCCGAAGGCCAAGCCGAAACTGCCCGCGTCCGTTCCGTGGCGGCCGACCGGCGACCCGCGCAAGGTCCTTGTCGGGCTCGCCGTCGACCGGTTGGAACTCGCGGATGCGATTATCGAGACGCAGACCGCCACCCCGCACTGGGGCGTGGCCGGTGCCACCGGCTCCGGAAAGTCGACGGTTCTCTACATCCCGGTTGTTCACGGCCGTATGCACGGTGAGCTGATCGACATCCTTGACACCAAGAGGAACAGCCTGATCGAAGCTGACGGCCATTCGGGAATCCGGGTCCACAAGGACGTCCGGTCCTGCATCTCGGCCTTCGCTGAATTCCTGGTCAGCATGATGGCTGCCGAAGCCGCGTTGGAGCGCGGGGCGGACCCTGCGCTGAAAGCGACGCTGATTCCGCGCACCCTGGTGGTGGATGAGCTGCCGACCCTTATCAAGCTCGCCTACACGTGGTGGCGGTACGGCCTTCGGGGCAAGGGCGTTCCCCCGTTCCTCGATTGGCTCGGAATCATTCTTCTGCAAGGCCGGTCGTCCAATCACCGGGTGGTCGTCGGCACGCAGCAATTCGCCAACGCGTATTTCGGCGGGACCATGGAGCGCGCACAGATCGGGACGCGGGTCACGGTCGGTCAGCAGGACCGCATTTCCTGGGGAGTAGCGTTCGGCCAGAGCACGCCGGTACTCGGCATCGACGTCTCGGTAAAGGGTCGCGGCGCTTTCTCGGACAACCGTATTCACCCCGAGGCGGACCATCTCTATGTCCGCGAGATTCAGCTCAGCTACATTACCCCGGATGTTTCCCGATACCTCTCCCAGTGCCCGCCGGCACCGGCCTGGTTCGACGGCGGCGGGATGGCTCCGTGGATCACCGCTGATGCTCTTGCCGCCGTCAACGAAGTGGCGGCGACGGCGGATTTCCTGCCCGGCGGGAAGTTCGGGCCGCGGCCGCGGGGAGCTGTCGCGCTCCCCGCAGGCGGGGGGATCGGTGGGAGTCTTCCCACGTCACAGGGTGCGACAGCCATCGATCCGACAGCCCATGCGACACCCGGTGCGACAGCAGCCGAGGCGCCAGAGCTCTCCGTGGAGGAGTCGCTGCCCAAGACCTACTCCTTGAGCGAGGCGCACACGGCGGGCATCCTCCCGTGGAAGGCGGCCACCTGCCGAACGTATTTCAAGCGGGGCGTCGAGCGCGGGATCGAGCCGCCAGGGGGCGTATCGGACGGCAGCACTTCCTACTACTCCGAGGCTGAGCTCCGGGCCTGGCTCGCCGCCTGGGAGAAGTGGCAGGCGGACAACAAGGTCGGCGGCCAGCGAAAGCCCGCCGGCGACGCGAATCCGGAGGACGGCGTAGCGGGATGAGAAGCGGGGCCGGACAGAGGATCATTCCTCATGTCCGGCCCCATTCGCTTCCGGCCTGACCGGTAGGCCGGGTGCCGTATCGGATTCCAAGTGGGCGGCTCTCCGAAGAGCCCTGACGAGTTCGCCAGGATCAACCTCGGATCGGCAGGGTCGAAAGTAGGGGCAAAGCTCGGCGGGGAAATCGATGGAACCCCTGCGTGATGCTGCTCCGGGGAATTGTGCCGGGCTGGCGATAATTCGAAGCGGGCTGGAATGCGGAGGCCCGGGCGTGTGCAACAAGTTGCCCCGGCCGGGATTCTGGATCCACCGATTGGGGTGCCCGTCAAGGCTTGTTCGCGGGACAACATTTCGGGGATTTGAGGGACGGTTTGACAGTCGCTTTGGTTCGTAATTTGGGGGTGGCCCGGGGAATGCGTAAGGATTGCAGGAAATCTTTTGAGACGCAGAACTCTGCCGACAGAATGGGAATCCATCGCGGCGGAACGTTCTGTCGCCCGGTTTCGACGTCGCAGTAAGTCGATGTCTGGACGCGTAGTCGTCTGGCTATATCGGCCTGACGCATTCCGGCGGCGATCCTCATCTCCCGCAGGGTGGGCAGGATTCCGAACTCCACGATCTCCCGAACGGAAACCCCCAGAAGATCAGCTAGTTTTCTCAGGCGGAATGGGCGTGGAGGTCTTCCCGTGGTCTCCCATGTCGACACCGTCGACCGTGAGCAGTTGAGGAGCTCGGCGATCTGAGATTGGGTCATTCCGTGCTGCATTCTCAGTTCACGGAGTCGACCTCGACGTATCCGCATCCGGGTGTAGTCCTTCGTCGTTGAAGCGGTGTGGGCCGCACTCTATCCGCCTCGGGCCGGTCCAGATGTTCATGCCGCGGTACTGAGCGTTCCGCCAGAAGCGTTACGAAGTTCTTTGACGAGCCGTTTACGAGCGGTCTATGGTCGATCACCTGTGCGTCAGGTGTGGCGCAGGGGGACGGGGAGGTCCACGGGTCATGCCCAGCTTTGCCACGGTGTTCCGGAAACTCGCTGCTCGGCCGGAACCCCCGGCGTCCGCCGAGCAGCCCCTCCACGCGCCGGCCCCCCCACCGGCCGGCGGGCCCTCGGCGCCATCGCCGGCGAACCCGTGGGAGAGCGCCGGACTCGACCTCGCCGCCCGGACGAGTCGTCAGGGGGCCGTCAGGACCGAGCCCTCGACCACTCCAACGCCGGCCCCGCCCGTCCCGTGGACGGCGCAGGACGAGAAGTCCGGCACCGTCTTCGCCCGCCGCTTCGGCCGCGGGCTGCTGTGGACGGTCGTCGGCCTGGCCGCCGTCACCGGCATCAGGTCGTGGATCACCCCGACCAAGGTCCTGCCCGCCCCGACGCCGGCGCCGACATCGACCGCCGCCGCCTACCCGACCGAGCAGGCGCAGGCCCTCGCCGGCCGGTTCGCACGTGCCTACCTGACATGGGATGAGGCGTCCGCGCCGCAACGAGCCGCGGCACTGACCGCCCTGCTGCCCGCCGGCGCGGACGCGGCGATGGGATGGGACGGCAAGGGCCGCCAGGAAGTGGTGGACGTCGTCGCCGACGAGGTGACTCCTGCCTCGCAGGGGCAGGCCCGCGTGCGGGTCAACGCCCTGGTGCGCTCGGCAGCGGCCCCCGCCCCCGCCGCAGCCGGCACTCCGTCCGCCCCGCAGGCCGTGCCCGCCCAGCAGTGGGTGGCGCTGGAGGTGCCCATCGCCACCGCCACCGCCGGACACCTGGTCGTCAGCGGCCAGCCCGGCCTGGTCGGACTCCCCGAGCGCGGCCCGGTGCTGCAACGCCCGGTCGCCCCCACCGTTGACTCCGCACTCGGCACCGCCACACGGCCCACCATCGAAGCGTTCTTCAAGGCGTACACCGCCGGGGGCGGGGCGCCTGCCGCGACCGCGCCCGGTGCAGTCCTGCCCCCGCTGCCCGCCGGAGTTGAGTTCCGCGCCGTGACCGGGTGGACGATCGCTGCGGGAGAGGGCGCAGACCGGATCGGCACCGCGCGCGTCACCTGGGGTCTGGCCGGCGCGGCGATTGACCAGACCTACCAGGTCACCCTGACCCGCGTCTCCAGCTCGGCCGCCGCCGCGTGGCAGGTCTCCGCCCTCGTCGGCGGCTCCACCGGCTGACCGTCGGCGTCCCACCCAGTAACCGGAGTCGGGACCACCCGTGTCCCGCTCGCTTGCACTGCTCGAAGGGGATTTGATGCACTACCTGGCCCAACCGGACGTCGTACAGCTCGCGCTGACCGATGGAAGCGCACTCAGCAAGTGGTTGATCGTCGTCGCGGGCAACGCATTCCTGGTGTTCTTGATCTACCGCATGGTGGGGCAGTTCTCAAAGCAGAACTGGGGCGGGATGGTGACGACGGTCGCGGCCGCCGTGATCGTGGTCGGTTTCGTCTACTTCACGGATACCAGCGTGGCCCTGCTGGGTGAGGTCTGGACGAAGGTCCAGGGCAACACCTGATGCGGACGGGGACGACGTACACCAGGCATTTCGACTTGGAGAGCAGGCAGCACGAGCTGCTGGGGCTCGACCTCGGCGAGGGCGCGCCACGTCGCGCGCTGATCCTGGGCATGGTCCTCGTCACCCTGTGGGTCGGGCCGCTGCTGCTGCTCCTCGGCCTGCCGGGCCGATACACGCTCACGCTCTACTTCCTGCCACCGGTGCTGACCACCGTCCTCGGCGCGCAGCGCAGCCGCACCCTCGACCGGCGGTGGAACCTGGCCCGCTGGGCCATCTCGACCCGCTACCTGGTGCTGGGGCACCGGCCGATCATCTGCGGGGGCCGGCGCGCGGCGCACCGCACGGAGTGGCTCGGGCGCCGCGCCCGGTGGGGCGCCCGGCTCGATCTGCTCGCGGACTCCCCGCTCGGCGGCCTGGTCGACCGCTTCCTCGGGCCGGAAGGCCAGATCCCGGCGTCCTCGGGCCTGCCACTGCGGTTGGAGGCCAGCCCGCGCCTGTACGGGCCGGACGCCGTGGGCAGGGCGTACGGCCGCAGGGCACTGCACGACAACTAGTCAGTACAGCAAGGGGGATGGGAATGAAACTCGCGCAGCGGATCGGCCGGTTTGTCGGCCTGGGTGGGGACCGGTCGGCGGCGGCGCCGCGCTACACCGCCCTGGCGGACGGCTTGATCATCACGGACCAGCACGCCGAGGCCTGGTACGTGCTGGGCAGCAGCAACACCGATCTCATGAGTGAGGGGGCCCGGGATGCCGAGTTGGACCAGGCGGTCAGCGCCCTGTCCCGCACCCTCTCGGGGATGGACTGCCACCTGCGGGTGCTGTGGAGCCCGCTGCACGCCGACGACTACCTGACCGAGGCCGAATCGCTGTTCAGTGCTGGTGACTGGCCGACGTGGGTCGGCCTCAGGGTCCGCAGGTTGGAGCAGATCGGCCTGCCGTCCCGACACCTGTTGCTCGGGGTGCGGCTCGCCGAGCGTTCCGGCGGCGGCGCCGGGCGCGCCGTGCAGGACGGCCTCGGGATCGGCTCCGCCTCGGTCAGCGGCCGGGAACTCACGAAGTTGGACGCCATGAGCCGCCGCCTCGGCCGGCGGCTGGAGGCCAGCCCGTGGAAGGCCCAGCCAGCCAGCGTGGAGCTACTGGCCTGGATGATCAGCCGCGAGCAGCACCGCGCCGCACCGATCCCCGCCCCGCACCACGGACAGGTCACCGGCGCGCAGCTCGCCAACCTGACCCGAGGGCGAGTCCTTCCCCACCCCGATCACCTTGAGGTGGTGGGCGCGGACGGCGAAGTCGCCGCGTGGTCCGCCATCCTGACCATGACCGGATTCCCTGAGGAGATGGATGTTCCCGGGCCCGGCGAGTGGCTGCGTGCGCTCGCGGAGATCAGCTACGTGCCGGAACCCGAAGGCGACGACTTCGACATCGACTCGGACGCGCTGATCCTCCCGGTCTCCCCGGAGGCCTCCGTCCGTTTCACGGTCCGACACAAGCGCGACGCGCTCAAGACCGTGGAGTCCGCGAGGCGCCTCGCCAAGGAACAGCGCCGCAGCGCCGCCCAGCACTCCGCGGAGGACCCGGGCCGCGACATCGCGGAGACCGAGGACGTGATGGCCGGCCTCACCCGTGACATGCGCCGCGCAGACCTCACACTGGTGGAGGACCACCCGCGACTGGTCGTCACCTCGACCGTCAGCCTGGCGGACCTGCGCGCCCGGGTGGACGCCGTCGTCTCCTACTACGGCGGTGTCGGCATCGAGGTGGGCGTAGCGGAGGACGAGCAGCGGGAGCTGTGGCTGGAGGCCCAACCCGGCGACCGGCTGCGCGTCGCCGACCTCGGCCACGTGCGCGACGCCGTCGCGTTCTGCGGGTCCTGGTTCTGGGGCGGCGCGAAGGTCGGCGACGACGAAGGGCCGATCGCCGGCTACCTCACCGGATCGACGCCCGGACCTTTCCGCAACGACGTCACGGCCGGCTCCGACCGTGGCGACGCGACCACGACCGCGATGATCGGCCGATCCGGCCGCGGCAAGTCCACGGCCGTGATGCTCAGTGCCTTGGACGCCGCGTTCCGCGGCGCGTTCACTTTGGCCTTGGATTTCAAGGGGGATCTTGGCGGGCTGGTCGTCGCCGCGGAGAAGTTCGGCCTGCCCGCCCGTCTGGTCGAGACCGGCGCGAAGTACGCCGGGTTCGCCGATCTGTTCACCCTGCTGTCCGGGGAAGCCGCCGAGCGCGCACAGATCGAGGTCCCCGCCCAACTCGGCATCGCCATCCCCCCGCACCTGCGCGCCCGCGGCGCCGAGACCCCGATCCAACGCGCGGTCAACGCCATCGTGGCCGCGGGCCAGCCGGCGACGTGGCGGGTGATCGAGCACCTGCGAGGCGACGCCGATCCGCTTGCCCGCGAGACCGGCGATGCCCTCCACGAACTGGCCCAGACCGGGATCGGCGCGCCGTTCATGGGCCGGCCGAGCGAGGAGACGATCCCGCTGCGCCCGGAGCCCGGCGTGTGGGTGGTGCAGATGCCGGGGCTGAGCCTGCCGGACGCGGAGGCCGACAGAGAAGACTGGAACGTCTCCCAGCGACTCAGCGTGGCGCTGATGCACAGCATGCTGGCGTTCGGCGTGACGACGGCCGGCCGCCGGGATTTGCGCGGCCTGCGGAAACTCGTGGCGGTGCCCGAGGTGCACGTCCTCACCGCGACCCGCGAGGGCAGCGCGTTCTTGTCCTATATTTCCCGCGTTGGCCGCGCGCTTGGGACCTCCCTGCTCCTGGACACGCAGGACCCGGAGTCCCTGGCCCGACTGACCGGCGTCGTCGAGCAACTGACCACGGTTGCCGGGTTCCAGCTGACCACGGCCAGCCAGCAGGACGCCCTGGCCGAGTTGCTCGGCCTGCCCGTCGACCGCCACAGCCGCGCCCTGATCCGCTCGGTCGGCCTGCTGCCGGACGGCGAGATCCGACACGGCCACTGCATCATCCGGGACCGCCGCGACCAGGCAGCCACCGTGCAATGGGACATCCCGTCCTGGGAGCTGCGGCAGTGGCTCGACACCTCCCCGAAGGCCACCGCCGGTGACGGCGACGGCGCCCCTTCCCTGGACAAGGTGACCGCATGACGACGATCCGCCGCACCCACGCCGCCGCCCTCGCCGCTGCCGCTGCCGCCGTTCTCGTGGTGGCCGGCTGCGGCTCGGACGGCGGCACGACCACGGCCGACGACCCGTCCGCCGCCGTCCTCAAGGCCGCCCGGGAATACCAGGAAGCCGCCAACCACGGCGACTGGCCGAAGGCCTGCCCGCTCATGACGTCACGACTCCGTGGCGGCACGCCGGCCGACTGCGAGACCAGCCACGCGGGCAACCTCGCCAACGTCGACCACTGGTCGCCCACCCCCACCACCCCCCAGACGCCCACACTTCCGCCGGCCACCTACGCGGACGGCTCCACCCCACGCCCGATCGCCACCACCACCCCCACCGGCCCCGACTACGCCGACACCGGCAAAGTCGACGCCGGCCACCTGACCGCCGTCCCCGCCGCCGGAAGCCACCCGGCCGGCTGGGCGGTCTACGCCACGTGGTCCGTCACCTGGCCCGACAAGCCGAGCGACACCGACCGCCGCGCGCTGCGCCTGGTGCAGGAAGACGGGCGGTGGCTGGTCGACCAGCACGAGGACGCGATCACCTCGCCGGCGGAGCTGACCGCCATCCTCGGGAGGGCGGCGAAGTGATCCCCATCTTCCCGCTGCTCAGCAGAGTGCCGCGACTGAGGAACCTCCTGATCCCGTTCATGTTCTTCCTGTGCCTGGGCACGATGCCCGCGCACGCCGCGAACATCAGCCCGGTCGGGATCGGCGACCTGATGCCGTCGCCGAGCACCAACATCCCCAGCGGCGGCACGACCATGTTCGAGACCTACAACAACATGTTGTTGTGGGAGTTGGACTCCGACCTCGGCGTCTCGGACGTGCTCGACGGCACGCTCGGCGCGTTCGCCGACGTGTGCATGATGCTGATCGTGGTCATCGGCCGCGCGGTCGTGGTCGTCGTCCAATGGCTCTTCGCGCTGACCAGCATCCCGGAGCTGGAGCACGCCATCACCCGCAGCATCGGCGGCGCGGCCACCGGGCTGACGGAGACCCTGCTGCCGGCCGCGCTCGCCATCGGCGCCGTGGTGGCCTTCGCCGACCACAAACGCAGCGGCGGGAACGGCGGCCTGTCCCAACTCGCGTGGGTCGCGGTGTCCGGCGTCGTCTCCATCTCGCTGCTGACCTCGCCCGGCGCATGGGTCTCCGGCGTCGACACCGCGCGCACGGTCGGCGCCGGCATCACCATGCAGGCCACCAGCGCAGGCCTCGGCGACGGCACGCAGTCGTTCCCGTGGCAGATGGACCACGCGCCGCAGTTCACCGGAAATCCCAGGGACGACGCGCTGCGCAAGTCCTCCGACAGCGTGTGGCGCGCCTACGTGGCCGGCCCCTGGTGCCTGGCCGAGTTCGGGTCGCTGGAGGCGTGCCGCAAGTTCGGGCCGGGGCTGATGGCCCAGGGCGACGACCCGGAGAAGCGCAAGGAATGGCTCCAGGACAACGTCACCCAGGACGCCGTGGGCAAGGCCTCCGTCAAGTGGCGCCAGGGACACCGTCCCGCGGCCCGCCTGGCCGTGCTGTTCTTCTGTCTTGTCTCCCTGCTGATCTTCGCCGTCCTGGTGCTGATGCTGTGCTTCGCCTCGCTGGCGTCGCTGCTCGGCGCCCTGATGCTGCTGCTCACCGGCGTCATTTTTGCCTGCCTGTGGGTGATCCCCGGGAAGCCCCGGCAGTGGGGGATGGCCTGGTTCGACCAGCTGCTCGGCCGCACGTTGGAAAGTACGGTCGCCACCCTCGTTCTTGGGGCCGTGCTCAGCATGCAGACCGCGACCACGCAGATGTTCGGCACCTACGGCTGGCTCCCAAGTGCCGGTATTTCCATCGCAGTTGGGGTAGTCGGGATTAAGTTCCGCCGGACGATTGCGACGATCTTCGGTGTCTCCGGTAGCAGCAGTTCCGGTGTCGGCGGCCTGATGATGATGCAGGCGCTCACCAAGGCGGGCGGGCGCCTGCTCAAGCGCCGCCCCTCGAAGGGCACCCCGAAGAAGGGCAAGGGCCCCGGCGGTGACAAGGGCGGAAGCGGCGGCCCCGGCGACGGGTCCGGCTCTGGCTCGGCCGGTGGCACCGGCACCGGGACCGGACGCTCCGGTGGCGGCGGTCAACCTCCGACGCCCACCCGTCCCCGTCCCATCCCGCCGCCCCCGCCACCGCTGCCGGACCAGGCGCTCGACCCCGCGCCCGCCCGCGTCCCGCTGCCCGCAGGCAGCCGCACCGGGAGCGGGAGCACCACCAGCGACCACCGCACGTCTCCCCGCCCGCTCCCGCGTCCGGAGCCGCGTCCGATCCCGGCCGCGGCTGGCAGCGGCACCGCCCGCACGCCGCTGTCCGCCGACACCTCAACGAGCCGCCCGGACGCCGGAACGGGGGACCGGCCCGCGCCCATTGCCGAGCACCACCGCCCGGAGCTGCCGCCCGCCCGCACCGCGCCGTCGGCCGTCGAGCCGACGCCCGCACGCGACGACGACGGCCCGGAGTACGGGTTTCGGCAGGCACCTCCGCCCCCGCTGCCGGGCGAGCCGCGGGTCGTCCGCGGCGAGGTGATCAGCCGCACCCCGCCCGTGGTCGCGGACCGGCCGCCGCGCCGCCGCGGCACCACGACGCCGCCGCCCGCCCGCCGGGTGGCACCCGCCGCCCGCACGCAGGTGCCCACCCCGCGCGCCACCAGGAGGGGATGACCCATGTCCGCCGACCGCGAGCCCACCCCGCAGGAGTGGCGCGAGATCCTGAGCCGGCCGTTCGACCTGCCCGAGGAAGCGCGCACCGGCACCCGCCGCCAGCGCCGCGCGGCCCGCGCCGAGCACCGTCACGCCAGCAAGCAGCAGACGAGGGCGTGGATCGAGGAGCAGCGGCGCCGCGACCCGGTGAGCCCCGCCGGGGCGATCCTCGCCGTCCTGCTGATCCTCGGCATCGGCGTCGGGGCCCGGCTGCTGTGGCCGAGCGGCGGACACCAGGCGGCCGGCCCCGCGCCGGCCGCCTCGGCGGCGCCCACCGTCGCCCCCGGCGGGCTGCCGCCGGTGCCGACGACCACCGCGCCGGACACCCCCGAGCCCACCCACGACCGCACCAACCCGGAGGCCGTGGCGCAGGAAGCGGTACGGCTCTACCTCACCCGCGACTCCGTCAAGGATCAGGACCACAAGGCGTCGGTCGAGAGGGCCGCTCCGTACCTGACGCCCGCCCTGGTCGCCAACCTCGAAGGGCACACCGACCCCGGCTTCGTGAAGTTGGTCAGCCAGGGCGCGGCCTCGGCGAAGGTCACCGCCGTGACCCTCGCCCCGGCGGACCCCGGCCTGCCGCCAGACACCCCCCTGCGGATCTGGCGCAAGGTCACCGCCACCATCACCGTGACCGGCTACGACACCACCACGCAGACCACCGTCCTACAGGCCGAGGTCACGCAGACCGACGACGGCCAGTGGCGGGTGTCCGCCCTGCTGGGGCTGTGATGGACGGCTACGACGTCGCCCGCTACGCCGCGCAGGCCGCCGGCCGCGGCCTGATGCTCAAGGCCGTCGCGGTCGTCGCCGCGCTGGGCATGGTCGGCCTGCTACTGCTCGGCCTGATCGCCGGCGGCACCGGCACCGCCAGCGCCGCCGGCAGCCCGTGCGGAGGCCTCGGCACCCCCGGCGCCCCGCTGCCCGGAGGCAGCAACGGCGGCTCCACCGGCGGCGCCAGCGGCACCCCCCACTACCCCGGCGGCCCGATGCGCGCCAAGCAAATCGAGAACGCGACGACGATCGACCGCATAGCTCAAGAGGGTGGACTGCCCGGCCGAGCGACCCTGATCGGCCTGATGACCGCGCTCCAGGAGAGCACGCTGCTCGACCTGCCCGGCGGTGACAGGGACTCGATAGGCCTGTTCCAGCAGCGCCCGTCGATGGGCTGGGGGACGGTCGACCAGATCAAGGGCCACCCCGACTACCAAGCCCGGATGTTCTTCTACGGCTCTCCCACCGGCGACCCCCGCGGCCTGACCGGCGTCCGATACTGGCAGGACATGCCCCTCGGCCAGGCGGCGCAGGCCGTGCAGCACTCGGCATACCCCACCCTGTACGACCGTCAGGAGCAAGGCGCCCGCGAGATCGCCGCCCAAGCCGGCATCGACCTCAACCGCGCCGCCACCGCAGCCACCGGCACTGCCGCGGCAACCCCCGGAAACGTCAACGCCACCACGGGCAACGGGAGTTGCTTCCCCGAAGCCCCCAGCAAGCCGGGCGCCCCGTTCCACGATTCCGCCTCGGCCTGGCCCGACACCGTGAAGAATCCCCGCGACACCGCCGGCGCCGTTGCCTGGGAACGCAACGAGGCCGCCAACGGCCCCGGGAAGTGGAAGGCGATGTGTCTCGCCTCGACCGCCGTTGCCTACGGCTGGGGCTACGCCGGGTACACCAACCCCCCGACCAACACCCACGCTTGGGCGATCGAGCACTACCGCAACATCATCCCGGCCGCCTGGCGGCACGACGGAGACCGCAACCCACCACCGGGCGCACTCGTCTACTGGGACACCGGCGGACAGTACGGACACGTAGCCGTCTACATCGGAGACGGAAAAGTAGCCTCGACCGACATTCTGAGGCCCGGATACATCGACATCGTCCCCGCCGAAACAATCGAAACAAAATGGGGAGCCAAATACCTTGGATGGGCGCCGCCTTATTTCCCCGCAGGGGGATAAAGGGAGAAAGAACCGATGACCATCGACCCGACGACCGTCCCCGCCGCGCCCCTCTACACCGTCACCCTCACCAGCGCCGGCGGCGCCCTGCTCAACGGGGAGGAGGTGCCCGTCCCGCCAGGCGCAGACCTGCACGAGGTCCGCATCTCCGCCCTACGGGAAGTTCAGATCAAGGCGGCGCTGCTCGACCGGCCCGTCCGCGTCACCGCCAAGGAACCTGACGGGTCGGTGTGGCACATGATCGTGCCGGTCGTCGGCTCACCGATCACCCTCACCCATCCGCACCCCCAGCCAGCACAGCCCACGCCGGCGCCTCTGACCCGAGCCGCCTACCCGCTACAGCAGCCAGCCCCTGATCCGACGCAGCCACGCGCTACGCCGAACCGGCCGTTCGCGACCGGCCCCGTACAGCCTGGTGCGGGCATCGCCAGGCCTATGGACCCCCGTGCGTCCCGCCAGCGCATTCCCACCCCTACCGAGCCCCTCCTAACGATCCCGTTGGTCCCTGCCGCGCCGTCCGGCCACTGGGAAGAGCCGATGCCGGCCGCCTACCGCCCGCTTCTCCACCGGATGCGAGCCCAGCAGGAAGCCGGCGACTACGACGGGGCCCTCGCAACAGCCGAACTGGTCGAGTGCGCGCTCGCGGAGCTCTTCGGCCCGCTCCATCCCCACACCGTCAACCTGCTCAGCATCCGGGCATGGCTGACCTACCGGCGCGGGGCCGACTGGGCCGAAGCGGCGGAGATCGCCCTCGCCGCCGTTGAGCGCCGACGCCAGGCGAACGCCCCGAGGGCCGACACTGAGCGCCTGGCCGTCGATGCGTACCGGGTCTGGCGCAGACTCACCCAGGACGACCCGGCATTCGCCCAGGAACTTGCCAACCGACTCGTTGAGGTCCTCGACCACGACGAGAAGCGCGCGAAGTCCGTGATCGGATGGGTTGAGAGCGGCGCAGCACGCCCCGCCTGACCCCCAGTCCGCCGAGCCCCCTTGCTCCTCCCCCGGCAAGGGGGCTTCGGCATGCCCGGGGCGCAGAGGTAGGGCGCAGCAGCAGGCAAAGGCACTTCAAGGGTCCCGTGGTGGTCCCCAGGGTGCCACGCGGCCCCCGAGGGGCCGCCCTCGGGCCCTGGCGGGCCCTGCGGGTGGTTCGCCGGGCGCCTACGGCGCGTTCACCGGCGACCCAGTCCGCTTCGCGGACCGCCCGCCCGGGCGCCTCCTTCGTCGGCGCGTTCACCGGCCGGGTTGACGGCCCTGCACCTCGCTGCCGCTCGGCGCGCACCAGGCCGCCAAGCCAAGGGCCGCGCGGCCTCCTGTGGCCCACCCCGGACCTTCCCGGGGGAGAACCCACGGAGGAAGACATGAGCGACACCGACAGCCGCGAGACGCTCCCGGTGATCATCAACGGCGACACCTACCACCGCGACATGGTGTCGACGCTACTCAACGTGGCTGCCGACATGATCATTGATGACCTCCTCGGCGGTGCCGTGGAGGGCCCCGAGGTCGACATCGTCAACCTGATGGTCAATGCCACGCTTGCCGTCCTCGACGGTGAGGCGGACAGCCTCGACGACGTGATCCGCACGCAGTACAGCATCGAGCCCGACGAGCTGCGCGGCTGGTGGTCGAACTGGAGCTAGCCGGACCCGCTGCCGCTCGGCGCATCCGCTGGCAGACAGGAGCCGTGACCAGGGCGCAGCAGGGGAGAAGTCGACCCCCGCTGCGCCCTTCCGCGTTGCCGAGGGCCGCCTCGACCGCTGCCGGCCGGGCGGTCCCCTCGGCATCTGCGCCCGAGGGACGGCGCCGGCCGGGCAAACCGCATCCCGGGAGCCCAAGGAGTGTGGAAGTTCTGTGCAGATGGAAGCCGGAATCAGGCGTTACGGAGCGTGATCACCGGGGCCCCAATCGACAGCCCTCCGGGCTGGCACAAGCTGCCCTTGAAGTGGCCTCCGGCCACGGGCAGCCACACCCCCGCTTCGCGGGGCCGAAAGGGAAGGCCGCCCCTCCGAGTGGCCTTCGGCCACGGGGCGACAAAATACCCTTCCCTGACGGTCAGCCGCTTTCGCGGCGGGCCCCTCAGAAAGTCGCTTCGCGACTTGGGGCCCATCCCTGCGGGGCTATTGAATAAACCCGACTGAAAGCCCTAGGATTGAATAAGAAGAGATTCTGATAAAGGCCCAGAGAATGCCTCGAAAAAGCCGAGAGAATCAGGCGACGCAGGCTCCATGACGGGCCGTCACGCCGTTATTTGAGCGAGCGTCGAGAGGTCTAGACCACACAGAGGGTTGCCAAGGTGACCTGAGGCCGCTACGCTCCTTCCCAGTCAGCCGAGCACCTGTCGGCGTGAAACGCCGTCAGGTGCCAACGCCGCGAAGCGGCAAAACCCCAGGTCAAAGGCCGCGCAGCGGCCGAGAGAGCCACCCACCAGCCTCCGCGAAGCGGAGGTCTGGCCCGCGAAGCGGGCCCCGCCGGCGGCGAAGCCGCCGGCCAGCGATCCGCGAAGCGGATCGCTGTTAGTAAAAGGCGGACCCCGTTTCCGACCCAGGCTCGTATACACAAAATACGCAGCCGACGACGTAGGGCGTGTA
>NZ_JBHVSD010000034.1:0-78201 GCF_042885395.1 Kitasatospora sp. NPDC058063
AAGCTACACGGCAGGCCTGCACCTCCGCGGATCGATCATGTGGTTGAAGTCCCTGACCTCAACCACATGATCCGAACCTTGAACAGCTCCTAGCGCGCTTCGGCTCATCGACTACCCGGCGTAGCCAGAACCCCTCTGTAGCCAACTGGCCATTCCAGTGGCCAGGTGCCGATTCCGGCCACACCTGCCCACCAAATCGAACACCCCCCGCCACCGGGCCCCGTCTCAACTCCCGATCTCAGTCACTTCAGTCCCTGACACCGCCCCGACCAGCAAAAACGCCCAGTGACCCAAACCACCGCAGGGACCAGATCAGGACCACGCCCCGGGCCAGGGCGCAGCAGCGCGGCGCGGGCCGCGGGCGCGGCAACAGGACGGCTGGGCCGGGCGGCAGCAAAGCACCGACCGGAGCAGGACGGCGAGCACGGCGGCGAGGCGCGGCCCGGGGTCCACGCCACCGGACAACAACAGGTCACACCTCAGGTGCTCGTGCGGGTGAATGGCGTCCGCCACGCACCGCGCACGCCGGCGCCGCTGGTGGGAGACCGATGGGATGAGCAACGATCCAACCACTCCGACCGGGATCATCACCCACAGACGGGAGACCACCGTGATCGTGCGCATCATGGGCGAGGGCCAAGCAAAGCTGGCCGACGCCCACTTCGCCGAGCTGAACAAGCTCGACGACGAACTGCTCGCAGAGATGGAGGACGGCGACGAAGAAGGCTTCCGGAGGACTCTGGGGGCCCTCCTGGACGCCGTACGCCGCCTGGGAACCCCGCTGCCGGACGACGCCTTGGAGCCCTCGGAGCTGATCCTGCCCGCACCCGATGCGTCCATGGACGAGGTCCGCGAGATGCTCGGCGACGACGGCCTGATCCCGGGCTGACCCCCGGCTCCCCGGTCCACCGCGGGGACCGGGGAGCCTCACGCCCGGCACCCCTTCGCCGGGCAGAGCTTCGCGTGCAGCACCCGGCCCTCCCACCACGGATCCGCCGGAACGCAGAGCACGGCCCGGCCTATCCGGCCGACGAGATCGTGGCCGTCGCAGTCGGCGTGAGCGACGACGAGCTGGTCGCGTGCCGCCTCCAGAGCGATGGTGAAGCTGGCGCGGTCGGGGTCTGTACCGGGTGCGGACTCGACGGCGTCGACCATGGCGGTCCGCAGGAGCTGGTAGAGGGTCAGCAGGGCCCACATCTCCTGCTCGACACCGAAGGGGTCTCCGGAGCGGAGCACGCGCCCATTCATGAGCGTGTGGCGTAGGGCGTAGTAGGCGGATTCGATCTCCCAGCGTTCGTGGTAAAGCTGTACGAGGGTCTCGGCGGGTCCAGGTCGGGGTCGAGCAGGGTGGTGGCCAGCCGGTAGCCGTCGTGCAGGCGGGTACCGTCCGCGCAGGTCGCGGTGATGTCGGCTTCGATGATGCGGACCGTGACGCCGTGGATGCGGGCCAGGTGGGAGCCGTCGTGCAGTCGACCCACGGTCGGTGGGCGCCGGTTGGAGGTGAGGCGGACCAGGAACTGGGCGCCGGTGCCGGCGACCTTCGCCAGGAACTTGCCGTCGTCGAAGCCTCGGTCGGCGAGAACCAGCATGTCGGGGCCGAGCAGGTGCAGCAGGCGCTGGGCGTAGTGGTTCTCGCCGTAGCTCCTGGGGCCGAACTCGGCGCCGAGGAGGCCGCGGCTTCCGGTCTCCACCAGCGCCATCAGCCGTAGAAGTGGGTAACCGGTCCAGCCGTACCGATTGCGGGGCCGGCCGAACCGGCCACGGTTGCGTTCAGCGTCGGGCACCGTGATCGAGCTGCACCCGTCGAAGGCCATGGTGCGCCAGCGCCGGTAGCGCACTCCTGGTGTCCGTGGCTGAGCCAGCGGCCCGGCCACGATCTCGAACAGGGACTTCACTGGTGCTGCCCCGAGGCGTCGGCGCAGGTCGCGCAGTGCCTTCTCCGACGGCGCGGGCACCGTCAGTCCGGTCAAGCCGACGACTCGTTTGTCCCAGACCTTGGCATGGCCCAGGTGTGGGAACAGCCCGAGGGCGAGCAGGAAGTACACGGCCACCCGCGAGGGCAGGGACCGTAAGCGACGCTAGACGGTCCCGGTATCCACCAGGACGGCGTCGACCAGCTCAAAGGGAAGGTATTTGGTCAACTCGCCCAGGTGGCCCGGGGCGAAGACCCCAGAGGCGACGATCAGGGTTCGTGTGAGCGTGCTGGTGGCAGACTGACAGCGCAACGGGGCCTCGGGGGACGGACTGATCTTGGCAGATCACCCCTCCTACCAGAGGCTCGGCCAACCCTGCGGTCAAGGTGGCACTGCTCCGAAGCTTGAACGTTTCGGAGCAGTGCGAACCCCGTGCTGATGAGGAACCGCCAGGCAAGGCCCGGTTGGTGACCGGCCGTGGTCAGGACCACGGATCGTCGCAGTCTTCGGTCTCAGCCATGCCGGGATGCAGCATGGCGCGCAGGCAGCGGTGCAGGCCGCTGCCCCTGGCGGTCTCAACCGCCTGCATCCACGGCAACGGCGCCATCAACCGGGCTGTCTCGTCGGTGGCGAGGTCGTCCAGCATGGCACGCAGTTCGTCCGGGACCGGCAGGTCAGCGAGGCACATCCACCCCAGCGCGGCGCATATGCGTACCTCGGGTGGTTGTTCGGGGTCGGACCAGCGGGCCTGCATCCACACCACGGTCCCCAGATCCGGGTGCGGTCGGGCCAGCTGTGCGATTGCCAGGACCAAGCCCGCCCGTGCGGTGGGGTGGTGCTCGGCTAGCAGGCAGGAGTGGAGAGCGGTGAGGATGTCCTGCGTGCGGTCGGCGGCGGCAGCCAGCGCGTATGCGGTGGCGATGCGCACCGCGGGGTCGGGGTCGTCGAGCAGAGGAAGGAGAAGATCGGTGTCCTCGGCGATCGCTTCGCGGGCAGCCTGCACCGACCAGTTCTGTAGGTAGCCGGTGACCTCGAAGGACCATTCGTCATCGGCGCGGAATCGCAGCATGTCGGCACGGGTGCACACGCCCTGGTGCCGCATGCGCGCCACCTCGCCCACCACGGTCAGGGCTTCGGCACGGTGGTGGTCCTCCGGAACGGTACTGATCCGAATCACGAACGGCACCTCCGGTGCGGCGGCGGCCCTCATATCGTTGGCACACAGACCGATCAGCATGCCGAGCGCACTACTAACGTCGGCGGCGTCGCCCGAGCGCAAGCGCCCCATGACCTCCCGGACCCTGGCACCGTCTGGGAAGCGGTCCCAGGGCACCTCCTCAACCAGCAACCCGTCCTTGGCCTCCGGACGGATACCCGCCACCACCGCGCGAACGTCGAGGGGCCCACCCACCTGGTCGAGCGGGTCCCCGTCCACGAATGCCCGCACCACCGCCCGGTACGCCGGGTCTCTCTCCCATGAATTCACCCAGCAACCTCCACGACGGCTCCTCCGGCCCGACGACACGGCGCTGAAGGAAGGGGCCGAATCATGCAACTGATCATGTCAGTCGCTCCAGGCTCCGTTGCTCCCGCCGGCGCAGCCGCCTACCTCACCGGCCCACCCGCCTCGGTATTCGGCTAGCCGGAACGCGAGCGCCCGGCACACCAGCCACCAACGCGGTCGGGCCGTCGAGGAGGCTGCGGATCAGGTGTAGACCTCGTGGGCGTACTCCTCACGGCTCAGCTTGAATTCGTCCGGCCGGTCGCGGCGGAGCTCTTCGTATCGCGCGCAGAAGACCCCGAGCGCCTCGTTGAGCCTGCAGCCGGACGCGTCCCTGATCATCCGAAGCGCCGGGCCGATTCGGCGGTCCAGGATGTAGCGGTCCAGGACGTCGTGGTCCACACCCTCTGGCAACTCTTCCATGTGCCAACCGTAGTGACGACGGAATCAATCGCGCTAGTCAAGATCACTTGGCAAATGGTCAGGTTCGTGATCCCTGCCTCAGGCCGGCCGTAGGAAGGCCTGGCACCTCACCGCGGCCGGTGCCGCCGTCGCGGCCATCTTCCCCAAGGCCCGGCGCCCGGCCGCCCAGTCGCCGGGCACCGAGCAGCTCGCCGTCGGCCGGATCCACGCCGCCTTCGTCACCGACGCCCGCACCCGCAGCGAGGCCTGCGGCCCACTCGATTTCCTCCCCACACCGGAGCTGCCCGTCGGCGCCGGGGTGTACCGGCCCGCCGCCCACCTCGCCGGCACCGCCGGCACCGGCGACGAACGCCACCGCCTGCGGGCGTTCATCGAGCGCAACCGCCCCAGAGGGCCGGAGACGAGCAGACCGCGACGCAGCTGGCGGCCTGCGCCCGGGTGTGGGAGCAGGCGGGCGAGGGCGGGACAGGTCGGGCCTGGGAACGGCGCTGGCGGGCATTCCCCCGGCTGCTGGTCGTCCTGGTCGGCACGGCGGCCGCCGGGGTCCGCTCGGCGGTGACGGACCTGCGCCTCACCGCCGAGGAGAACCCGGCCACCGCCGAGATGCTCACCGCCGTCCCGGCCGGCGCCGCCCGCATCGAGGACCTCATCCAGCGCGGCCCGGCCGCCCCCATCTGGCACCCCCTCGGCGCCCGGGGCAGGCGGGCGTGCGGCTGGACGGAGCCGTAGGCCGCGAGCCGCCATCCGAGCTTCCGGGAACATGATGGCCTTCACCGAGAGGCCACCGCCACCATCACCGATCTCTAGCGCATTGCGCGGGCGTCGAACAGATACGTGAAGGGGGTGTTCGGCCGACCCGGCGACGTGAAGCCCGCTGCCGCTCCGGCGGCGGCAACGGCAGAGCCGACTACGTCTGCCTGACGGAGAGTCCATGCTGCGCCGGCGGCCGCGAGGGCAAGCGATGCGAGGGGCCGAACCCATCCCCGGCGTGCGCGGCGCAGGTCGGCGGCGTAGTCGGCGATCTCCTGCGAACGATCGCGACGCAGCCGCAGCTTGTCGATCGTCATCGGGGCAGCATCCAGGGCCGCCACGAAGCGCCTGAGCTCACGGGCGTATCGCCGGTATCCCTCGCCGTGCTGGCGACGGAAGTCGAGTACTTCGTCCAGTGGGACTCCTGACAGGTCGACGCCGACGTCGACTGCATCCTGGTGGACGAGTGAAGCCAGGATGGCGCGGTTCGATTCAGGGCGGTTGGGATTCGGGCCAACAGCCGCGAGGTCTCCCACCAGATAGATCTCGTGCTCCGTGACGCGTTGGGCTGCGGCCAGACCCAGTGCCAGCAGGATGGCGGAGCGGGCGCTGTCGGCCAGGTCGACCATGTCAGGGCCGAGGTCGGGTCGATGTCTGCTCACCACCCCTAAGCGGAGCAACTGCCTCACAGTCTGGTCGGCGTCCTCCGAAGTCGCGACGAAGTGGCCAACGGTGAGGAAAGGACCCCCGGCATGCGGGATGCCGGACGCCGGAGTGCCGATCGCGCCTTCGGCCGCTCGCCGGATCGCCACTGCCGTGGGAGCGTCCAGCCACGTCTGGGGTTCGACATTGTGGAGCAGCCCGGCTTCGAGGAGCGGCGCGGCGAGTTCCTCTTCCTGAGCGACGGTGGCATCGAAGTGTTCGGAGGGGAGGAGGAGAGCGAATCCGTCGAAGAAGAGGAGCAGGCTCTTCATGGCCTCGACGGAGCGATGGTCCCAGATCCAGCCAGGGTAGTAGTGGGCCAGCTCGAAGGGCGTTCGTTGGGCGGTCATGCCTCAAGATTGTCAGATCTGACGGTTCATCACTTGGCAAACAGGTGAGGCCGCTCGTGTGTGGGCCAACGCCAGCACGGTTCTACCTCGCCTGGGCGCTCGGTCTCCTGGTCCTGGACGAAACGCAGCACCGGCGGCGCGGGCAGCACCGCCAGGTCGAGGCCGAACTCCTCGAGCAACTCCCGGCACACAGCGCGTCGACCGGGTCTTCGCCGTCCTCGACCACACCGCTGGGGAAGGAGAGCTGTGCTCTGGCCGGACGCTGGCGGCGGATCAGACACACCCGGCCGTCGTGGACCAGCACCGCACACACCCGCACCCGGACCAGCCCGGCCCGGCCCGGCCACCGTGCTGGTGGTCACCGCCGGGCCCACGCCGGACAGGCGGGCTCGTGCCAGGTGCGGACGACCACCCCGCCCGGGGTCAGGTGCTCGCTCGACCTTCTCTGCACCAAGTCCGGTAGGGCTTACCGCTCACGCGGCTGGTCGCGGTGCGCGGTCGTCGAGAGAGGCGACTCGGAGTCAAACTTGAAGGTCTCAACGGCGGCATCGGCGGGGAACTCCGGGTGGTCGTGCCAGATCTGGGCGAAAGCAACCAGAAGGTTCCATGAGGCGGTTGCGTGTAGCTCGGTCTCCGCCGCCTGCTCAGGCAGGGAGGCTCGGTGGAAGCGCACCGCCGCGACCTGCTTGGTTGCGGCCAGTCGCAGGGCTGCGGCCGCTCTGCGGGCTTCGCCTTGGAGCGAGGCCGCGTCGGGGATTCGCGCAAACACGAAACGGACCAACTGCGTGACCTGGTCGTCGGTGATCTGCTCCACTCAATTCCCCCTGCGGCTCGCATGCCAATGCGCCTGGCTCGACGCTGATCTTTTCTGTACCAAGGACAGGCACTGCGTGAGCTCGCGAGCGTCACGAAGGGCTGGCGAACGGTATTGCGTTAGCCCACTCCCAGAAGGCGTGGCCGGCGTTGACTGCTGCCTCCATGACGGCGAACAGTCCGGAGGGTTCGACGTTGGGCGGGACATCGACGGCGACGAAGCGTGCACCGTTCCACTCACTCAGAAGGTCTCCCGCGATGATCTCGGCCTTGATCTGGTCAGCGGCTCTTTGGAGATCGGCGGGCGGCAGATCAGGAGTGAACAGGAGTCGCAGCGTCCGATGCCGAGAGGCCCCGACCACCTCGCTGACGTAGTCGTCGTCGTTGAGGAGCACGGTGTCGCCCAGAGCGATCCCGTAGGTGGAAAACGGAATACAGGAGACCTCGTAGCCTTTGTCATTGCGAGGTATGAGCCAGAGCTGCTCGACCTGTCCCTCCAGTCCGAAGGGAGCCAGGTCGGCGCGCGCGATGTAGTTGGTCGCGGCGCGTCCGACCGGGTGCTCGTGGACGATGAACTTCATGACGGCTCCCCCAGGACCAGCTCTGATGGCCCGCCATGATGCCGTAGCCGATCACTCCTGCTGCCGGCGGGGTGCGGGCAGCCCGAGTGGGACTGGTCCGGTCCGCTCGAACCGTCGGGCCTGCTCGCGCTTGCTCCGCAGGAAGGTGAGGGTGAGGTCGAGCCCGTCGATCTCACCCCGCCAACCCTCGGCGACGGCGCGTTCGCGACGGGCTAGGAGGTCTTCCTCCAGCTCGTCGAGGCGGGGCAGCATCTTCGGGTTGATGCCCAGCATCGGGCAGCGGATGCAGGCGTGTTCGTGCGTGCAGGGGGTGCCGTAGGGCCGGCCGCAGGAGCCGAGTTCGACCCGGCGCTTGTCGAAGTGCTCATTGAAGTCCGACCACTCCCGCTCGGTCGGGCTTCGATACTCGCTCTCGGGCCGCTGGGACCGGCGACGGGCGAGAAACTCCTGGTAGTGCCGGACCACGTCGTCGTCGAAGACCGCGACGTAACCACGAGTGGTTTGGATATTCAAGTAACCCAACAAGGCGGCGCCGATGTGGATCGACAGTCCGTTATTGACCAGCTCGGTCGCGAAGAGCCAGCGGAAGTCGTGCGGGGCGAACTTCACCTCGGCGAACCGCGGGTCGGTGGCGACAAGCCCGTCAGCGGCGCGGTGGATCATGCGCCACATCGTCGTGGTGGACATCGCCCTGATCGCTCTGCCGTGCATGTTCTGGAACAGGTAGGGCAACGGTTCGCTCCAGACCTTCTCGTGCAGGTCGTAGCGGACGCAGACCGGGACGGTCCTGTTCGCGCTGATGTGGCGGCGGATGATCTGCGCGATGACGTGGAACAGCTCGGCGGACATCGGAATGACCCGCTCCCGGTCGCTCTTGGACGGCGTGACCACCAACAACGCTACGACTTCGCCGCTGGGCCGCTGGTAGTTGCGCACGCTCAGGTGGGTCAGCTCCGTGAGCTCCTCAGCGCGCAGGCCGGCCAGCCGCAGGGTTTCGACGATCGCCCACTGCCAGAACGCCTGGTTCTCAATGTGGGTGAGCTGCACCAACTCGCCGGTGCTTCGGTTGACCGCGCGGACGGCGGCGGTCGACGGATCGGGTCGCAGAGCGTCCGCTTTCGCCGAGACGCGCTGCCACTCGACGCCGTCGACGGTGAATCGATCCCCCAGGCCGACGGCGCGGGCCGCCTCCAGCAGGGTTCGCCGACGATGCCACTGGTCGGCGACGTGCTGGGACAGGACCGGCAGCAGCGGCTGGCGCTCGCGGGTGCGGTTGGCCATGCGCTCTTGCAGGCGTCGGCGGCGGACGCGGAAGCGCTCACCCGGCCCCGCCGGCCTGTGGCCGGTGCCGGGACACCCGCGTACCAGCCCTGTCCCGGCAGGCCGACTATCTCCGGTTGCTGGGACAGTCCCACCCCGCTTCCCCGAGTGGTGGCGCTCCGCGCGCCGCCTGGGACGCTTCGTTGATCAGATCCGAGGAGTCCGGTGTTGACCCGTCTCATCGAAGTTTGACCGCCGTGCCCAGTGACCTCTAACGGGTGACCTTCACTGTGTTTGCCACGCGACTTTGATCACCACTGGATTCCTGCCACTTGATCTTCATTGGGTTGTCCGGCGACAGCGGCTCCGGACCGGTTGTCGGGCTGCATGACGTCCAGGTGCTCGCCCGGCTACAGTTCCGCCCCGTGACCGATGCCTCCCGTCGTATCTCTGCAGACGACGACGCGCTTCTGGAAAGGCTGCGTGCTCTCGCCTGGGGAGCAGAAGGCGCGGGTGTCACCCGCGGCTGTCTCCCGGATCAGCCGTTCCCTCCGATCACGAGGACCGAGGTCGAACAGGTGGAGCGGGAGATCGGCTACGAGCTGCCGCTCCTGCTCCGACGTGTCTACACCGAGGTCGGCGACGGTGGCTTCGGTCCGGAAGGCGGCCTCGCCTCGCTGACACCGCGCCACATCCCGGAGTGGTACAAGCCGGACTGGCCATGCGCGACCTCCCCTCTCACTCGATATCCGGAGTGGGGGCCGCCGGCGTCCTGGCTCTTCCTGAGCGGTGGCGGCTGCAGCATGCAGTGGTACGTCTCGTTGATAGCGGTCGACAACCCGGTCCTGCTCTGGGATGCCGACGGCTGGGAACCCGACTGCGGCGAGAACCCCCACGACGGCTTGTGCTACGCGGCGCCGTCGCTGCGCCAATGGCTGTGGACCTGGGCAGACGGAGGCGACGTGTGGGACGAAGCGCTCAAGATCCTGTAGGCGTTTGGACCGAACTCACCTGTCAGTCAGTCAAGGTCACCTACCGGAGGCCACTCAGAAGTCGTCGGGTTCGACGGCGTTGGGCGCGAGCGCGAGTCCAGCCACCGGCCCCCAAGTCCCCTCAGGACTGAGCCAAGATCATAAGAGGACCCGGTGAAACTTCGGTGAGACTCGTCAAACTTCGGTGAGACGGGTCAGGTGTGCCTGGTCTCACCGAAGGATGACGGCCGACGCCATGCACGACCAGGAGTGGACCGACCGGCTGGTCGCCGGGAGGCGCAACGAGCTGGCGAACCTGGTGGCCCTGGTCGGGCAGGAGGACCTGAGCGTCGAGGTCGCTCCGCACCCCGGAACAGCAACGGGTCCGCCCGGGCCACGCAAGGGGCGACTCACCGAAGCGTCGGCCCGGCTCCGGGAGAGCGGGCGGACGACGGGGCCCCGGTGGCGGGACCCCGCTCGGCCGTCACTGCTGGAAGGGGCTGCGCTCCCAGGCCTTCCCGCCGATCGGGTAGCTGTAGAGCGGCCGGCCCTTGACCGCGCTGGTGCGGAACGGCGTGCCCGCGCCGGGGCCGATGGTCAGCGTGCCCTTGCGGTTGCCGCTGGTCCACTCCAGTTCCAGGTACCAGCTGACGTCGTGGGAGGTGGTCTTGGCGGTGACCTCGATGACCTCCGGGTCCCGCTCGCTCACCTTGACCGGCAGGCCCGTGCTGCCCTCGATCAGAACCGGACGGGGGCGGGCCGCGTCCAGGTCGAGGTCGAAGGAGTTGACGCCGACTCCGCCCCCGCAGCCGTCGCCCATCGCATAGGCGTTCCAGGGCAGCGGGGCCGCGATCCGGGCGATGCGGACGTTGAGGGCGGTCAGCACCACGGTCTCGCTGCCGGTGCCCTGCACGGTGAGCTCGATCGACTGGTAGGTGCCGGGGACCGCGCCCACCCGGGAGACCCAGGCCGGGACGTCCACCAGCGCGGGCGGGCGGGGGACTTCCGACGGCGGCCGGTCGACCACGTACCTGTCGCACTCGGTGCCCCCGCGCGAGGCATGGACCGCGACGGCGATCGGGGCGCTCGCGCCCTGGTCCGCGGCGCCGGTCGGCCCCGACGGGGTCGCGCCCGCACTGGTGGAAGTGACGGCGCCGACAGGCTTGTCGACTGGAGCCGGCGTCGGGGATTCGGCGGACGGACCGGCCTCAACGGCCCGGGCGGGCACGGAGGCGGGCGAGCCGTCCGAGTGGGTCTCAAGGCCGGTGGCGACGGCCCCGATGGTGGCGAGCACCGCGGCGGCCGTCACCGCGGCGAGTGCGCCCCGGCGCACTCGCCGCTGCGGCGGTACGGCGGGGGCACGCTCCGGGGCGGCCGTGCCGGCCCCGGTGGCGGCTCCTGTGGCCGGTTCCTCCGCCGGTCCCGGCGCGTCAGGGGTGTCCGGCACCGTCCGCGCCACCGGGGCCGCTGACGAAGCCTCCGCCGCAGGTGCGGGCTCGGGTTCAACCGCGGGCTCGGGTGCGGGTGCGGAAGCCTGCCGGTTCGCCCGCGCCGCGTGGGCGATGCCCCACAGCCGGTAGAGCTCGGTGCGTTCCTCCGAAGTCGCCCGGCACAGCCGCGCGAGGCGCTCCAGCGGGGCGAACTCCACCGGCATCACATCACCGTTGCAGTAACGGTGCAGGGCCGACGTGCTCACGTGCAGCTGCTTTGCCAGCGCGCCGTAACTGAGCCCCGACCGGCTCTTCAGCTCCTGGAGCAGCCGCGCAACCTCGTCCGCCTCCCGCAAATCCCCGCCCCCCTCTGGCACTGTTCCTCCGCCCCTCCTGAATCCCCTCGGCGGCGCGCCCCGGCTCCGGCCGCCGGACCGCCGGACCACCGGACCACCGGACCACCGGACCACCGGACCACCGGACCACCCGGACGCGGGCCGATACGAGCTCCGGCAGACAAGCACGCCGCAGACCGTCCCACGGTTCCCCGGGGGCCCCTCTCCGCAACCGGCCGCGCCGTCCCGGAGTCCCGTTCGCGCGTCCCAGGAAGGTTACGTCTCCCCAGCTCAAACCGGCTAACGGCGTCCCCGCGTCCCTGATCGCCGGCCCACCGTTGCGGCCGGGACGAACCGGCGCACAAGCTGGCGGCGAAACATCGAGAGGGAGCAACTGTGAGCACTGTTCGGGCGGCCCGGGCCGCGATACGCACCAGCGACCGTCTCCATCGCGGCGCGGTGGCACTGGCGATGGGCGGGGTCCTGCTGATGACCGCGGCCTGCGGCGACGGCAAGGGCGAGGGCCGCGGTGACGCCGCGCCGGCCGACTCCGCCGCCTCCGGGGCCGCTTCCGGAACTGCCTCCGGAGCCGCTTCCGCAGGGGCGTCCGCCGCGGCGACGCCGAGGACGTCGACCGCGGTGCTGGACGTGGAGCCGAAGGACGGGACCCAAGGGGTCGCGCCGACCGCGCTCCGGGTGTCCGTCTCCCACGGCAAGCTCACCGCCGTCGACGTGACGGACAAGGACGGCAAGCCCGTCCGGGGCTCGATCGCCCCGGACGGCACCGGCTGGAAGCCCGCTGCCGCACTCGCCCCCGGCACGGCGTACACGGTGAACGCCCGGGCGACGGACGCCGACGGTCTGGTCGCCGCGGCCACCAGCGCCTTCACCACCGCCTTGCCCGGCAAGCAGGTGTCGACCAACGACAACATCGCCGACGGCCAGACCTACGGCGTGGGCATGATCGTCAAGGTGGACTTCAGCGCCAAGGTCGTGAACAAGGACGCCGTCGCCAAAGCCATCACCTTCGAGACGGACAACGGCACCGAGGTGAAGGGCCACTGGTTCGGCGACAACCGGATCGACTTCCGCCCGGCCGACTACTGGAAGCCGAACACCAAGGTCACCATCCACTACCGGCTGAAGAACGTCGAAGTCGCCCCAGGCGTGTGGGGCGACGTCGACAAGGACGAACCGTTCACCATCGGCCGCTCCCAGGTCTCGACCGCGGACGCCGCCACGCACCGGATGACGATCGTGCGGGACGGCAAGTCCACCACCGTGCCCGCCACCCTCGGCGACGACGAGCACCCCTCCTGGGGCGGCGTCATGGTCATCATGTCCAAGGAGAGAGTCACCCACATGAACTCCCAGACCGTCGGTCTGGGCAGTGAGTACGACATCCCCGCCGCCCCGCACGCGATGCGGCTGACCAGGTCCGGCACCTACGTCCACGGCAACTACTGGTACAAGCGCGACCTGTTCGGCAAGGCCAACACCAGCCACGGCTGCGTCTCGCTCAAGGACGTGGAGGGCGGCAGCGACACCTCCGTCGCCGGGTCGTTCTTCAACAGCTCGCTGATCGGCGACGTCGTCACGGTCGTGAACACCAAGGAGAAGACCGTCGCCCCTGACAACGGCCTCAGCGGCTGGAACCTCCTCTGGGCCACCTGGTAGCGCGCTGGACGGCCTCCCTCGCTGCGGACGCGGCGCTCGTGCGCGCGCCGGGCCCGAGTTCAGTCGCCGAGCAGCTCGACGACCCCGACCCCGGCCGGCTGCCAGGCCGCGGCCTACGCCCTGGCAGCCGGCTCGGTCGCCTCGCCACGGCCGCCCTGCACGCCCACCTCGCCGTTGAGGACGACCCGGCGGTCCGCGCCTGCCTGGTCCTGGCGATCGGTCAACTCGCCCGAGCCGACCGGTTACTGGCCGAGCTCACGCAAACCGCTTGATCACACAATCGCGGACTCCACGAAAACCGGGGCAGCTCACAGACGATCGCAGATCCCTACCAGTACTGGATCCCGGTTGAAGTCGGATGTTTGATCCTGCATCGGAAGGTTCGGGCACCGCGGACGTCACGCGAGGATGACGGGCCCTTGAGACGTCGCCGACTCCCGGCGGTCGAGGCCGCCCCGCTCCAGTCGACCATTTCCATAGACTATGAATATAAAAACGCTATGCTTTGGGCATGAGTCGTCAAGACACCGCTCCTGACTCGTCCGCCGCCATCGGGGCAGCCCTCTACGGCCTGGCCACCAGGGCCGCGAGACGCCTGCCCCGGGACATGAGCCTGACGTCCGCCGCCACCCTGGCCACCCTGGACCGGACCGGCCCGCGGCGCATCACCGATCTGGCCGCGGTCGAGGGCGTCACCCAGCCCGCGATGACCACCCTGGTCCGGGTGATGGAGGAGTCCGGCCTGGTCGAGCGGCGGGGCGACACGTCCGACAAGCGGGTCACGCTGGTGTGCCTGACCGAGGCCGGTGCCTCCTATGTCCGGACGCGGCGCCAGACGGGTGTCCACGCGTTCGAGCGGTTGATCGGCGAGCTCACCGGCGACGAGGTCGAGGCGCTGGTGGCGGCCCTTCCGGCGCTGAAGCATCTGGCAGAGCTCGAAAGCCAGGACCGCGAAGCGCCGAAGCAGTGACCGGGCAGCCGGTCGGCGCGGTCGCGGTGGAGACGTTCCCGGTGGCGCGTTCCGAGGCGCGGCTGCTGGTCCCCGCCCTGATGTTCATCGCTCTGGTCGTGGCGGCGGTCGCCAGCCTCGGGACGCCGCTCATCACCAGCGTGGCGACCTCGTTCCACGTCTCGCTCGGCAGCGCGCAGTGGACGCTGACCGTCGCGCTGCTCAGCGGCGCCGTCGCCACGCCGGTCCTGGGCCGGCTCGGAGCCGGCCCGCACCGGCGGGCCACGATCCTCGCCACGCTGGCGGTCGTCGTCGCCGGAAGCGCGCTCACCGTGCTGCCGCTGCCGTTCGCGTGGCTGCTGGCCGCCAGGGCGGCCCAGGGCGTCGGGCTCGGGCTGACGGCGCTGATGATGGGCGTGGCCCGGGACCACCTCCCCGAGGAGCGCAGCGCGGCCGTGATCGCCCTGATCTCGGTGGTCTCGATCATCGGGGCCGGCGTCGGCTACCCGCTGGCCGCACTGCTCGCCGAGCTCGGCGGGGTACGGGCCGCCTACGGCCTCGGCCTGGTCGTCACCGCCGCCGCCCTCCTGACCGCGTGGCGCTCCATGCCCGAAGCCCCCGAAGGCCGCTCCGCCCACGTGAACGTGGCGGGCGCGGTCGTCCTGGCCGCTGTGCTGCTCCTGGTGCTGTTCCTCGCCGGCGAACGGAATCTGTGGAGCCGGCACCTCGCCGTGGCGGCGGGCCTCGCCGTCGTCGCGGTGGTGCTGCTCTGCGTCTGGGCCGTCATCGAGTTACGCAGCACGACGCCCCTGGTCGACGTGCGGGCGGTGCGGCACCCGGCGGTCGCCGTGGCGAACCTCGCCATGTTCGTCGGCGGGATCGGCATGTACCTCCTGCTCACGCTCATCACCCGGTACGCGCAGACGCCGCACGGCGCCGGCTACGGCTTCGGGCTGACGACCTTCGTCGCCGGGCTGGTCCTCATCCCGTTCTCGGTGCTGGGGTTCGTCGCCGGCAAGCTCACGCCGAGGGTCCGGACGCGGATCGCCGACCCCCTGCTCCTGGCCGGCAGCGCCGTCGTGGTCGGCGGCGGGTTCGCCCTGTTCGCGGCGGCCCGGTCGGACCCGGCCGAACTGTTCGCGGCGATGGGCGTGCTCGGCTTCGGCGTCGGCGGCTTCTCGGCCGCGATGCCCGGCGTCATCCTGGCCGTCACCCCCAAGAGCGAGACGTCGAGCGCCATGAGCTTCAACTATGTCGTCCGCAGCGTCGGGTACTCCCTGGGAAGCGCCATCGGCGGCCTGATCCTCGCCGCGGGCACCGGCCCCGGCCACCTCTTCCCCGACGACAGCGCCTACACCACCGCGGCGCTGGTCGGCATCGGCGCCATGGCGACCACGACGCTGACAAGCCTCGCTCTCGCCCGCCGACGCTCGTCCGAGACCAACCCGTGAGTCAGATGCGCATCCCGACACTGGAGGTTCCATGCCCAAGGGCTACTGGGTCAGCGTCTACCGCACCATTTCGGACCCTGAGAAGCTGGCTGCCTACAACAAGCTGGCCGGTCCGGCCGTCAAGGCCGGGGGCGGTCGGGTCCTCGTCCGTGGCGGTCGGGTCGTGGCGCATGACGCCGGAATCGCCGAGCGCACCGTCCTGATCGAGTTCGACAGCTTCGAGCAGGCCGTCGCGGCGCGCGAGAGTGCGGCCTACCAGGAGGCGCTGGTCGCCCTCTCCGACGGCGTCGAGCGCGACTTCCGCATCGTCGAAGGCATCGACTGACCGAGGTCCAGTCGGATCTGCACTGAAGATCCACCATCTTGGCTTTCGCTGCTACGGCTGCTGGTGCGGCGGGGATCGTGGATGCTCGTGCTGGTCGTGGGCGGCTGTCTCCGGTCTTGATCGTCTGTCAGCGGTCGAGTTCGAGGCGCCGGGGGCGCCGCGCCCGTCGGGGCGCCAGGACGTGATCGCTGCGCCGTGACAACCTGAGCGCGCGTGGCCGCGCCGACCAAGGACAGCAGCGATGGCGGGAAGCAGCCCAGGGCGGTCGACGTGCAGGCACCGGGCGCAGCTCCTCGACCGCGCTCCCGAGGCGGGGCACCTGCACCTCGACAGGTATGCCGTGCACCGTCGCGGACAGAGGACAGAGGACAGAGGACAGAGGGCCGAGGGCAGTGTGCGGCCGGGGCCCGGACGGTGATCCGCCCGGACCCCGGCGCTCGTGGAGGCGGGACGGTCAGGCGCCGGGGACGCTGACGTAGCCGGAGATCCCGTGCTTGCCGGCGCGGGCCTCGGCGGGCTTGAAGTGGCGGTGCGTCACCTTGTCCCCGAAGTTGCCCTCGACGGTGTCGATGGTTCCGTCGTGGTTGACGGCGACGACGACCCCGACGTGGCCACCGGTGGCGTAGGCGGGCGAACCGTAGACGACGAGGTCGCCGGGCGCGGGGGTGTAGGGGCGCTCGCCGCGCGCGGGCAGGCGGTTGTGGAAGAGGTGGTGCTCCTGGCCCCACTTGCCGACACCGCGCCCGAGCAGGGTGGTCGGCGCGGGCCTCACGCCGGCCCGGTGCCAGGTCCAGTCGACGAACGCGGCGCACCAGGAGGTCTTCGCGCACTTGCTCTTCTTGGCCTCCCCTTCGGCGTAGGCGAAGTACTTGTCGCAGGCGCCGGTCTCCTCGGGCTTCTGGCCGGCCGGGGTGATCTGGTCGCGGGCGATGGAGACGATCCGCTCGCGCAGCGCGGAGCGGGCCGCGGTGGCGGACTCGGTGGCGGACTCGGTGGCTGTGGCGGACTCGGTGGCGTCCCGGACGGCGTGTGCACCGTCCGGGAGGGCGGCGGCCGCGGTGGCGGTGCCGAGGCCGCCGAACGTCCCGGCGGCCACCAGGGCGACGGCGGCGGCCCTTCCGGCGCGGCCCACGAGGGCGGTGAGCAGACGCGATTCTGCCATGTGCATGATCTCTCCTTGGATGCGCTCCCACCGACCCGGACGGACGTGCGACACGTCCGGGGCGCGGAAGGGGGTGGGGTTTCGCCGGGGTGCGTCCTCCGGCTGATCACCACCGTTGCACGCCCGACCGCCGAACTCCTACGCTGTGTGAACACCTGGTTACCCATGCATATGCGCAGGGCCTCCGCACGGCGCTGAACTGGTCCTATGCGCAGCCGAGGGAAGAGGAAACGAGCCGATGACGCACAGCCGGCCGCCGCAGGAAGCCGAGGAACCGGACCGGCAGACGGCCGCCGCGGCCCGCGCCGAACTGGCCCGGACGCTGCGGAGGTGGCGTCAGGAGGCCGGGAACCCCACCCAGGTGACCGTGTCCCGGCGCACCGCGATCGCCCAGACGACCCTCTCCCGCTACGAGAACCCCGACGGCAGGTACCCGGCACCGGAAGCGGCGCTCCGCTCCCTGGCCGCGTACTACGCGGTCGCCGAGGGCGAACTCGTCCGCGCTCTCGAGCTCAGGGCGGCGATCGACGGCGGAGCGGACGACTCCCGGGTACCGGAGCCGGTACCCGGGCCCGCGGCGGCGACCGCACCGGAGGCTCCCCTGCCCGGCTCCGGGCCGACAGCCGGTCAGGAGCCCGGTGGCGAACGACGGCACCGGGCGGTGTGGGCCACCGGGGGCGCGGCCGTGGCGGCCGCCTGCGCGATCCTCTACTTCGCGGCGGGCCCGGGAATCGGCGCCGGCGACCGCACCGGTACGGACGCCGCCTCCACGCCCGCCCGGCAGGCGGTGCCCGAGCCCACGGCGGCCTTCTCCTGCGACGGGGCGTCCTGCCTGCACGTCGACCCGGTCGGCACCGTCTGCGACCGCGACGCCGCCACCGCCGCGGCCGACCGCGACTTCGGCGTCCTGATCGAACTGCGCTACAGCCCCTCCTGCCACGCCGCGTGGGCCAAGATGAGCGGCGGCTCCCCCGGCGACCGCGTCCAGGTCTTCGGCACCCCGCCCGAACAGGAGGAGTACCGCCAGCAGTCCGGCCACGACGCCCACAGCAAGATGGTCCGCGCCGCCCGCCCCGCCGACGCCCGTGCCTGCGCCGTCGTCGACGACCGGGGCACCGTTTGCACCGCACTCCCGGAGACCCCCGCGGGATGACGCGGGAGAACGAGGCGCGGACGGGCCTGAGCAGCACGGGCGGAGGCCGAGGGCGACCGCCCGTCGAGGCGGAACGGATCCGGCGCCCTCCGCCCTCGCGATCCGGGGGTGAGCGGCCCGGCCGTACCGGCCTGGGCGACACGGCCGGGCCACCGTCGCCAGGGCGAAGGACCTCGCCCAGCGTCCAGGCGCAGGACTCGACGTGGGACAGGTCGGGTACATCGTCCCGCAGAGGAGCCGGCACGGTGATCACCACGATGTCGAAGCCGGCCGACGCGCAGGCGTCGTCGGTCGCGGAATAGGCCCCGGAGTCCAGCACCGCGCGCAGCTGTGAGGAGGTCACGTCCTCCACGTAGGACTCACTGGCGGTGAGCCGCTTGATACGGTGCTGGTCCACGTCGTAGCCGACGACTCGGCGGCCCACCTCGGCTGCGCGCACGGCGAGTGGCAGCCCCACGTGGCCCTGACCGGCGACAACAACATCCATGACGACTCCAACCCGGGTGAGGAGCACGCCGTGCCCCTGGTTTCTGTGGTGATGCCGGTGCACAACTCGGCCGCCACTCTCGGCGCGTCGGTGCGCTCCGTGCTCGCGCAGACCCACGCAGACGTGGAGGTGCTGGTCACCGACGACTCGTCCACCGACGGCTCCATGGACCTGCTGCGGGACCTGGCCCGCCAGGACGAGCGGGTGCGCCCGCAGGCGGCGCCCGAGCAGGGCGGCGCGGCCAAGGCCCGCAATCTCGCCCTGGAACGGGCACGGGGGGAGTACCTGGCGTTCCTGGACAGCGACGACATGTGGCTGCCCGGCAAGGTGGAGCGGCAGCTCGCATTCGCCGCAGGGGGCGATGCTCCACTGACGTTCACCTCCTACTACAAGGTCGCCGGCGACCACACGGGCGAGGCCGCCGACTTCGTCCCGAACGGTCGGGTGGTCGTGGCACGGGAGCGGGTGACGTACCGCGACATGCTGGTGCAGGACCACATCGGGACCCTGACCGCCATGTACGACCGGACGGTGCTGGGCACGCGGCTGATGCCGGACATGCCGAAGCGGCAGGACTACGCTCTATGGCTGTCGATCATGAGGGACGGGCACGCCGCCCGCGGCCTGAAGGAACCGCTGGCGGTCTACAGGGCCGGCCGGGCGGGGTCGCTGTCCTCGAACAAGCTGGCGCTGGTGGAGCACAACTGGCGGCTGTACCGGGAGCACGAGCACCTGTCGGTCCCGCGGTCGACGCTGGCGCTGTCCGGGGCGGTGTGGCACTCGGTGCGGAAGGCGCGGATCTAGGCCCTCTCTTTCGGATCACGTCGGACCAGTGGGCGTCGTTGGAGTGCGTGCATCGGCGGTGCGGAGGAGGGAGTCCATGCGGTGGGGGCACCTCCCGGCCGCCAGGCTGGGGGCCATCGGCGACCGACGACAAGCCGGCGAGGTGCGTGCTCCGGCGGCGACCGCCTGGCGTGATCCGAAAGAGAGGGCCTAGCATCCGTTCACGAGCTCCGGGGCGCCTCCCGGCCATGCAGGATGTGCCGCTGGTTCACGATGAGGTAGTCCCCGGGCTGGAGCATGAAGGAGACCTGCCCCCCGGACCGGCTCCTGGGGCCGCCACCTCGGCCGCGAAGGCCGTCGCCAGCCGCCGGAACCGGTCGTCGGTCCCAGCACCTTGGCGACGTTCCCCAAGCGCAGCACGGCGTATCCGACCGCAATTTTCCCATTAGATCGGCAAGGGCTCAGGTACTCGTCCGTGCCGACAGATGACGGCCCAGGTGGGAGGCGGTCAAAGTGTCGTGCTCTCGCACGATGTCCGCAGGGTGGCCTTCGGCGACGATGCGGCCGCCGTCGTCGCCCGCACCCGGACCGAGGTCCAGGACCCAGTCCGCGGCGGCGACGGTGCGCAGGTCGTGTTCCACCACGACGACCGTGTTCCCGGCGTCCACCAAGCGCTGCAGCTGCCCGACGAGGAGGTCGATGTCGGCGGGGTGCAGCCCGCTGGTGGGTTCGTCGAGGAGGTACAGGGTGTGGCCGCGCGGCGCGCGGTGCAGCTCGCTCACCAGCTTGATGCGCTGGGCTTCCCCGCCGGACAGCGTCGTGGCGCTCTGGCCCAGCGTGAGATAGCCCAGGCCGATGTCGGAGAGGAACTTGAGGATGCGGGCGGCGGGTTGCACGTCCTGGAGGAACTCGAGGGCCTCGTCCACGCTCATCGCCAGCACGTCGGCGATGGTTCTGTCGCGGTAACGCACCATGAGCGTGCCCGGGTTGTAGCGGGCGCCCTTGCAGACCGGGCAGGGGGAGGTCTCTGTGGGCAGGAAGAGGAGTTCGATGCTGACGACTCCGTCGCCCAGGCAGTGCGGGCAGCGCCCCTGTGTCACGTTGAAGGAGAACCGGCTCGCGGTGTAGCCGAGTTCCTTCGCGGCCGGCTGGGCGGCGAACAGCTTGCGGACGCTGTCGAACAGGCCGGTGTAGGTGGCGAGGTTCGAACGCGGTGTGCGCCCGATGGGCTTCTGGTCGACGACCGCCAGCCGGTCGATGTCCTCGAGCCCGGAGCCGGCCCGTACCGTCACGCGGTCCTCCTCCAGGTCCCAGACCGGCACCCCGGCCTCCTCCTCGTCGACGGTCTCCACCGACGCGGGACTACGGGCGATGTCCTGCGCGGTCTCATCGTCGTAAAGGTGGTCGCGGACCGTCTCCGCGAGGGCACGCCGTACGAGGGTCGACTTCCCGGACCCGGAGACACCGGTGACCGCGGTCAGCGTACGCAGCGGGAAACTCGCGTCCACGTCATGGAGGTTGTGGCCGGTGACTCCGGTGAGGCTCAGCCAGCCGTCCGGTTGCCGGGGCTTCTCGGGGCCGGGCACCGTGGGCGCGCTTGGCGTGAGGTACCGGGCTGTCACCGATTCCTCTGCCTGGTCGAGCTGCCCGGCGGGGCCGTTGTACAGGACCCGCCCGCCGTGGCGGCCCGCACCGGGACCCATGTCGACGATCCAGTCGGCCGAGGCGAGGACCTGGGCGTTGTGTTCCACGACGAAGACGCTGTTCCCGGCTCCTCTGAGCCGTCGCAGCGCGGTGAGCAGCAGCTCGGTGTCGGCGGCGTGCAGGCCGGCAGAGGGCTCGTCCAGGACGTACAACACGCCGAACAGGCCGCTGCGGAGCTGGGTGGCCATGTGCAGGCGCTGGAGTTCGCCGCTGGAGAGGGTCGAGGTCGCGCGTCCGGTCGCGAGGTAGCCAAGGCCCAGGTCGAGCAGTGTGCCGAGCTGGTCCTGGAGGCCGCTGATCAGGGCGTGCGCGGCCTGCCTGCGTTCGGCGGGTAGGGCCAGGGTGTCGGGGTGGTCGCGCGCGGTCTCCAGGAAGGCCGAGAGCTGGGTCAGCGGCATCGAGGTGGCGACGGAGATGTCCTGCCCGGCGATGGTCACCTCCAGGGCCTCCGGGTTGAGCCGCTTGCCGTGGCAGGTCGGGCAGATCTCCTGGGTCATGAAGGAGACGGCCTTGGCCCGCAGGTGCGCTGCTTTGGAGGTCGCGAAGGTGTGCAGCACCCACTTGCGGGGGCTCATGTAGGTGCCCTGGTAGGAGCGTGCGATGCGGTGTGCGTCGCGGATCGGGTGCACGGTGACCGTCGGCTGCTCGTCGGTCGTCAGCAGCCACTCGCGGCGGGCCGCGGGCAGGGTACGGAAGGGTACGTCGATGTCCACGCCCAGCTCGGCGAGGATGTCGCGGTAGTTCTTGCCCTGCCAGGCGCCCGGCCACGCGGCGATCGCGCCCTCCCGGATGCTCAGGGAGTCGTCACCGACGAGCTTGCCGTCGTCGACGGTGTGCAGGCGCCCCAGACCGGAACACGTCCGGCACGCGCCCACCGCCGTGTTCGGCGAGAAACTGTCCGAGTCCAGCGGCGCGGCGTCCCGGGGGAACGTCCCGGCCAGATCCTCGGGGGTCCGGCCCGCCGGGTAGGTGCCGGCGCGGGAGTACAGCATGCGCAGCACGTTCGAGACCCGGCTGACGGTCCCCACCGTCGAGCGCGTGCTGCCCCCGCTGTGCTGCTGGCGCAGGGCGACGGCCGGCGGCAGACCGGTGATCGCGCCGACCCTGGGCGCCGATCCCTGGTCGATCAGCCTACGGGCGTACGGCGCGACGGACTCGAGGTAGCGCTGCTGGGCCTCGGCGTAGATGGTGGCGAACGCCAGCGACGACTTGCCCGACCCCGACACCCCGGTGAAGGCCACCACCTGGTCGCGCGGCACGTCCACATCGACGTGGCGCAGATTGTGCTCGTCGGCACCCCGGACCTTGATCAGTCCGTCGTGACCGGCGTCCTGCGGTGCGGTGTGCGACGGGGCAGAATCCATTCGTGCGTGCAGTGCCATAGGTGAAACGTATCCCGCTTCCCGAAGCAGCCTGGGACGGCTCATGTTGCGCCGCCGACCGACTCGCGACTACGAGACCCTGCCGACCGGCTCCGAAGCCGTGATGCACATCGTTTCGATCGACCACCTCGGCAGGCGCATAACGGACGAGACCACACCAACCTGGCGAGGAACCTACTAGGATATAAAGGACAATCCGTCTACACCGAACGCCCTCCGATCCCCGGGCGTGATCGAAATGTGCGCAGCAGTCCGTTGTCTGCCGGACAGGGGTATGGCCGGTTGAGGGTTTTCAGGGTGCGCGCACCAGTGCCTCGACCGCGGTCGCCGCGGCGTGCTCGATGAGTGCGATGCCGGCTTCCCGTGTGGGCTGACCGTCGGTGAGTACGACGACGAGCAAGGTGTGTCCAGCGCGTTCGACGATGCCCACGCTGTTGACGGCCCATAGCTGAGGTATTCCGCCCGGGAGCCAGCCGTTCTTCAGTACGGGCAGGTCGCCGGGCGCTCCCGCGGCGCCGACGCCCCAGTTCTGTCCGTCGGTGATGGCGCTCATGAGGGCCCGCACATACGACCGGGATTCGGCGTTCAAGGGGGAGTCCTGCGTGAACACGGCCTTCAGGAGGGAGATCTGGTCTCGGGCCGTGGTCCGGGTCAGTCCCCAGGCTCCCCTTTGGCCCGCGTGTGCCGGGGTGAGTCCGAATCGGGCGTTGGCCGCGTCCAGACCTTGGCGTCTGCCTATGTCGATCCAGAGTTGCTGTGCCGCGTCGTTGTCGCTGACGCGGATCATGTCGGAGGCCAGCTGTCGCTGAGCAGGGCTGAGTCGGCCTCCGCGGTCCTGCGTCTGCAGCAGCAGGGTGGCGAGAATGTCGACTTTGATGATGCTCGCGGAGGTGAAGGCCTCGGTGGACGAACCGTAGGTGGCCGAGCGGCTCGCGGTGAGGTCCTCGACGGCGAGAGCGTACCGGCCCTGGTGCGCCCCGAGCCCGTCGAGCGCGAGGCGCACGGCCTGCTCCGGCGTTGTCGTACCCGCGACGGCAAGTTCTTGCCCTGAAAGCGCGTCTGGCGCTGACGGGGTTGACGTCGGAAGTGGGTCAGGAGGGGCGCCCTCAGCCGGACCCGAGGTCGGGAACAGGACGTGGGCCACCATGGCGGCGCCCATGAGTACGGGTATGACGAAGGCTGTCCGATGCTTCATGCGGGCACTCGCTTTCCGACGTCCGGGCGCGCGGACATCGCCTATTGGCGTGCAAGGGCGTACAGGGGTTCCGGACGTGCCGCCGTGCGTGCTCGGTCCGGTGCTGTCCGCCTCAGCGGCGGCCGGTGCGGCTCACCCGCCGCAAGATCTGGCGATCTTCGCTGTCTCGTCGATCTCGATCGGGAAGTCGTGCCGGCCGCCGAGGTTCACGGTCCATCCGTGGGTGAGAGTTCCGGACGAGGGGTTGTCGGCGAGCCAGAAGGGGGGTGCGGTGAAGGAGCAGGTGCCGGCGGTCGGGCCCTGGCCCCGGTCGGATCGAAGGTCTTCGGTCACGAACTGCTTCCCGAGCCTCGCCATTGCCGTGGAGTCACCGGACTTGGTGGCCGCCACCAGCCCGCCGTAAAAACCGGAAACCGTGGGGTCGCCCCCCTTGCTGCCTCCGGCGACCGTTGTGCAGGTCAGGTCGGTCACCTTCCCCGTGGCCCCGTCGAAGTCCAGGGAAGGGGCCCGGTCGAGCCGTTCGACCCCCTGGTACAGCAGGACCTCACCCGACGCCAGCACGCCGTCGACCGAGGCACCGCAGGTCACACCGCGGGAGTCGGCTCCCCAGATCCGTCGGTACGTGGACTCGTCGGCGAACAGCGCTGCCACCTCTGCCGGATCCACCTCGGAGCGGGTGGCCGGATTCTGGTAGCGCAGGGCAGAGAGGAACAGGGTGTTCGTCGTCCGGGCCGGGTCGGCACGGGGGGCCGGTTTCGAAGCCGGTGCCGAAGCCGTGGGCGAGGACCGCTCGATGGGCGGGGGTGTAGCAGGCATCTCGGTGCTCGACGCGGTCGATGCCTGTGCGGGTACCGGGGCACGGTCGTGATCCGCTTGGGACACGAAGCCGGCGCCCAGGGCCACGATCACCACGGCCGCCGCCGCACCCGTCTGCAGGCGCCGGCGGCGCCGGCGTACCGACCCGATGAGCTCATCGACGTCGTAGCCGCGCGACGGTTCCTGCCGTGAACGGTCGCGCATGGCCGCGGCCAGCTCCTCCTCCAGGTCGTAGTCCTTCATGCCGCCCCTCCCGAACGTGTGTGCGATGCCTGCGCATCGACGGTCGACCGGAGTTTCGACAGGCCCCGGGCCACCTGGGATCGGACCGAGCCGGCCGAGATGTTCATCAAGTGGCCGATCTCCGCGTCGTCGAGATCTTCGAAGTACCGCAGCACCAGTACGGTGCGCATGCCGATCGGCAGGGACTGCAGCTCGCGCATCAACTCGTCGCGGACCACGAGACCTTTGTACGGATCGACGTACCCGTCCCCGATACCGTCGTCCAGGGGTACTTCCGCACGTCCACGTAGTTTGCGCCAGCGGTCGTTGGCGAGGTTCACCAGGATCCGGCGCGCATAGGCCTCCGGTGCGTCGGCGGAGCGAATCCGGCGCCAGTGCCGACAGACCTGCTCCAGCGTGGACTGCACCAGATCGTCGGCCACATGACGCTCGCCGGTGAGCAGCAGTGCGGTCCTGAAGAGGGCCGACGACCGTGCATGCACGAATGCCGTGAAGGCAGGGACGTCAGCACTTCGCATGGTCACCCGGCTCGTGACTCTTGAGCATCTTCGCCTCTCCCGAAGCCCCCTTGGCTCCCCCGCTCAACCTGACGGAGCCCGACTCGCGACTGCTGCACGCGATCTCCGGTCGTGACGCAAGCGTTATCTCGGGTACGGGGCCTCGGCCGCCCTGCCGGACCGCCCCCGGGAGCAGACCGCCGACCTGCTCGAACTGCTCGCTGACGTCCACCTGGTAGGGACGACGGAGCAGTGGCGCTACCGCTTCCACGACCTGCTCGGGGAGTTCGCCGCCGAGCGCGCCCTCCAGGAGGAGCCCGCCGAGGCGCGCGAGGCGGCCGCGCTGCGGCTGGGCGTCTGGTACGCGCTCGCCCTGAAGACTGCCGGGCCCTGGGCAACCTGACGCACGTCGCCGTCACGCTGGCCAACCTCGGCGACTCCCTACGGGGCCTCGGCCGGCAGGAGGACGCCTTCGCCGCCCTCGACGAGTCCTTGGCACTGCGACGCCGTCTGGGGCCATGAGCGGCATCGCCGACTGCCTGATCATCACCGGACGGGCCCACGCCCATTTCGGCCGGCTCCCGCAGGCCCGCACCTGCTTCGAGCAGGCTGCCGAGATCAGCCGGGCCCACGACATCCCGGCCCTGCTCCAGCAGAGCCTCGACGGACTGGAACTGCTCCGCGACGTCCGGCACTGACCGCGAGTGCGCCGCCCGAGGGTCGAGGCCCCCGGGCGGCGCCGGCCGTACGGTCAGCCGGTGGGCACGCCGGTGGCCACCTGGCCGAGGTCGTTCCAGCCCCCGTGGCCGTCGCCGCCGTTCCAGATGTAGACGTGGGCGGCGTTGGACGGCGTGTCGGTGAGGACGTAGTCCGCGTTGCCACCGCCGTTGAAGTCGGCGAACTGGACCTTGTCCTGATCCGCCGTCACGCCGGAGGCGATCTGGCCGAGGGCCACCCAGCCGCCGCCGGGGTCGCCGCCACGGTTCAGCCAGACCCGTACGGCGCCGCCGGAATCGACGACGGCGTAGTCGGCCTTCCCGTCACCGTCGAAGTCCGCGAGGCGGACGCGGCCGGGGTCGGTGGTGAGCCCGGTGGCCACCTGGCCGAGGGGCTGCCAGCCGCCGTGCCTGTCGCCGCCCCGGTTGAGGTGGACCTGCACCGAGCCGTCCGCGTTGACGACCTCGTAGTCGGCCCTGCCGTCACCGTCGAAATCCGCGAGCTTCACCCGGGCGGCGTCGGTCGTGAGACCGAGGGCGACCTGACCGTAGTCCTGCCAGCCCCCTTGCCCGTCACCGCCCTTGTTCAGCCAGACGTGCACCGAGCCGTCCGGGTTGACCACCTCGTAGTCGGCCCTGCCGTCGCCGTCGAAGTCGGCGAAGCGCACCCGGCCGACGTCCGCGGTGGTCCCCGTGGCGACCTGGTCGGCGGGCTGCCAGCCGCCGCGCCCGTCGCCGCCCCGGTTCAGCCAGACGTCGACCGCGCCGTTGGCGCCGATGGCGATGTAGTCGGCCCTGCCGTCACCGTCGAAGTCCGCGTACCGGACGTGGCCCAGACCGCCCGAGTCGTTGGCGGCGTTGGACGCCACGGACGCCTTGGCCGCGCCGGCGGAGTACGCCTGGTCCAGTCCCGTGAAGAAGGCCTGCGCCATCCGCTCGAAGCCGCTGTCGTTGGGGTGGAGGCGGTCGGCCATCCCGGAGGGCGTCAGGGCCGGCGGGTCCACGTAGCGGAAACTGTTCCCCGCCTGGGCCTCGACCGCCTGCAGCTGCCGGGCCCGGTCGTTGAAGGTGGACGGCGGGACCTGGAGACCCTGGGTCGTCGGGATCACGCCCTCCATGACCACCGCGACGCCGGGCCGGTCCGCGAAGATCCGGTCGAGGAGGGCCTTGAGGCGCTCGGGCGCATGGACCGGGTCGGTGCTGCGGTCGAGGTCGTTCACCCCGATGTGCAGCAGGACGACGTCCGGGCGGGCCTCGGCGAGCCACTGGTCGATCCCGGCGCGGATGTCGTCGATCATGAAGCCGGAGTGGCCCTCGTGGGCGAGGCCGGGCAGCTGCCCGCCGGCCTGGGAGCCGACGTAGCGCACGGCATAGCGGGACTGGCCGGCGACCAGGCTCCACAGCGGGGCCCGGTAGGACGATCCGGTCGGGCTGCCGGCGCCCGCGGTGATCGAGTCTCCCAGCGGCATGACGCGCAGCGAGGGCACCGCGGTCGTGACGGTGGCGGCCCCCGGCGCGGCGTGCGTGGCCGGGGCGGCCGCCGGAGCGGCGTGTGCGGCCGGCGCGGCCGGGGCGGCGGCCACGCCGGCCACGCCCAGTGCGGTGCTCAGGCCGAGCAGCAGGATGCGTTTCAAGGTTCCCCCCAGGGCGTAGGTGTGGTGATGGTCGATGTGGGAGCGGAGGCTTCGGCTGACGGACCGAAGCCCCCGGGTCACGGCGGTGACGCGGCTCAGGCGCCGGCGGCGACCTGACCGAGGCTGGTCCACCCGCCGTGGCCGTCGCCACCGTCGTTGCGGTAGGCGCTGACCGAGTTGTTCGGGTTGGTGGTGACGTAGTCGACCCTGTGGTCACCGGTGAAGTCGGCGAGGACGACCGCGTTCTGGTCGGTGGTGGTCCCGGTGGCGATCTGGCCGTGGTCGGCCCAGCCGCCGTGGCCGTCGCCGCCACGGTTCAGGTAGGTGATGATCGAACCGTTGGCGCCGATGGCACTGTAGTCCGCCCGGCCGTCGCAGTCGATGTCGGCCAGGCGCACCCGGCTGGGGTCGGTGGTCAGGCCCGAGGCGGTCTGGCCGTAGTTGGCCCAGCCGCCGCCGGTGTCGCCGCCACGGTTCAGCCAGACGTTGACCGCGCCGTTGGAGCCGACGGTGATGTAGTCGGCCTTGCCGTCGCCGTCGAAGTCCGCCCACTTCACCCGGCCCGTGCCCGCGTCCGTGCCGGCGTGGTGGTCCGGGACCCTCCTGATCATGCGCCACTGGGCGTTGCTGCCCTGGAAGCCCGGCATGCACGCCGGGGTCTGCCCGTTGAGGATCTTCAGGTAGCAGCCACTGGGGCTGTTGATGGTCGTCCAGTCGCCCTCGGTGGAGCCGAACTGCCAGGCGAGGTTGTAGTCGCCGGTGTTGCAGCCCACGGACAGGGCGTTGCCGTAGGAGTCGGCCGCCAGGCAGGAGCCGCGGGTGTTGAGGTCGACGAGGTGGTTGTGGTCGCTGACGCCGAACCACTGGTCTTCGCTGCTGCCGCAGGGGGGAGCTCCATCTACGGGTTCACGTCGGACGACGCCTCGATGCACAGGCCCGTCGCCTGGTTCTGGATCTCGAACGCGTAGTAGGGATGCGCGGACGCCTGCCCCACGAAGACCGTCAGGCCGGTCAGCGTCATGGCGACCACGGTCAGGGCCGCCCTGATGCGGCGGAGTCGGAGGATTGCGGTTTTCACGTGCCCTGCCTCTGGTGTCGGGAGCGCGCCCGGCCCCGGGCTTTCGCTGCGGGGGCCGGTCACGCGGGGACGACCAGGAGGCTGGCAGGGCGGGCCAACAGCGGCCCAACAACGCCCCAGCCGCCGTCCGTTGCGGGCGGGGCGGTGGTACCGGACGACCTGGGGATACTTGTCCGCTTCCCGTCCACCGCGCCGGCGTTGGACGGTGCTCGTCCGGTCAGCCCAGCGATGCGCTCGCCGCGCGCAGTTCGTTCAGGGCGGCCAGGGTGTACCCGGCGAGCTCACCCTCGGCGCCGCGGTCGTCCTCGGCCCATTCGGCGTAACCCCGTTTGAAGGCGAGGACGCCCAGCTCGCCCGCGAGGGCCGCGGTCGGGTCGGGTACGCCGCGGGCGATCAGAGCGGTTGTCATCGCGGCCGCGAGGCTGACGGTCTTGAGGGTGTCGCGCTCCTGCAGCTCGGCGCTGGCGGCGACGGCGGCCTTCAGGCGGGGGGCGAGCTCGCGACTCCCGGGGCCCATCGCGGTCGAGGCGCGTTCGAGACCGGCGGCGACCGCCTCGAGCGGGCTGGCGTCACCGGGCGCGTCGGCGATCCCCTCGGCCAGCAGCCGGCTCAGCGTCTCCTGCCCGGCGACCAGCAGCTCGCGCTTGTCGGGGAAGTGCCGGAAGAAGGTGCTCTTGGTGACCCCGGCACGCTCGGCGATCTGCGCGACCGTGGTGGCGTCGTACCCCTGCTCCGTGAACAGGTCGACCGCGGCCACGACGAGGCGTTCACGCGCACCTGGTTCCCATCGACCCATGGGGTTCAGCATACGTGATGGGACTCTTGTCCCATCACTCTGCTACGGTGATGGGACAAGAGTCCCATCACTTCTGGGAGGGTTCCATGCGCGTCTTCGTCACCGGCGGCACCGGTCTGATCGGTTCCGCCGTCGTCGCCGAACTCCTCGGCAACGGCCACACCGTCCTCGCCCTCGCCCGCTCCGACGCCTCCGCACGGGCCGCCGAGGCGGCCGGCGCCGAGCCGCTGCGGGGAGGCCTCGCCGACCTGGACGTCCTGCGCTCCGGCGCCGCCCGGGCCGACGGGGTGATCCACCTGGCCTTCGGCAACGACTTCAGCAGCCCCGAGGCCCTCGCCCGGAACATCGCCGAGGAGACCGCCGCCCTCACCGCCCTCGGCGAGGAACTCGTCGGCAGCGACCGCCCCCTGGTCACCGTCTCGGGGACCCCCTGGGTGCCGGGCCGTGCCTCCACCGAGGCCGACCCGGTGCCCACCGACGGGCCGGTCGGCGGCCGCGGTCGCACGGTCACCGCGATCCTGGGCCTGGCCTCGCGCGGGGTCCGGAGCACGTCCGTACGCCTGCCGCGCACGGTTCACAACGAGGGCACGGGCGGGTTCGCCGGCCTGCTGACCGACGTCGCACGCCGGAGCGGGATCTCCGGCTACCCCGGCGACGGCACCCAGCGCTGGCCCGCCGTCCACGCGCTCGACGCGGCCGTTCTCTTCCGGCTCGCCCTGGAGCAGGCGCCGGCCGGTACCGCCTGGCACGCCGTGGCCGACGAGGGGGACCAGGTACGGGACATCGCGGCCGTCATCGGCCGACGACTGGGCCTGCCGGTCGCGTCGGTGCCGGAGGAGACCTACGGCCCGCTCGGCCCGATCTTCAGGGCCGACCAGCCCTCGTCCAGCACCCGCACCCGACAGGCGCTCGGCTGGGAGCCGAGGCACCCCGGCCTTCTGGAGGACCTGGAGAACATCCAGCCCTGACCGGCGACCGACACTCCCGTCGCAGCGACATCCCGCATCCGCGCATCCGCGAATCCCGCGGTCGGCACATCCCGAGGTCGGCGCACAGCGGCTCCCGATCCGTTCCCCGCATCGGCGCCGACGCCCCCGCGGCCCCCGCCGCCGGGACCGAGCCGGCCGCGTGGCAGCGACGCATCCCGCATCCCGCACCACCCGCGCCCATGCGGCAATTCATCTCCACAACAAGCAGGAGGTTCCATCATGGTGGCAGTCGTCTTCGGCGCCCGCGGCAACGTCGGTCGTCATGTGGCCGGTGGCCTGCTGGCCGCCGGTGAGCAGGTCAGAGCGGTCAGCCGGACCCCGGGCGTGGGCTCGACGCCCGGGTGCGAAGCAGTCGTCGCCGACCTGGAGCGTCCCGAGACGCTCCCCGCAGCGCTCGACGGTGCCGACAAGGTGTTCCTGTACGGAATGCTCGACCCCCGGAAGCCCTACAACATCGAGAAGGTCGCCGCTGCGGCCGCGGCCGCGGGGATCCGGCAGGTGGTCCTGCTCTCGTCGGTGTCGGTCGTCCTGGACCCCGACGCCGACCACCCGGTCACCCGCCTGAACCGCACGATCGAGCAGGCCGTCCAACGGTCCGGCATGGACTGGACGTTCCTCAGGCCGGGGACGTTCGCGACCAACACCCGCACCTGGTGGGCCGAATCGATCCGCACCGACAACGTCGTCTGCCTTCCCCGTCCACTCGCACAGTCGGCACCGGTGCACGAGAAGGACATCGCGGCGCTGGCGGTGACCGCCCTGACCGAACCGGGCCACTCGCACCAGGCCTACACCGTCTACGGGGCAGAGTCCCTGACCCTGCAACGCCAGGTCGAGCACATCGGCGAGGCCATCGGCCGTCACATCCGGGTTGAACACATCTCCGACGAGCAGGCTCGCGCGGAAGTCGCCAGAACCATGCATCCGGTCGTGGCCGAGGCGATCGTGAGCCAGTGGGCCGCCGCCGACGGCGTCGCGGCCACGACCTCCGCCATCGCCGAAAAGATCACCGGCGCTCCGGCACACACCTACGCCCAGTGGGCCGTCGACCACGCCGGCGACTTCCGCTGAGCCCGTCGCGCCGACCGGCCGTACGGGGCCCGCCCTGCTCCGCACTCCGGTTTCCGCCGCCCTGGCCAGCACCCCGTGCGGGGCGGTCGGCAGCACCGGCCGCCGACCGCCCCGCAGCCGCGCTACTATATTGAACACGTTCAAACTTGATGGGCGGGATCCGCTCCGGGATCCGCTCCGAACTCGGCCAGGGGGACACGTGGCACCAGGAAACGGTGTGGCTGTGGCGTCGCGCGCAGTGATCACTGTGCTCACGACCTGGGTGACACTGATCGCGCTCCTTCTCCTGCCGGCACTGCTGCCGAATCGATGGCAGTACTACATCTACTCACCCGCCAGCGTCGCACTGTGGATGCTGTCCATGCTCGTCGGTCCGGCCCTGGCATGTGCCGGCAACCGGCACTGGATCCGCAACGGCGTACGGAGAGCCGCAGCCGGCGCAAGCCGGACCTGACCGAGCGGATCCGCCGCCGTACGCCGTCGACCACCCGATGGACGCCGCCGTCTTCGTCGACGAGCTGCGCGAGCAGATGACCACCGAGCCGACCCTGCTGAACGACCGGATGCCCAAGCCGAGCTGGCGGGACATCGCCGAGCGGAAGTCCGGGGCGATCCGGCTCACCCCGGACGAGGCCCGGCCCGAGCCGCGCAACCTGCGAAGGACCAAGAACGAGGTGCAGCGCCGGTGGGGCATCGTGCCGCTCATCCACATGCCGAATGAGGCCGTGCTGCGTACGGTGCCTGGACGCCGCCACCTCGGTCTCCGGTGGTGGCGGGCGCTCGGCGAGCGTGCTTCGGGGGAGCTCGAAGGGCCCGGCCTCCCACTGCTCGGGAGGCCGGGACGAGCACCCCGCCGAAGGACGCCCCGGCCGTCGGTACGACAACGGCTCGATCAGTTTCCACAGTTCGTCCGACACGATCCACGGACGAGACTCCCGCTTATCGGCCCCGCCTGCGCGGAGGCGGCCCGGAGAACTGACAGCTCGCCACCGATGCCGAAAGTGACCGCCTGCCCCTGTGCGGTGCGCGGGCGGCACTGCAGAGGAGGCCCACTGATGGAGAGCACCGTGCGGGCCCCCGCCGGACCGTGACCCCGGCCCCCGCCGGTCCGCTCCGCTCCGGTCCGCCGCCCGAACTTCCCCATGCGGCTGCGCCGTCGCCTACAGTGAGAGCTTCTTGCGGACGGGACCGGGTGACGGCACGAGCGGGGAGGGGGCCGGAGTGGAGCGACGCGTGCGTCGGACCGCGGCGGCCGCGCTGTCCTGGGCGTTCCTCGCGGCCTGGGCCGTCTGCCAGGTCCTCCTCGGTACGGCAACGGGCGCGGCGCAGCCGGCCCTCGGTGCGCCGCCCGCCGTCACTGCCCCGGCCGCCTCGGCCGCCGTACGGCTCGGTCCGGCGGGCGCGGAGGTCCGGCGCTCCGCGGACCGTCCCGGCTCCGACGTCGCCCAGCGGCAGACGGCCGCCGCCGAGCCCGGTGTCCGGCTGCCCGCGCTCCCGCCGGCCGTGCTTCCGGTCGCCCGGACGGACGCCCCCCGGTTCCGGCCCGGGCTGTACGCCGCGGGGCCGCGCCAGGAGCGGGCGCCGCCGTCCGACCGCTACGACCCCCGCCACACCCGCGGTCCCCCCTCCACCCGGTCCAGCTGACGTCCCATCGCGCCCGCCGACCCGGGTGCCGCGGCCTGCCCGCGGCCCGGACGGGAGGCCTCCGGCCACCGTGCCCGGAGTGTTCCCGGCGGCGCGCCGTCCCCTCGCGTCCGCCCGTCCCGGGTGCGGCGTCCCCCCGAGGACGCCCGGCTCCCGCGGACCGCCCGTGGAGTACCCATGCCTTCTCGCCGTACCGCGTTCTGGCGCGCGCTCGTCGCACTCGCCGTCGTCGGTGTCTCGCTCTACATCGCCCTGACCACCCCGCCCCGCCTCGGCCTCGACCTGCGCGGCGGCACCCGGATCGTCCTGGAGACCCAGGACTCGCCCACCGCCCGCGCCGACGCGGACGCCACCGACCGGGCGCTGGAGGTGCTGCGCCGCCGGGTCGACGGCCTCGGCGTCGTCGAACCCTCGCTCGCCCGCGCCGGGGAGCGGCGCATCGTCGTCGAACTCCCCGGCGTCCAGGACCCCCGCGAGGCCGCCGGGGTCATCGGCCGCACCGCCCAGCTCACCTTCCACCCCGTCGTCGCGACCGCCGACGGCCCGGCCGGACCCCCCTCGGCGGACGGCTCCCGGGTCCTCGCCGACCCCGGCCTCCCCGGCGGCCACCTGCGGCTGGGCCCGCCGGCGCTGACCGGCGACGGCGTCAAGGACGCCTCGGCCGTCCTCGACACCCGGACGGGCCTCGGCTGGAGCGTCGACCTCTCCTTCCGCGGCTCGGCCGGCGACGCCTGGGCCCGGCTCACCGGGGAGGCGGCGTGCGCCGCGCCCGCCGACCCCGCCCGCCGGGTCGCCATCGTGCTCGACGACCGTGTCCTGTCCGCCCCCGGTGTCCAGGAGAGCGTGCTCTGCGGGCAGGGGATCACCGGCGGTTCGACGCAGATCACCGGCGGCTTCTCGGCCGACGAGGCCCGCGACCTCGCCGCCCTGGTCAAGGGCGGCGCCCTGCCCGTCCCGGTGACGGTGATCGAGCAGAGCACCGTCGGCCCCACCCTCGGCGCCGAGGCGATCCGGGCCAGCGCCCTGGCCGCGGCCGTCGGCCTGCTCTGCACCGGGGCCTTCATCATCGCGGTGTACCGCCTGCTCGGCGTGCTGGCCACCGTCGCTCTCGCCCTCTACGGACTGATCTCGTACGCCGCCGTGGTCGCGCTCGGCACGACGCTCACCCTGCCCGGGCTGGCCGGCTTCGTGCTCGCCATCGGCATGGCGGTGGACGCCAACGTGCTGGTCTTCGAACGGGCCAGGGAGGAGTACACCGCTCCTCGGGCGGCCGGCCCCGGCAAGGAGCGCGACCTGCGGCGTCCGCTCCGCGTCGGGTTCGCGAAGGCGTGGAGCGCGGTGGCCGATTCCAACGTGACGACGCTGCTCGCCGCCGGTCTGCTCTTCGTGTTCGCCACCGGCCCGGTCAAGGGCTTCGGGGTGACGCTCTCGATCGGCGTGCTGGCCTCGATGTTCTCGGCCATGCTGATCACCCGGCTGCTCGCCGAGTGGGCGGTGCGCCGGCCCGCCGTCGTCCGGCGGCCCACCCTGACCGGCATGGCCACCGTCGGTCGGCTCCGGACCCGGCTGACCCGGCGGCCGCCCAGGCTGATGCGCCACCGGCGGCGCTGGCTGGGCGCCTGCGCCGGCCTGCTGCTGCTCGCCCTGGCCGGGATCGGCGGGCGCGGCCTGGACTTCGGTGTCGAGTTCACCGGCGGCCGGGTGGCGCAGTACACGGCCGCGCAGCGGGTCGACGCGGACGCCGCCCGCGCGGCGGTGGTCGGCGCCGGGTTCCCGCAGGCCGTGGTGCAGACCACCGGCGACACCGGCGTGTCCGTCCGCACCAAGGAGACCGGCGACGACCAGCAGCAGCGCATCCGGGCGGCGCTCACCGGCGTCACCGGCGAACTGTCCGTGGAGCGCGACGAGTTGATCGGGCCGAGCCTCGGCAGCGAGCTGCGGGGCTACGCGCTGGCCGCGCTCGGGCTCGCGGTCGGCGCCCAGTTGCTCTACCTCACGATCCGCTTCCGGTGGGCCTTCGCGGCCGCCGCGGTGCTCGCGATGGCGCAGGACCTGCTGCTCGTCCTCGGCCTCTTCGCCTGGCTGGGCAAGCCGGTGGACAGCGTCTTCCTCGCCGCGCTGCTCACCATCGTCGGGTACTCGGTCAATGACACGGTGGTAGTCCTGGACCGGCTGCGCGAGCTGCGCCGGACCGGGACGAAGGCGAGCTGGGCGGACCTCGCGGACCGCGCCGTCGCGCAGACCCTCCCCCGGACGGTGAACACCGGCATGGGGGCGCTGTTCGTCCTGGTGGCCCTGGCGGCCCTCGGCGGCGACTCGCTCGCCGACTTCTCGGTGGCGCTGTTGGCCGGGGTCCTGATAGGCACGGCGTCGACGGTGTTCACCGCGATGCCGGTGGTCGTGCTGCTCCAGGAGCGGTTCCCGGACCGACCGCGGGAGGCGAGGGAGGCACGGACGCCTCACGCGGCGGGCGCGGCGCGGGGGCGCGACCACAACGGGGCGGTGGTCTGAGCGGCGCCGGTTGGGAAGGCTGTGCGTTTCGCGACCGGCCGGCCGAGTGCGGTCGGCCGGTCGGTCGCCGGGGAGGGCTGTTGCGCGCTGACCGCGCCATGGGCTCGACCTGTCGTACGTGCCGCCGCAGGGCCGTCGAGGCGCCGTGACCGGGGATCTCCCCTGGTCACGGCGCCTTTCGGCGTTCCGGGCGAAGTCCGCGGAAAATTTCTTCGAACCGACCTGCAACCCCCCGGGGGGATGGACGTCTATCAGGGTGAGAGGCGGGGAGAGCGAGCCGGCGGAGCCGGGGGGCTCGGGCCGGCTCCCCGGGGCGCGACATCAGGCGCCCGTTCACCCGATCACCATCACCTTCATCACCACGTGTCCTTGGGGGGACTGTCACATGAACGCGTCCGTTATCGCCCGCATTGCGAAGATTGTCCCGCTGGCCGTCGTCGCCGCCGTCGGTGTCGCCGCCTGCGGCCCGACGAACGGCGGAGCGTCCGTCGCCGCCTCCGCTCCCGCCTCCACCCCGGCCGTCACCTCCTCCGCCACCCCCGGCGCGGGCGCCGTCCCGACCACCCCGGCCACGCCGACCACCGAGGCGGCCCCGGCCGCCGCCGCACCCGCCCCCGCCGCCGGGACCGACGTCAAGGCCGCCGCGAAGGCCCCGGCCAAGCCCGCCGCACCGAAGGCCCCCGCCCAGTCCAGCGGAAACGGCATCGGCATCACCTTCGGCGGCCTGCACGAGGGCGGGAAGATCGGGCTGAACGACCTGGTCCCCTTCACCGTCACCTGGAAGAACAACGACGCCACCGGCACCCGCAGCGTGGCCCCGGTGGTGTCGACCCAGCAGTACGAGGGCGCGCCCTGCACCATGGTGCTCGCGATGGCGGAGGGCACCCTGGAGCGCAAGGACGCCTCCGGCTGGAAGAAGCTCGACCACCTCAGCCAGGGCGGCGGGATGGACTACGCGGGCACCGCCGACGACGCGGCCTTCACCCTGGCCGCCGGCCAGAGCCGGACCATCGAGTACCGGATGCGGCTGTCCCTGGCCAACCGTCCGGGGCGGATCACGATCGAGGCGGACGCCCCCGTGCCGCACTCCAAGGACTATCGCGACATGGCGAAGGCCGAACTGAACGCCACCGTCGTCGACAGCCACAGCCCGCAGATGCTCTCGGTGATGCCGCCGGCCAAGGGCGTGGTCACCACGGACCCGATCCCGTTCAGCTTCCGGGTCTCCTCGCCGGACGGCACCACGGGCCTGCGCCCCCGGGTGGCCGTGTGGAGCTCCGACGCGCTGACCACGAACGACGTCACGGTGGAGGCCCGGGTCGGCGACGTGTGGAAGCCGGTCGAGCTGAAGGACCACTGCGGCCTGGTCACGGTCGACCCGAACGTGCCGGGCGTCCGCGACGGCAACACGGTCGAGTACACCTTCCGGGCCACGTTCAAGGAGGCCCCGAAGGACGGCACCGACGTGGACATCCGGGTGAGCGCGGCGTCGAACGGCCACCAGTCCGTCGAGCGGTCCGTCTTCCTGCGCGACGCACGCTGACACCGCACGCCCGCACCGCACACCGAAGGGCCCGGCCTCCCCCGCTCGGGAGGCCGGGACGGCAACCCACTCCCCCGCCGCCACGAAACGAGTCCGGCCCCATCGCACACGCGATGGGGCCGGAACCTGAAGGATCATCAGCAAACTTGTTGGCCCAACTCACGTGAACTGACGCCGACTTGACGGCTTCGTGCCTACCATCGAGCTGTGTTGACGCGGTGGGGGAGCCAGGTGCGCCGGTATCCGGTGGCGGGGGCGGTCGGGGTCGCGGTCGTCTGGCAGGCGACGATCGTGGTGGTGGCGAAGGTGCTGCCGCCGTTGGATCCGGGGTGGTTCCCGCAGTTGGGGCCGACCGTGGTCAATCTGGCGGGCGCGGCGGTGGCGTTGGCGCTGCTCCGGGCCTGGGGGCTGCTGGCGGCCGGCGGGGTGGCGGGCCCAGGGGTGATGGCGCGCTGGCCGGTGCTGCTGCCGGTGACGGTGCTGGCGGGGCTGGCGGCGCTGCCCGGGATCGAGGGCGGCACGGCGACCCTGGCGGGCGGGGTGGTGCTGATGCTCGCCATCGGGGTCAGCGAGGAGCTGAGCAGCCGGGCGCTGGTGCTGGAGGTCGCACGGCCGCTCGGCCCGGTGCGCGCGGGGGCGCTGACGGCGGTGCTGTTCGGGGTCGGGCACCTCGACAATTGGCTGTTCTTCGACGCGCCCCTGGGCAACACGCTGTGGCAGGTGCTGGAGGCCGGCGCGTTCGGCTTCCTCCTGTGCGGCGCACGGCTGTACATCGGGAGCGTCTGGCCGCTGGTGCTGCTGCACGCGCTGGCCGACTACCTGGAGATCTACTCACCGGGGAGGACGGCCGACTGGCTGCAGGCACTGGACGTGGCCGTCGACCTGGCGTTGGGGCTGGCGCTGCTGCTTCGCGCCCGTACGGCTCCTGCGCCCGCGCCGCAAACCTGATCCCGCCGCTGCGCCCGCCCGGCTTCGTCGTCAGCGAAGCTTTTTCCGACGGACCGTCATATTGTTTGCCCCGAACGCGTCCTGTACGGAGGTGGCCCGGACCGGGCCCCGCACCGCCGAGGAGACGTCTTGACCTACCTCCGCCGCCGCGCCGCCGCGGCCGCTCTCGCCCTCGTGGCCGGCCTGACCGGGGCCGCCGCCACCGCACCGGCAGAAGCCGCCGCACAGGCCGCCGGCATCCCCCGGGGGCTCGACCGCTACTACCAGCAGCGCCCGGACTGGCACAGCTGCGTCCAGGGCCCGCAGGACGAGGAGGGCGCCGCGCTGGAACGGGCCGGCGCCCGCTGCGCGGAGGTCACCGTGCCGCTCGACTACGGCGACCCCGGCGGACGCACCGTCACCCTGGCGCTCTCCCGGATCGAGGCCACCGACACCCGCCACCGGATCGGCACGCTGCTGCTCAACGACGGCGGCCCCGGCAGTCCGACGCTCGGTGCGCCGCCGCGGGTGCACGCCGCGTTGAAGGACACCGCCGCCCGCTTCGACGTCGTCGGGCTGGACCCGCGCTTCGTCGGCCGCAGCGCCCCCCTCGACTGCGGCTGGCCGATCGGCTTCAGCATCACTTCCTCCGGGACCGGCCGGGCCTCCTTCGAGCGCCAGGTCGCCCTCCAGCGGGACCTCGCGGCCCGGTGCCGTTCGGCGGCCGGGGACCTGCTGCCGCACGCGAGCACCCGCGACGCGGCCCGGGACATGGACGTGGTGCGGGGCGCGCTCGGCGAGCGGCGGATCTCCTACCTCGGCCTCTCGTACGGCACCTACCTCGGCACGGTGTACACCCAGATGTTCCCCGGCCGCTACGACCGGGTGGTCCTGGACAGCGCGCTGAGCCCGGCCCACGCCGGGCCGGCGCTGCTCCCCAACATGGTGCCGGAGAGCGAGCGGGCGTTCGCCGACTGGGCGGACTGGGCGGCGGCCCGCCACGGCACGTACGGGCTGGGCCGCACCCGCGAGGAGGTGGTCGCCGGGGTGCTGCGGACGGTCCGGGCGGCCGCGGCGCGCCCGCTCGTCGTCGGCGCCGGCGCGGACGCCTTCGAGCTCGACGACACCCGGGTGCCGATGGTGGTGTTCATGAACCTCGCGGGCGACTCCGACGCGGATCGGGCGGGCCTCGCCGAGCTGACGGCGATGCTCGCCGAGGCCGCGGAGGGCCGGCCGGTCACCCCCTCGGACGGGACCGCCGCCATGCTGCGCTTCCTGTTCACCCCGCAGGGGTCGCAGGCCGGCAGCATCTCGCAGGCCATCCTGTGCGCGGACGGTACGGCGCCGCGCGACCCGGAGGACTACTGGCGCCGGATCGAGCGCGACCGCGCCCGGTACCCGCTGTCCGGCCCGCTGGTCGACAACATCTCCCCGTGCGCCTTCCTGGACCCCCCGCGCGAGGCGCCCACCGAGGTACGCCGCGACGCCCGGGTGCTGATCCTCTCCGCCACCGGCGACCCGCGCACCCCCTACCGGGACGGCGTCGCGCTGCACGGGCTGCTGCCCGGCTCCCGGCTGCTGACCCTGCGGGGCGCCGACCAGCACGGGCTCTACGGGACGTACGGCAACGCGTGCGTGGACGACGCGGTCAACGCCTACCTGGCCGGCGGACGCCTGCCGGAGGCCGACCCCACCTGTACCAAGGCGTAGCCGGGGCGTCCCGACCCGCTTGTCCTGGACGCTTGCTGAAGGTCTTTCGGGTTCCGGCCCCATCGCGTGCGCGGTGGGGCCGGACTCGTTTCGTGGCGATGGAGGAGTGGACCGGGGAGCCGCTCGCACAGGGGCTTCGGTCGTCGTCGCCCGACAAAATCGCTACCCGGCGGCCGAAGCCCCGTGATACACAACCGACGTGCAAAACATTGTGGAGTTCCCCGAGGTCCTGCGGCTGATCGACGACCGCTCGGCCGCGTTCCGCGCCGCGATCGCGTCCGCCCCCGACCTGGACGTCCAGGTCCCGAGCTGCCCGGACTGGACGCTGCGCGAACTGGCGCAGCACCTCGGCGACGGCCGCCGCCGCCAGGCCGCCATCGTCGCGGCGGGCCCGGGCGCGGAGCCCCCGGCGAAGACGTCCCCGAAGGGCGCCCCGACCGCGCCCCGCGACCGCGAGGCCCTGGACGCCTGGCTCGCCGAGTCGACCGAGCTCATGCTCGACGCGCTGCGCGAGGCCGGCCCGGACCGCGGCTGCTGGACCTGGTGGGGACGCTCGCAGGCCCCGGAGACCAGCGGAGCCCTGGCCCGGCACCAGATCCAGGAGCTCGCCGTCCACACCTACGACGTCCAGCTCACCCAGAGCGCCGCACAGCCGCTGCCGACGGACGTCGCGGTCGAGGGCGTCGACGAGTTCCTGACGACCGTGTCGGCGACGACCGTCCCCTGGCCGTTCAAGCCGGCGACCATCGACCTGCACGCGATCGAGGGCCGCTCCTGGCGCCTGACCCTCGACGCCGACGGTGTCCGCTGCGACGACCTCGCCGCCGACGCCGAGCCGGGCGACTTGGTGATGCGAGGCGCGGCGAGCGAACTGGTCCTCTACTTCTACGCGCGCGTCCCGCTCGACAGCCTGGAGAACACCGGCGACACCGAGCCGATGGAGCAGCTCGCGGAGTGGGACCCGACCGCGTAGAACGCGCGCTTGTGACGTGTCCGCCGGTGGTGCGCACTCTCCTGCGGGCGCCACCGGGCCCGGGGTTGCGGACATCACGCGGCCCCGGGCAGGCTGCGGGCCCGCTGTTCGAGGGCCGTCCGGTGCGGGCACTGTTCCAAGAGTGCGGGCACTGTTCCAAGAGTGCGGGCACTGTTCGAAGAACGTACGGGTGCCCCCAGCAGCCGGATCAGGCCGCGGGGAATTCGACCCGGACCCGCAGTCCGCCCGTGCTGCCGGGGACGGCGGTGACGACGGCGTGATGGGCCCGCGCGATGGAGGCGACGATGGACAGGCCCAGGCCCGCGCCCTCACGCGGGCCGTGTCGACGCTCCTGCAGGCGGCGGAAGGGCTCGAAGAGGTAGGGAACCGTCTCCGACGGCACCTGGGGGCCGGTGTTGTCGACCTCCAGGACACCGTCGCGCACGCCGACCTCGACCCGGCCGCCGTCGTGGTTGTAGCGCAGGGCGTTGCCGACCAGGTTGCGTACCAGGTGTGCCAGCAGCACCGGATCACCCTCGACGGACACGGGGGCGGTGTCGGTCCGGACGGTGACGCGGTTCGCTCGGGCTTCCTCCGAGGCGGCGCACTCGGCGGCCACCGCGCGGGCCAGCCGGTCCAGTGCGACCGGTTCGCGATGGTCCAGCCTCTGATCGGAGACGGACAGCAGCAGCAGGCCCTCGATGAGCCGTTCGCTGCTCTCGGAGACCTCGATCAGTTTGCGGCGGACCCGGGCGACGGCGGCCGGGTCCTCGGTGGCCAGCCCGATTTCGGCCGCGGCCCGCTGCACCGCGAGCGGAGTCCGCAGTTCGTGTGCGGCGTTGGCCGCGAACCGCTGCTGCGCACCCACCAGTTGCTCCATGCGGTCGAGCATGGCGTCGAAGGTGTCGGCGAGCTGTTTGAGCTCGCCCGGGGGTGCGTCGAGGGCGATCCGCTCGTGCAGGTTCTCACCCGAGAGCCGGCGCGCCGTGTTGGTGATCACCGCCACCGGGCGCAGCACCCGCCCCGACATCCACCAGGCCAGTGCCATCGAGATGACGGCGAAGGCGGCCAGAGCGATCAGGGAGACGGTCAGCAGCTGGTTCCGGGCGGCCTGCTCGGCGGCCTGGGTGACGACCTTGACGGCCTGGAAGTGGGACTGTCCGCCGTCGGCGGGGGTGGTTCCGGGCGGAGCGTTCGCGGGTGCGGCAGTTCCCACCATGAGGGTTTTCGCCGCGGCGGGGTCCGGGGTCGCCAGTGTGGCCAGTCGCGGTTCGACGGCGACGGCCGTGCTGATCGAGGTGTACAGGCTCTCCCGGACCAGGAAGTTGACCAGGACGATGAGCATGGCCCCGGCGAGGACGAGCAGCCCGCCGTAGAGCATGGTCAGCCGGCCCCGCTCCCCGCCCGGCAGCCGCGGGCGTGGTCGGCCGGGCAGCGGTGGGCGGTTCGGGCCGACCGGGGCGGAGCGCCTCATGCCGGGACGCCGATGCGGTAGCCGTGGCCGGGCACGGTGTCGATGACCGAGGGCTCGCCGAGCTTGGCGCGGAGTTTGCTGAGGGCGACCCGGACCGCGTTGGTGCGGTACCCCATGTTCCGCTCCCACACCCGCTCGATCAGGTCCTCACCGCTGACCACGGCGCCCTCGGCCTGCATCAGCGCCTCCAGTACGCCGAACTCCTTGCGGGACAGGGCGAGGTAGCGGCCCTCCCGGAAGGCCTGGCGGCGAGCGGTGTCGAGGGTGATGCCCTCGCGTTCGAGGACCGGTGGAAGGGCGGGGTGGGTGCGGCGGCCGAGTGCCAGTACCCGGGCCAGCAGTTCCTCGTAGGCGAACGGCTTGGTGAGATAGTCGTCCGCGCCCAGGTCCAGGCCGTCGACGCGGTCGCGGACGGTGCCGGCGGCGGTGAGCATCAGTACCCGGGTCAGCAATCGCTGCTCGACGACGCTCTGGCACACCTCGTCGCCGTGCGCTCCGGGCAGGTCGCGGTCGAGCACGAGCACGTCGTAGTCCGTGAAGCGCAGCCGCTCCAGCGCGTCGGCGCCGTTGTACACGACGTCGACGGCCAGGGCGTCGCGCCGCAATCCCTCGGCGATCATGTCCGCCAGGAATTCCTCGTCCTCCACGATCAGTACACGCATGACATCAGGTGTACCTGAAAACCACCTTTCGTCGCCGTAAAGGTCTCGGCTGACAGCGGCGAAATGCGGGTGCGTGCCAGCCTCTGCCTGGTCGGCCACCCGGTATCGGACACGGTGGTCGGTCACTCGCAATCGGACACGGAGGAATTCCATGCGGAACCACATGCGGAACCACAGGTACGGCGCGGCGGCCGTGCTGGTGGCGGGGATGGCGCTGTTCACCGCGGCCTGCGGCGGAGGCGCCACGGGCACGGGCGGGGGCGGCGGCTCGGACTCGTCGGGCAAGGGCGCGGCGGCGGACCGGGCCTACGAGCACCGTAAGTGCCTGCGCGAACACGGCGCCCAGGTGAAGGAGCCGGAGCCGGGCCAGGACCCGCGGGGCCTGGTCCTCGAGGGCGGGCAGGACAAGATGGCGGAGGCCCTCAAGGCCTGCGGGGGAGTCGGCGGCTCGGGCGGCACGAAGATGTCCCAGGCCGACAAGGACAAGGCACTCGAATTCGCCCGGTGCATGCGCGGTAACGGTGTGGATATGCCGGACCCGAAGTTCGACGGCGACTCGGCGATGTCCGGGCAGGCGATGAAGGTCCCGGAGGGCGCCGAGAAGGACAGGTTCGACAAGGCGAACAAGGCGTGCAGTGGTCAGAATGCGGAGTGAGCGCGGGCGGAGCCGCCGAACGTTGCTGGTCGCCGCGCTGGTCACCTCGGTCTCGCTGGTGGGCGGGGTCACGGCCCTCTCGCAGACCGGCGGCGGGAGCGCCGCCGCGGACCGCACGGACGGGCTGCCGCCGAGCACGGGTTCGGTGGAACGACAGGACCTGAGCAGCCGGACCCAGGTGGACGGGACCCTCGGCTATGCCGAGGAGCGCCGGCTCAACGCCGGTGTGCCGGGCACCCTCACCTGGCTCCCGGAGGCCGGCGCGGTGGTGAAACGCGACGGGGTTCTCTACGAGGTCGACGGCCGGAAGGTCCGGCTCATGGACGGCGAGCGCCCCGCGTACCGGACGATGAAGGCCGGCGACAAGGGGCCGGACGTCAAACAGCTGAAGGAGAACCTCCGCGCCTTGGGCTACGGCAAGGGGCTGGCCGCGGACGAGGAGTTCACCCCCGGCACCGCGGAAGCGGTCAAGCGCTGGCAGAAGGCCCACGGGCTGGCGCAAACCGGCGAGATCGGCCCCGAGCAGATCGCCTTCTCGCCCGGTCCGGTGCGGATCAAGAAGAACGATGCGGCCGTCGGCGACCAGGCCGCTCCCGGCAAGCCGGTCCTCACCACCACCGGCTCCGAACGGCAGGTGCAGATCAAGATCGAGGTCTCCCGGGCCGACCTCGCCAAGCCCGGTACCCGGGTCGAGGTCGCCCTGCCCGGCGGCGGCAGGGCCAAGGGCAAGGTCGCCTCCGTCGACCGCACCATCGGTGAGGACGGCAAGGAGCAGGGCTCCCCGGACAAGCCCGCCAAGATCACCGCCCGGGTGGTCTTCGACGACCCGGGGCAGGCGGAGGGCTTCGACCAGGCGCCGGTCACCGTCGAGCTCGAGGGCGAGGTCCGCAAGGACGTGCTGACGGTACCGGTCAACGCACTGCTCGCGCTGTCCGCCGGGGGCTTCGGCGTCCAGGTCGTGGAGAACGGGAAGGTGCGCGAAGTCCCGGTCGAGCTCGGCATGTTCGGACAGGGCCGGGTCGAGGTCAGCGGGACCGGCCTGGCCGAGGGAATGAAGGTCGGGGTACCCAAGTCATGAGCGCCGTGGTCGAACTGAACCAGGTCACCAAGGAGTATCCGGGCGGGGTCGTGGCGCTGCAGGAGGTGGACCTGCGCATCGGACGCGGCGAACTGCTCGCCATCGTCGGCCCTTCGGGGTCGGGCAAGTCCACCCTGCTGCACATCGTCGGCACCCTGGACCGGCCCAGCGCCGGATCCGTCACCCTGGCGGGCCACGACGTCGCCGCCCTCTCCGACCGCCGGCTCTCCGCCCTGCGCGCCCGGCACATCGGCTTCGTCTTCCAGTCCTTCCACCTGGTGGCCGGGGTCAGCGCCCAGGACAACGTCGCCGAGGGACTGCTCTACTCGGGCCTGCCGCGCGCCCAGCGCCGCAGGCGCGCGGCCGTGGCCCTGGAGCGGGTTGGACTCGCGGACCGCATGCACCACCGTCCGCACGAGCTGTCGGGCGGCCAGCGGCAGCGGGTGGCCATCGCCCGGGCGGTGGTCGGCGAGCCGGACCTGCTGCTGGCCGACGAGCCGACCGGCGCTCTGGACTCCGCCTCGAGCGAAGCGGTGATGGAACTGCTGCACGACCTCAACGCCGAGGGTGCCACCATCGCGGTGATCACCCACGACGGCGAGATCGCCGACAGCCTGCCGCGCCAGGTCCGTATCCGCGACGGCCGTGTCGTGGCGGATCTGCGCACCGGCGCCGCCGACCCGGCCGATCGGGGTGGGGAGCGATGAGCCGCGCACGGCTCTCCCCGGCCCGGCTGGGCCCCCGTGACGTCCTCCACGTCGGCTCGGCCGGCCTGCGCACCCGCCCGCTGCGGGTGGTGCTGTCCGCGCTGGGCATCGCCATCGGCATCGCCACCATGATCGCGGTGGTCGGCATCTCCTCCTCCAGCAAGGCCCAACTCCTCAGGCAGCTCGACCAGTTGGGAACCAACTTGCTGGTGGCCTCCCCCGGCCAGGGGCTGTTCGGCGAGAAGGTGAAGCTGCCCGAGGAGTCGATCGGCATGCTGAGCCGCGTCCCCGGGGTCGAGCAGGTCGGCGCGACCGGTGACCTGGCGCAGTCCGTCCGGCGCAGCGAGAAGATCCCCAGCGACGACACCGGCGGCATCACCGTGAAGGCCGCCACCGAAGGACTGCTGGACGTCGTGCGCGGCGCGGTCGGCTCGGGCACCTGGCTCAACGAGGCCAACGGGCGCTACCCGTCGACGGTGCTCGGACACGTCGCGGCCCAGCGTCTGGGCATCACCGCCCCCGGTCAGCAGGTCCACATCGGCGGCCGGTACTTCACCGTCATCGGCATCCTCGACCCGCTGCCGCTGGCGCCCGAGATCGAGCGGGCCGCCCTGGTCGGCTGGGACGGCGCCGGCACGCTGCTGGGCTTCGACGGCCATCCGACCCAGATCTACGAACGGTCGACGGACCGGACGGTCGGCGCGGTCCGCGAGCTGATCCCACGCACCGTCGACCCGCAGAACCCGCACAACGTGCAGGTCACCGACCCCTCCTCGGCGCTCCAGGCCAAGGCCGCCACCGAGGGGGCGTTCACCGACCTCCTGCTCGGGCTGGGCGGGGTGGCGCTCCTGGTCGGCGGCGTCGGGGTCGCCAACACGATGATCATCTCGGTACTGGAGAGGCGCCACGAGATCGGGCTGCGCCGCTCCCTGGGCGCCACCAGGGGCCAGATCCGCCTCCAGTTCGTGACGGAGTCCCTCCTCCTCTCCGGACTGGGCGGGCTGGCCGGCGTGGCCCTGGGCTCGGCCGCCACCTACGCCTTCGCCGTCTCGGGCGGCCTGCCCTGGGTGGTCCCCCCGTGGGCCGTCACCGGGGGCTTCGCCGCCACCCTGCTCATCGGCACGGTGGCAGGCCTCTACCCGGCCGTCCGGGCCTCCCGCCTCTCCCCGACCCTCGCCCTCCACACCGGATAGGGCCTCGCCTGGTTGGCCGTCCCGGGAAGCCTCGGGCGGCCAACCGGAGGACGAGTGGCTCTGTTCACGTGAAGTCGCAGCGGGTTCGCACCGCAGCCCCGGCCGGGTTTCCTGCCTGGTCACCCTTGACGAAAGGTTGACCTGCTCACGGCAGAAGGTTGGCGATCACCGCCTCTATGGTCGGCCCATGCCCTCACAGCCCATCAGGCCCACCACCCTGCCGGTCCTGCCCTACCGCAAACCCACCCGCGGACGGGACTACTGGGTCCTGGACAACGTGCTGCCGGACCCTGACGCCGTCCGGGAGCGCTGCCTGGCCCGCGGGGACTGGACCGAGGGCTACCCGCACCGCCCCGAGACCTGGCCCGGACTGCGCACCATGCCGGGCCTGGAACCCGAGGAGCTGGCCCGGGTCGAGTCGCTGGTCCGCAAGGCCACCGGGGCCTCCCGGCTCTGGGTGCAGAGCACCCCTGGCGGCGGCACCCTCAACCACAACTGCGTCCAGGTCGTCGGCGCCGGGGAGTCGGAGCCCCGCCCGCATACCGACTCCCGCGCGCTCTGCCGCTACGCCGCGGTCCTCTACCTCAGCCCCGGCGCCCCCAAGGACGCCGGCACCAGCTTCTACCGCCAGCAGTTCCCCGGCGGCCGCCTCGGCGGCAACCTCGTCAACGCCCCGCACAACAACCTGGTCGAGGCGCTCGGCACCCGCCACGTACCGGCCGACCACTTCACCGAGGACGTCCGCGTCCCCAACCGCTACAACCAGCTGCTCCTTTACCACGCCAACCTGATCCACAGCGCCACCGGCTACTACGGCACCGACCTGGCCGAGCGGCGGATGACGGCGGTCTTCTTCTGGATGGCCTGACCCGGCACGCACCCTCGCGGACCGTCGAGCCCTCACTTGGCACGGGCCGACCCGCCCCTCACCCGGCCCCCACGTGCGCCAGGCTCGCCCTGGTCAGCGCCGCCGCCAACCGGGCCAGGTCCCCCGGCCCGACCAGCGCCGCCAGCCCGTCCGGTTCGCCCGGCAACCCGAGCCTCCGGGCCTCCGCCAGCGCCCGCTCGTCGACGTACGGCCGCAGCGACGGCCAGACCGCCTGCGCCTCGCGCCGGAAGTTCCCGGCGCCGACCGGCCCGATCCGGGGGAACTCCCGGAGCAACTCGCCGATCCGCTCCGACTCGCCGCCGGCCTCCTCCCGCAGCCGCCGCAGATCACCGTGCCAGCGGTCGAGCAGCAGCCCGGCCCCCTGACCGAGCGCCGTGGCGGTGCTCTCGTCGTAGCGCACGTAGTGGGCCCGGCCCAGGGCGGCGATCAGCGTCCCGCGCCGGGCGTCCGCCATCGCGCGCGGGGTCCGCAGTCCGGCGGCCGACAGCTCCCGGGCCGCCGCCGTAGCGGTGCCGGCGCCGATCCGCGCCGAGCACAGCACGGTCAGGACGAGCAGCCGGTAGAGCGGCGAGGGCTTGTCACGCAGCGCGATCCCGGCCTCCTCCGCGTAGGTGCGGCCGAACCGGTCCAGGAGTTCGGCAACGGTCGGTTCCACGGCCTTCACCTCCCTCCCCCGTGCTTGCCCGGATCCCTCCCTCCACGCTTGCCCGGATTCGGACGCCCCGCACCCGGGGAGGCTCGCCGCATGAGTGAGCGAAGCACGGGGACACCCCCGGCCGGAGGCCGGCGGAGAATCGTCGACGGGCGCGCGGGGGCGCAGGCCCCTGCGGGGCGGAGCGGGGCGGGCGCATGAGCCGGGACGCCGTACCCGCGACCGAGACCGTCCGCCCCGACTGGGCCGCGATCGACCGACTGCCCACCGTCGAGCTGCTCCGCCTGATGAACGCCGAGGACCGCACGGTTCCGGCCGCCGTCGCCGGGGAGTTGGAACGGATCGCCGCCGTGGTCGACGCCGTGGCCGCCCGGATGGCGCGTGGTGGCCGGCTGGTCTACGCCGGCGCGGGGACGGCCGGGCGGCTCGGTGTACTGGACGCCGTCGAGTGCCCGCCGACCTTCGGCACCGATCCGGCGCTGGTCGTCGGTCTGATCGCGGGCGGGCGCTCGGCCGTCACCGCGGCGGCCGAGGGCGCCGAGGACCGCACCGACCTCGCCGAGGCCGACGTGGCCGCGCTCGCCCTCACCCCCGCCGACACCCTGGTGGGCGTCTCCGCGTCCGGCCGGACGCCCTACCCGCTGGCCGCCGTCCGCGCCGCGCGGGCGGCCGGGGCGCTGACCGTCGGGTTGGCGTGCAACCGCGGCTCGGTGCTCGCGGCCGCGGCCGAGCTGGGCATCGAGGTGGAGGTCGGCCCGGAGGTGCTGGCCGGATCGACCCGGCTCAAGGCGGGCACGGCGCAGAAGCTGGTGCTCAACCTGCTCTCCACGGCCGTGATGATCCGGCTCGGCCGGACGTACGGCAATCTGATGGTCGACCTCCGCGCCACCAACGACAAGCTGCGCGACCGCGCCCGACGGATCGTCGCCGAGGCGACCGGCGCCGACGGGGCCGCGGTCGACCGCGCCCTGACCGCGACCGGCGGCCGGGCCAAGGACGCGATCCTGTCCCTGCTCGCGGACGTGGACGCGTCCACCGCCGCCCACCTGCTCACGGCCTCGGACGGACGGCTGCGCGAAGCCCTCCGCCTCGCCCGGCCGTAGCGGCCTTCCGCCTCGCCCGGATGTAGCGGCTCACCACCGCACCAACGGCAACCCGCCCCGCCGGCTCACCCCAGCCGCACGTCCGCGGCCGCGACGACCTCGCCGAGGCGCGGGAAGTCCAGCTCCACCGATGCCCGGTGCTCCTCCGCCGTGAGCGCGGCCATCGCGTCCTCGACGAACACCAGCCGGTACCCGTGGTCGCCGGCGGCCCGGGCACTCGACTCCACGCCGAGGTTGGTCGCGATCCCGGCGAACACCACGGTCTCCACGCCCCGCGCCCGGAGCAGCTCGTCCAGGCCGGTGCCCTGGAAGGCGCCGATGGTGCGCTTCACCACGACCTCGTCGGCCGCCGCCGCGACCTCCGCGGGCAGCCCGCTCCCGGGCGGCTGCTCGGTCACGTTCGGCCGCTCGACCCGTACCGCGATCACGGGCGCGCCCGCCGCCCGGAACTCCCGGGCCAGCTCCAGCGAGGCCTTCAGCACCTCCGAACCGGTGCGCGGCGCGAGCGGGTTGGCGACGATCCGGTCCATCAGGTCGATCAGGACCAGGGCCGTGCTGCGGGGGTCAAGGGTGGTCATGGGGTCACGCTAGTCCATCGGACGCGCGGCCCCCGAGGCCCGGTCCGGCGCCGGGGTGCCCTGCGCCGCCTCCCGCGCGATCTCCGTCCGGAACCCCTCGATCAGCACCCGCAGCCCGTACTCGAAGTCGGCGTCGTGGTCGGTCATCCGCAGGACGTCGACCGCCTCTCGCAGCAAGGGCAGTTCGCGCAGTGCTTCGTCCGGGAACGGCGGCCGGTCGCGGTCCGCGGAGTCCTGTCGCCAGGCCTGCTCCTCGGTGACCCAGCCCATGATGTACCGGTCGACGGTCAGCAGCAGGCGCAGCGCCGTTCGCGGGCGCAGGCCCGCTCCGCAGAGTGCGCTCAACTGGGCTTCGACCGCCGGGAGTTCGTCCTCGGTGGGGAGGGTTCCGGCGTGCACCCGGGCGCCGTCGCGGTAGGCGAGCAGGGCGGTGCGCTTGGCGCGGGCGTCGGCGGCGATCCACTCGGGCCAGTGCGCCGGGTCCGGCTCGCGGTCGGGCGGGAGGGCTTCGGCGAGCATCGCCTCGGCCATCAGGTCGAGCAGTTCCCGCTTGCTCTTGAAGTGCCAGTACAACGCCGGTGACTGGACGCCGAGTTCGCGGGCGAGCCGCCGGGTGGTCAGCCCGTCGATGCCCTCCTCGTTGAGCAGGCGCAGCGCCGTGCGCACCACCTCGTCGCGCTTCAGCGCCATCCGATCGGCCTCCTGGGTCATCCGCTTGCCAGATCCACCCTATCGCCGATAAGTTCCCGAGCTGGAATTTATCAGCGATAAGGAGAGCCGTCGCGACACCGACGGCCGCGAAGGGATCCCACCCCTCATGACCTCCGGACCGAACCCGACCTCCGGACCGAACCCGACGCCCGGAACGGACAGCACCTCCGGACCGAACCCGACCTCCGGAACGGACCGCTTCTGGTCCCGGCTGCTGCCGAACACCGCGCCCTGGCGGTCCTCCCGCGACTTCCGGCTGACCTGGACCTCGGGCACCGTCACCCTGCTCGGCTCGATCTTCACCATGACGGCGATCCCGCTCCAGATCGCCGACCTCACCTGTTCACCCCTGGCCGTGGGCGCGGTCGGCGCGGTCGAACTCGTGCCCACCGTCCTGTTCGGCCTCTACGGCGGCGTCCTCGCCGACCGCGCCGACCGCCGCACCGTCGCCCTGGCCACCGAGGTCGCCCTGGCCGCGCTCAGCGCCCTGCTGCTGGCCAACGCGCTGCTCGGCACCCCCGCCGTCTGGCCGCTCTACGTCGCCGCCGGGGTGGCGGCGGCGCTCCAGGGCGTCCAGCAGCCCTCGGTGGAGGCGATGGTCCCCCGGCTGGTGCCCCAGGACCAGCTGGTGGCGGCGGGCGCACTGCTCTCGCTGCGCTGGAGCATCGGCGGCGTGGCGGCCCCGGCGGCGGCCGGCCTGCTGATCGCGACCGCCGGCGTCCCGGCGGCGTACCTGGTCGACCTCGGCACCTTCCTGCTCTCGATCGCCCTGCTCGCCCGGGTCCGGCCGGTCCCCTCGGAGCGGGACGCCGAGGCACCGCAGCTCACCGAGTTCCTCGACGGCGCCCGGTACGCGGCCCGGCGCCCGGACCTGGTCGGCACCTACCTGGCCGACCTCGCGGCCACCGTCTTCGCCCTGCCCACCGCGCTCTTCCCGTTCCTGGCCGCGGACCTGGACGCCACCTGGGCGCTCGGCCTGCTCTACTCGGCCGGCGCGGCCGGCAGCCTGATCGCCGCCGCGACCGGAGGGTGGGCGGAGCGGGTCCACCGGCACGGCCGACTCGTCCTGCTCTCCGCCGCCCTGGTCGGCGCTGCGACGGCGGCGGCCGCGTTCGCCCCGGGCCTGTGGGCCGTCCTGCTCTGCCTGACCGTCGCGGGCGGTGCCCACTGGATCGGCGACACCTTCCGCAGCGCCATCTGGAACCAGTCCATTCCGGACGAACTCCGGGGCCGCGCCGCCGGGCTGGAGATGCTGATCGGCTCCGCCGGGCCGGCCCTGGGCGACCTGCGGGCGGGCGGGCTCGCCGCCCGCCAGGGCATCCGGGCGGCCCTGCGCACCGGCGGCCTGCTCTGCCTCGGCAGCTCGGCCGCGCTGTCCGCCGCCATCCCCGCGCTCTGGCGCTACGACCGGCGGGGGCACCGCACCGGGCCCGTCCCGGCGGAACCCACCCCGTGACGTGCCGGACGCCCAGGCCGCACCGGCCCCACCGCGGGGACCGCCCCGGGGACCACCGCTCAGTCCGGGACGAGCGCCGTCGCGTGCCGGTCGATCAGCTCCCCGAGCCCCCGGAGGTCGTCGGCCCCGCGCTTGGGCAGCATGGTCAGCACCCCCGTCTCCTCGTTGCCGCTCAGCAGCAGGAACAGCCGAGGCGTCTCCAGGTAGTACCGCTGCTCCGGCCAGGCGAACTCGGTGACCGAGGCCTCGGTGCTCACGACCACCCCGTCGTCGTCCAGCAGGACCCTGAACTCGCCCTTGTCCTCCGCCGCCCTCGTCACCCGCCGTACCCGTGTCATGGGCACCGCGAGAACCACGAGCAGCGCGAGCACCACCAGCAGGGCGACCAGCAGCAGCACCGTCCCGCCGAGGACGACGAGCAGCCCGGCAACCGCCGTCCCGCCGACGGCCACCGTGTACACGGCTCGCCGCGACCGGCGCCCGACCACCGTGTGCCGGTCCCACGCCGCGAAGGCCTCCCGGAAGTCGGCGTCCGTCGGGGTGTAGCGAACCTCGACATACGTCACCGCCCGCCCATCGGAACCCACGTCCCCACCCTCCGACCCGTGTGCGCACAACTTCTGACACCAGCTTCGCCGGATCGTAGCAAAGACCGTACGTACCCGATGCGACCGCGTCCGCGCTCCCCCGGCGGGAAAACGCCGCTCCCGGCGCCCACCCGTTGACCGACCGCCCCGCCCGGCGGTTGGCTCACCCCGAGCCGGCCGCCGGGGAGTTCGGCGTCCACCGCCGACGCGGCACGGCCGATCCCAGGGGAGGGAACCAGATGAACCTCATCCGCCGCCCGCTGCGCGCGGCCTGCGTCCTCGCGGCCGCCGCACTGGCCGCCGCCGTCGCCGTGCCCGCCCAGGCGGCCCCGTCCGAAGCGGGCCCGACCGGAGCGGGCCTGGCCGCCCTGCCGGGCGGTGCCCGCACCGAACGCGTCTCCGTCGGCCCCGGGCAGGCCCAGGCCACCGGCGCCTCGCAGGCCGGCGGCCTGAGCGCGGACGGGCGCTTCGCCGTCTTCACCTCGGAGGCTGCCGACCTGGTGCCCGGCGACACCAACGGCAGGTCCGACGTCTTCGTCCGCGACCTGTGGACCGGCCGCACCGAGCGGGTGGACACCGGCCCGGACGGCGTCCAGGCCGACGGGGACTCCTACGAGGCCACGATCAGCGGCAGTGGCCGCTACGTGGCGTTCAGTTCCACCGCCACCAATCTCGCCCCCGGTGCCAACCGCGGCTCCGAGGACGTCTACGTCCACGACCGCTGGACCGGCGGCACCCGCCTGGTCAGCGTCGGCAGGACGGGGGTTCCGCAGACCGGCAAGCTGTCCGGCGTCCCCTCGATCAGCTGGGACGGCCGGTACGTGGCCTACCAGTCCAACCGCGGCGACCTCGCCCCCGGCACGGTCACCTGGTTCGGCGGCAACATCTACGTCACCGACCGCTGGACCGGCGACACCCGCCTGGTCAGCATCGGCGCCGACGGCAAGGAAGCGGACGCCTCCTCCTCCGCACCGGAGATCAGCGCGGACGGCAGCACCGTGGTCTTCATCTCCAAGGCGACCAACCTCCTCGGCGCGGGCGGGGCCGGCGCCCTCTCCCCGGCCGCGGTCGCCGAGCTCAGGGCGGGCTCGGACCAGGAGTTCGTCGCCGACTCCTTCCGCCCGGGGGCCGCCCTCCACCCGGCGGGCGCCCTCCGGCCGGACGCCCGCGCGGAGATCCTCAAGCCGCGCACCTACCCGCTGTACGTCCGCGACCTGCGCACCGAGCGGACGAGCCTGGCCAGCCCGGACGGCAACGGCGGCTACAAGGGCGCGGTCAACCCCTCGGTCAGCCCCGACGGCCGCTACGCCGTCTACTCGTCCTGGGTCCTGCACGGCGACACCCAGTGGGACCGTCACTTCGAGGTCTACGTCCGCGACCTGAAGCAGGGCACCGAGACCCTGGTCAGCACCGGCCTGCCCGGGACGACGACCACCCTCGGCTCCTACGGCGGCCGGATCACGGCGGACGACCGGTGGGTCGTCTTCAGCTCGGAGGCGGACAACCTCGTCCCCGGCGACACCAACAACGCCGAGGACGTGTTCCGGCACGACCTGTGGACCGGCCGCACCGAGCGGGTCAGCGTGGCGGGCGACGGTGCGCAGAGCGCCGGTCCCTCGCACGCCCCGTACACCGATGCCCTCGGCACCGCGGTGGTGTTCACCTCCTCCGACGGCACCCTCGTCCCCGCGGACACCAACGGCGTCGAGGACGCGTTCCTCCGCCGCCTGCCGCTGTTCTGACAGCCGGTCCGACGGCCCCGCCCTCGCCCCGACCCGGCCCGCCCCGGCGCGGGTGCTCCCGGACTCACACCGTGAGCGCCCGCGTCGAGGCCCGGATCGGCGCCGGAAGCTCCGTCCACCCGCGCAGGTACCGGTCCACCGCCGCCGCCACCGCCCGCCCCTCGGCGATCGCCCAGACGATCAGTGACTGCCCGCGCCCGGCGTCCCCCGCCACGAACACGCCCTGCGCCTCCGTGGCGAAGCCGTCGTCCCTGGCCAGGGTGCCCGCCGGTCCGGTGGTGAGGCCGAGCTGGGCGAACAGCCGCCGGTCCGGCTCCGGCCCGGTGAAGCCCAGCGCGAGGAGCACCAGCTGCGCGGGCAGGCTCCGTTCGGTGCCCGTCCGCGGGCTGCGGTCGGCCGGTTCTGCCTCGGCGAAGCGGACGGCGGCCAGCCGGCCGTCCGGGCCGGCTTCGAAGCCGACGGTGGTCGCCGCGAACACCCGGGGCCCGGCCTCCGCGGCACCGGACTCCTCGTGCGAGGTGGTCTCCCGGTACACCTTGGGGTGCACCGGCCAGGGCTGTCCGGCGGCCCGGTCCTGCGGCGGGCGGGGGTTGATGTCCAGTTGGGTGACGGTGGCGGCGCGTTGACGGAGCGCCGTTCCCAGGCAGTCCGCCGCCGTGTCCCCGCCGCCGACGATCACCACGTCCAGTCCCTCGGCGGACACCGGGGAGACCGGGCGGTCGCCCTCGTCCACCCGGTTCGCCCAGGTCAGGTAGTCGATCGCCTGGTGCACCCCGGACAGGTCCCGGCCCGGCACCGCCAGCTCCCGGCAGGCGGTCGCCCCCACCGCGACCACCACCGCGTCGTACCCCGAGCGCAGTTCCTCGCCCGGGACGTCCCGGCCGACCCACACCCCGGTGCGGAAGGCGGCGCCCTCGGCCCGCAGCTGGTCCAGCCTGCGCTCCAGGCGGTGCTTCTCCAGCCGGAACGGCGGGATGCCGTACCGCAGCAGTCCGCCCGCGCGGTCGGCCCGCTCGTACACCGTGGTGGCGTGCCCGGCCCTGGTCAGCTGCTGGGCGGCGGCCAGCCCGGCCGGGCCCGAGCCGATCACCGCGATCCGCCGCCCACCGGCGCGCTCGGGGCGGTCGGGCGGCCGGGGCCCGTCCCAGCCCGCTTCCCAGGCCCGGTCGGCGATCGCCAGCTCCACGTTCTTGATCGCCACCGCGGCGCCGTCGATCGCCAGGACGCAGGCGCTCTCGCAGGGCGCCGGGCAGAGCCGCCCGGTGAACTCCGGGAAGTTGTTGGTGGCCAGCAGCCGTGCCGCGGCCGCCCGCCAATCCGCTCCCGCGTCCGCCTCCGCCCTCGTACCCGGCCCGCCTCCCGCCCCCGGCTCCTGGCCCGTCCCCGATTCCGCCACCAGCCGGTTCCAGTCCGGCACCAGGTTCCCCAGGGGACAGGCGTGGTGGCAGAACGGCAGCCCGCAGTCCATGCACCGCCCGGCCTGCCCGCCCACCACCGGCAGCAGTTCGCCCGGCCGGTACACCTCCCGCCAGTCCCCCAAGCGCTCCCGCGCGTCCCGCCGCGCCCGCTCCGCGCGCGGGGTGGTGAAGAAGGCCATCCGGTCTGCCATCGCGGCCTCCGGCAGGGCGTGCCGACTCGAACCAGGCGGCCCACCCGGCGGCGCGCCACCGTACGGCCACCGTACGCCCCCGAAGCACCGCGCAACAGCCGCGGCCGGCGGGGAGGGCCGCGGAGCGGACCCGGAAGACCTCGGCCCCGACCGGAAGCGCCGTGAGCACGTCAGGGAGAATCTCCGCCATGACGCACACCGTGCTGATCGCCGAGGACGACCGGGCCATCCGCGACTCGCTCGCCCGCGCCCTGATGCTGGAGGGCTACCGGGTGCGGGTCGCCGCCGACGGCACCCAGACCCTGGCCGTCCACGCCGAACAGCGCCCGGACGTCCTGGTGCTCGACGTGATGATGCCCGAGCCGGACGGCCTGGAGGTCTGCCGCCGGCTGCGCGCGGCCGGCGACCGCACCCCGGTGCTGATGCTCACCGCCCGGGTGGAGGTCCCCGACCGGATCGCCGGCCTCGACGCCGGCGCCGACGACTACCTGGTCAAGCCCTTCGACGTGGACGAGCTCTTCGCCCGCCTGCGCGCCCTGTTGCGCCGCCACCCGCCCGAGCCCGCCGCCGAGGCGCTGACCGTCGCCGACCTGCGGGTCGAACCGCCGGCCCGTCGGGCCTGGCGCGCCGGCCGGGAGCTCGAACTCTCCCGCACCGAGTTCGACCTGCTGGAGCTGCTGGTCCGGCACGCCGGCGCCGTCCTCGACCAGGCCACCCTGTACGAGCAGATCTGGGGCTACGACTTCGGCCCCGGTTCGAAGAACCTCGCGGTGTTCATCGGCTACCTGCGCCGCAAGCTCGACCGTCCGGGCCTCGTGCCGCTGATCCACACCGTCCGCGGCGTCGGCTACACGCTGCGCGAGCCGTGACCGGCCCCGCCCGCCGCCTTCGCCGGTTCCTGCGGTTCCCGCGGTTCCCGCGCCCGGCCCGCCGCCTCCCCCGGCTGCCGCGCCCGGGCCTGCCCACCACCCTCGCGCTGGCCTTCGCCGCGATCGCCGCGCTGGTCGCGGTGCTGATCGGCGCACTCGGCTACGACGCCGCCGCGCGGCTGATCCGGGACGACGAGACCGCCGACTTCGGCGCCGCCGTCGACTCCGTCGGCCGGCAGGTCCAGCGGGAGGCCCTCTTCCCGGGCGACTTCGCCGGCCCGAGCGGCCTGAGCGCCGACCTGGTCCGCCCGATCCGGGTCACCACCCAGTCCCTCGACCCCGACGGCGCGGTGCTGCCCGGCACCGCCCGGCTCGACCTGCCGCCGAGCCCGTCCGACCACGAGCTCGCCCACGCCGACCAGCCGGGCCGCACCTCGATCGGGCTGCGCCACCAGCACCGCGAGGCCTACCGGGTCGGCGTGGTCTCGCTCGGCGGGCGGCGCGGGGCGGTCCAGATCATCCAGCAGGTCGGGCCCACCGAGAAGCTGCTGAGCACCCTGCGGACCCGTACCGTCGCCCTGGTGGCGATCGTCGCGGTGCTCGCCGGCGGGGCCGGCCGGCTGCTCGCCCGGCGGATCACCCGACGGCTGGTCCGGCTCACCGACGCGGCCGAACTGGTCGCCGCCAGTGGGCGGTTGGACGTCGCGGTGCCCGCCGCCGGAACGGACGAGGTGGGCCGGCTCGGCCGGGCCTTCGACCGGATGCTGGTCCGGCTCGCCACCGCGAAGGAGAACCAGCGCCGCTTGGTGCAGGACGCCGGGCACGAGCTGCGCACCCCGCTGACCAGCCTGCGCACCAACCTCTCGGTGCTGCCCGGCCTGGACCGGCTGCCGCCCGCCGAACGTGCCGCGCTGATGGCCGATCTGATGGAGGAGTCACGGGAGTTGGCCCAGCTGGTGGAGGAGCTGGTGGCGCTCGCGGCGGACCGCAGGGCGGACGAGCAGCCGACCGGGGTGGTGCTCGCCGACGTGGTCCGGCAGGCAGCCGCCCAGGCCCGGCGGCGCAGCGACCGGCAGATCGTGGTGGACGCGGACGGAACCGTCGTCACCGCCCGGCCGGACGCGCTGGCCCGCGCGGTGGGCAACCTGCTGGACAACGCCGCCAAGTTCGACCCCTCCGGGACCGGCCCGATCGAGGTGGTGGTGCGCGGCCCGCGGGTGGAGGTGCGCGACCGCGGCCCGGGCATCGACGCGGCCGACCTCGACCGGGTCTTCGACCGCTTCTACCGGGCCACCGCCGCTCGCAGCCTGCCCGGCTCCGGGCTGGGCCTGGCCATCGTGCACGAGGTGGCCCGCTCGCACGGCGGGACGGCCTTCGCCGCCAACCGGGAGGGCGGCGGCGCGGTGATCGGCTTCACCCTCGGCGGCTGACGGCGCGGACCGGCCCGGCGCGCGGCAGCGCCGGGCCCGCGGTGGAACCCGCCGTCAGCCGGCGGCCAGCAGCGCCCGCCCGAGCCAGTCGGCCTCGTCCCTCACGCCCGGCAGGACGAAGAAGTACCCGCCGCCGGTCGGCGAGATGTAGTCCACCAGCGGCTCGCCGATCAGCCGGGTCTGGGTGGCCTCGAACTGCCGTACCACGTCCTGCTGGTAGCAGCAGAACACCAGGCCCATGTCCAGGTTGCCCGCCTGGTCGACGCCCCGGTCGTAGTTGAAGCCCCGGCGCAGGATGCGCGAGGTGTCGGTGTCGGCGGTGCGCGGGTTGGCCAGCCGGATGTGCGCGTCGAGCGGGATCGCCTTGCCGTCCGGGTCCTTGGCGTAGTCGGGCGCGTCGGTCTCCCGGGCGCCGTCCAGCGGCGCGCCGGTGTCGCGGCGGCGGCCGAACATCTTCTCCTGCTCGGTGAGGGTGACGCGGTCCCAGAACTCGATCAGCATCCGGATGATGCGGATCACCTGGTAGCTGCCGCCGGTCGCCCAGCCGGGTTCGCCCGTCCCGTCGGCGACCCAGACCAGCCGGTCCATCTCGCGTGCGGAGCCGGTGTCGGGGTTGACGATGCCGTCCTTGAAGCCGAGCAGGTTGCGCTGCGCGCCGTCCGGGCGGGACTGGTTCTGGAAGCCGTCGATCCGCCAGAGGATCTGCATCGCGCCCCGGGTGTGCCGGGTGATGTCGCGCAGTGCGTGCAGCACGGTGTCCTGGCGGTCGGCGCAGATCTGCAGCGAGAGGTCGCCGTGCAGTTCGGCGGCCCGGAGGTTGTCGTTCGGGAAGGTCTTCATCGGCGCGAGCCTGACCGGCTTGGCCTTGGCCAGCCCGTAGCGGTCGTCGAAGAGCGAGGCGCCGACGCCGACCGTGACGGTCAGGTGGTCGGCGGGGACGGTCGGGCCGAGGATGCCGCTGTCCGAGGGCGGCGCGCCGACCCCGAGGTCCGGCGGGGTGCCGCCGGCGGTGAGGAAGCGGATCCGCTCGGTCAGGGTCCGGAACAGCGCTTCGAGGCCCTTGCGGTCCTGGGCGATCACCTGGCAGGAGACGAAGGCCGCGAAGCCGGGGGCCGGGGTGGTGACGCCGGCCTGGTGGGCCCCGTGGAACGGCACCGCCCCGGCCTTCTCCTGCTTGCCGTCCCCGGCGGCGGCCTGGCCGGCGCCGAGGGCGAGGCCGCCACCGGCCAGCACGGCCGCGCCGGCACCGGCGCCGAGCGCGGCCCGGACGAAGCTGCGCCGGGCCGGTCCGGCCGGGCAGCCGCCCTCCGCGGCGGCCTCGGCCGGCGCGGCGTGCGGGAAGGGGCAGGACCCGGTGGCTGCGGTGTGGTCGGTCATCAGGCGGCCTTCCGGATTTCGAGCAGGGCGGGGACGGGGGCGAGGTCTTCGAGCAGTTCGCCGGTGGCCCCGTTGAGCTGTCGGCGGGCATCGGCGGGCAGCCGGTCGACCGGGGTCCACCCCTCGGGCCGGTGCGCGGCGGCGAGCAGGTCGCCGACCCGCTTCATGCCGGCGTTCGCCTTGACGAGCACCTGCGGGTCCCGCTCGTCGAGCAGCGGCTGGAGCAGCGTCAGCAGTTCCTGGGTGCCGGTCAGGTTGGCCCGGGCGGTGGCCAGGTTGGTGCCGCTGCCCATGTCGGTGTCGCCGGTCAGCTCGAACTGGAGGGTGTTCTCCAGGATCTCGTGGGCGCGCAGCGGCAGGTCGCCGGGGGCGAAGTCCTGCCCGGGGAAGTCGTGCGCCAGCTGGTCGACGTTCTGCGCCAGGTCGTCGGCGACGGGCGTCAGCTCCTCGGCGGTCCCGCCGTGCCAGAGGCCGTACTCCAGGCGCAGGAAGCCGGTGAAGCCCGGGTCCTTCTCCTTGGCGGCGAGGCCGTCCGGGCGGCCGTCGATCTTGCCGTCGAGGTCGGCGAAGGTGCCGTACGCGGCGCCGAGGGAGGCGTACTGGAGGTGGGCGGCGAGCCAGTCGGCCTTGGCGGTGGCGAGGTCGCCGGAGCGCACGTCGGCCTGGAGCTTCCGGCTCTGCGTCACGAGCGTCGCCAGGCCCTGGCCGACGTACTCCTTGTAGCTGTCGAGCGGGGCCTTGAGGTCGTCCTCGGCGACCGGCTTGACGGCCTTGACCACGGCGGCGCCGCCGACGTGCACGGCGGCCGAGGTGACGGGCTTCCCGCCGGTGGGCACGCAGCGCCAGGCGTAGTCGCCGGAGCCGATGGTGGTGGTCAGGGCGCGGGTGGTGCCGGGGGCCAGGCCCTCGATCTCCCCGTAGACCGAGCCGGTGCCCGGGTCGACGAGGTAGACCTCGGCGACCTTGTCGCCGGTGTTGCGCATCTGGAACACCTGCTGGCCGGGCCGCGGGGCGGCGAAGCCCTTGCCGCACTCCTGCTCGGAGACGGCGACGGTGGCGGAGCCGCCCTGCTTGCCGTCACTGATCGCGATCACGGCGCCGGCCAGCACCACCGGGACGGCGACCGCCGCGGTCGGCAGCACCCAGCGCGGCCGGCCGGCCCGCGCCGGCGGGGCCTCGGACTCCGCGTCGGCCCCGGCGGGCTTCTCCGCGCCCGTCGCGCCCGTCGCGGACGCAGCGACGGGCGCGGCGGCCGGGGCACCGGTGCCGCCGCGGACGCCCTCGACGAACAGCGTCATCACGATGCCCAGGTAGGCGACGTAGCCGACGACCTGGAGCACCGTCATGGTGACGGTCAGGTTGAGCGTGCCCTGGACCAGCGTCGCGTACCAGGACGAGGCGTCCAGGTGCCCGCCCAGGTCGAAGGCGTACGAGGTGCCGCCGCCGATCAGCCCGGACTCCTGGAGGTCCCGCAGGCCGTAGCCGAGCACGCCCGCCGCGACGACGATCAGGCCGATGCCGGTGATGGTGAAGAACCGGGTGAGGTTCATCCGCAGGGCTCGCCGGTACAGGCCCCAGCAGAGCCCGGCCGAGAGCAGCAGGCCGAGGCCCGCGCCGATCAGCGGCCCGGTGGACTCGCCGGCGGTGCGCACGTTGGTCCACAGGAAGAGCGAGGTCTCCAGGCCCTCCCGGGCGACCGCGAGGAAGCTGGTGAGCACCAGCGCACCGGCGCCCATCGCCAGCGAGGCCCGGACCTTCTCCTTGATCTCGGCGGAGAGGGTGCGCGCCGAGCGTCGCATCCAGAACACCATCGCGGTGACGAAGCCGACCGCGATCAGGCTGAGCACCCCGCCGAAGGCCTCCTGCGCGTGGCCGGAGAGGTTGGCGGCGGTGAAGGTGAGCACCGCGCCGAAGCTCAGGCTGAGCGCGACGGCCGCCGCGACGCCCGTCCACACCTGGGGCAGCCGGGCCTTCTGGTCCGCCCGGACCAGGGTGGCGACCAGGATCGACACGATCAGTCCGGCTTCCAGGCCCTCGCGCAGCCCGATCAGGAAGCTGGGAAACGCCTCGTCCCACATGCGGCGGGCTCCTCCCCCGGGCCCGGCCCGGGTCGTTCACCTGTTCTCGCCTCCGCCGCGGTGGCGGTGGAGCGGCACAGCCGAACGCCCCGGACACCGGGGTCCGGGGCGACGGCTTAGCTTAGGCAAACCTTAGAGCCGGCAAGGTCAACCGCACCCCCGCTTCGGGTAAGGATTCGGTATGAGCCCGCCCTCGCGTTGACCGGGCCCGCAGGCCTCAGGGGTCGTCAGGAGTCCGCGGTCACCCCCACCACTGCTCCGGCACCGGCTCCGGCTCGGACGACTCCGGGACCGTCACCGGTTCGGCGCAGCGCACCAGCAGATCCCCCTCCTCCGTCCCGGCGACGAGGTAGCCGCACTCGCGGAGCACGACCGCGGCCGCGCCGCTCAGCGCCGCGAGCGCCTCCCGGGAGGGTGGTCCGCCCGGCTCCGCGCCCGGCGTCCAGCCGACCACCACGCCCTCGGGGTGACGGTCGATCCACAGCGGTGAGGGCCCCGGTCCGGTGTCGAACCCGGCGCGGGCCAGGGCCTCGGTGACGTCCTCGAAGAGTTCACGGTGATCCACCATTGGCGCAGCGTAGGCCCGGGACCACGCGACCCCCGGCCGCGGCGCGCGCCGAAACGGTTCAGCGGCACTCGACCGCAGCATCGGCACCCGTTGGGCCGAGCGGCGGCCAGCCGATCGGGCGTCAGGGGCCCCCGTCCGGCCCGACACGAGCGGCCGGACGGGCCGATGGACGTGCACAGTCGGCCCCCTGCCGACAGCATGACAGAGTAAGCGCTCCATCACCCTGAGCAACGGGTCCAGTGGAACACCTGGTCCGCGCGCCGGTCCGGCCGGCGGGCCCGTATCGAGAGGTCCCATGATCACAACACTTCGCCGGCCGGTGTTCCCGCCGGCGGGCCTCCAGCACGGCACGCCGAGGACGCCGGGGAGCCCGTCGTGAGAACCGACCAGCAGTCGCAGCCGGGACCGGTGACCAGCACGCGCGCCGACCCCGCCAACAAGGCCGAGGCCCTGGCCGACTGGACCGACGGCCGACTGGGCATCTACTCCCTGGCCAAGTCCAATCTGCGCAAGATCTTTCCCGACCACTGGTCCTTCATGCTGGGTGAGATCGCGCTCTACACCTTCGTCATCATCATCCTCACCGGCGTCTGGCTGACCATGTTCTTCACCCCGAGCATGGGCGAGGTCGTCTACGAGGGGACGTACGTCCCGCTCAGGGGCATCGCGATGTCCGAGGCCTACTCCTCGACGCTCAGGATCAGCTTCGACGTGCGCGGCGGCCTGCTGATGCGCCAGATCCACCACTGGGCGGCCATCGTCTTCGTCGCCGCGATGCTGACGCACATGATGCGCGTCTTCTTCACCGGCGCGTTCCGCAAGCCGCGCGAGATCAACTGGGTCTTCGGCGCGATGCTGCTGATCCTCGGCATGTTCGACGGCTTCATGGGCTACTCGCTGCCGGACGACCTGCTCTCCGGCACCGGCATCCGCTTCATGGAGGGTGCCATCCTCGCCGTCCCGATCGTCGGGTCGTACCTTCAGTTCTTCATGTTCGGCGGCGAGTTCCCGGGCACCGAGATCATCCCCCGGCTGTTCACCGTCCACGTCCTGCTGATCCCCGGCATCATGCTGGGCCTGCTCGCGGCGCACCTGATCCTGGTCTTCTACCACAAGCACACCCAGTTCGCCGGGCCCGGCCGGACCAACCAGAACGTGGTCGGCATGCCGCTGCTGCCGGTCTACACGGCCAAGGCGGGCGGCTTCTTCTTCCTGGTCTTCGGCGTGGTCGCGGTGATGTCCGCGATCGCCACGGTCAACCCGATCTGGGCGTACGGGCCGTACCGTCCGGACCAGGTCTCCACCGACGCCCAGCCTGACTGGTACATGGGCTTCTCCGAGGGCCTGATCCGCGTGATGCCCGGCTGGGAGATCAGCGTCTGGGGCGGCCATACCCTCAACCTCGGGGTGTTCATCCCGCTGATGGTCTTCCCGCTCGTGCTGATGGTCGTCTGGGGCTACCCCTTCCTGGAGGCCTGGATCACCGGGGACCGGGGCGAGCACCACATCGCCGACCGGCCGCGCAACGCCCCGGTCCGCACCGCCTTCGGCGCGGCCTGGATCGGCCTCTACCTGCTCCTGCTGGCCGGCGGCGGCAACGACCTGCTGGCCACCCACTTCCACCTCTCGATCAACGCGATCACCTACGCGGTGCGGATCGGCTTCTTCACCGTGCCGGTGGTCGTCTTCGTGATCACCAAGCGGTGGTGCCTGGGCCTCCAGCGGCGGGACAAGGAGAAGGTGCTGCACGGCCGGGAGACCGGCGTCATCAACCGGCTCCAGCACGGCGAGTTCGTCGAGATCCACGCCCCGCTGCCGCCGGGCCGGCTCTACACCCTCACCGCGCACGACCAGCCCCAGCCCTCCGAGCTGCCGCCCGAGGTGGACGAGAACGGGGTGGCCCGCAAGACCGGGCTGTGGACCCGCACGCGGGTGAAGCTCTCCCGCGGCTTCTACGGCAAGGGCAGCCAGATCGCCAAGCCCACCGTCGAGGAGCACGAGGAGATCAGCAGCGGCCACGGCCACCACTGATTCCCCGGACACGACGAGGGCCCGCCGCGCCGGGAACGGTGCGGCGGGCCCTCGTCGTGCCCGGGCCGCCGGCGGCGGGCCCGGTCCGCTCAGCCGCGCAGAACGGCCGGGACGACGGCGAACAGCGCCGCCGTCACGGTGACGGAGAGGCAGAGCGCCGCCCAGCGGGCGCAGATCCGGCGGCACTCGACGCGGTACCGGGCGGCCAGCCGGCGGCAGCGCTCGACCGCGCGGTCGACGACCTCCTCGGCGTAGCGCAACCGATCGGCGGCGTAGGCCTGTTCGAGGCTCTCCCGCTCCGCCGCCGGCAGCCACGGGAACTGCGCGGCGAACGCGCGGGCGTCCCGCTCGGCCGCCGCGACCTCCGCCTCCCAGGCCAGGAAGCCCTCGATGCGGGCGAACTCCGCCCGGGAGTTCACCCGGGGGCTGGCGCCGGCGGGCCTGCCCCGGCGAGGGGTCCGCACTCTCGGCGGACGCTGTCTGCCACCCATGACCGCTCCGAACGTTGTAAGGCGGCCCGCCGGAGAAGCCTGCGGGGACGGGCTCCTGACGGGGATCGCTCCGCGACCAGGCAACTACTATCAGCGACGAACAGCAGGTGGCGGGCGGCTCGCCACAACCCGCGCGATTCTTGCCGGACGGTGGAGCCCGCGACGAAGGCCCGGCCGGTCCACGGGGACGGACCTCCGGGTGACACGGACGGGCCCGCCCCCGGTGCACCCGGGGGCGGGCCCGTTCCCGCCGTGCGCGGGGCGGCCGGGGAGCCGTCCGACGCGTGGGGGACAATGGACGGCATGTCCCGACGTCGTTCCGCTCCCCGCGCCGCCGCGCCGCGGCTGCTGCCCTCCTCCCCCTGCCCGTGCGGCCTCTCGGCCGGCTACGGCGACTGCTGCGGCCGGCTGCACCGGGGCCAGTCGACGGCCAGCACCGCCGAGTCCCTGATGCGCTCCCGGTTCAGCGCCTTCGCCGCGCAGGACGAGGCGTACCTGCTGCGCACCTGGCACCCGGACACCCGGCCCGCGGAGGTCGACTTCGACCCGGGGCTGCGCTGGACCGCGCTGGAGGTGGTCGCCACCACCGAGGGCGGCGCGTTCCACGCCCAGGGCACGGTCGCCTTCCGGGCGCACTGGACCGAGGGCGGCGAGGAGGGCGTGCTCACCGAGAACAGCCGCTTCGTGCGGCACGAGGGCGCCTGGGTGTACCTCGACGCCCTCTCGCTCGGCTGAGCCGCCCGGCCCCGGCCGCCGGGTGGCCGCGGGCCGGGCGGCCCCGGCCGACAGGTGCTACAGGTAGTCGTCCAGCCGGGCCAGGGCGAAGCCCTGCGCGGTGACGTCGTTGACGACCTTGCGCAGCAGGTCCGGCATGGAGGCCTTCCAGATGTCGGTGCCCCGGAAGTGGGTCAGGATGATGTCGCCCGGATGCAGCCGCTGGTCGTCGTAGCGCCATTCCATGTGGTCCGGGAAGGCCTCCTCGTTCCAGAGCGGCACCGCCTCCACCCCGCAGGAGGCCGCGGCGCGAAGGGTGTCGTCGTTGTACTCGCCGTACGGCGGCCGGAACAGCCGGGGGCGGACGCCGATCTGCTGCTCCAGCTGGTCCTGCTGGTTGCAGATCTCCTGGCGCTGGGTCTCGTAGTCCAGCACCTTCAGGTTGCGGTGGTTGATCGTGTGGTTGTTGATCTCCACGCCCTGGGCGTGCAGGTCCCGGAAGTAGCCGTAGTTCTCGCGGGCGAGGTAGTCGGAGACGTACGTGCTGAGCGGGATGCCCAACTCCTGGGCCATCCGGGAGAACTCGGGGTCCTTCTCGGCGCCGTCGTCGACGGTCAGGAAGACCACCTTGTCGTCGGTCGGGACCCGGTAGACGACGGGCGGGCGGCCGTCCGCGAGCGTGACGCCCTGCACCGGGGTGAGCGCGGGCCTGGTCGCCGGGCGCGGCGGGGCCTTCAGGGGCGGGCGTTCCAGGCCCCAGCGCTGCGCGGTCTCCACCGCGGCGCGGGCGGCGACCTCCTGACGGGCCGTGGCCTCGCTGCCGCTCTGCTCCTCCTTGCGGGCCAGGCCTGGCAGCTGCGGCCGCTCCACGGGCGGGGCGCCCGCGCGGGCGGGGCCCTCGGCGGCCTGTGCCGCTGCGGCACCTTCCGGAGCCGCGGCGGCTTCGGCGGCGGGCGCCGCGTTCGCGTCGGCGGCCGGGGCGGGCTTCGGCCGGGCGGGAGCGGCCGGACCGGCGCAGCCGGCGAGGACGGCGGAGAGGCAGACGGTGGCCAGCAGGCCGGTCCGTACGCCGCTCCGGCGCTGCTGATTCCCCCTCAGATCCCCACTAGTACGACAACCTGATGGTCTGTTCATAGCTGCACTGCTCCCCCGCCGCGCACCACCGCCAATCCCCACGTCACCCGCGCGGGGCAACGACGCACCGGAGCCTTGCCGTTCCTTTGCCCGGGCGGCGGCCGACCGGACGGACGGCCGGGGTGGACCAGGGCGGTCGGGGTGGAGCGGGGCGGTTCAGGCCGGGCCGGGCCGCCGGGAAAACCGATTGCGGGGGCGGCACCATGAAGTGGATCATGCGCGCATGACCGACACCGCGCCCCGCAGCTCCGCCCCCTGGACCGTCGCCACCGCCGACGTGACCGCCCCCGAGGCCCTGGACCTGCTGCGCGAGTACTACTACGACGTGGCCAACCGCTACTACCGCCTGCACTTCGACCGGGAGGGCACCCCCGAGGAGCTGGAGTCCGGCCTGGCCGGCTCCCCCAGCGACGACCTCGCCGCCCCGGACGGCCTCTTCCTGATCGGCCGTCACGACGGCGTCGCCCACTCCTGCGCCGGCCTGCGGCGGCTCGACGCCACCACCGCCGAACTCACCCGCGTCTTCGTCCGCCCCGGCCTGCGCGGCACCGGCGGCGGCGCCGAACTGCTGGCCGCCGTCGACCGGGCCGCCCGCTCCCTGGGTGCGGACCGGATCGTCCTCGACACCCGCCTCGACCTGACCGAGGCCCGCGCGCTCTACCTGAGGAACGGGTACCGGGAGATCCCCGCCTACAGCAGCGGCCCTTACGCCGAGGTCTGGTACGGGAAGAACCTCACCGCCCTTGCTCGGTAGGCGGGTTGGGACCGGCTAGCCGGCACTCGCCGGGGCGTGGGACGGCGGCCCGTCCATCAGGGCGGCCGCGAGTTCGGCCGCCGAGGGCGGGTTGGCGCCCGGGCGGGCGACGGTCAGCGCGGCCGCCGTCACCCCGTGGGTGAGGCAGACCGCGAGGTCGGCGCCGGCCGTGCGGGCGTGCAGGAAGGCGGCCATGAAGGAGTCGCCGGCACCCACGGTGTCGGCGACCGGCACCGGGAGGGCCGCGGCCTCGGCGTGTCCGCCCTCGGCGGTGCGGGCGAACGCGCCCTCGGCCCCGAGGGTGACCGCGACCACGGCCGGGCCGAGGGCCAGCCAGCGCTCGGCGACCGCCTCGGGCCGCTCGCCCGGGTAGAGCCAGGCGAGGTCCTCGTCGCTGGCCTTGACCAGGTCGCTCAGCGCCACCCAGCGCTCGACCCGGCGGACGGACTCGGCCCGGTCGCCCATCAGCGCCGGGCGCACGTTCGGGTCGTAGCTGATCCGCGCCCGCCCGCGCCAGCGCTCGACCAGCGCCAGCACCGAGCCCGCGCCGGGCTCGGTGACCGCGGCGATCGAGCCGAGGTGGATCGCGGCGGGCGGCTCGGCGAGGTCGGTCGGCGGGAGCGTCCAGCGGATGTCGAAGGTGTAGCGGGCCCGCCCCTGCCCGTCCAGCTCCACCACCGCCGAGGGCGTCCGGGCGACCTCGGCCGCCCGCACCCGCACACCCGCCGACTCCAGGTGCCGCCGGATCAGCCGGCCGTTGGCGTCCGGCCCCAGTTCGGTGAGCAGCACGGCCGGGCGGCCCAGCCGGGCCAGGCCGTAGGCGACGTTCGCGGGGCTGCCGCCGGGGTGCACCCGGTCCGGCTCCGCACCCGATCGGACGATGTCGGCCACGCACTCGCCGATCACCAGAACGGGTGAAGCTGGGCTGGTCACGGCGGCTCCTGGCATCCGGTACGCGGGCGTCGTCAGAGCCGCCAGCCTACGGGGTGCGGCCGGGCACGCGGTGCCGGGGCAAGAGAGTACGGCCGCCGGACCTGGCCAGGTTTTCCGACGGCCGTGGATCGTCCGTCAGGGGACGATGCACTCCTCACGGTAGACCGCGTGCGGCGGCCGCGCCATCACCCTGGGCCGTCCGGGGGACCACGGTGTGTCGTCGAAGCGCACCGATCGCGCCCGGGCCCCTGCGGCAGTCCACTAGCATCCGTCCGTGGCCGGGCTCCCCGTTCCGGCGGATCCCGCCCTCGCCCCCGCTCCCGCTCGTGAAGTCTCGTGAAGTGCGGTGATCACCCTTGTTCAGGCCCCGCGCCGGTCTGCTCCCCTCGCTCGTGCTCAGCGCGGTCCTGCTCTCCGCGAGCGTGCCGACGGCCGGCGCCGCCGACGGGCCGGGCGATCCGGTCTTCCCCTCGCTCGGGAACACCGGGTACCGGGCGCTCGGGTACGACCTGGCCTTCGAGTACCGGGCCGGGACCAGGACGGTGGACGGCACGGCCGTGATCACCGTACGGCCGGACCGCGCCCTCGCCCGGCTGGAGCTGGACGCGCTCGGGCTGACCGTGCGCGGCGTCCGGGTCGACGGACGGCCGGCGGACTTCGCGGCCCACGACGAGAAGCTGACGGTCACCCCGGCCGGGCCGTTCCTGCCGGGCGCCGTCACCCGGCTCACCGTCGAGTACAGCGCCGATCCCCGTGCCGCGCTGCCGCACACCGGCTGGGTCCCCACCCCGGACGGCTTCGCGGTGGCCGGCCAGCCCAACAGCGCGCACACCGTCTTCCCGTGCAACGACCACCCGGGCGACAAGGCCCGGTTCACCATCGCGGTGACCGCCCCGGACGCTCTCCTCGGCGTGGCCAACGGCGAGTTGACGGCCACCGAGCGGCTGGGCGACGGCCGCACCACCCGCCGGTACGTCTCCCGTGAGCCGATGGCCACCGAACTGGTCCAGGTCTCGGTCGGCGACTACACCGTGCGTGAGCGCACCGGCCCGCACGGCCTGCCCCTGCGCGACGTCGTGCCGACCGCCCGCGCCGCCGAGCTGGAGCCCGCGCTCGCCCTCACCGCCGGTCAGCTCGTGTGGGCGGAAGCCCACCTGGGGCGGTTCCCGTTCGAGGTGTACGGGATCCTGCCGGTCGACTCGGACGACCCGGCCGCGTTCGCCTTCACCGGTCTGGAGACCCAGACGCTCACCCTGTACAAGCCGGACTTCCTGCGGCAGGCAGAGCCGGCGATCGGCTCGCACATGATGCACGAGCTGGTCCACTCCTGGTTCGGCAACAGCGTCTCCCCCGCCCGGTGGTCCGACCTCTGGCTCAACGAGGGCCACGCCGACTTCTACGGGCTGATGTACCGCTACGAGCGCGGGTGGCCGGACGCCTGGGGCCACACCACGCTGGTCGACCGGATGCGCCACGTCTACGGGCTGGGCGACCAGTGGCGGCACGACTCCGGGCCGGTCGCCTCCCCCACCGCCGCCGACCTCTTCGACAGCCAGCGGTACACCGGCGGCGCGCTGGTGCTGTTCGCGCTGCGGGAGAAGGTCGGGGCGGAGGCCTTCGACCGGATCGAGCGCACCTTCCTGGGCGCCCACCGGTACGGGAACGCGACCACCGAGGACTACGTGCGGACGGCCTCCGCGGTGTCCGGGCAGGACCTGCGCGGCTTCCTCCACGACTGGCTGTACGGGCTGCGGACGCCGCCGATGCCGGGGCATCCGGACTGGGTGGTGGGCCCGGCCGGCCCGGCGGGGGCGGTGCCGGCGGTTCCGGCCGCGCCGGGCGCTGCGGGGGTGGCGGTTCCGGCCGCGCCGGGCGCTGCGGGGGTGGCGGTTCCCGGGCCCTCGGCCTGGGAGCGTGGGGCCGCAGGGGCGGGCGGGCCCGGGGTGGCGCGGGGCTCCGGAACGCTCTGACGGCGCGGCTGGGGCTGCTGGTGCACGCCCGGCGCGCCGCCGTGCGTCCGGTCGCACCGTACGCGCCCCTGACCGGCAGGGGCAGGTGGGGCCATGGTGGTTCCCACGGCCCGCCCGCCGCCCGGCAGAGTCCCGGTCGGTTCGCGGGCCGTCCAACGCTTCCGGACACCCCTGCCGCGGGCCCGCGGCAGGTCCGGGCCGTAACCCTTCCGGCGCAGCGTCGTTGGACCGGCCATGAAGAAGCGCAGCATGCTCGCCGTTGCCTCGCTCGCCGTTGGTGTCGTGGCCTCCCTCACCGCGCCGAGTGCGCACGCCAGTGCCGTGGGCGGGCAGGAGGGACTGCCCGGGCCGCTGAGCAGCGCTCCGGACGTGGTGCCCGGGCAGGTCGGTGACGCGGGCGGCGTCCTCGGGGACGCCACCGGCTATGTGACCGGGTCGGCGAACGGCCTGGTGGCGGCCACGCCCGCGTAGTCCGGCGCCGGAGCCCACCGCCCCGGTCACGGTCACGGTCACGATTCAGGACATCGGGGCTCCGAGGTCCTGGGTCCAGTAGGGGGTGCCGGCGGAGCTGGTGGCGAAGCCGACGCCGATGTCCTTGAATCCGCAGTCGAGCATGTTGGACTGGTGGATTCCGCCGTCCATCCAGCGGGCGAAGACGGCGGCCGGGGTGGTCGGGCCCCGGTCGAGGTTCTCGCCCCACTGGGACCAGCGGTAGCCGGCGGCGGTGATCCGGGCCTCGGTGCGGACGCCCTCCGGGTTGACGTGGTCGAAGAAGCCGCGGGTGGCCATGTCGTCCGCGTGCTTCTGGGCCGTGCCGTGCAGCCGGGGGTCGATCCGCAGCGGGGCGCAACCGGCCCTGGCGCGTTCGGCGTTGACCAGGTCCACCAGCTGGCGTTCCGGGTTGGGCGGCGGTGTCGCGGCGGCGGTGCGGGTCGCGGTGGGCGTCGGTGCGGGCGTCGCCGTCGCCGTCGGGCTCTCCGCGGGCAGCGGGGTCGGCTCGGGGGCGACGGGTGCGGCGGCGGCCGTCGGGGTGTCCGGTGCCGCGGCCGGAGCGGTGGGCTCGGGCGCCGTCGGCTGCGGGGGTTCGGCCTGCGGCCAGACCAGGGCCAGGGTGGTCACCGCGACCGCCGCGGCCGCCCCGCTCGCCAGGACGGCCTTGCGGGCCGCGGTGCCGGCCCAGCCGCCGTGCCCTCCCGCATGCGCCCCGGCGCCGGCGTGAGCCCCGGCCCCCGCTCCGGTGGAGGCTCCCGTTCCGGTGGCGGCCGCCGAGGAGACGACGGCGGCCGCGGTGTGCTGGAAGTGCAGCAGCACGGGCCAGTCGAGCGGGATCGGCACCAGGGCGAGGCCGGCCAGCAGTCCCTCCGCCGGGAAGAGGTCCCGGCCGAGGCCGTCGCAGTCGGCGCAGTCGCGGATGTGGCGGGCTATGCGCTTGCGCCAGACCGAGTTCGGGGTGCCGTCGAAGCCCGCGGTGAGCTCGGTCAGTCCGGGGCAGCGGGGGTAGGCGCAGAGCGCGCGGACGACGATGCGGCCGGCTTCGAGCTGCTTCTTCATCCGCTGTACGCGCACGGCGGTGTGCTGCGGGCTCAGGTCGAGGGCGTCGGCGAGTTCGGCCCGGGTCAGTTCGCCGGCGGCCTCCAGCCACCAGAGGGCGAGCAGTTCCCGGTCGTCCGGGTCCAGCCAGCGGGTGGCCTCGGCCACCTCGCGGCGCTGGCCGGACAGGCCGAGGCGCAGGATGGTGAGGTCCGTGAAGTCGGCCCGGGGGTCGGCGACCTCCCAGGTCTCGTCCAGCCCGCCGACGGTCGGCTGCTGCTGGCCGGCGGCGTGCCGGCGGCGCACCTGGTTCATGGTGATGGCGACCAGCCAGGACCGGAAGGACTCGGGGTCGCGGAGCCCGTCCAGGCCGTCCAGGGCGCGGATCATGGTCTCCTGCGCGACGTCGTCCACGTCGGCGTGGCCGCCGAGGGCGCGGCCGGCCACGTTGTAGACGAGCGGCAGCCAGGCGGCGACCAGCGCCTCCTGGGCCTGCCGGTCACCTGCCTGCGCCGCTAGCACCAGGGTGGTCCCGGTCCTGTTCTGCACATCAGCGTTCATGGTCCGCACTCCGTCTTGCCGTGTATCCGTCCGCCGCTGCCTCCTCGGAGACCCGTGTGGAGTGATCAGATAACAACAATGTGCACGGAATCGGAAAATCGGTCCGGACTACTCGGCCCGAGCCGGAGCCCGGACCGGGCCAGGCCAGGCCGGGCCAGGCCGGTTCACTCCGGGGACGCGAACACCTGGGTCCACCACGGACCGTTGGCGCCGGTCCGCACGCCCACACCGAGCTGCTTGAACGAGCAGTTGAGGATGTTGGCCCGGTGGCCGGGGCTGTTCATCCAGGACTTCATCACGTCGGCCGGGTCCTTCTGGCCGCGGGCGATGTTCTCGCCCCAGGTGCTCCAGCTGTAGCCGGCCGCCTCGATCCGGTGGTCGGCGTGGTACCCCTCGGGGCTGGCGTGGTCGAAGTAGTTGCGGTTGGCCATGTCGTCGCTGTGCGCCTGAGCTGCGCTCGCCAGCCGGGGCTCGGCGCTGACCGGCCCGCAGCCGGCCTTGCCGCGCTCGACGTTGACCAGGTCCACGACCTGCTGGGCGTACGACGGAGCCGCGCCGCCGCCCGCCGGCGGGGCCGCGGTGGGCCGCTTGGGCGGGAACGGGAAGCCGCCCGTGGCGGCCCGGGCGGCGTTCGAGGCCTCCTTGGGCGCGGAGGCCGTGAGGGTGGGCGCGGCGTTCGGGGCGGGGGTGGCCGCGGCCGCCGGGGGGGCCGGAGCGGTCGTGGTCGGCGTGAGCGAGGTGCTCGGAACGGCCGCCGGGTCGGTGGCGGTGGGGGTGGGGGCGGCCGGGGGAAGGACGTCCGGGTTCGTCCCGCCGGCGCCGGGCACCTGGATGCCCTCGCGCGTGCCCAGCTCCGCGGAGATCAGCATGTCGGCGGAGAGCGACCGGCCCGCCGTGTCCCGGTCGGTCTGCTTGCCGCCGTACGCCGCGTAGCCCGCGCCAGCCAGCGCGGCGAACAGCCCGGTGCCGGCCACGGCCGCGACGACCGCGGTGACCGGCACGATCCCGCCGCGCCGACGCGCCCGCCGGCCGCGCCCGGTGTGCCGCTCGGCAGCCCGCCGTGCCGCCCGGCCGCCGGAGCGGCCGCCGGTTCCACTCCCGCTGTCGCTGCCGGCGCCGCCTCCGCTCGCCGGGAGGATGGTCGTCCTGTCGTCGCTGTTCACGTGGCCACGCTTTCTGTTCCGGGTCGACTGGTCGGGTGTCGACACATGGGAGACCTCCCGGCCGGGCGCCGATAACAGAAACTCCGAACGAATGTCCGGCGGTCGGGCCGCGGCCTCAGCCGACCGGTGCCTCCGGGGCCATGTCGTAGGTGAGGAACCTGGTCCGGACGGCGACCTTGTCGTATTTTCCGCGGGCCCGGTAATTGTCCTCGGAGGTGATCCAGCGGACGGTGTTCCAGCCGCGTTCCGCCGCGATTTCCCGCAGCCGGCCCAACAGCGCGTCCACCGCGCCGCCGCCCCGGACCTCGGGCGCCACGAACAGATCGTCCAGGAAGCAGCCGACGGCCCCGTGCAGAGGTCGCGCGAACGGCCGGTAGTGCGCGAGGCCGACCGGCCTACCGCCGCCGTCCCGCACCAGGAGCCCCGCCACCTCGTGCCCCGGGTCCATCAGCCAGGACCAGACCAGCTCGGCCTTCTCCTCCGGAACCGGGACCCGGTAGAACTCGCCGTACCCACGGAACAGTTCGCGCCAGGCCTCGAAGTCACCGGCCTCGGGCACGCCGACGCTCCAGCGGGTCGTGGGGGTGTCGCTCATCTCGGTCTCCATCACTCGGAAGGTGGTGCGGGCCCCCAGCATGACGCCCCGTCGCCCCGTCGCCGATCACCGGCCCGGCCAAGAGCACCCGCCCCCCGCGCCATCGCGGCGCCTTGCGGCGACGGGCGCTCAGTGCCGCGCGGGAGGGGCGGCGGTCGTGACCCCCGCCCGGAACGGCTCCTCCTTGCCCGGGAAGTGGAGGTAGCGGGCGGCGCGGGACGCCGGCCGTGGTGCGGGGCCGGCGGCCGGGGCGGATGCTGAGGGGGGTGGAGGTGGTGCTGTGGCGGGGTTGCTGCGGCTGGCGTCGGTGTCGCGGGAGGTGGCGGCGGAGGCCGGACGGCGGGCGAAGACGGAGTTGTTGGCCGGTTGTCTGCGGGGCCTGGGGCCGGTGGAGGGGGCGGCGGCGGTCGCCCTGCTGTCCGGGGAGTCGCAGCGGCTGCGGACCGGGATCGGGCCCGCGGCGCTGCGGGGGCTGCCGGAGCCGGCGGCGGAGGCCTCGCTCGGGGTCCGGGAGGTGGAGCGGGAGCTGGAGCTGATCGCGGGGGTGCACGGGACGGGGGCCCAGGCGGAGCGGCGGCGCTTGTTGCACGGGCTGTTCGCTCGGGCGACCGCCGTGGAGCAGGGGTTCCTGCGGGCGGTGCTGGTCGGGGACCTGCGGCAGGGGGCGCTGGACGCGGTGGTGGGGGACGCCGTGGCGCGGGCGGCCGGGGTGCCGGCGGCGGCGGTGCGGCGGGCGTTGATGTTCCGGGGGTCGGCCCGCGCGGTGGCGCAGGCGGCGCTGACCGGTGGGCAGCCGGCGCTCGCGGCGTTCCGGCTGGAGGTGGGACGGGCGGTGCGGCCGATGCTGGCCGCCTCGGCGCCGGACGTGGCCACCGCGCTGGAGCGCACCGGCCCGGCCGCGGTGGAGTGGAAGCTGGACGGCGTCCGGGTGCAGGTGCACCGGGAGGGCGGGGAGGTCGCGGTGTTCACCCGCGGCCTGGAGGACATCACCGCCCGCGTCCCCGAGGTGGCCGAGGCCGCGCTGGCGCTGCCGCTGCGCTCGGCGGTGCTGGACGGTGAGGCGATCGCGCTCGGCCCGGACGGCCGGCCGCGCCCGTTCCAGGAGACCGCCGCACGCACCGCCTCCCGACGGGAGCCGGACCGGCTGCGTGCCGAAGTCCCGCTCGACGCCTACTTCTTCGACCTGCTGCACCGGGACGGCGAGGACCTGGTGGACCGTCCCGGCCGGGAGCGCTGGGCGGCGCTGGCCGAGGCGGTGCCGGACGGCCTGCGGCCGGCCCGCGTCGAGACCGGGGACCGCGACCGGGCGCTGGCCTTCTTCCGGGAGACGCTGGCGCTCGGCCACGAGGGCGTGCTGGTGAAGGATCCGGCGGCCCCGTACGCGGCCGGGCGGCGCGGCGCGGGCTGGATCAAGGTCAAGCCCCGGCACACCCTGGACCTGGTGGTGCTGGCCGCCGAGTGGGGCAGCGGGCGGCGGCGCGGCTTCCTCAGCAATCTGCACCTGGGCGCCCGGGCGGCGGGCGAACCGGGGCTGGGCCCGTGGGTGATGCTCGGCAAGACCTTCAAGGGCCTGACCGACGAGACGCTCGCCCGGCAGACCGCCGAACTGCTGGCCCGGGAGACCGGGCGGGACGCCTGGACGGTGCGGGTCCGACCGGAACTGGTCGTCGAGATCGCCTTCGACGGGGTGCAGCGCAGCTCCCGCTATCCGGCCGGTCTCACCCTGCGGTTCGCCCGGGTGGTGCGCTACCGGCCGGACAAGAGCACCGACGAGGCCGACACCGTCGCGACCGTACGGGAGATCGCCGCCGCCGAGGGGCTGTGAGCCGGGCCGGATCCGGGGAGGCTCCGGGCCGGCTCGGGGGAGGACGGTGACTGCGGGACGCGCAACTGTCACCACGGCGTCAATTCAAACCTGGTTCACCGCCCGGAGGCTCCGACGGGAGCCGAATCGGCCATTCTCGGTGATCCCGCCACCGCGCCCTCCGTGGACGGAGCAGCGCCGGTTAGGTTGGCAATGACAACGAGAGGCGGCCGCCGGGCAGCCGGCGGCGCACTGGCGAGAGGTGCCCGACCATGCGGGTGAATGTCGACCGGGACCGCTGCTGCAGCTCCGGGATGTGCGTCACGAACGTTCCCGAGGTCTTCGACCAGGACGACCACGACAGCCTGGTGATACTCCGTCAGACCTCTTTCCGGCCGGACCAGTTCGACGATCTCAGACTGGCCGCCCAGCTCTGCCCGGGCGGCGCGATCACCGTGGTCGAGGACGGGTCCGCACCGGCCGAGTAGGCCGAGGCCGGGCCGTCCCGGACACCGCGCCGGCCCCCTGACGGACGTCCGATCACCACACCACCCCCACCGGAGAACCATCGCGACGCAAGGAGACCCCGCCTTGACGAGCACGCCCATCGTCCCCGCCGTCCCACTTCCGGCCCAGCACTCCGCCGGCTGCCCGTTCGGCCCGCCGCCCGCGTACACCGAGGCCGCCGCCGCCGCACCGCTGACCCGGGCCGACCTGCCCGGCGGCGAGCCCTGCTGGCTGGCCACCGGCTACGCCGAGGTCCGCACCGTCCTGTCCGACCGCCGGTTCAGCGCCGACATCCGCCACCCGTCCTTCCCGCTGCTGATCACCGGCGACCGGGAGCAGATCTCCAAGACCCCGAGCTTCCTGAACCTCGACGACCCCGAGCACGCCCGGCTGCGCCGCATGGTCACCGGGGACTTCCTGGTCAAACGGGTCCAGGCGATGCGCCCGGACATCCAGCGGATCGTGGACGAGGCGCTGGACACCATGACCGGGGGCCGCACCGAGGCCGACCTGGTCGCCGACTTCGCACTGCCCGTCCCCTCCCTGGTGATCTGCCTGCTGCTCGGAGTCCCGTACGAGGAGCACGAGTTCTTCCAGGGCATCAGCCAAACGCTGCTCAGCAACGCCAGCACGATCGAGCGGCGCCTGGCGGCCCGGGACGAGATGCTGGACTACCTGGAGGAACTGACCGCCCGCAAGCGGACGGAGCCGCGGGACGACATCATCAGCCGGCTCGCCGCCCGGGACGACCTCACCCCGCGCGAGGTCGCCAGCACCGGCATCCTGCTGCTGGTCGCCGGGCACGAGACGACCGCGAACATGATCTCGCTCTCCACCGCCCTGCTGCTGGACCGGCCCGAGCAGATCGCCAGGCTGGCCGACCCGGCCGCCCTGCCCGGCGCGGTGGAGGAGCTGCTGCGCCACCTCACCATCGTCCACACCGGGGTGGCCCGGGTGGCGCTGGAGGACGTGGAACTGGGCGGCACCACGGTCCGCGCCGGGGAGGGCGTGATCGCGATGCTCTCCACCGCCAACCGGGACGAGGAGGTGTTCGGCGGCGCCGACCGGCTGCCGGTCGACGAGCTGGACCTGGACCGGGACGCCCGGCGGCACCTGGCCTTCGGCTTCGGCGTGCACCAGTGCCTCGGCCAGCCGCTCGCCCGCGCCGAGCTGCAGATCGCGCTGGCCACGCTGTTCCGGCGGCTGCCCGGGCTGCGGCTGACCGTCCCCCGCGACGAGCTGGCGTTCCGCCCCGACTCGTTCATCTACGGCATGCGGTCACTGCCCGTCACCTGGTGACGACCGGGTGAGGTCGGGCGGGTGAGGTCCGGGCAGGTCCCGGTGAGCTCCGCGGAGGCTCGCCGGGTCACCCGGCTGGCCCCGGCGCCGGGGCGGAGGCAGGCTGGAGGGGCGAAGAGACACCTCCGGTCCTGCCGCGCCCGCGACCCCGCGCGCCGGGACCGGCCGAGGAGACGGAGCCCGCGATGACCGACATGAGCGACCGGTCCAAGGTGAGCACCGAGGACGACGAGGACGTCCGCGCCGCGGACCCCGAGGAGGGCATCCCCTCGATGCAGAACCTGCACGCGCAGGACACCTCCAGGGCGGAGGGCGCCCCCATGCTGGACGAACCCGGCCAACCCGACTGAATCGTCCGCCGTACCGACTCGACCGCCCGGTGGGACCGGGCGGTCGCCGCGACCGCGGGTGTCGCTGCTCCGGCGGCGGGCCACCCGCGGGGGAGGATAGGCGCATGACCGAACACGACCAAGGCAACCGCCAGGCCCGGCCGTCCGCGGACCCGCGCACGTCGTGGGCGACCTGGACCACCCAATCGATCATCAGCGGCCCCGGTGGGGTGACCACCACCGAGGTCGGCCCCATCTCCGGCGACCTCACCGTGCACACCACCTGGGTGGACGGCGAGGCGAGGCTGACCGTCCAGTACACCGGCGCGCTGGACTGGTACACGGTCGCCGGCAGTCCGGTGCCGGCGGGCGACGAGAGCACCGCGCGGGCGGTCCACCAGGCGATGGTGAACGGCGTCAAGGCCGGCCGGGGCGCGGGTGCCCCGGCTCCGCCGAAGCCCTAGGAACCTCCGCGGCAGCTCCGGCGAGGAGCAGGACGGCGCGCCCGGGACCGGTCCCGGGC
>NZ_JBHVSD010000035.1:0-70795 GCF_042885395.1 Kitasatospora sp. NPDC058063
TCTCCAGGCCCAGCACCTCACCCCACACCTCGGCGAAGCGCTCCTCCACCGGAGTGCGCGGCGCCACGTGCCGCGAGGCCGCGAACGCCGAGCGGTCCGGCGCGGGCAGCGCGCGGTGGTCGAGCTTGCCGTTGGGGGTCAGCGGGATCGCCTGGACCGCGACGTAGGCGGCCGGGACCATGTAGTCCGGCAGCGAACCGCGCAGGTGGGCCCGCAGGTCGGCGGCGTCCGATCCGCTCTCCTCGGCCGGGACCACGTAGGCGACCAGGACCTTCTCGCCGTCCTCGGAGGTGCGGGCGATCACGGCGGCGCTGCCGACGCTCGGGTGGGCGCGCAGCGCGGTCTCGATCTCGCCGAGCTCGATGCGGTAGCCGCGGATCTTCACCTGGCCGTCGATGCGGCCGAGCGATTCCAGGGTGCCGTCGGCCAGCCGGCGGGCCAGGTCGCCACTGCGGTACAGGCGCGAGCCGGCCGGACCGAACGGGTCGGGGGTGAACCGCTCGGCGGTCAGCTCGGGGCGGTCCAGGTAGCCGCGGGCCACGGCGGGCCCGCCGACGAAGATCTCACCGGGGACACCGACCGGGACGAGCTGCCCCGCCGCGTCCAGGACGTGGATCACGGTGTCGTCGAGCGGGATGCCGACCGGGCTGTCCGCCGGGTGCGCCAGGTCCTCCTCGGTGATCTGGCGGAAGGTGGAGTGCACCGTGGTCTCGGTGATGCCGTACATGTTGATCAGCGCGGGGCGCTGCGCACCGACCCGGTCGGTCCACGGCAGCAGCTGGGCGAGGTCGAGCCGCTCGCCCGCGAAGACGACGGCGCGCAGGTTGAGCCGGTCGATGCGCGGGTCACCCTCGGCGGCCATGGCCACCAGCGAGCGGAACGCGGTCGGGGTCTGGCACAGGATGGTGGCCCCGGTCCCGACCAGCAGGCTCAGGAACTCGTCGGGCGAGCGGGTGACCGTCGCGGGGACGACCACCAGGCGGCCGCCGTGCAGCAGGGCGCCCCACATCTCCCACACCGACACGTCGAAGGCATAGGAGTGGAAGAGCGGCCAGACGTCCTGGGCGTCGAAGTGGTAGTGACGCTCACTGCTGGTGAACAGGCGCAGGACGTTGGCGTGGCTGAGGGCGACGCCCTTGGGCTTTCCGGTGGAGCCGGAGGTGTAGATGACGTAGATCAGGTTGTCCGGGGTGACCGCGGTGGCCGGCGCGACGGCCGGAAGCCCGGCGATCAGCGCCTGCTCCGCCTCGTCGTCCAGCACCACGACCCGGCCCTCGAACGAGCCCGTCAGCCGGCCGGCCAGCGAGGACTCGGTCACCAGGATCCGGGCACCCGCGTCCTGAAGGATGTAGGACAGGCGCTCGTCCGGGTTCACCGGGTCCAGCGGCAGGTAGGCCGCACCCGACTTCATCACACCCAGCAGAGTCGGAACCAGGTCCAGACCGCGCTCCAACGAGACACCCACGAGGTCGTCCGGGCCGGCACCCAGCGCGACCAGGCGCTGCGCCAGCCTGTTGGCCCGCTCGTCCACCTGTGCATACGTCAGCGACTCGGCGCCGAAGACCACCGCGACCGCGTCCGGAGTACGGACCGCCTGCTCCGCGAACACCTCGTGCAGGCAACCGTCGACCGGCACCTCCACCGTGGCGTTCCACTCACCCACCAACGAGGCCCGCTCCGCCCCCGGCAGGCACGCCACCGAGGCGTCCCCGTCGAAGTCCGCGACCATCGCCTCCAGCACCAGCCGGTACATCTCCGCCAGCCGCGCCAGGTTCCACCCGCTCAGCACCTCGGTGGTGCTGCCGATGGAGATCCGGCCGCGGGCCGCGGTGACGTTGACCGCGAACTCGTTCACGCCGTCGCCGATGTTGGCGTCGACGTCGACGGTGTCGGTGTCGACCTGGTGGAAGTCCTGGTGGTCGAAGAGCATCGTGATCAGGCGCTCGCCGGTGCCGCTGTCGCGCTGGATGGCGGGCAGCGGGTAGCGGCGGTGGGCCCAGATCTCCGACTCGCGGGCGTACACGCCCTCCACCAGTTCACGCCAGGTGCCGGACGGACGGGTGGCCGGGAACGGCAGGGTGTTCAGGTGCATGCCCAGCACCCGCTCCGCACCCGGCGCCTCCAGACGCCCGTGGTAGACCACACCAGTGTGGAAGGCCTCCTCCGAGGTCAGCGAACCCAGCACCTTCAGGTGCGCGGCCAGCAGCACACTCTTCAGCGAGGTGCGCGCGCGGGCGGCGAGTCGGCGCAGGTCCTCCTCCAGGTCCGCGAACGGTGCGTGGGCCCAGTGCCGCTCGACGGTGCCGGTGCTCTCGCCCCAGCCGGCGGGCACGAGCATGGGCGCGTGCCGGCCGATGACGTCCCGCCAGAAGGCGCGGTCCTGCTCGGAGGCCAGCGACTCCAGCTCGGCCGCGATGAAGTCGGCGTACCGGACGGCCGGCGCCTCCTCGTCAGTGGCCTCGCCCCGGTCGCGCAGCTGCTGGTAGGCGGCCACGATCTCGGTCATCAGGGAGTTGGCGGTCCAGCCCTCGGTCACCGCGTGGCAGTGGCTGAGGACCAGGCGCCAGGCCTCGTCCGACTCCAGGTGGACGGCGAGCCGGACCAGCGGGGCGGCGGTCACGTCGAACGGGGTGGCGCGGTCCAGCGCGGCGAACTCCGCGCGGGCGGCGTCGAGCCCGGCCGCGTCGAGCTCGCGCAGGTCGTGCAGCGAGAGCGGCAGCTCGGCGGTGGCGTGGACGAACTGGAGCGGCTGCGAGTAGCCGGTCATCTCGACCGAGGTGCGCAGGATGTCGTGCCGCTGCACGACGTGCGCGAGGGCGGCGCGCAGCGTCTCCGGCTGGAAGGGCCGGGTGTCCGGGATCAGGAAGGAGTTGAGGTTGTGGTAGACGGCGGTGCCCGGGTTCGCCATCATCTCGACGAGCATGCCGGTCTGGACCTGCGACAGCGGGTAGGCGTCCACGACGCCCTCGGGCAGCGCGGCCCGGTCCTCGTCACCGATCAGCGCGAACGGCTCCACCGTGGTGACCAGCGATGCGCCGGCCTCCTGACCGCTCAGCTTCTGAGCCAGGCGGGCGACGGTCCGCAGCTCGAAGACATCCTGCACCGTCACGTCGTAGCCGGTGGCGCGCAGGGCGCCGACCAGACGGACGACGCGGATGGAGTCGCCGCCGAGGTCGAAGAAGCTGTCCTCGACGCCGACCCGGGTGACGCCCAGGACGTCCGACCAGACGGCCGCCAGCCTCTCCTCCACCGGGGTACGCGGCGCCACGTACGCGGACTGCGCGAACGCGTCGGCGTCCGGGGCGGGCAGGGCCTTGTGGTCGACCTTGCCGCTATTGGTCAGCGGGATGACGTCCAGAGCGACGAAGGCCGTGGGGACCATGTACTCGGGCAGCGAGCGGGCCAGGAACTCCCGCAGCGCGGCCGTGTCCAGGCCGGAGCCGCCGGCCGGGACCACGTAGGCGACCAGGGACTTGTCACCCTGGGCGTCCTCGTGCGCGGCCACGACGGCGTCGCGGACGGAGGTGTGCTCGCGCAGGGCGCTCTCGATCTCGCCGAGCTCGATGCGGTAGCCGCGGATCTTCACCTGGCCGTCGATGCGGCCCAGGCACTCCAGGGTGCCGTCCGGGAGGACACGGGCCAGGTCGCCGGTCGCGTAGAGGCGGGAGCCGGCCGGCCCGAAGGGGTTCGGGACGAACTTCTCCGCCGTCAGGTCCGGGCGGCCCAGGTACCCGCGGGCCAGACCGTCACCACCGATGAACAGCTCGCCCGTCACACCCTGCGGCACCGGGTTCAGGTCCACGTCCAGGACGTGGAGCCGGGTGTTGGCCAGCGGACCGCCGATCGAGACCTGCTCGACGCCGTCCGGGACCTCGCCCTGCGCGGACCAGATCGTCGTCTCGGTCGGACCGTAGACGTTGACCAGGCGGCCGACCTGCGGCAGCAGCTCCCGCGCCAGGCCGGCGGTCAGCGCCTCGCCGCCGACGAGCGCGGTGACGGCGTAGTTGTCGAAGCCGGCCTCGAGCAGCAGGCGCCAGCCCGACGGAGTCGCCTGGACGTGGGTGACCCGGTTCCGGGCCACCAGCTCGACGAGCGCGGCGGCGTCCTTGGCCTGTTCGGCCGAGGCCAGGACGATCTTCCCGCCGGTGATCAGCGGCAGGTGCAGCTCCAGACCCGAGATGTCGAACGACACCGAGGTCGAGGCCAGCCAGGTGCCCGGGCGGCCGGGGGTCACGTCGTCGCGGATCGAACCCAGCAGGTTCACCAGCGCACCGTGGCCGATCATCACACCCTTGGGACGACCGGTGGATCCGGAGGTGTAGAGGACGTACGCCAGTTCGTCGGCGGCCGGGGTGACGCCCTCCCAGCTCTCCTCGGAACCGCCGTCCAGCGCCAGCCACGGACCCGCGTACTCACCGAGCCGGTCCGTCGGGTCGGCGTCGGTCAGGACGAGCGCGGCACCCGAGTCGGCGAGCATGTAGCCCACCCGCTCGGCCGGAAGCGACGGATCGACCGGGAGGTAGGCGGCACCCGCCTTCCAGACGCCCAGCATCGCCGCCAGGACACCGGGGCCGCGGTCGAGGTACAGACCGACCACCGATCCGGACCCGACCCCCTGCCCGCGCAGCCGGCCCGCGATCCGCGAGGACCACGCGTCCAGCTCGCCGTACGACACCCGCTCCCCGCCGAACACCACCGCGACCGCATCCGGCGAAGCAACCGCACGAGCGCGGAAGAGGTCGAGGGACAGCTCGCGCTGGTCTGGTTCCGTACGCATCCGAGGCACTGCGGTCTGCTCCAAGTGGGGTATGTAGGCGGCGGTGGCGTCGCCTTCGGGGTCCGAGGCCATGGCTTCGAGTACGAGCCGGTACATGGCGGAGAGCTGTTCGGCGCGATCCCGGCCGAGCTCGTCCGTGCTGGACTTGATCGCGAGGACACCGCCGGTGGCGATGACCGCGAGCGCGAACTCGTTGACGCCGACGCCCAGCCCCGCGCCGGCGTCCACGGTGCCGGTGTCGACCTGGTGGAAGTTCTGGTGGTCGAACATCACCGTGAGCAGGCGCTGGGAGGTGCCGCTGTCGCGCTGGACGGCGGGCAGCGGGTAGCGGCGGTGGGCCCAGGTCTCCGCCTCCTGCGCGAAGACCTGCTCCACCAGCTGGCGCCAGGTGCCGGACGGGCGGGTGGCGGGGAACGGCAGCGTGTTCAGGTGCATGCCCAGCACCCGCTCCGCACCCGGCGCCTCCAGACGCCCGTGGTAGACCACGCCGGTATGAAAGGCCCGCTCCGGGCTGAGCATGCTCAGCACCTTGAGGTGGGCGGCCAGCAGCACGCTCTTCAGCGAGGTGCTCGTGCGGCGCGCCAGCCGGCGCAGCCCGTCCTCCAGGTCGCGGTAGTCGACCTCCAGGCGGTAGGGCTCCTTCGCACCGCCCTGGGCGCGCCACCCCGACGGCAGCTCGAACGGCGTGTGGTCGGCGACGACGTTCCGCCAGAAGGCGCGGTCCTCCTCGGAGGCCAGCGACTCCAGCTCGGCCGCGATGAAGTCCGCGTAGCGGACGGCCGGCGCCTCGTACGCGGGCAGCTCACGGCCGTCGCGCAGGTGCTGGTAGGACGCCAGCAGCTCCATGAGCAGCGAGTGGTAGCTCCAGCCCTCGGCGATGGCGTGGTTGTAGGTGAAGGTCAGTCGCCAGGCCTCGTCCGACTCCAGGTGGATCGCGATCCGCAGCAGCGGAGCGGTCCCGAGGTCGAACGACTCGGCTTCCTCCCGGGCGGTGAAGGCCAGTAGCGCGGCACGCTGCTCGTCGGCCGTCAGACCCCGCAGGTCCTCGATGCGGACGGGGATCGTCGTCTCCGCATGCACCAGTTGCAGGGGCTGGCTGTACGTCTCGAAGTCCAGCGAGGTGCGCAGGGCCTCGTGGCGGCCGGTCACGACGGCGGCGGCCTTCGTGAGGGCGTCGAGGTCGAAGGGCGTGGTGTCCGGGATGCGGAAGGAGTTGATGTTCAGGTAGGCGGACTCGCCCCGGCCCTGAGCGGCCATCATCTCGACGAGCATGCCGGTCTGGATCTGCGACAGCGGGTAGGCGTCCACGACACCCTCGGGCAGCGCGGCCCGGTCCCCGTCACCGATCAGCGCGAACGGCTCCACCGCGGTGACCAGCGATGCGCCGCCGTTCCCGGCGAGAACACCGGCGAGGCCGGCGATGGTGGTGTGGGTGAAGACCGTCCGGATGGAAGCCTCGTAGCCGGCGGCCCGCAGGGCGCCGACCAGACGGACGACGCGGATGGAGTCGCCGCCGAGCTCGAAGAAGCTGTCCTCGACACCGACCCGGGCGACACCCAGGACGTCCGACCAGATGGCGGCCAGACGCTCCTCCAGCGGGGTGCGCGGGGCGACGATCTCGGCGCTGGCGAAAGCGGTCTGGTCGACAACCGGCAGGGCCTTGTGGTCGACCTTGCCGCTGTTGGTCAGCGGGATGACGTCCAAGGTCACGAAGACGGCCGGGACCATGTACTCGGGCAGCGAGCGGGACAGGAACTCCCGCAGCGCGACCGTGTCCGGAGCCGAGTCGTCGGCACTGACGACGTAGGCGACCAGGGACTTGTCCCCGTGCGCGTCCTCCTGGGCCGTCACGACGGCGTCACGAACCCAGGCGTGCTCGCGCAGGGCGCTCTCGATCTCGCCCAGCTCGATGCGGTAACCGCGCACCTTCACCTGGCCGTCGATGCGGCCCAGGCATTCCAGGGTGCCGTCCGCGAGGACACGGGCCAGGTCACCCGTCGCATACAGGCGGGAGCCGGCCGGCCCGAAGGGGTTCGGAACGAACTTCTCCGCCGTCAGATCCGGGCGGCCCAGGTAACCACGGGCCAGACCGTCACCACCGATGAACAGCTCACCCGTCACACCCTGCGGCACCAGCTGAAGGCCACCGTCCAGGACGTGCAGCCGGGTGTTGGCCAGCGGGCCGCCGATCGAGACCCGCTCCACCCCGTCCGGGACCTCACCCTGGGCGGACCAGATCGTCGTCTCGGTCGGACCGTAGACGTTCACCAGGCGGCCGACCTGCGGCAGCAGCTCCCGCGCCAGGCCGGCGGTCAACGCCTCGCCGCCCACCAGGGCGGTCACCGACACGTCCTCAAAGCCCGCCGCCAGCAGCAGGCGCCAGCCCGACGGAGTCGCCTGGACATGCGTGACCTCGTTACGGGCCACCAGCTCCACCAGCGCCGCGGCATCCTTCGCCTGCTCGGCCGAGGCCAGCACGATGCTCCCGCCGGAGATCAACGGCAGGTGCAGCTCCAGACCCGAGATGTCGAACGACACCGACGTCGAAGCCAGCCACGTGCCCGGAGCACCCGGAGTCACGTCGTCACGGATCGAACCCAGCAGGTTCACCAGCGCACCGTGCCCGATCATCACACCCTTCGGGCGACCGGTCGAACCCGAGGTGTAGAGCACGTACGCCAGTTCGTCGGCGGCCGGGGTGACGCCCTCCCAGCTCTCCTCGGAACCGCCTGCCAGCTCCAGCCACGGACCCGCGTACTCACCGAGCCGGCCGGCCGGGTCGGCGTCGGTCAGAACGAGCGCGGCACCCGAGTCGGCGAGCATGTAGCCCACCCGCTCGGCCGGAAGCGACGGATCGACCGGAACATACGCAGCCCCCGCCTTCCACACACCCAGCATCGCCGCCACAACACCCGGACCACGGTCCACAAACAGACCCACAACCGATCCGGACCCGACCCCCCGCCCACGCAGCCGGCCCGCGATCCGCGAGGACCACGCGTCCAGCTCGCCATACGAAACCCGCTCCTCACCGAACACCACCGCGACCGCATCCGGCGCAGCCGCCGCACGAGCCCGGAACAACTCCAGAGCCGAACCCGCACCCCACTCCACCGACGAACCACCACGCACCAGCGCGACCCGCTCCGCCTCCGGCAACACCACACCCGACGCGTCACCGTCCGGATCCGCCGCCATCGCCTCCAGCACCAACCGGTACAGCGCACCCAGCCGCTCGAGTGCGGCCCGGCTCACGACGTCCGACGTCGTGTTGAGGGCGATGTGCCCGTCGGAGGCGGTCACGTTGAGCGCGAACTCGTTGCCGCCGATGTCCTGCTGGACCGAGGTGCCGACGCTCGCGGTGCCGAGCTGGCCGAAGTCCTGGTACTCGAAGAGGACGGAGACGAGCCGCTCGCGGGTGCCGCTGTCGCGCTGGATGGCGGGCAGCGGGTAGCGGCGGTGGGCCCAGATCTCCGCCTCCTGCGCGAAGACCCGCTCCACCACCTCACGCCAGGTGCCCGACGCGCGGGTGGCGGGGAACGGCAGCGTGTTCAGGTGCATGCCCAGCACCCGCTCCGCACCCGGCGCCTCCAGACGCCCGTGGTAGACCACGCCCGCGTGAATGGCCTCCTCCGCACTGAGCATGCCCAGCACCTTCAGGTGCGCCGCCAGCAGCACGCTCTTCACCGAGGCCTTGGCGTCGTTGGCGAGCCGGTGCAGCTCCTCCTCCAGGTCGAGGAAGGGCACCCGTACGCCGTGCCGGTCGCGCGTACCGCCCTGCGGGTCGGCCCACGACTCCGGCAGCCGCAGCGGCGCGTGCTCCGCCACCACGTCCTGCCAGAAGGCACGGTCCTCCTCGGAGGCCAGCGACTCCAGCTCCGCCGCGACGAAGTCCGCGAACCGGACGGCCGGCGCCTCGTAGGCGGGCAGCTCACGGCCGTCGCGCAGCTCCCGGTAGCACTCCACCAGCTCCATCAGCAGCGTGTTCAGGGTCCAGCCGTCGGTGACGGCGTGGCAGTGGCTGAGGGTGAGCGACCAGGCGTCGTCCGACTCGATGTTCACGCCGACGCGCAGCAGCGGGGCGACGGTCAGGTCGAAGGCGCTGTCGCGCTCGTGGGCGAGGCCGGCGGCCTCGCGGCGTTCCTGCTCCGCGGTGTCCAGGCCGCGCAGGTCCTCGACGCGCAGCGGGAGGTCACCGATCTCGGCGTGGACGAGCTGGAGCGGCTGGGAGTAGCCGTTGAGGTGGATGGACGTGCGCAGCACCTGGTGGCGGTTCAGGACCTCCCGCAGGGCTCCGCGCAGCGCGTCCTGGTCGAGCGGGCGACCGTCCGCCATCCGGAAGAGGTTGACGTTGTGGTAGACGTCCTTGCCCGCGCCGTCGTCCTGGGCGGCCAGCATCTCGGCCAGCATGCCGGTCTGGATCTGCGACAGCGGGTAGGCATCCACGACGCCCTCGGGCAGCGCGACGCGGTCCTCGTCGCCGATCAGCGCGAACGACTCCACGGCGGTGACCAGCGACCCGTCGGTGGCCTGGCCGGCGAGGTGCTCGGCGAGGGACGCGACGGTGCGGTGCTGGAAGACGTCCCGGACGGTGAGGTCGTAGCCGGCGGTGCGCAGGGCGCCGACCAGGCGGACGACGCCGATGGAGTCGCCGCCGAGCTCGAAGAAGCTGTCGAGGACGCTGATGCGCTGCAGGCCGAGCACCTCGCCCCAGATCCCGGTCAGCTCCTCCTCGAGGGCGGTGGCCGGCGCGCGGTGGCCGCCGGCGGCCGCTTCGCCCGGGGCGGGCAGCGCGCGGTGGTCGACCTTGCCGTTTCCGGTCAGCGGGATGCTGTCGATGGCGACGAAGGCGGTCGGCACCATGTACTCGGGCAGCGCGGCGGCCAGGTGGGCGCGCAGCACCTCCGGGTCGAAGGTGTCGCCGTCGGCGGCGACCACGTAGGCGGTGAGCCGCTTGTTGCCGGGGCTGGGTTCGCGCACGCTGACGACGGTGTCCCCGACGGTCGGGTGCAGGCGCAGGCGGGCCTCGATCTCGCCGAGTTCGATGCGGTAGCCGCGGATCTTGACCTGGTTGTCGATGCGGCCGAGGAAGTCCAGCGAGCCGTCCGCGAGCCAGCGGGCCAGGTCGCCGGCGCGGTAGAGGCGGGAGCCGGCCGGGCCGAAGGGGTTGGGGACGAACTTCTCCGCCGTCAGGTCCGGGCGGCCCAGGTAACCACGGGCCAGACCGTCGCCGCCGATGTAGATCTCGCCCGGCACCCCGACGGGGACGGGGGCGAGGTCGTCCGTGAGGACGTACATGGTGCTGTTGGGGATGGGCTCCCCGAGCGGGATGAGCTCGGCCGCGGGCAGGTCGGTGATCGGGCTGCCGGAGTTGCCGATGGTGATCTCGGTCGGGCCGTACTCCGAGCCGACCATGGTGCCGCCGGGGCCGGCGAGCCGCTGCCAGCGGTCGGCGAGCGAGGTGGGGAAGGTGTCGCCGGCCGCGATCACCAGGCCAGCGAGGCCGTGGGCCTGCTCGGGGGTGAGCTGGTGGGTGAGCAGGTCGAGGTGGCCGGGGGTGAGCTTGATGAAGCTGAACGGGCCGGCCGCCGCGAGGGCGGGGCCGAGGGTGGCGGTGTCGAGGTCCATCGGCATGAGGTGGACCGACTGGCCGGTGATCAGCGGGGTGAAGAGGTCGGGGATGCCGAGGTCGAAGGAGATGGAGGAGAACAGCGGCGCGCCGGCGTTCCCGTGGGCGGCGTACGAACCGACTGTCCACCGCAGGTAGTTGGCGAGGCCGTGCTGGTGGATCATGACGCCCTTGGGGCGCCCGGTGGAGCCGGAGGTGTAGATGACGTAGGCCAGCGCCTGCGGGTCGAGCGGGACGAGGGGGTCGGTGTCCGGCTGCTCGTCGACGAGGTACTGGTCCTGGTCCAGCACGAGGAAGGTGCCGTAGTGGATGCCGGCCAGGGTGGGGATGTGCTGGCCGGTGGTGACCACGATCGACGCCTGGGTGTCCTCCAGCATGAAGCGGAGGCGGTCGATGGGGACGCTCGGGTCCAGCGGGAGGTAGGCGGCGCCGGCCTTCCAGATGCCGACCAGGGTGGGGACGAGGTGGACGTCGCGGTTCAGGCAGACGCCGATGAGCATGTCGGGGCGGGCGCCCAGTTCGAGCACGCACCGGGCGATCCGGTTGGACTGCTCGTCCAGCTCGCGGTAGGTGAGGTGCTCCTCGCCGACGACGACGGCGACCGCGTCGGGGGTGGCGGCGGCCTGGGCGCGGATCAGGTCGACGGTGAGCTGCGGCCGCTCGGCGGCTCCGCCGTCGGCCCAGCTGCCGAGCACCAGGCGGCGCTCCTCCTCGGGGAGGATCTCCAAGGTGGACAGCGGCGCCCCGGGGTCGGCGGTGGCGCTCTCCAGCACCTGGACGTACTGGCGGGCGAAGCGCTCGGCGGTGGTCCGGTCGAACAGCGCGGTGGCGAAGTCCAGCCGGGCGTTGAGCGGGCCGTCCTGGACGTCCTCGACGTCCAGGGTGAGGTCGACCTTGGCGATGCCCTCACCGGATTCGCGCCGCACGGAGACGCCGGGCAGCTCCAGGCCGGCGTCACGCTGCTCGCGCATGATGAAGTCGACCTGGTAGAGCGGGGTGCGGGAGAGGTCGCGCTCGGGCTGCAGCTCGTCCACGAGGCGGGCGAACGGCACGGCCTGGTGTTCGTACGCGTCGAGGACGGTGCCGCGGCCGGCGGTGACCAGTTCGGCGAAGGACGGGTCGCCGGTCCAGGCGGCGCGGGCCACCAGGACGTTGATGCCGTAGCCGACGAGTTCCTGCAGCTCGGGGCGGTTGCGTCCGGAGACGGTCACGCCGACCGGGATGTCGGTGCTGCGGGTGTAGCGGGAGAGCAGCACCTGGTAGGCGGTGAGCAGGACGACGAAGCGGGTGACGCCGTGCCGACGGGCGAGTTCGCCGACGCGCCCGGCCAGGTCGGCCGGGATGCTGAACGGCACCGAGGCGCCGCTCGGGTCGCGCAGGGCGGGCCGCTGACGGTCGGTGGGCAGGTCCAGTACCGGCAGACCGGCGAGCTGCTCGCGCCAGTAGGAGAGCTGGCGCTCCAGGGCGGGGCCGCTCAGTTCGCCGCGCTGCCAGGCCGCATAGTCGGCGTACTGGAGGGGCAGCGGGGCCGGCTGGTCGTCCTGGCCGGTGACGGCCGCGCGGTAGAACCGGTCCAGCTCCCGCGTGACGATGCCCACCGACCAGGCGTCGCAGGCAATGTGGTGGAGGGTGACAACGAGCAGGTGGTCGTCGTCGGCCAGGGTGAACAGCTTCGCCCGCACCGGCCACTCGCGCTCCAGGTCGAAGGGGGCGGCGGCCTCCTCCTCCGCCAGGGCGCGGGCCCGCACCTCCCGGTCGTCGGCCGGGAGGTGCGACAGGTCGACGACGGCGATGTCCAGCGGCCGGGCCGCGTCGACCCGCTGCACCGGGCGCTCGCCCACCAGCGCGTACCGGGTGCGCAGGATCTCGTGCCGTGCCACGATCCGGTCCCAGGCGGTGCGCAGGGCGCCGACGTCCAGCGCGCCGGTCAGCCGCAGCGCCAACGGGACGAGGTACTCAGGGCTCTCGGGGTCCATCCGGTTGAGGACCCACATCTGCTCCTGACCGAACGAGAGCGGCAGCGGCTGCTCGCGGTCGGCGGCGGTGATGGCCGGCCGGTGGTTGCCGCGCTTGCCCGCCAGGCGGCGGCGCAGCAGCTCCTCCCGCAGGTTGGCCGCGTTCTGCTTGGTGGACGACTTGTCGCCGGTGTTCATGATCCCTGGTCTCCCGCCAGCGCTAGTTGTCGATGAGCTCGGAGTCGGCAAGCCGCTCGATCTCCGCCTTGATCTCGTTCTCGATCGCCTCGGCCAGTCCGCGGACCGTAGGCATGTCGAACACCGTTCGAATGGTGAGGTTGACGTCGAACTCGTCCTGGAGCTGCGCGGTCATGCGGATCGCGAGGATCGAGTGGCCACCGATCTCGAAGAAGCTGTCCAGGACGCTGACCCGTTCCAGGCCCAGGATGTCCGCCCAGATCTCGGCGATGCGCTCCTCGGTGGGGGTGGCCGGCGCGCAGTGGTCGCCGGCCGGAGCCTCGATGGCGGGCAGGGCCCGGTGGTCCAGCTTCCCGTTCGAGGTCAGCGGGATGGCCAGCAGCTCCGCGACGGTGGCGGGGACCATGTACTCCGGCAGCGCCCCGGCCAGGTGGGCGCGGATGGCCTGCGGGTCGGCGGTGCCGCTCTCGGGGACGACGTAGGCGGCGAGGGACTTCTCCCCCCGGTCGTCCGTGCGCAGCACGACCACGGCGTCCCTGATGCCCGGGATCGCGGTCAACTGGGCCTGGATCTCGCCGAGTTCGATCCGGTAGCCGCGCAGCTTGACCTGATCGTCGATGCGGCCGAGGAACTCGATGGCGCCGTCGGGGAGCCGGCGGGTCAGGTCGCCGGTGCGGTACAGCCGGGAGCCGGCCGGGCCGAACGGGTCCGGAACGAACTTCTCCGCGGTCAGGTCCGGCCGGCCGAGGTAGCCGCGGGCCACTCCGTCGCCACCGATGTGGAGCTCGCCGGCGACCCCGACCGGGGCGAGCCGGCCGTTGCCGTCCAGGACGTAGCCGGTGGTGTTGGGCAGGGAGCCGCCCAGCGGCACCGGCTGGTCGTAGGCGGTGACCACCGGGTGGGCGGTGGAGCCGATCGACGCCTCGGTCGGCCCGTACTCGTTGATGAGCCGGCCTGCGCCGAGGATCTCCCGCCAGTGGTTGGCGGTGCGGGCGGTCAGCGCCTCACCGGCGACCAGGATCAGCCGGGCGAGCCGCTCGCACTGTTCGGCGGTGAGCTGGTGGCTGAGCAGTTCCAGGTGGCCGGGGGTGAGCTTGACGAAGCTGAACGGGCCGGCCGCCGCGAGGGCGGGGCCGAGGCCGGACAGGTCCAGGTCGGCCGGCAGGACGTGCACCGGCTGCCCCGTGATCAGGGGGACGTAGAGATTGGTCGCCGGGAGGTCGAAGGCGACGGAGGAGAACAGCGGGGCGCCGCCCTCGCCGGTGACCAGGTCGCGGGCCGCCCAGCGCAGGTGGTTGACCAGGCCGTGCTGGGTGACCATGACGCCCTTGGGCTTGCCGGTCGAGCCCGAGGTGTAGATGACGTAGGCGAGGTGGTCCGGGTCGCCGGGACGCGCCGGGGCGTCGGCGCGGCGGGCCGCAATGGCCTGCTCGTCCCGGTCGACGAAGACCCGGGCGCCGGCGAAGGACTCGGTGAGGGCGGTGAGCGGGGACTCGGTGACCAGGACGGGGGCGCCGCAGTCGGCCAGGACGTGGCTCAGCCGCTCGGCCGGGTTGGCCGGGTCCAGCGGGACGTAGCCGGCCCCGGCCTTCCAGACGCCGAGCAGTGCGGTGACCAGCCCGGGGCCCCGCTCCAGGCAGACGCCGACCAGGGTGTCCGGGCGGGCACCGTTGGCGATGAGGTGGTGGGCCATCCGGTTGGCCTGCTCGTCGAGCTCCCGGTAGGTGAGCACCTGTCCGCCGCTGATCAGGGCGGGGGCGTCGGGGGTCTCGGCGGCACGGGCCTCGAACAGGTCGATGACCGAGCCGGGCTCCCACGTCTGCCGGGTGTCGTTCCAGCCGGTCGACAGCTCCTCGCGCTCGGCGTCGGTGAGGATGTCCAGCTCGGCGAGCGCCGAACCGGGGTCGGTGACGGCGGACTCCAGCAGCCGCAGGAAGTGGTCGGCCAGCCGCTCGATCGTGGCGTGCTCGAACAGCGAACTGGCGTATTCGAAGGCGCCGGTCCAGCTGCCGTCGGCCTCCGCGCGGACGTACAGGGTCAGGTCGGTCTTGGCGACCCGGCGGGCGTCGCGCAGGAAGCCGATGTCCTCGCGGTCGGGCATGCCCGCGGCCAGCTGCTCGTCGTGCATGTTGAACGCGACCTGGTACAGCGGGGTCCGGGAGAGGTCGCGCTCGGGCCGCAGCTCCTCGACCAGGTGCTCGAACGGCAGGTCCTGGTGGGCGAAGGCGGACAGGCAGGAGGTGCGGACGTCCTGCAGGGCGGTGGCGAAGGACTGCCGGTCGTCGAGGCGGCAGCGCAGCACCAGGGAGTTGAGGAAGAAGCCGACCATGGGCTCGGTCTCGGCACGGGTGCGGCCGGCGACCGGCGCGCCCACCACGACGTCCCACTGCCCGGTGTGCCGGGCGAGCAGGGTGCCGAAGGTGGTGAGCAGGGTCATGAACGGGGTGGCCTCGTGCCGGCGGCCGAACGCCTTGGCCGCGGCGGCCAGCGGGCCGGGGACGGTGAAGGTGACGACGCCGCCGCGCCCGTCGCGCTCGGCCGGGCGGGGGTGGTCGACGGGCAGTTCCAGCGGGGCGGCCCCGGCCAGGGCGGTCCGCCAGTGGTCGAGGCTCTCGGCGAGCCTCTCCTTGCTGCGCCACTCCTGCTGCCAGGCGGCGAAGTCGGCGTACTGCAGGTGGAGTTCGGGCAGCTCGGCGCTGCGGCCCGCGCGGTGCGCCTCGACCAGCTCGCGGAACTCGCTCTCCAGGACCGCGGTGGACCAGCCGTCGCAGGCGATGTGGTGGAAGGTGATCAGGAGCAGCTGGTCGCCGTCGCCCTCACCGCAGAGCAGGGCCCGCCACAGGCGCCCGGAGGAGAGGTCGAAGCCGGTGTCGAACTGCTCCTGGCAGGCCGTGAGCAGCTCCTCGCGGGTGCCCTCGACGACCTTCAGCTCGATCGGCCGGTGGGCCTCGACGACCTGCAGCGGCTCGCCGTCCTGGCTCAGGTAGCGGGTGCGCAGGGCCTCGTGGCGCTCGCCGAGGGCGTCGAGGGCGGCCCGGACGGCCTCCGGCCCGGTGTCCGCGGCCACACGCAGGGACAGCGAGGAGACCCATTCCGGGCTCTGCGGCTGCATCGAGTCCATGAACCACAGGCGGCGCTGGCCGTAGGACAGCGGCAGCGCGGTGTCGCGCGGCACGGCGGTGACGGCGGGCGGGGTCGCCCGGTCGGCGCCGCCGTCGGGATCGATCAGGCGGGCCTGCTCGCGCACGGTCACCGCGGTGAACAGGTCGGTGAGGGCGATCTGACGGCCGGTCGCCGCGCGCAGCTGCTCGGCGAGCTGCGTGATGACCAGCGAGTAGCCGCCGAGCTGGAAGAAGTTGTCGTCGGCGCCGACCCGCTCCACCTCCAGGAGGCGGGACCACGCCTGGGCGACGATCTGCTCGGCCTCGGTGGCGGGGGCCGTGTAGGGCGGGCGCCCCGCGGTGCGCGGTGCCTTCCGGTCGTCGCCGGCGGTGGCGGTGACCTCTCCGGTGCGGCCCAGGTACTCCAGGGCGCCGTCGGTGCGCCAGCGGGCCAGGTCGCCGGTGCGGTGGAGGCGGGAGCCGGGGGGACCGTACTGGGCGGGGACGAGGGCCGCCGCGGTCAGGGCGGGGGCGCCCAGGTAGCCGTGGGGGGCACCGAGGCCGGCGACGTGGATCTCGCCGGGGACACCCGGCGGGACCGGGCTGCCCTCCTCGTCCAGGACGAGGACGCGGACGTTGTCGATCGGACGCCCGAGGATGGCGTGGGGCGCGTCCTGCCCGGCGTCGAAGGGGTGGGCGGTGACGGCGAGGGCGCCCGGTCCGTAGACGTGCCAGAGCGCGGCCCCGGGCAGGGCCTTGAGAACCGACCGGCCGAGGTCTGCCTCCAGCGGGGTGCCCACGGCGAGCACGAGCCTGACGGCGGAGCGGTCCGCCGTCTCCTGGCCGCCCACCAGGTCGGCGAGCAGGTCGGGAGTGGCCGGCAGGACGGTCACCCGCTGTCCGGCGACGAGGTGCGCCAGCCGTCCCGGCTCGGCGGCCTCCTCCGGCGTCGCCAGCACCGCGGTCGCGCCGGCGGCCAGTGCGGTGAACACCGGCCACGGGGCGTCGACGGCGCGGTCCAGGTGGAGGATCCGGTCGGCGGCGCCGATCCCGTGCCGGCGCGCCGTCCAGCGGACCTGGTTGGCCAGGGCCGCGTGCTCGACGACCAGAGCCGTGCCGTCCGGGCCCCGGCTCACCCAGGCACTCTCCGAGGTCGCCCCGGGGTCGGTCGCCGGGAAGAACGAGATGTCCTCCTCGTCCGCGTCCAGGAGCACCACCCGCACGCCCTCGCCCGCCACCTCGGCCGCGAACCGCTCCAGGGTGAGGACAACGCCGACGGCGCTGCCCTGCTGGATCCGGCGCAGGTGCGCGGCCGGCCCGTCGGCGTCCAGCGGCACGGCGACCGCGCCGGCCCGCCAGACGCCGAGGACGGCCGACGGCAGCTCGGCACTGTGCGGCAGGTGGGTGCCGACCAGGCTCTCCGGGCGGACACCGGCGTCGCGCAGGTAGTGCGCGAGCCGGTTGGCCGCCTCGTCGAGCGCCGCGTAGGTGATCTCCTGGTTGCCGTGGCGAACGGCGACCGTGTCCGGAGCCTGGGCTGCCAGGTCCGCGATGAGACGGGTGAGGGGCGTCTGACGTGCCACGAGTGCTCCGAGCGTGGTCAGGAGGGACAGGGAAAGGGGGTGGGGAGGGGGGAGGGTCAGGCGGCGTTCTCGGTCATGCGCTGACGCAGGCTCAGCGGGCGCATGTCGGTCCACACCGTGCCGATGTGGGAAAGGCATTCCTCCTTGGCCCCGCGGGTACCTTCGGCGCGCCAGCCGGCGGGCAGCTCACGCTCGGCCCGCCAGATCGAGTACTGCTCCTCGTCGTTGAGCACGACCAGGTACTCCTGCGCGTTCTGCTCGGACATTTCGCTCCCAATACGTGTCTTCGTCCGTCTGGTGACGGACGGCGGCAATGCTTGAATACCTACTCTCCGAGTGGCCCTATAGGTGGTCTATATCTCACCCCGAGCGGCGCGGACGAGCCTCCAGATATATGACATGGACACTAAGAATTTGCACATATGCCCAGGTCAGAGCGGTTGGATCGGCCCTATATTCAAAGGATTGAATTTTGTAGACGGAATATAGAAAAGCGAAAGATCCTCTCTACTCAGTGATTCCGTGCGCTTCTCGCGGCGGAGGTGCCGCCGATGGCGGAGAAAGGGAAAAGGCTGTGATGACGGATCGCCTGGCGTGGAAGCCCCTGGAGATCGGCCCGGAGAGTTCGGGCGTGGCCGGCGACGCGGAGGGGCTCCTCGCCGAGCTCCGGCGAACGGATGTCGCCGCGCTGCTGACCGAACGGAAGGCACTGGTGTTCCGGGGCTTCGGCATCACCGAGGAGACGCTCGGCACCGTCATGGACGAACTGCTGCCGAACCGGGCGGCCTACGTCCACGGGAACTCACCGCGGACCAAGGTCGGCCGGAACGTGTACACCTCGACGGAGTACCCGGCCGAGTTCGTCATCTCGATGCACAACGAGCTCTCGTACGCCCATGCCTGGCCGGAGCGGCTGCTGTTCTTCTGCGCCGTCCAGCCCGGGACCGGCGGGGCCACCCCGGTGGTCGACGCCGCGCTGTGGCTGGAGTCGCTGGACGCCGAGGTGCGCGAGGCCTTCGCGGGCGGCGTCCGCTACACCCAGAACCTGCACGGCGGCCGCGGTCTCGGCAAGAGCTGGCAGGAGACCTTCGAGACCGACGACCCGGCGGAGGTCGAGCGGTTCCTGGCCGGCGCCGAGGCCGAGTGGCAGTGGCGTCCCGGCAACGCCCTGCGCGTGGTCCAGAACCGCCCCGCCACCGTGAGGCACCCGGTCACCGGCGCGGAGGTCTGGTTCAACCAGGCCGACCAGTGGCACCCGGCGATGCTCGGCGCGGACGCCGCCGCCCTGGCCAGGGTGATGCCCGCCGACGAGCTGCCGCAGTCGGTGAGCTTCGCCGACGGCGGCGCCATCCCGCCCGAGTACGTCACCCAGATCCGCGACCGCGGTCTGGAGGCCGCGGTCGACGTGGACTGGCGCACCGGCGACCTGCTGCTGATCGACAACCTCCTGGTCGCCCACGGCCGCCGGCCCTTCACCGGCGACCGCCGCGTCCTGGTGGCGATGTCCAGCTGAGGCCCTGACCGCCCGTACGGCCCCTAGAAGATCGGGAGAAGAGGAAACCCCATGACCACACTGCTGCCTGAACCGGTTCTGGCGCCCGCCGACAACCGGCTCACGCTGACGCTGTCCGAGCAGGAGCGGCGCGAGGTCGCGCTGCTGGCGACGCAACTGGCCTACACCGCGCCGCGGCTGATCGACGACCCCGTGTGGGTGGAGGCGGCACGGGAGCTCTCGTGCCGGCTGCCGCACCGCCTGCAGGAGGTGATCCGCGCCTACCGCCACGACCCCGGCGAGGACGGCATCCTCGCGCTGCGCAACCTGCCGGTCGTCGAGGAGGAGCTGCCGTTCACCCCGGCCGTACCGGACTCGGTCGAGCGCGAGGCAGCCGTGCCGGCCGCGATCGCCGCGCTCGTCGCGCTGAACCTCGGGGAGATCGTCGCCTACCACGAGGAGAAGTTCGGCGCCCTCGTCCAGAACGTCGTGCCCGTTCCCGGCCGGGAGACCTCACAGAGCAACGCCGGCTCCGTCCCGCTCGAACTCCACGTGGAGAACGCGTTCCACCCGCACCGCCCCGACTTCGTCGGACTGCTGTGCCTGCGCAACGACCGCACCCGCACCGCCGGCACGCTCGTCACCTCGGTGCGCAACACCCTGGGCCTGCTGCCCGAGCACGTCGTCGAGGTGCTGGGCCAGCCGCGCTTCCGCACCGCGCCGCCGCCGTCCTTCGGCAGCGGGGACTCCGGCCCGGTGCACCCGGTGTTCAGCGGCAGCCCGGCGGACCCCAACGTCCGCGTCGACTTCCACGCCACCGAGGCGCTGGACGAGGAGGCCGGGTCCGCCCTGACCGCGCTGCGCGACGCCTTCCTGCGGACCGCGCGCACGCTCGTCCTCCAGCAGGGCGAGATGGCCTTCGTCGACAACCGGGTCACCCTCCACGGACGCACCGCGTTCGAGCCGAGCTACGACGGCTTCGACCGCTGGCTGCACCGCACCTTCGTGAACCTGGACAACCGCCGCACCCGCGGACGGCGGCCCGGCAACGGCAGCGTCCTGGTGTGAGCGGCGGCGCGCTGGTCGCGGACCTGTTCTCCCCGCCGGTCGAGGTCGCGGAGGCGTTCGCCGACCTCGACGGGGTCCCGCTCTTCCCCGAGGAGCGAGCGGTTCTCACGCACGCCGTGCGGCGTCGGCGCCGGGAGTTCGCCACCGTCCGCGCCTGCGCCCGAACCGCGCTGGCACGGCTGGGGACGGCCCCGGCGGCTCTGGTGCCGGGGCCGTCCGGCGCCCCGTCCTGGCCGCCCGGCTTTGTCGGCTCCATGACCCACTGCCCCGGGTACCGGGCCGCCGCGGTGGCACCCGCGGCCACGGTGGCCTCCCTGGGCCTGGACGCCGAACCCGACGAACCGCTGCCCTTCAAGCTGGGGATGGTGGCGGTCGAGGAGGAGCGGTCGATGGTGGCGGTCCTCCTCGACCGCCGCCCCGACGTGCGCTGGGACCGACTGCTCTTCAGCGCCAAGGAGAGCGTCTACAAGGCCTGGTACCCACTGACCGGCAACTGGCTGGACTTCGACCAGGCCGTCATCACCTTCGAGGCCGACTCCCCGGTCTTCACGGCCCGTCTGCTGGTACCGGGCCCCGTCGTGTCGGGTGTGCGGCTGGCCGGCTTCGAGGGGGCCTGGTCCGCCTGCCGCGGACTCCTGGTGACGGCGGTCACCGTCCCCGCCGACCCGGCACTCGCCGGGAGCGGTTGAACACCCACTGCTCGACACCCTGCCCGTCACGACGCCTCCGGCCGCCGCTCCCCGCGCGGACCGGGGGCGTCCGTCTGTCCCCGGGAAGGGTGGTGACGGAGCCCAGACCACCGGGGGTAATGGTCTGGGCTCCGTCCGGACCGCCACCGGCTCCGGCGGCCGCGAGAATGGCGGTCGCCGTGCTGCTCACCGGTGGCGGTGGTCTCTCAGCGGTGGATGTCGATACCGCCGCTGTTGGTCTTCACCGTGACGCTGTGCTTGGAGTTCCGGTCGATCGGCAGGTCGATCTTCGGGGAGCTGTTCGCGCTCTGCGCCTGGATGTAGTAGTCCGAGGACGGCAGGGTGATGTCCACGCCACCGTCGTGGGTGGTCACGTTCGCCGTGGTCGGGGCGGCACGGAAGGCGGCCCGGACCTCGCCGTCCTTCGACGTCGCGTCCATCGTGTCCGAGCCCGCGCCTGCCACCTTGATCTGGCCGCTGCCGCTCTTCAGGGTCAGCGGGCCGGAGGGGTTGGTGAGGTCGATGGCGCCCGAGCGGGTGGTGATGTCGAGGCTGCCGGCCAGGTCGTGCCCGGTGGTCCAGGAGTCACCGGAGGACACCTTCGCCGCGAGCTGGGCGGGCAGCGTGATGTCGAGCTTGATGTCGCAGTCGCCCGAGCACGACTGCGAGACGGTGATGGTCCCGCCGGACGTACTGGTGGTGACGGTCGGCGGGCTGTCGGTGTACTTGCCGGTCGCCGTGACGTGCACCGCGGAGTCGTTGCTGGGGCTCAGTGAGACGCCCGCGTTGGCCGTGTTGACGGTCAGCAGCGTGACGGAGGCTGCGTCGGCCTGGTCGGTCTGGGAAAAGTCCTTGCGACCGGGCAGCACCTTGAGCATCGTCCAGGCGCCCGCCCCAATGACGACGAGCAGGACGAGCAGCGCGGTACCCGTGATGAGTGACTTGTTGTTCTTGCCAGAGGACATGCTTTCAAGCTCCCAAGTAGCGTAGGACAGCCAGGACCCGGCGGTTCTCGCCGTCCTCCGGGTGCAGGCCGAACTTCGTGAAGATGTTGCTGATGTGCTTTTCGACTGCGGCGGGCCCGACGACCAGCTGGGCGGCGATCCCCGAGTTGGAGCGGCCTTCCGCCATGGCGGACAGCACGTCCTTCTCCCGGGGGGACAGCGAGCTCAGCGGGTCCTTCCTGCGGCTGCGGGCCAGCATCTGCTTGACGACCTCGGGGTCCAGCACGGTGTCCCCCAACAGCACCCGCTTCAGCGCGCCGACGAACTCGTCGACGTCCGAGACGCGGTCCTTCAGGAGGTAGCCGACTCCCTGCCCGTCGTCGCCGATCAGGTCGACGGCGTAGCTCTGCTCGACGTACGCGGACAGCACGAGCACCCCGACATCCGGCCACCGGTTGCGGATCACCAGCGCGGCGCGCAGGCCCTCGTCCACGAAGGTCGGCGGCATCCGCACGTCGACCACGCACACGTCGGGCCGGTGTGTGGCCACCGCCCGCAGCAGGGCCTCTCCGTCACCGACCGCCGCCAGGACCTCGATGCCCTGTTCCTCGAGGAGGAGCACCATGCCCTGCCGCAGCAGTGCGGAATCCTCGGCGATCACTACACGCATTGCATTTCCACCTCGATCGTGGTCGGTCCGCCCACCGGGCTCGTGACCGTCAGCTTTCCGTCCAGCCCGGCCACCCGGTCCGCCAGACCGGTGAGGCCGCTGCCCCGGGCGGGATCGGCACCGCCGATCCCGTCGTCGCCGATCGCGACCATCAGCCGGTCGCCGATCCGCCGCACCAGCACCCAGGCGCTGGTCGCCGCGGAGTGCTTGCCGACGTTGGCCAGTGCCTCGGTCACCACGAAGTACGCGGCTCCCTCGACGGTGGCGGACGGCCTCGGCTCCACCTCGACGTCGACCGTCACCGGGATCGGCGAGCGGGCGGCCACCGCGGAGAGCGCGGCGTCCAGGCCCCGGTCAGTGAGCACCGGCGGGTGCAGGCCCCGGGTCAGGTCCCGCAGCTCGACGATGGCCTGGCGGGCCTCGTCGCGAGCACTGTCGACCAGTTCCGCAGTGGCCTCCTGGCCGGAACCCTTGAGCCGGGAGCTGACCCGTCCCAGGGTCATCGCCATGGCGACCAGCCGCTGCTGCGCACCGTCGTGCAGATCCCGCTCGATGCGCCGGCGTTCGGCCTCCGCCGCGTCCATGGCCCTGGCCCGGCTCTGCGTCAGGTACTCGACCCGGCGGGTGAGCTCCACGTCCCGACCCGGGGCGAGCAGGGACCGGGCGATGCCCGTGTCCATGGCCAGCAGGGCGCGAACCGCGACCGGTGACACCGTAGCACCGAGGATCAGGCCCGCCATCGCGACCGCCAGGGCGGTCAGCGGATTGTCGACGACCAGCGGGCCGATCGCCGCCTGTCCGTTCGGCAGGCCGAAGTAGTAGAAGGGCAGCAGCGCCAGCATCACCGGGCCGGCCCACAGGAGCGCCACCGCGAAGATGTTCAGCAGCGACACCGGCATCAGCAGGGTGAAGTACGCGGCCTGCCGCCAGACCGGCTCGCTGCCGAGGACCGAGGCAGTGGACTGCAGCGGACGCATCGACAGCTCGGGGGCCTCCTGCCCGGCGATCTCCACTCCGGTGAGCATGGCGAACCTGCTGCGTTCGACCCGCGCCAACCGGTGCAGCGCCCATCCGGCGCCGACCACGAGGGGGATTCCGGTGAGGGCGACGGGCAGCAGCATGATGCCGGTCGCCAGCAGCGCCAGGACGGCGAAGCCGGCCAGCGCCATGACCCCGTCGGTGGCCAGGTGCGCGGACGCCAGCCACAGTTCGGGGGTGCGCAGTGCCCTGAGGGGGTTGTGCGACAGGCCCCGGCTCCCGGGTACGGCCGTCGGCCTCGGGTTGTCCATCATCAGTTCTCAGCCCCGTCGTCCGTCGGGGCCGGCCCATCGGCGCTTCTGCTCGTCCACGGCCAGCCCACGCTCCTTGCTCATCCATCTGCTGAACTCCGGGAAACAGTAGGTGTGGGGGCCGCGTCGGCGGCACAAGGGCAACCCACGGACATGGGGTAGGGAAAACCCACCGCGGGTCCGTGGGTCTCCATGACTGCCCGCGGTGACCGCGACCGGCAGAGTTGTGGACGTACCGACCAACCAGCCGAGAACGGGAAACAGGCCGATGATGACGACCGCTCAGACGTCGCGTGGTGATCTCAACGACAAGTTCGGCGACCTGATCGACGACCGCGTCGCGGAGGCGGTCGACGCGCTGCTCGACGACAGCCTCGACGCGGCGGTCGCCGGGCGGCTCGGCCGGTACCGCCGCCGGTCCTGGCTGCTGATGGTCGTGCTGGTCGCGATCGTGTCCGGGCTGTCCGTGGCACTGGTGGACAGCCCCGGCCCGCTGGCGGCGATGTGGGTGGCAGCCGCGGTCATCTGCGCCTGCCAGGCGCACGTCTGCCGGCCGTACGGTTCGTGGCGGTAGGCGGTCATCAGGCCGCGTCGCCGAGTTCGGGGCGGCCCATCAGGATCCCCTGGTAGACCTCGCGCAGTTGGATGCCCGGGTCCACGCCGAGTTCCTCGGCCAGGAGCCGGCGTCCCTGGTGGTAGAGGGCGATGGCCTCCGACTGGCGGCCGCAGCGGTGCAGGACGAGCATCAGCTGCGCCCTCACCCGTTCTCGGAACGGGTACTTGGCCACCAGCCGGAACAGGTCGGGCACCACGTCCTCGTAGAGTCCCAGGGCCAGGTTCGCCTCGATCTGCCCCTCCATGCTCACCACCCTCGCCTCCGTCAGCGCGGCGGCCTCCTCGCTGAGCAGGTACTCGGTGGTGTCGGTGAGCACCGGTCCGCTCTGCAGGTCGAGGGCATCGGTGAAGTACCGCGAGGCCAGCCGGTACCGGCGGTTGGCAAGGGCGGACCGCCCCTGTGCGGAGAGCTGGGTGAACTGCTTCCAGTCGAACATCGCCGCGCCGATGGACATCGCGTAACCCTGGCCCTGGCGGGCGATGTTGGCGTGTCCGGCGAAGGCCTTCCGCAACCGCGAGATGTACGTGTAGATCTGCGCGTCGCTGGTTCTCGGCGGCCGGTCGCGCCACAGCACGTAGCTCAGTCTGTCATCGCTGACGACCTGCTCCCCGGCCAGCAACAGCGCGCTGAGCACCGTCTTGGGCTTGGTCCCTCCGAGATGGACCTCCTGCCCGCCGACGCGGACGCCCACTGGTCCCAGGATGCGGAATTCCACTGCCGTTGACACGCAACGTCCCCCATGCCGTAGCGACGGGTCTCGTGGACCCGTGATCCTGGCCGGGCGGTCGTGCACCCGACCCTCAAATCATAAAGAACATTCGCTATGTTTTCAGAGCCCGGAGGCGCACATCCCGCGACTTCGGGAAGTCACCGGGCCCCAGCCGTACCCGCCGGCTCACCCTGCCGCTGCCAGCGCCTGCGCGGCGACGCCCCGGCCGAGCCGCTGGTAGGCGTAGGAAGCGGACACCATCGTCATGTGGTGGTGCCAGCCCGGGAACGAGCGCCCCTCGAAGTCGGTCAGCCCGAAGTCGGCCTCCAGCCGGGCCGTCGTGCGCTGCGCCACCGCGTGATGGAGCGTCAGGTCGCAGAGGTTCTCCGGCCGGGCGTGGGTCAGGTTGGTCAGCCACAGCCGTGCCGGGCCGCGCGAGCCGGGGGTGCGGACGCTGAAGAGCCGGTACTGCCGCGGGATCCCGGGTGCGTCGGCCAGTCCGACGGTGCCGCCCAGGACGGTCACCACGCGGGCCTGCCCGGCCGGGGAGACCACGGCGCTGCGCCCCGCCGCGTCCGCCCACCCGCCGGACGGCAGGGAGCGGACCTCCGCCACGGCGGGCTGCGCCGCGCCCGCACGCTGCGACTGGACGCCACCACGGCCGCCGACCGTGACCCGCAGGCCCGCCGGGACCGCGACCACGAAGTCCCGCTTGCGCAGCCCGAGTCCGTGCACCAGCGCCTCGGCCCCGCCCTCGCCGCTGAAGTCGGCCACCACCGGCACGGGAGCGGCCCCGGCCGCCGCCACCGCGTCGACCAGTTCGAGCGCCTGCCGCGCCGCCGAGCAGCGGCCCACGTCGTCGGGGATCCTCGTGCGCTCCCTGCGCTCGGCGTCCTCGGTCCACGAGGACGGCAGCAGCAGTCTCCAGTCGACCGGAACGGCCTCGTCGAGTGTTGCCAGGAAGGCCCCGAGGCCGACCTGGCAGGTGACCGAGCGGCCGCTGGCGGGCACGAAGCGGCGGTGCACTCCGCAGGAGTGCTCGCCCCGCTTGCGGAGCACGGCGGTGTCGATCACCAGCGCCCGGGCGGCAAGGCCCTGCCCCGTCCACCTGGCCAGTTCCGCACGAACCGGGGCCCATTCCCAGGGGCTGCCGTTGATGAACTGGTGCAGCGACTGGAGCACCCTGGGCGCGTCCTCGGCCCCGGCCGCGAGGCGCCGCACCGACTTGCGCCCCGGGGTGTCGAGCATGCCGCGCAGGTAGACGTGCGCCCAGCGGCGCTGGTCCACGCGCGGCAGCGCGTCGAAGATCCTCTCGGTGAACCCCAGGACCGAGACACCGGAGCCCGGCAGTGCGGTTGTGAGCATGACATGACCTCCCCGTGCTCGCACTAGACTGGCGCGCACGGCAAAATAATAGCGAACACCCTCTTTTTTTTGTTGGGGGTACCTTGTCGTACTGACGCATCGTCGGGTGGAGCGCGCCTCCGCGGGCAGCGGCGGTCGGCCGAACCGGCCGGGTTTCCATCGAACCCGGCACATCTTCGGCAACTCGCGCTTGCCGGGAGGCTCGTGCGCTGCGCAGTCTTGCTACTGGCTAACGGTCTTGGGCTCGGAGAGAGCATGGTGAAGCAGGAGAGGGCGATGCGTACCCGCAACGTCCTTGTACGGGCGGCGGCGTCGCGGTTCGCCCACAACGGTTACGAGGGCACGTCCCTGGTGCAGATCAAGCAGGCGGCCGACCTGTCGATGGGAGCGCTGACGTTCCACTTCAAGACCAAGGGCGAACTGGCCGACGCGGTGGAGGAGAGAGGAAGGTTCGCGGTGCAGGGCACCCTGGAGCGGGTGACAGCGCTGCCGGCCCCGCCGCTGGACCTGCTCACCAACCTGACGGTCGAACTGTCCCGCCTCCTGGAGAAGGACGTCTTCGTCCAGGCGACGGCGCGGCTGGGACGCGAGCGGTCGGACTCGCCCAACTGGTCGACGTTCTGGCTTCCCGAGATCAAGCGGCTGGCCGAACTGGCGCACGAGAACGTGGAGTTGCTCCCTCCCGCGGCGCCCGACGACGTCACGGCCCTGGCCCGGATGCTCGTCGCGGGCGCCGAGACCCTGATCCGGGACGACGGGCCCGACGCGTCCCCCGAGGCCGTCACCGCCGAGCTGACGCGGGTGTGGCGCCTCGTCCGGCCGCGGATCTCCGACCCCGGCCGGTGAGGCGCCCTCCCGGGTACCCGGGAGGGTGGGAGGACGGGATCAGCCAGACCGGAGCGCCGCCAGGTGCGAGCGGTACCACCGCGCCGCTTCCCCGATCCGGACCAGGGGGCCCGGGCCCGGCCGGCATCCGGCCGTGGTCCACACCTCCTCGGACCGGTACCAGTGATCGCTTGCCAGCAGCGCGAACTGACGCTCGCTCACGCGCCCGGGTACCTCCTCCAGGCGCCGCACGCACTCGGCCCAGCCGAGGTCCCGCTCGACCCCCGGCAGGACCCCGTGTCCGGCCAGCACCTCCATCAGGTCCCGGTTGCGCACCGGCACCGGATGACTGGCGTGGAACACCTCGCCGGCCCCTGGGGCGGGCCGGGCGGCGAGGTCGGTGACCAGCCGGGCGAGGTCGGTCACGCCGACCATCGACAGCAGGCCCCGCCCGCCGTCCCAGCGCGCGGGCACCCGCTCGACGAGCTCGGCCAGCGCGGCCACCACCCAGCGGTCCCCCGGGCCCACGATCAGTCCCGGCCGCAGCACCGTCGCCCCGGCAGCCAACGCGGGCCGCTCGGCGGCGAGTCGGGTCCGGCTGGCCGCCGAGACCGGAGCGGGATCGAGTTCACCGATCGCGGCGCCCCGGTGCGGCCCCGGCCCGTAGACCGCCGCCGTGGAGAGGTGCACGATCCGCCCCACACCGGCCCGTATGGCCTCGGCCATCAGCGCCTCGGTCCCGGCGACGTTGACCGCGGCGCACTCGGACTCGTCCGGGCTCAGCGACGCGGCCAGGTGCAGCAGCACGTCCGCCCCCTCGCAGGCCCCGCGCAGCGAGGCCGGGTCCGCCAGGTCCGCGGCGAACCACTCGCCGTCGGCCTCGGCCGCAGGGCGCCTGCCGACCGTCCGGACGACCGTCCGTGACGCGGCGGCATCCGACCGGTCCCCCGCGCGCCGGCCCCGGAGTTCGCGCAGCACCGCCGAACCGACGAAGCCGGTGGCACCGGTCAGCACGACGCGACGCGCCGTTACGCCTTGGCCCACTCCGCCTCCTCCACCCGGGCCCGAAGGCGCGCATGCGCCTCCGGGGTGGCGACCGCCGGCAGCAGGTAGCGCCACAGCGCGGCCACGCGGTGGGCGAGGTCCTCCCGCCCGGTCGCGATCTGCGAGAAGAGCTGGGTGCCGCTGTAGGAGCCCACGACCACCTGGGCGAACTCCTTCTCGTCCACGTCGGGCAGCAGCTCGCCGCGGCCTCGCGCCACCAGCAGCTGCTCGTGGAACTGGTCCACCCACTGCTCGTACGGGGTCGCGTCCTGCAGGCCGATCTCCCCCTGCTCGACGGCGAGCCGGACACCGGCCCGGAACACGACGTTGCGCCGCAGCTCCCGGGCGACGTGGAAGGTGATGTCGATGATCCGCTGCAGCCCCTCCTCCCCCGCCGGGATCTCCACGTGGTCCTGCTGGCTGTTCATCACGGCCAGGGCGAGGCCCTGCTTCGACTTGAAGTGGAAGTACATCCCGCCCTGGGTCACGCCGGCGCGATCCATGATCTTGCTGATGCTCGCACCGCTGAAGCCGCACTCGTCGAACACCTCCGCCGCCGAACGCAGGATCACCTCCCGCGTCCTCAGCGCCCGTTCCTGCTTGGGTTCCGCCATCAGTCCTCCCGCCCTCGGTCGACAAACATAACGAACACCCTTTATTTTACATCCGGCCCCGGTCATTGCCGTCCGGAGGCCTTGGTTTGCTTAGGGGGAGGCAATCATGCTGCTCGAACACGTTCGTCCGGTCACGGCCACAGGTCCCGTCCTCACGACCACGGTGGCCCGCGAGTACGTCCACCGTGCCGCGCTCTCCGAGGTGTTCCTCAGCGGCTGGCGCAGCACCGGCCAGGACACCTTCGTCGTCACCGCCCAGTGGCCGCGCAGCCACAGCTTCTACCTCTCGGAGCAGGGACTGCACGATCCGTTGATGCTCTGCGAGACGGTCCGGCAGACCCTGCTGCTCCTGACGCACACCGCCTACGGCGTCCCCTTCGGACACCAGATGAGCTGGTCGCACTTCTCCTACGAGCTCAGCCCCGGCGCCCTGGCCATGTCCGTCACGAACGCCCCCGCCGAGATCGAACTCCACGTGACGGCCTCGGAGATCAGCTACCGCCGCTCGGTCCCGGTGGCCCTGACCATGGACTTCCAGGTCCTTCGCGACGGCGTCCCGCTGGCCACGGCCAGCACCCGTTTCGGCAACCACGCGCCCGCGCTCTACCAGCGGCTGCGCACCGGCCGCGGTGACGTCGAGCGCATGTTCGCCGACGCGCCCGCCCCCACCACGCCCGTCACCCCGAGCATCGTCGGCCGCGACCGGGCCCGGGACGTCGTGCTCAGCCCCACCGACCAGTCCGGCAGGTGGCAGCTCAGGGTCGACACCGCGCACCCCGTGCTGTTCGACCACCCCGTCGACCACGTCCCCGGCATGGTCCTGCTGGAGGCCGCGCGCCAGGCCCTCCACTCGCTGGAGCCGGGCAGGAGCGGAACCGTCCCCGTCTCGATGGACGCCGTGTTCCACCGCTACGTCGAGTTCGACAGCCCCTGCTGGATCAAGACCACCTCCAACGCCCCGCATTCCGGCGAAGGGCGCTGTGTGAACGTCACGGCCTGGCAGAACGAGCGTCTCGCGTTCTTCGCCAAGGTCGCGACCGCCCCGCTCGCCTGACAGTCCGCAGAAACGGGGTGGCGGCGGCCCCCGCCACGGGTGGCCGCCGCCCCGACGACCGCGTTTCAGGCGCTGCCAGGCACCTGGAACGCGGTCCAGAGATCAAACCGCCCACCGAGCGCCAACTCAGTGGGCCGAGCCCGTCCGGGCGCCAACCCGGACAACAACGAGGTTCTGCCGAACCGAAGCCGATGAAGGCTTCTGCCTCCCGATACGGAGACATCCACATGACACGAACACAGGGACCGTGCCACCCGACTGGAGTGATCCAACTCCCGTACGGGCCAGACATGTCACATGTACAGGCAATATAATGAAGCAAAATCCACGCGATTTCCAGCCGTCGCACGATATCGCCGCCTGGAACGGGCTGCCCCCGCGACAGCGCCGACAACGGGTCAAAGTCCCCATCCGCATCGTGGAGTCCCCGTTCTACGCGGACGCGGCGCTCAGCGTCTACGTCAAGATCAAGGCACTCGCCCAGCGCCCCGAAGGCTGCACCGCCGGCGCCCGCACCCTCGCGTCCTACCTCGGGCTGTCGAAGTCCACCGTCGAACGCGGCATCTCCCAGCTCCGCTCCAGCGCGCCCGACGGCGTGATCGAACTGCCGGAGAACACCCGCCGCTCCATGCCCGGCGGCTGGGGCACCACCTGCCTGCGCCGGGTGCGGCCGATGACGTCCTCGGAGCGCTTCGTCTGGCTGCCCGTCGCCGCCTGCGAGGACCTCACGTCGCGCCAACTGCGCGCGTACGCCGCCATCGCCTACGCCGTGGCCCTGAAGATCGCCCTGACCGAGGCCGAGCTCGCCGGCTACCTGCGCCACCACACGGGCAGCCGCGCGGGCACCCCGATCACCACGGAAGCCGCCGGGAAGGTGATCGACGGCCTGGAGGCCACCGGCTGGATCACCGTCGAGCGCCGCGCCGGCACCCAGGGCCGGCATCTCTTCACCCTCGCCACGGTCGAACCAGAACCCCGCCCCGGCGACCCGTTCGACCTCTTCGCCACACCCGCGTCTCCTGTTGTTGGTGACGGATCGGGTCCCCGCGTTGATGACGGATCGCTCGCGTACAGAGAAGACCCTATGACTGACCGACCCGAGGACGAACGTCCGCTTGTCCCACCCGCCGGAGGCGAGATACCGGTAGATGCGTCGGTGCACGGCCGCCCGGCCGTGCACACGGAACCGGTGCCCCCGGGTGAGCCGGTGGCGGCTCGACTGCCGAGCCCGCGTCTCGCGCTCCGCGCGGGGCAGCACCCCGACAGCAACGCCCCCGAACTCACCTACAGCCCCCGCATCCACGCTGCCCTCGAACCCGTCCGCTGGCTCCTGCCCCGGGCCAACACCTTCACCCAGCGGCTCATCGGCCGCGAGGCCGGCCGCCAGCTGCGTACCGGCACCGACGACGCGAGGCTTCGAGCCCGCCTGACGGCCCGCCTGGCCGCCACGACGCCATCGGACATCCGGGACGTCGGCCGCTGGCTGCTGGGCGTCGCACTGCCCCGCTGGGGGTGCCCTGACCCCGACTGCGAGACCGGAGTGCTGTGGTCCTCCGGTACTGCGTGCCGGACGTGCCGGGAAGTCATCACCGACCGCCGGGCCGCGTCCCGCCCACCGGTGGTGCCCTTGGCACCCGCCGACACCGCCCCCACCGGGCCTGACCGCCTCCCGAGGCTCGGCCAGTGCTGTCCCGGCTGTGAACGCCCCCGCCCGGTGGGAACGTCAGGTCTGTGCGGCGGGTGCCGGCACACCTCGAAGGCCACCACCGCCACGGCAGTCCCGGCCGAACGCTGCACCGGCGACGGCAGCGCACGCTGCGACCGGCCCGCGGCGAACGACGGCCTGTGCTGGCGTTGCAGGGTCCGGAGGACCTCTCGGGCCGGTACCGACTCGTTCCCCTCGGCTGAGGCCGGGCAGCCGGAACCGGATCCTGCGGCAAGTCGGTACCAGAGTCGCTTCGGTCGCTCGGTCGCTGCCCACGGGGGTTCACCGGTTCCGGTGCCGGCGGCTCGGCAACCCTCGGCAGCAGAACTCCTGGGCAGTCCGCCGGCTCCCTTCGTCCTCGGTGGAGCTACTGAAGCGACCCAAGCGACCGAACCCGACACCTTCAGCCGTGCTTGACACGCGCGACACGCCGCCGTTCTGTCCGGAGGGGCTCAGTCGCTTTCAGTCGCTGAGCTTCAGTCGCTGGACAAAACCCCAGGTCAGAACCCATATACTCACCCGATCAGCGACTGAAGCGACTCAAGCTCGGGTATATAAAGACATTCCCGTGTGCGTGTGTGCGTTATAGACCCGGGCTTGAGTCGCTTCAGTCGCTGATGGGCTCGGAAAATGGCTTCTACCTGCGGAAACGTCGGAGCACCGGAACCAGCGACCGAAGCGACTCGGTCGCTGGCCAACGGTTCGGTCGCTCAGTCTTCCCACGGGCTCCGCCGGTTCGGGCTCGTATGTCCTCGCTCGGCTAGTCTGTGTGAGCTATCTTCTGGACTTCGGTCGCTTCAGTCGCTGATCCGGCATCCGCCAGTGCTCTGACCTGGCTTTTTGCCTTCAGCGACTCAGCCAGCGACTCAAGTCCGGGCAGCTACCGAGCTACCGATCAGCTACCGAACCAAGGGGAAGGGACCAGCGTGACGGCGCCGAAGGCCGTGGGGAGCGACCGAGCGGAGCGTCAGCCGGAGGCGCTCGCCGTCGCTCGCTGGTGTGCCGCCCAGGGGTGGCCCGTCCATCCGCTGGCTCCCGGACGCAAGACCCCGCCGGCCAACTGTCAGGCCTGCCAGGACTCCCCGCACTCCCCCACCGAGTGCATCTGCCCCCGGGTGGGTCGCTGGTGCCACGGCTTCCACGCCGCCACCGTCGACCAGGACGTCATCACCGCCTGGTGGCGAGTCAACCCGGACTTCGGTACGGGCGTCGCCTGCGGCCCTGCGGGCCTGGTCGTCATCGACGTCGACAGCCACCCGGGCCCTGTCCCCTCCCGGGACCGGATCCTGCCAGGCATCCCGATCCACGAGCACGTCAACCTCGACGGCCTGGAGAACGGCTACCACACCCTCGCTCTGCTGGCAGCTCTGCGCGGAGCTCCCGACCCGGCCGGGGACACCGCGACCCTGAGGGTGCGAACCCCCTCCGGGGGCCTGCACATCTGGTACCGCGACCAGGCCCACCACCGGTTCGCCTGCTCCGCAGGCTCCTCCGCCGGCCGGGCCCTCGCCTGGCAGGTCGACGTCCGTGCCCACGGCGGCTACATCGTCGCTCCCGTCACGGCGACCGCCAACGGTGTCTACACCCCGCTGCCCGGTGCCACGGTCCCCGCGCCGCTCCCCAGGTGGCTCGCCGAGGAACTCATCCGCACCGGCCACCTCAAGGACCAGCCCGGTACGCACAGCGTCCCCCAGCAGGCCGTCCCCCACCGGGGCCGTCAGGCCGTCGTGGCCGCCGGTGGCGGCAAGCGGGGTGCCGATCGGGTCCTCGACACCGTTCTGCAGGACGTCACCGACTGCGCGGGCACGGCCGAAGGGGTCGGGTTCACCGGCAAGCTCAACCGCGCCGCCTTCACCGCCGGAGGCCTGGTCGCCGCCGGGCACCTCACCCACGCAGCCGCCGAGCGGCTGCTCACCGATGCCGCACACACCGCCCGCCCCTCCCAGGACCGGCACAGCTCCGCCGTCATCCGCTCCGGCCTCGCCGCCGGTGCCCGGCAGCCCCTGCACATCGGGAAGGCGCGCGGATGAGCGACAGCACCCGTAAGAGGACGGTCTTCGACCCCGTGGCCGCAGCGCAGCAGATCCTGGAGTACCCGCCGGTCCCGGGTCCCTCGCAGGCCCCCTGGCACGGCACCGCCGTGCAGGAGAGCCTCTTGGAGGAACCTGCCCCCGTGGCGGCCCAGCAGACGCCTGTTCAGGCCGTCCAGGGCCCCTCGACGGCCTCACCGGTCATTCAGTCCACCCCCGCCCCCGCAGGCCCACAGGCGAGCCCGCAGGGCCTCCTGCCGGACTCCCTGTCGGACCGCGGAAACGCCAAGCTCTTCGTCCACCTCTACGGACGCGACTACCGCCACGTCCCAGGACTCGGCTGGTACCGCTGGGCCGCCCACCGCTGGCAGCTCGACGAGGACGACACCGTCCTGTGGGCCGCCGGCGAGATGGCCGAGAGCATCGCCACCCACGACCCCCGCGGCGTCTACACCAACACCGACCTGCGTCGGCACCGCCGCCGCGCCCTGTCCACCTCGGGTATGAACGCCATGCTCGCCCAGGCCAAGTCCGCCCCGGGGATGGTCCTCAACGCAGCTCTCCTGGACGCCGACGCGTACGCCCTGTGCACCCCGAGCGGCGTGGTCGACCTGCGCACCGGCGCCATCGTGCCGCCCGACCCGAAGGTCCACCACCACTCCCGCTCCACCACCCTCGCCCCGTCCCGGATGCCCACCCCGCGCTGGAACCGCTTCCTCACCGACACCTTCGGCGACGACAAGGAAGGCCGTCAGACCCGCGACTTCCTCCACCTGCTGCTCGGCTACTCCATCAGCGGCGACGTCGGCGCCCAGGTCATGCCCTTCCTCTACGGCCAGGGCAAGAACGGCAAGTCCGTCCTGCTCGACGTCATGATCCAGCTCCTCGGCGACTACGCCGACGCGGCCCCGCCCGGCTTCCTCATGGCCAAGACCTTCGACGGCCACCCCACCGACCTCGCCGAGCTCCACGGCCGCCGCATCATCGTCTGCTCCGAGCTCAAGCCCGGCGACCGCTTCGACGAGGCCCGGGTCAAGCTGCTCACCGGCGGTGACAAGATCAAGGCCCGCCGGATGCGCCAGGACTTCTTCTCCTTCGAGCCCACCCACAAGCTCTGGCTGCTCGGCAACCACCGCCCCGAGGTCGGCACCGGCGGCTTCGCCTTCTGGCGGCGCATGCGCCTGATCCCGTTCGAACGGGTCGTGCCCGAGGAGCGCAAGATCGACAACCTGGCCCACGTCCTCGTCGCCGAGGAAGGACCCGGGATCCTGGCCTGGCTCATCGAGGGCGCCCGCCGCTACTTCGCCGGGGAGAAGGACCTCGCCGGCCCCCAGGCCGTCCAGACCGCCACCACCGCCTACGCCGAGACCGAGGACCACGTCGGCCGTTTCCTCAAGGAGGCGTGCGTCACAGGCGAGGGCATGCGTGCCGAACAGTCCCAGCTCTTCGGCGCCTACACCCGTTGGTGCGGCTTCGAGGGGGCCAATCCCGTATCCGGGCGTGCCTTCGCCGCACGAGTTCGAGAGACACTGGGTATGACATCTCCCAAGGAGATGGTCCTGTCCAACAGCCGCAAGTACTACCCGGGCATCGGCCTGATCACCGACGACACAGAGGAGCACAACGCGTGAGCGCGCTGATCGACCCGGCCGAGCTCGCCCACGAAACCGACCTCGTCTGGCTGGAGGACACCTCCGACCTCGACTACGTCCGTCAGTCGCTGGACCGCCTCACCACCCGCCGCGGCCGCCCGGCCTACCACCGCGACGGCCGCATGGTCGGCTACGCGATCCTCGGCCCCGACGCCAAGTCCTCGCGGGCCTCCGGCACCTTCCGCCGCCGCGTCTTTTGGCTCCTGCCGCACGACCGCGACCAGGACCCCGAGGGCCTCTACACCACCGGCGCCCCCTCCGAGGCCGTGGACCCGCGCACCGTCGCCCCGGGCGTCAAGGGCTACAAGACCGAGCGCTCCGAGGGCGGCCCGGCCTCCCCCGCCATGCTCGAACTGGGGATAACGCTTCCGAAGGCCTGACGGCCGGCCCGGCGACGCGGGGGCGGGAGAGGGGTGGCTCGGAAACGAGCCGCCCCTCTGTCATGTACCGAAGCGGAACTCGGCGAATCGGACTCGGCGGCCGGCCCACGAGGGCAGGTGCTGGGAAGTCGTCGCTTCCCGCTGAGAGAGGCCGCAGTTCGGTTTATGGGAGGCGGTGCCGGTGTCCCGCTCCTGCGTCACCGAGTCGTACTGATCGCCCGCCTACGCCGTAGGCACACGGGCCGACCTGCCATCGACCCGGGATGATCTCCGCCTACGAAAAATCTTGCCAGAGCCGCAAACATCCTCATCACGGCACGTATGACGACCGTACCGGCGCCCCGATCCTCGATGGCCGACGCAACGGCCGGCGGTTCTACTGCTCCGGCGGTACGACAGGCCCGGGCAGGTCGAGGACCCGGGCGAGGGCTGCGGTGACGGGAGCCCGGTGGCCGGGCGGTAGGTGCCGGTGGGTCCAGTCGGTGGCCAGCGTGAGGAAGCCAGCCAGGTCGCGTTCGGCATCGGCTAGCAGGCGGCGGAGTTCGGTGACGGACAGTTCGATCACGGGGCTGTCGCTCTGCTCGGCGTCGACCGTGAGCCGGACGGTGCCGCCGAAGCGCTCCGCGACCGGTGACACGGGGTCGTGGCCGAACCAGAGCACGCCGTCCTTGTCGACGAGTTGGTGCCAGGTACGCCAGTCCTCCAGGCCGTCGCAGCAGCCCGGCAGGAACGTGGTGCCGGTGGAGTCGTCGGTGACCCGCAGACCGCCGGCTGCGAAAAGGGTGTCGAAGGTCAGCAGTCCGTGGAGGAAAGAACCAAGAGGATCGGCAGGCCGGGGCGGGCGGTCGTTGTCGGTGCCGTCCTCGGGGTCGATGTCGTTGCAGCCGGCGATGCGCATCACGGCCGTCCCGACTTCGGTGGGCAAGAGCCCACCGCTGAGGGGCAGGAAGGCGCCTGGCCCGACCTCGGCGACGGGCCAGAGGTCGAAGCCGCCACGGACGCGGGTCTCTAGGACGGGCTGTATCACGATCACCCGGCGAAGTGTGCCGCATCACCTGCCCGTGATGCCTCCCGATTACGCCGGGCCGCCTCGCATCCGGCGAGCGTGAATCAGCACGGGAACTGAGCCCTTTCGGGGCCCGGACCATCACGACGGGACCGGACGCATCGACCGAGACCACCGACACATCGGCCAAGTGCGGCAACAGCGGGGGCAGGTCAACGGAACACCGTCAGAGGCTGCCCACCATCGGCAGGAAATGATCTCCGGCTACGAAAATCTTGCCAGAGCCACGTTCAGACGTACGCCGACACCGACCACTGCTCGCTTGGGGCGTGGGGCAAAAGCGCTGGTTGCGGGCGCAGGAGGCAGCGACTCCCGCGCCGTTGCCGGGGACCAGCAGGTGCCTCCCGTTCTCGTGACGAACTGACTTCACGACTCGGGTCCTGGTCCAACTTCTGGCCGACTTCTGTGGTCGGTTGCGGTGAATGATCTGCTTGGTTGCTCCAGGTCCTCGATCACCAGATCTGCACTCCACCACGGATCTGCGACGCCCGCTGAGCGGCATCGAGGATGTTGTTCAGTCGATCGCTGATCTCGCCGGCGCGCTGCGCGACGGGCTTGGGCGACTCCATGCGAGCGGCGATGGACTCGATGTTGTCCTGGAGTAGGAGGACTTCCTGGATGAAGTCCGGAACGTCTTCTGGGGCGATACACAGCGTGTCGTTGGCCAGTTGAGGGAAGAACCGAGCGCCGAGCGAACAGACGGTGTCCGATCCCCAGACCGCGGTGCGCCAGCTCTCGAAGCCAGCAAGATCCGACGACCCTTCGGGAACGTCGAGGAAGCGGGACTCGCCGCTCTCGTCAGCGGTGAACACATCGACCAACAAGCTCATGCGCGCAGTGGACCATGTCCTTGTCTGGGCGGTCCACGGCTTTCCCCTCGGCCGGGCGAGACGGGCACGGGCTGGTCTTCGATCCCGGGCGTTCGGCCAGCCAGGCCGCGACAGTGCCAGCCTCGCGATCCGGCAGTAGGTCCACCGGCCTGCGGTTCTCGACGTCGACCAGCACGGTCCCGTGGACACGGCCCTTGCGCATCGCGTACTCGTCGACGCCGACCACACGCGGGACCTGTGGCGGGGATTCCGGGAGAGCGTCGACCAGTCGCAGAACCGTGTTCCGGCTGACCCTCGCCCCGAAGACACCGGCCAGCCGGGCACCGGCGCGACCGGCCAGGACGAGGCCGACCTCGGCCAGCACCGAACGCATTCGCTCGGTCCGTCGGCTGCATCGCCGGGTCAGGCCCGCGACCTGCTCGACGAATGTCCGCCGCCCGCAGGAGACGACTTCGCACGTGAAGCACCGGATACGAAGTCGCAGCACCACCCGCCGTCCCGCCACGGGCAGGCCAGCGGGATAACGCAGGCAGGAGCCGTGCACCCGCCCGGACCAGCTACCGCAGCCTGGGCACCGAGCCCCGGCTGTCCGGCATCCGACACCAACTCGGAACCTCGCCATCGTCCTGCACCGACTTGACCCTGATCCCCGGAGCCGACAGGAAGAGCAGCTCCCCCAGCCGGAGCAGTACCTCGCGCACAGCCCAGAACCATCAGCCCGAACCCACTCAGCACCGGCAGTTTCCAGACGATCTCGCGAGACCTGACAGCGACCAGCCGGACGACTACGACCGGGCCAGCGGGGTCGAGGGCCTGGCCGAGGTGATCGGCCCGCGTGGCCGGGGCGACGTCTCCGCGCTGGTGCTGGGCGATGAGCCCGCCACCACCCGCTACCTGCCCGAGCAGAGGGCCTTCATGCGCTGGCTCGCTGCCGACTCCGCCGCCGAGTTGCTCGCCGCTGCCGAAACGGCGCTGAACGACCCGGCGACGCCGCGGGAGGAGTGCGGCCTCTGGGAGACCGACGGACCGGCGGTCCTCATGGACTCCGCCGAGGCCGGCACGAACCTCGGCATGCCCTACCCGGACGGCAGAGGCGAACCGGACCCAAGCCCCCGTCCACCTACCCGCAGGACGCCGGCGAGTCCGCGCGTTCCAGAAGACCGGCAACTCCCCCTGGATCAGCGTGCTTCAGCTCCTTCCGCAGGCCGACAGCCAGTCGACAACGACTCCTTGACCCGAACACCGAGCTCGCACCCGCAACCGCGAAGGGACGGTCAGGGGCGCTGAGATGGTCCCGAGCGGCCCCCCACATCGCCTCACGGGCGCTCACGACTGGTACGCGGTGTGGTGATACCGGCGCAGCCGGGGGCTACGGATCGCGGGCAGCCGGACCAGGGTGTGCGTGAAGGCGTCGTCGTGGGGTTCCAGGGGGTACCAGGGGCGCGATGGCAGGGGGTAGTCGTCGCGCAGGACTCCCGCCGGGAGTACCCCGGTGGCGGGTGTCGGTGAGGTTTCCTCCCCGGGGCCGGTGAGGTACGCCCAGACTCCGCTGTCCAGCGGCACTACCGTGGCCTCGCGGTCGGGTGGGCGCCACGGCTCGCCCGTGCCGGGGTGGCGGGGGACGAGGAGGACATCGGGGCGGGGCCGGGGCTCGGGGATGCCCGGACCGGCCAGTCCCACCGAGCGGGGGTCGGGCCCGGACGGGAGGTAGCGGGCCACGGCGTGGCCGAGCAGCTCGGCGACAGGGCCGGAGGGGAGGGTCACCGGGTGGTTCTCGGTGGCCGCCACGAGGTGGGCCAGCGCGACGCCGACCGCCGCCTCCCAGCGGCGGCTCCACGACCCGTCGGGTTCGACGGGCGGGACGCGGTGTTCGGCACGCTCCAGGTCCGCCCAGCCGGGCAACGGGCCGTCCGGGAGCCCCGAGGAACGGCGGACGACCGCGTCGGGCTCCAGCCACACGGTCTGCCACGAGCCGCAATCGTCGATCCGGGTCGCCACGGCCCGTCCGCACCCCGTACAGGCCAGATTGGGCCCGGCCCGGCCGTCCACGCCCTGGCAGTAGCCCTCGCACTTCTCCAGGATCAGAGCCATCGACCGGGAGTCACCGGGCGCGATGACGATCCTGCCCCGCGCGCCGAAGGAGACGGAGTACACCGGCGCGTACACCCCTTGCCGGGCAGCCGCTTCCTCTCCGACCTCCTGCCACAACCGCCAGGGCGGCCCGGTGGGCCGGGGGTGGACGGCGTACGTCCCCGGCTCCATCAGCGGAGGATGAAGTTCCTCCCAGGCACCGTGGTCGGTGTGGACAGGCAGTGCGACCCGGGACACCGGTGCCGTCAGCTCGGTGCAGCACCCCGCACACGCGAACACGTCCAAACAAGCTCCCCCGCTACGGCTCACCGGGATTGTGCCTCGCCGACGGCGGAGGATCCAGCGGATTTTGGAGCGGCTCCAGGACTTCCGGGGCCGCTTCATCCCCGGGTCGATGCTGACCGTCCCGGTGAGGAAGCCGGCGAGCTCCTGGATGTGCCCGCGCCACAGCTGTTCGAGCGTGATCACCGCGCTGGGCACGGCGGCGGTGGCGCTGCTCATGAGATCGAGCAGCGTCCGACCGAACCGATCACCAGAACCGGCAGCCTCTCGTGACCGCGAAGCCCGTCGATCGGAGGTGGCCAGGGCTCGCGCACGTTCGTGTCGGTTTCCCGCCGGACAACGGCTTCACCTGCTGGTTCTCTGAGGGGCATGTCCAACGCAAGCAAGTCCTCGCTCTTCCGATCCCTCCACACGCCCGCTCGCCCACTCGCACTGGCGAACGCCTGGGACGTCGCCAGCGCCCGCGTCATCGAAGCCGCGGGGGCGACCGCGATTGCCACCACCAGCGCCGGGGTGGCCTGGTCGCTCGGCGCCCCGGACGGGGACCGCGTCCCCCGGGGCACCGTGCTGGACGCCATCGCCCGCATCGCGTCTGCGGTCGCCGTCCCGGTGACCGCAGACATCGAAGGCGGCTACGGACAGAACCCCGCCGAGGTCGCGGAGACCGTCACGCGGGTACTGGAAGCCGGCGTGGTGGGCATCAACATCGAGGACGGCACCCGCCCCCCGGGCACGCTCGTCGACCGGATCGCGGCCGCCCGCGGTGCAGCGCAGAGGGCGGGCGTCGACCTGTTCGTCAACGCCCGCATCGACACCTACCTGCTCGGACTGGGCGACCCCGCCACCCGGCTGCAGGACACACTGGAACGGGCACGCTCCTACATCGACGCCGGCGCAGACGGCATCTTCGTCCCCGGCGTCACGGACCCCGGCGTCATCAAGGACCTGGCCGAAGGGCTGACGGTCCCCCTCAACCTCATGGCGGGGTCGGACACCGTGCCGGTGGACGAGCTGGGTGCCCTCGGCGTGGCCCGTGTCAGCCTCGGTTCGAGCGTGGCCCAGGCCGCCTACGCCGTGGCACGGCATGCGGCACTCGAACTGCACCGCGTTGGCGGCTACGACCACCTCCGGCAGACCATCGACTACCCGGAGCTCAACAGCCTGTTCACCGCGACCCGCTGACCACCCCCGGCTGCACGCCCGAGGCAGCCCGGAACCTTCCGCCCCCGGCACGACGGACGCGGTGTGCCCGGTCCCGCGGACTGACCGCACCCCGCCCCCCTGTCCCGATGGCAGGGCGGAAGCGCTGCCGCTCCCGGTCATGGACCTGCTGCTGACGATCAGGTCCAGTGCTCCCGACGGCAGCGGCCGGGATCCCGTCGAAGACCGGGACACCGACGAGGACACCGGCATCCGGATCGGCCGGAGCCACGACTCACAGCTCTGTCGCTGCCCGGCCCCGTTCGACCACCCGCACCGCGAAGTCATGCCGTACAGGCCGGGGCTTCCTCGGGCCGCCGCGCTCCTGCCCGCTGGGCGCCCGCGCGCGGCGAGGGCCGTGCACCGGATCGATGCCCTGCTCCCTCGGCTCTTCCCGCGAGTGAGTGCCGTCAGCCGCCGGTGATGGTTTTGGGGAGTGCGCGGTGGGCGTACCAGGCCTCGCGGGCCTGGGCGCGGGTACCGGTCGGGTTCGTACGGTGCCAGGCGCTGGTGAAGTGGTTGAACTCGAACTGCTCCCCGATCTCGCGGGGCCGGAGCGTCTCAGGGCGCGTGGCATGCCAGTGGGCCACCGCATCGGCCAGGGTCAGGTCGGCTCCCCGGGCGATGAACTCGCGCATGAAGGCGTCGAAGTGGAAGCCGGGGCCGATCGCCTCGACGAAGTACTTCCGTAGGACCTGGCTGCACCGCTGGCCCGGCGGGATCACCGTGCCGCCGTCAACGGGCGCGGCCAACTGCGCGGTCGCCCGGGAACGGCCCGCCGGGGCGGCTGGTAGCGGCAGACCGTCCAGTGCCGCGGCGAGCCGGGCGGTGAGCGCCGCCTTCCCGCCGTGCCGCGCGACGCCCATCGAGCGGGCGAGAGCCGTCAGCTCGTCCAGCGTCCAGTACCAGCGCAGCAGTTCGTCGCCGGTGAGGCCGGCCGTCAGCGGGGGCCTGGACTCGATGGTTGTCGCACTGGTGTTCCTGCTCTCGATCACGGTCGTGATTCTGCCGGATCCTGTTCCGGGGGTCCGTCCCCGCACTCTCCCTCCTCCGTCACCTCTCCCCCCATTGGTTGCAGGGGCTGCTTCGAGGCTGAGGGCGGACGATTTTCCGCGGAAAATTCCACGGCCCCCGGAGAGATGGCGTTGTCGGTGCACGCAAGGACACGCCCGCGCCTGGCCCGCCGTCCGTCCCGGCGGTGCTCGACCCGGACGTGCGCGGCGCGCAGTTGTGGGGCCCGCGCGCGTTCGGACTGCGGCACCCCACGGGCCGAACCCGGTTCCGTCACCTTCACTCCGGAAGGGGATCGAGGAAGGGCGACAGCCTGCTGAGTGGTTCGCGTGATGGTCTGTCCGTCAGGCCTCGGCGCGATCTCTCCTGACAACAGCAGGGCCTTCCCCGGCTGCCACCCGCGGCACCGAGGAAGGCGTTCCGTTACACGTCCCGTTCACCGAACACGCAGACCACCCATTCGTCGAGCCGGATGCCGAACGCCACCGCCGAATCGATCCCCGAAGCCGGAAACGTCCCGGCGTCGTCGATGCTGGCGAGATAGTCGACGTCGGCCCAGCCGCCTCGGAACAGCACCACCGACAGCTGGGTCTCCTCGGGACCGGAGACAAGTACCCCCACCGAGTCGGGATTGGCCACCCGCATCCTGTCCGTCTCAAGGCGCTGCGGCCACGGTGCCGTCTCGTCGCGCCATGTCATCTCGCCCACCACGAGACCAGCGGCCCGCCAACCGGACGTCCGCGCAGCCACCTCCGCAGCCGCCTCGTCGAGATCCACGATCGTCTCCATGGCATGGATCATGGCCCGACCCAGTCGCGGTCCTCCACCGAATTCCGCCTGTACGACACGCGGGTGCTGCCATGCGTGACTGGTTGACGGTCAGATCTGATGTCCCGGGTGCCGTGTATTCCAGGCTCGGACGATGGCGGCTCGCTGGTCCTCAAGACCGACGACGTCTCCGGGCTCGGCCGGGGCGAAGATGTCGACGATCTCAGGGGGCTCGCCTTGAAGGTCCGGAAAGCGGACGTACGCCTGCCGTCCGTTACTGAACTGGCGCAACTGTCCCGACGGATGAACGTCAGGACGGGCTCCCTGGCAGCAGAGCAGGCGGCCGTCGCGCTCCAGCTGCCGCCGGGCCTGGGCGAGGCAGTCGAGGTAGTCGGTTCCGCTGATCTCGGTGAGAACATCGTCGTCGAGGAGCGCGATGAGTGCGCCGGAAGGCGGACCGATGCGAAGGACGACAGGCCGGAGGGAGCCATCCGGCTCCACGGTTCGAAGGCTCACTTCTTCGATCCAGCTCGCTGGGGAGATGCTGCTGTTCGAACTGCTGTCCTCGCCAAGCCCACTGTTCATGCCGCCCATGATCGTCGCGGGAAGCCGACTCGGGAAGGGTTGCGCAGTCGGGAGGAGGACCCCAGATCCTCTCCTCGGCCGGCGGTGTCGCTCCGCGGATGCAGCCGGACGATTTTCCGCGGAAAATTCTCAGCCGTAGGAAACGTACCGTCAGCGCCGGACCGTCGAACCGACCGACCGGGCCGGCTTTCCGTTCACCAGCGTCCGGCCCTGGGAGTCGGCGGTGCTTCGGTGAGTCGTGCGCTTCCCGGTTTTACCGTCCGGCGGCTATCGGCCATGCCTTCCCGGTACACCTCGTCGGCCTCAACCCCCGGTACCGTGCGACTGCTCGCTGCCCCCGGACCGGCGGATCCATCCGGGACCGGCGGAACGGCTGGAAGGCAGGGGGCCCGCTGCACCGTTGTACCGCTGCCCCGGTCGGCCTGGTCATCGGGGACTGGTGGAGGCTTCCGATTTTCCGCAGAAAATCCTGCATCACCCTCGAATCCTCCCTGAGGTGAGGGCTTCCGGGGCGCCGAATTTTCCGCGGAAAATTCGGCGCGCGGGTCGCGGGCCATCCCCGGCGGACCTGAGCCGGTACGGAGAGGTGGGCCAGGTGCGCCGACTCCCCCTCGGATGTCACGGGTGTGTGGTCGCGGGAGCGAGTACCCGTGCTCAACTCCGGGGCCCGGCCCCACGCCCCCGGTGGCGTCAGTCGAGCATCCGGCGCGCCGTCTCGCGCAGCTGGTCGTCACGGTGCCGCTGGGCCGGGAAGCAGGTGCCGTACTCGCGCAGCAGGCGGCGCTCACTGGTCGCCCAGTGCAGCAGCTGCCGCTGCAGGTCGGACGGATAGGGAGGCCCGATCCGGTGGACTGCCTGGAGGGCCCGCACACCCACGGGGCGGGACGGATCCAGCAGCGCGGTCAGAACGGGGAGCGCGACGGACGGATCGTCGGTGATCCGCCAGTGGGCCTCGGCGGCGTGCAGCCGGGTCCAGTCGTAGCCGTCGTCGAGGTAGCACTCGATCAGCGGCAGCAGGGGAGCGGCCGCATCGCCCAGGCGTCCGGCCTCCTCCAGCCGCCGGCTGTTCTCGGCGAGCTGGTGTGCCAGCAGGCGCAGGACGGCGCCCGGATCGTCGGTGAGGAGGGCGGTGGTGACGGCTGCCGCGGCCGCGAGTTCGTCATCGGTTGCGCGGGTGAGGGCTTCCAGAGAGCCGAGGAGTCCGGCGTCCCGGATCGCCCAATCGCCGAAGCGGCGGACGAGGGTCAGGGTGGGGCGGTCGCGCAGCAGGCGGGTGAGGTCGGGCAGATGGGTGCGGGCCTCCTCGGCGGAGAGAGCGTCGTAGAGGCTGTCCAGGTGGGTGGCGTCCCGGTGCCGCAGGGCGAGGCGCTGGTGCTCGGGGGCGCGGGTACGGAGAGCGAGCGCGGCCAGTGCCTCCGGCGCCGGTTCGGGAACGTGGGCGAGGAGCCGCGGATCGCCGAGCTGACCGAGGATCGTCTGGGCGCGGCGGCCGGCGAGGGTGTCGGTGTGGACGTGGGGGAGGAGGTTGTCGGCGAGCGCCGGGTCGGGGCGGGAATCCCCGAACAGGCACTGGGAGATCACGTCGAGCAGGCCGCCGAGGTCCCAGAGGTCGTGCTCGTGGCGGAGGGCTTCGGTGAGCAGGCTGACGGTCTCGTCCTCGCGGTCGCGCCACATCCCGGACAGGTGTCGGGCTCGGCGTGTGCCGCGGCCCTGGTGGTCCCCGTGGGTGATCCAGCCGCGGGCCACCACCGCCAGAGCGTCCGCGTCCTCGGTCAGGATCCAGGTGCGTTCGTCGGTGTTGCCGATCCCCGGGACGAACTCACCGGCACTGACGTCGAAGCCGGGGTCGCCCCCGGCCTCGGCCAGGACGGCGACCACGTCGGCCGGGTAGGGCGCCTCTGAACGTTCCAGCAGGGCCAGAGCGCCGGCGGCGCGGACGGCCGACACAGGGTCCGTCAGGGCCGATCGGAGGCGGCGGCGGGCGGCATCGCCGTCCGGGTCGAGCAGCGTCAGGACGGTGAGCGCCTCGGCGCGGACAGCGGCGGCAGGGTCGGAGGTGTAGCAGGCGGTCAGCTCGCGCAGGACAACGGGGACGGTCTCGCCAGTGGCACGGCGGGCGACGCGCACCATGTTGCGGCGCACCAGCGGGTCCTCGTCGCGCAGCAGGTGCAGCAGCCCCGCCACCTCCGCGGCGACCCGGGCACACCCCCGTATCTCGTCCTCGTACACCGGCTCCGCCTCGGTGCCCCCGCATCCGGCCAGAGCCGCCAGCACGTGCACCCGTTCGTGGCGGGCGTGCACCGCCGCGTGCGCGAGGAAGGGAACAGCCGCCACGGCGGCCGAGGACACCGACCCCTGGTGCAACGCCCGGCCGAAGAACTCGGACAGCGCCCTGTCCGCCAGGTGCCGGTCCTCGGAGTACAGGGCGCGTATCCAGCCGGGGACGTCACGGCCGTCGCCGAAGAAGTGTCCCAGAGACGGCCAGTCGATCGTGTGCAGCTCTTCAGGTGATCTCACACCGGCACACTCTAAGGACGGGCACGGACAGTGCCCGCAGGCCGCGCTGCGCGCCCGGCCCGGATCGGCAGGACGCGGTTCCACTCCCGGCGCCGAGGGGTCGGCCGTTTCGCGGCCTCACCGATTTTCCGCAGAAAATTCTGCGGCTCTTGTTCGGTCGAAGCTGTCCGTCCCTGTCATCGGTCGGCCCGCCGATCGGCTACCAGGAGAGCCGGCCGGTACCCGGGGATTCATCTCGGGGGCCTCCAGACGATTGAATGCCCGGGTGGTGAACTGGACACGGATGTGCGACGGCTATGGGGACGCCGATCGCGTTCCCGAGCTTCTGGAACGCGTGGAACAGGATGGCGATGCCGAGGCGTGGATGGAACTCGGATACCGGCTGTGCCTGGAAGGCGACCTCGTCTTCCCCGCGAGCTTCGCAGCCCTTCCCCGCCTTGTGCGGCTCGCGTCGAGCGATCCTCGGGCGCGCGCACTGGCCGGCACGATCGTACGGCGCGCGGCAGGGCACCACGGCTGCGACGATCTGTTCGCCGACTGCGCCGGGACGATCGCCGAGTTCCGTGTATTGCTGGACCAGTACCTGATGTCGCGGCCGGACGACTACCTCGCGGCGTTCCGCGACCTGCTGGCGGTCAATGCGCAGTACCACTGGAGCGCCGCCCTGGGGGACTTCACGGACGACTTCTACCACCTGGCCTGCCCCCACTGCGGTGCGGAGGTGACGATCTCCATCGGTGACTACGGGCGCTACTCGGCGATCCGGGACTGGAACCTGGGCGACGTGGAGCGACGCGACCTGCGGTCGGCGGCTGGTGAGGAACTCTCGGGGACTGGCCGATGGATGCACGACACTGCCGTCCGGGACGGGCAGGAGGCACTCGCCGCCGGGATCAGGTATCTCTTCGGCCGTGCTGAATGCCCACGCTGTGCCAGCGTGTTCACCATCGCGGACGAGTACATGTCCGCCGAATGCCCCGGCCCGTAGCGATCGGCCGCCCAGACGCCGGTCCTCGCAGGAGCCGACCGTACGGCAGAGCCACGTGGCGACAGCTGCTCAAGCCGTACCGAACGGATCGCCCTGCCGGGCGGCTCTCGGCAGGCGGACACGATTTTCCGCGGAAAATTTCTCGTGCCCGGTGCGACCACGGCAGTGACGTGTCCAGCCTCCCCCGCACGAGCGCGTGAACCGGGACCCCGACACCCTGGTGCTGCTCGGGCCCCTCCGGATGCCTTGGAATTTTCCGCGGAAAATCCTGAGGCATCCGGAGGGCGGCGAGGCAAGGCGGCCCGAGCAGCCGCGGAGCGCTGTGCGGACGGTCAGGGTTGAGCTGCGGGAGTTCCGCCGCCGTCGGTTCCGCGGGGCGTCCGATCACGGCGGGCCGGAGCACTCCTGGCGCGGGCCACAGCCTTCAGACCTCAGACGTCACGGCGCCAGCGGTCGCCGGCGAACCGGGTCAGCGCGACCTCCAGGTCGAGCGGCACCACCTCGGTGGGGCCCAGGTCCCATACCCGGATCCAGTCGTCCGAGCCGGTGAGGGAACGACCGGTCTCCTGTTCGGCCACCCGCGTGATCGCGAGACAGTACGAGACGTTCAACCCAGGGGAGCCGGCTCCTCCGTCCCTATGGGATCCGACTCTGATCACCTGTACCTTCGCCACGTCTTCCCACCGCAGCCGTAGCTTGCGACCCTCGTTGATCAGCATGCCCTCGCTGTCGACGCGCAGCCGCGTCGCGACCGCCCGCAAGGCCAGCGACCCGAGGAGAAGAACGCCGAGCACGCCCAGCAGCAGAGGCCACCAGCGCACCGTCAGCAGCCAGGTCTGGCGCAAGTCGCCCTGGAATCCCGATCCCGAGGACACCGGGGAGACCACCAGGAGGAACACGGCGGTCAGCCCCCACAGATCGAATGCCAAGGTCCGCAGGGCCCCGATGCTCCGCACGCTGCTCCTGAGCACCACTTCGCGTGGTCCTGTGGCACCTTCCGGCGGCCGGCCTGGAAGCTCACCGATGAGCCGCGATCGCAACGCGGCGTGCCGGAACTGGTAGACCCCGCCGAACCGCCGGAGCACGCCCAGTCGGTGGCCGTCCTCAAGGAATCCGAGGACATCGCGTGGCAGGCATCGACGCTTCGCCAGGATGAGGCGTGCGGCCGTCCAACGACCCCATCGGCTGAGGGCGATCAGCACCGCCGCCGAGCATGACCAGCTGATGACGAGACCGCCCGCGATGAGGAGCGGATTGCCGTTGAGCCAGTGGAAGAACGCCAGAGAGGTTCCCGCGACGGCCGGTGCGACCACTGCGGATTCGACAAGCGCGATCCTGCGCTCGTCGCGCAGCAACTGCCTCGGCTTGGCCGCCATGTCGGAATCGGCCGACCGGGTCAGGAGCACACCGGAGAGCAGAGGAAGAAGGAAGAGGCACACGCTCGCCGACGTGCTGCCAGGCAGGGCCATGCCGACGGCTGTCGTGGCCGCGGCCGCCACTGCCAGGAACAGCCAGCCACTGTTTCCGGGCGCCGGCCGTCGTGGGCGATCGTCGAAGCCGCTGAACAGGTGCCGTGTGAGCGTCCTCCCGAATGCCGTTGCGATGATGGCGACCGCGGCGACGGCCCCGAGCACCTGGCCGACTCCCTGGACCCCGAGCCCGGGCCGCGGGGGAGCGACTCCCGCGAGGGCGGCCAGCCCGGCGATCGCATAGCTCACCGACGTGCCGTAGACGCCGACGGCGACGATGACGACGGTTCCCCAGATACCCGGCTCGGTCAGTCGGCTCCGCAGATGCCACCACGCGATGTCCTGGGTACGTCGGCGGTGAAGCTCGCCGGCCAGGAACTGGAAGTATCCGGGTGCTCTGCTGGACTTCCAACGGCGCACCGGCCTGGCGGGGTCGGACCGTCGGGGTCCCCGTGTACAGACGGTCGGGATCAGCTTGTCGAGGAGGTGGCCCTCGATGTCCGTCCGGGTGGGCAGCCGTGTCGCATCGAGCAGTTCCCGAGGATCGGCGTTCTTCGGTGCGTACACCGTTGCCGCGAGCCAGAGCATCAGGGGCGAGGAGAGGGTGGCGGCGACCGGGCCTTCGGGATCGTCCTTCATCGTGTCGAAGAGCGACTGCCAGGGGCCGAGGCGATCCGGGTGGCGCATCTGGGCGAGGTAAGCCCTTCCGGCCTCGGGAGGCACCGGGCAGAGACGCAGAACGGGCACATTGCGCAGCACCGGCAACTCGTCCGCGAAAGGCTGGAAGGACTCCGGCCGGGAGGTCAGAATCACGGGGTCCGTCGCGCCGAGTGCGTGCTCCAGCTCCTTCACCGCGTCCTCGCGAGCCAGCGGTGGCATTTCGTCGAGGCCGTCGAGCACGGGAACAATCCGTCGATCCTGCACCAGCGACTCCACGGTCGGCCGGTCCAGACCTTTGACGCGGCCCCCGTACTCCTCGACGAGGCGACTGATGACCCAGTTCTTGATGCTGCCGCCCGGCTCCCAGTCCGGCATCGACAGGATGACCGGCACGCTCTCCCGGGAGCCGGGGGGCCTGGCTGTCAGCAGCTCGACCACCAACAGGACGGCCAAGGACGACTTCCCCGCTTCGCGGGGACCGGTGACCACCAGCTGGCGTGGCGTGAGCGACCGGACCCAGGCAACCAGATCCTCAAGTCCGGCCAGTTCGGGGCGCTCTGCGTTCGGAGTGCTCCAGTGAGCCTGCTCCAGCTCCCAGGGGATCGTCATCGGAACTCGGTGGTGCAGACCACGGACACTGGCCTCGTCGCGCCACTGATCCAGAACCTTGCGGGCCAATCCATCCAGGATGTCGCTCTCGGCGTCGTCGGAGGCCGACGGTCTTTCCCGGGAGGCAGGGGCAGAGCCCAGATGGGCGCCGTAGACGTTGTGTGCTTGGAGCAGGTACTGAGGCGATCCCTCGTTGTGGTTGTGGGTGTGGTTGTGCACTTCTTCAGTCACGCCGACATGCTGTCAGGCCGGTGCCTGTGCGCGAGGGGCTTCCAGCGACCGGTGGCGGGTCTTCGACGGCGTGCGAGGACCGACCCGGGAGGAGTGACCTCAGGTGATCCTGGAATTTCACGTCGAGCGACTTTCGCAGGCAACGCCGAGAACACAAAAGACGCATATAAACGATCTATAGACATCATGGTGGGGGTGCGCTCCAGCCACCGTGACCGCGGAGACAGCCAGCGTTGACCAGGTCGGTGACACGGGCCACCTCCGGGAGACGTGCGAAGGCCGACAAGGGGCCGGCCGCCTGGCGGCCGTCGCTCCGGTCGTACTTGTGTACCTACTCCGGTGGGTCGACAAGTATCTCTACGGCCTCAGCACCACCACATCCGAGAGGGCCGCGCTCGTCGAGAAGCTCGACACCTGCGCGTAGCAGCAGGTATCGGCCCGCCGAGTCTTCGGGCGGGCCGGCCGATTGCCCGGGAACGTGGTGCCGGTTTCATCCGTCGAAGCGGAACCAGCGGAAGCCATAGTCGAGAAGTGCCGTCAGAGTCCCACGACGGTCCGGCCGCTCGTCGACGCCCAGGACACGGACCTACGTTTCGCGGCCGTGAAGGCCCTGTGGGACATCGAGTGCGACCCCGCCGATGCCGTGCCGCGGCTGATCGCCCTGCTCGACACCAGCAAGGACCAGGACGCCGCCGACGTCCTCAGCCGGATGGGAGGGCCTGCGGCCGCAGCACTGCCCCGCCTGCGGCAGTTGTCCGAAGCCGGCCATATCGGGATCCGGGTCCACTCCGCCGCCGCGATCCACGACATCGGCGGCCCGGCCGAGGCCGTCCTGCCTGTGCTGCTGGAGGCATGGGAGGAGAACGACTCGACCGCAGGCCCCGTCGTGGACTGCCTCCAGCGGATGGGACCCGCCGCCGCACCTGCCCTTTCACGGATCCACGCCGAACTCGCCCTCGCCCGCCGAAGCGGCGGCTTCTTCGGGAGCGTCAAGGACGACGAGGCACTACAACGCGCCGCCCGGGCCGTCATCGACCAGACCGTCTGAGGGCGACACTGCAACCACCGGTGACCCGGGCGGCGGCGGGGCAGGCCCGCCCCGCCACTACGCCCACTGGCTCGCCCCGGTCACGCCGGCCAGCTCCCGCCGAACGGACCGTGGCGTCTGCGCCAAGGCGGCCTCACTACAGTCGTTCCTGGCCGGCAGGTAGGGAAGCCGTGCCACACCCCCCGGCACGGCCGCCTCCGGCCAGCCGGAGTCCACGGGAACACCCCCGTCGCTCCAAGACTCGGTTGGACGGCTGCCCGTGCGACGCCGCGGAGCAATCCCCGCAAGTGCGGGGCCGACGCTGTGAACTGCGGATCGTTCACCAGCTCGTCGGAGCAACCCCCGCGAAGGCGGGGCGGGACGATCAGGGCGCCAACCCCCACCACGACTGCCTGGAGCAACCCATGCGAGCGTGGGGCCGATACCCAGCAGTGCATTATCGGGTCTTCTTGCTGCGTCTGTCGCCCAGGTAGACCTTGGTTGTGACTCACTGGCCGTTCACGGGGTGGCTTCCGTCGTCAGATGCTTGTTCGGCTGCTGATATGTGCGGCGACGAGTTCGCTCAGGGGGTGTAGGGACTCGGGAACCAACCGCGGCAGCAACGGGATCGCCTGAGTCCAACCGCCGTCGGCAAGCAGCTCCTGGAGAAGGCCCTGGGCTGCCGCCCTGTCTGCGTCCGTGCGGCCGTGACGGTCTCCCCGAGCGTGAGCGAGTGCGAGGCAGAGCCGAACAGTGCTGTCCTGAGGCTCCTCGACGGGCAGGACTGCGGGCGCCCCAGCCAGGACATGGGCGGAAGCAGCCAGCGCAACGGCACGCGCCGTCGGTGTCGGTGCTGCGTTCGCGACGCGCAAGGCACTCGCGGCATCGCCGTCCAGGGCGCTGAGTAAGGCGAGTTCAGCGTGGGGAGCCCGTTCGGGTCGAAGGGAGCGCAGCCACTCGTCCAGCTCACCCGCGGCGCGTCCCGGTGCGGGTGCGCAGCCGAGCCGCCGCAGCAGGGCCAGGAGCACCGTCTCCTCCCGGTCCCAGGTCTGTCGAGGCCCGTTCACGAACTTCGAGGCGAGCCGGATCGCTTCGCTGAGCTCCGGATCCGGTCGCATCGGATCGGGTACTGCGAGCAACAGTTCTGCCAGCGCCGGGAGTTGGCCGACCGGGCGGCCGACGCCGATGCGCCGCTGTACCAGCCGGACCGCTGGCCCGATCAGTTCAGCGGCCCGTTCCGGATCGTGCCGTGCCAGGCCGACTGCGACGAGAAGCAGCGCGCGTCGAGTCCGCCTGCCCCGTGCCGAAGAGGACGCCTTGACATCCGCCGACTCGTCCATCCGGGCCACCAACAGTGCCGCTTCCGCGTCCCCCGCATGGGCCAGGGCCTGCGCGACGGCTCCTTGCACGGCGAAGTGCGGAGCGGGAGGGATCAGCCGGGCGGCCTCGTGGGCGTAAGCAACCGCCTCCGGTGAACGCCCGCCGAGAGAGCACCCCATGGACAGCGCGGCCAACTGCCGAGTGCGGTCGCCCGGCTCCGTCGAGAAGCTGATCAGCTGTTCGGCCCGCCCGAACTCACCGGCTGTACCGAGCGCCCGGAGCAACTCCTCGGCCGAGCGGGGGCTCAGAACGATCGGAGAGTCGGGGAGCGAGGAGCGGACAGCGGCCTCCACCTGCTCGCGCCCGAGCTCGACGTTGCCGTCGTGCACCAGCTGTTCCGCGTACTGGAGCCGGGTGACCGGACCGATGACGGGCTCGTGGTTCCCGAGCGCCGGGCTTCGGCCTGGGACTGTGGAGGGTGAGGGTACTTCGTCCGCCTGGGCACGAGGCCGTGTACGTCGGGTCGGGGGAGCCTGAGCGAGGTTCCGTTTGGCGTCCCGTTCCTCCTTCAGGGCCTTCGCGCTCGCCTCCACCTTCGCCCGGTGGGCCCGTCGTTCCTCCTTCTTCGCCGCGAGGTGGGCGGCGTGCTCTGCTGCCACCTGTTCGTCGACTGCTGAGAGAAAGGCCTCCGCCCGCTCCAGCTGGTCGTCGCCGAGAACGCCGGTGCGAACCCCCTGGCCAAGGGCGGTCACCAGCAGCTTGGCGTCCAGGTGAGGTGTGAGGCCGGTGCCGGCCGCCGTCTCGGCGCGGACCATACGGTCCATCGTGCCGGAGAACTCGCGTCCCCGGTGGGCCCGGTCGGCTGGGGAGTCCAGCCCGACCAGGGCAGCGTGCAACCGGTCCCGCGCGGTCTTGAGCACGTCCCAGGCCTTCGACCGGCGGCCCATGGTCGCCAGGGCCTGGGCCGCGATGGCGAGAACGTCTACCACGATCAGCCCGTCGGACAGGTCGATGGCCGTGCAGAGGCGTTCGATCCGGTCCAGGTTCGCGACGCTTCGGGAGCCGGAGGCGCGGGCGATGGTCGCCCAGATGTCCACAGCCATGGCCTGGGCCCGAGGGTCGGCCTCGCTCAGCTCCTCCGCATGCTCCTCCAGGACTTCCACGAATCGCTCGCAGCTGCCTGCGGAGAGGAGGACCGCCCCGTCGGCGAGAGCGTCCATGTCGGCCGCGTCGCTGAGCACCACGGCTCGGAACAGCGCCTTCGCCTCATCCCTCCTGCCGATCGTGTCCAACGCGCGCGCTGCCTCGGCCACCTCCGCACAGGCGTCCTCGAAGAAGCCACCGGCCCGCGGAGTGAACCGGCCCGCCCGGACCATGCAGTCGGCCGCCTCTCGCGCGATCGCCGTGAAATCGGGGTGCCAGGCGCGTGCCGCTTCGACGGCGACTTCGGCCAGCCGGGCGGCCCGCACCACGAGTTCCGGCTCCGAGCGGGCCACGGTGCAGGCGCGGACGACGTCCCCCAACCGTACGAGGAGTACCGGAGCCCGAGGCGGGACCGGCCCGACCCGGCGCTGCACGAGGTCCAGCGCGGCGGCCAGCCGGACGGCGGTCCCGGCCTCCTGCTGTTCAGGGTCCGATACCTCGACTGCCTTGAGCTCGGATTTGAGAAGACGTAGTTGGTCGAGCACGACCTGAGGGCCCAACGCGGCCTTGACCCGCAGCTGTCGCAACGGGTCGAGCAGGAACCGTCCGCGTTCACCGGCCGTGTCCAGCATCTGCGGATACTCGGTCAGCAGATACGTCGGAGAGCCCTCGGGCCAGCCGGCCTCGCGCCAGCGCTCCGCCCAGGCGTGCAGCCGACGAGTGCAGCGCTCCCTGGTGGCCTGGTCCCACTCCCGCCGGATGGCGTGCGGCATGTCGGGGTGGCTCAGCAGCTGGGCCCCGGCCGATTCCTCGTTCGAGACGATGCAGCGCCGCTCCCTGCTGTGCAGCAGACCGGTCACGTCCTCGACGGAGGCGCCCGTCAGCTCCGCGAGGTCGGCCGCGCGCAGGCCGCCCCCGCCGTCCGTGATGGCGAGCAGGTCGGTGACGGCCCGGCCCAGGTTGGTCGTACGCAGCCGCTCCAGGTCCGCGAAGCCTGCCTGTTCGACCACCTCCGACCAGTCGCCGGCCGCGAGCGGGCGAAGGCACTCGCGCCCGCGCAGCGGATGCCCTTCGGGGACGTCGGCGGGCAGCGGCCCGCTCCGCCGGCTGGAAACGATGACGCGGACGTTTGCCGCAGGAGCGGCCGGGAGGAGTGCGGCGATGCTCGCCACCCCGGTCCCACCAGGCGCCCCGGCCGTCGGCCAGGCGAGGTCCTCGTCCAAGCCGTCGACCACGAGGAGGAGCTGCCGCTTCTGCTTTCGGCTGCGACCTGCGGCCTTCGTGAGCAGGTGTGTGAACTCCGCCTCGTCGGATTGCTTCCGCCGGGGCTCGGGCACCTGGAGCTGCTGGCGCAGGTCGGCGAGGAATCCGGTACGGGTGTTCCTCCCGTGCTCCTCGGACAGGACGCAGATCAGGGGGTCGACGTCCTTCGGCGGCTGCCTTGCGTAGTCGGTGAGCAGCGCTGTCTTTCCCACAGGCAGCTGCGCGTGCCACCACAGGTACGAGGCCGCCTGCGGGCTCCGATCACGGACGAAGGCGTCCATCGCGGCGCGCTCGCCTTTCCTGCCGCGCCTTTCCGATGCGGCTTTCCAAACGTGCCGACCCCTGGTGGTCTCCCCTTGGGCGGCGCGGAGAGCCGCTTCCCATTCCTCGCGGGGATAGAGGTGTCGGCCGTCCGGGTCCTGCAAGTGCTCGATCAGGCTCCAGAAGGAGTCCGTCGCGTGAGGAGCGGCCTTGCCGTGGCACCAGCTCCGGAGGACCGACTCCCGCAACGCGCCGTCCGGGACGAGTCGTGCGGCGGCCCGCCGCTTGATACCTCGGGCGTCGATCGACTCCTGCAGCATCGCACCGAGGCGCTTGCGTGCCGCCCCGGGCGCCCTACCACTGACCACTTCTGCTCCCGCGTTGGTGAATAAAGCGCCCCTGACCAGCGGAAATACCGCCCGGACGTGGAGGCGCACCGGCACGTCGTCAGAAGCTCGACCCATCGACCGCGGGCCGCAGACGGCCCCCGACAGAAGGACCTCCCCATGAGCGTGCTTTCCATGCTGACCCAGGACGCAACCGCGGCCGCGGTGCTGGCCGCCATCGCCGGCCTGCTGTACGGGGTCGTCCTCGCGATCGTGGCCCTCGCCTCGGTCCTGGCCCGGACCCCGGACCGCCGCCGCGACGCCCGGTCCACTCTGGCCATTCTCGCCAGGCGCCGCCAGTCCAGGTGAGCGGGCGCCCGCAGCGCGTGGAGGGCGGCCGCTGCACACTGCGCGCGTCCGGCGCGGTGCCGACTGCCGTTTTCCTCTGCATCTGTGGGGGCTGTCCGGTGCCCCGCCATCCCCGACCGGGATGGCGGGGCAATCCGGTCGATCGACCTACACGATCCAATCCGGGGTGCTAGCGTCGGGCTCTGCTCGGGAATGTCAACTCCCTTGCAGAAAACGGCGATCATATGAAGTGATGGGCAGAGCCTTGCCGCCAACGCACCCTTCGGCCCCGGTCGAGCAGCGCCTCAGCTGGGACCCGCGGCGAGAGCCGTGCATTCCCTCCGTGACGCCCGATGGCGCCAGGGTTGCGCTCTCCTTGTGTGAACTCCTCGATCGAGCAGATGATTTGACGACGATTGACTGTCCGACTCCGGGCGAGACCGTTGCCGTCATCGAGTTCGTCATGGCCATCTGCTTCGCTTCCCGTACCTGCCCGACCACGCCCGAGGAGTGGCGGGAATGGATCCGTGACGAACACAGCCTCCGCTGCGCGGCCGAGTGGCTGGCCGGTGAGCCGGACGAGGACTGGGACCTGTTCCATCCGGATACGCCTCTCGGCCAGAACTCCCTCCTGGCCTCCTCCTTCGGCGAGAGCGGCACGGGGACCGCGCAGTTGGTCATCGAGCGGGCCGGTGACTACAACCAGTTCTTCGATCAGCACCACCTGGAGGACGGCGAGCCGCTGCCCGCGGCGGACGCGTTCCGGGCCATGCTCGCCCAGCACGTGTACGGCACGTACGGCAGGGCGAGGATTTCAGGCCGGATCCTCGGGCCTACCGTCACCAACTTGTCCACCGGTCGGCTGCAGGGACGGATCCGGGTCGTCCCCCTCGGCCGTACGTTCGGCGAGACCCTGCGGCTCAACCTCTATCCGCCGGAAGGAGACCCGGGCCGGCTCAACACCTCCTGGACCAGCGGCTCCGTCAACCGCCGGAACTTCGCTGTGCGGGCCCGCCCCCGGGTGCCGCAGAGCCCTGCCGACCTGCACAGCGCGCTCGGCCGCTCCGTCCTGCTGCGACCGAAGCGCGGTGCGGACGGTGGGATCGTCGTCGACCGCGTGCTGATCGGAGCCGGCGAGGTCCTCGAACTCGATCCGGACAAGCACCTGCAGGACGCCGTGTTCAGCCGGACCACCGGGGGAGAGCTCAAGCCGCTGTGGCCGTCGCCCACGCGCGCCCTCTGGTATGAGGCCCACGCCCTCTACAGCGCGGTGAAGGACGCGCAGCCCGGCCTGTACGCACGACTGCGCTCGCTGCCGCGCAAGCGGGACTCCCAGGGCGCGCCCTACCATCTGTGGGCTGTCGGCCTCGTCTCCAACAAGACGTTGCCCGTCTCCTGGACGGACGGCTACTTCCCCTACGCCCCCGCGATGGAGGCGCAGCTCTACCGCGCGTCCCGGCGGGGCTCGCGCATCGCCGAGTACCTGGCGTGGAGTCTCAAACGGGCGGCGATCCTCGCCTCGGAGAAGGTCCACTCGGCAGCGCGGCCGGCCGACGAGGCCCGGCACATGTCCCGGTTCGACGCGAGGTGGATGTTCTGGCCCGAGGCTGCCAAGCCCTTCGACCAGCTGCTGGAGGCAGTGATCGACGAGGGGTACGACAACCCGGGAGACCCGGTCGCGGCCCTGCTCCTGGAGTACACGCAGACCCTCACCGACGTGGCCCGCACCCACCTCGTCTACCGCCTCGACACCCTCCCGCCCAACGAGCGGGGCTTCCAGGCCAGGGCAGTTGCCCTGAAGCGTTTCGAGGACGACATCAGCCATCCGAAGGCCCCGGCCGAACTCCGGGGGGAGACCGCCCATGACTGAGGACAGTTCCCGAGACGGGTACCCCGTCGAGGACGCATTCCCGCACGACAGCACCGCACTGGTCGCCTGGCTCACCACCCTGGTGCGCAACCGCGAGTACGGCACCCTGGCCAACCTGCGCCGTGCCGGGGGCCGGACGAACGCGCACATCCGGGCCGGCTGGTACGGCGGCGACAACCACCGCGACCTGTTCGAGCGGATGGCCTTCCTCTTCGCGCTCTACCACCAGGGCCGTTCGACGCCCGCCTACGGCTACGGAAGCCTCGGTACGGCGGCGGCGCGCATCGGTGACAGCGTGGGGCGGGGCCCGGGCGACCCGGGCGCGCAGCGGCTCGCGGACAGGGTGGTCGTCAGCAGGAGGGTGCCGTGGCGGCACCTGCAGCACACGATCGTCCGGCTGCGGTCCTGCGACCAGCTCCCGCCCTCCTGGGCGCAGCTCACCGAGGACCTGATCCTCTGGAACGACCGCAAGGCCCGCATCGCCTACCAGTGGTCGGTCGACTTCCATGCCCCGCTCCACCGGGGCCGGACGCCCGCCGGCAGCCGGCAGAGCCGGTAGGCCCGGCAGGACCAGCAGGCCGAGCACGACACGTACACGATCCCGACCGACCATAAGGACACGACCGCGTGACCGCAGACGCCCGAAGCCCGTTCCTCTCGCTCCACCTCCTGGAGACGCTCGTCGCCGTGCTCCCGGTCAGGGACGAGAACGGTCAGCCCAAGTCCCTCGTGTACGGCGGGTTCGAACGGCACATGATCACCAGCCAGGCCCGGCGCCGCGCGGAGCGGGTCTACGCCCGCAACCGCGCCAACGCCGGCATCGGCGCCCTCAAGGGCCGGAGCATGGGCACCCGGACCAGGGAATGGGCACTCCTCACGGCGGCCGAACTCTCCTCCGAACACGGCTGGGAGAAGGAGGAGGCCCTGACCACGGCCCGTGCCGTGATCGAGGCGAGCGGCCTGAAGTTCGGCGACCCGGCCAAGAAGACGGTGGCCAATCTGACCAAGGTGCTGATCTTCGCGCCCGCCGACGCGGGCACCAGGATCGCCCGGCACATCGCCGAGAACGCCGACGAGCTCCGGCCGTGGCGCGACAGCTACCTCGCCGGCCAGCAGAAGGCCGCGAAGAAGCCCCGCCGCGGAGCGGCGAAGAACGGCGAGGAGCAGGAGAACGGCGAGGAGCAGACCGCCACGGAGCCCAGCACCACAGGCCTCCCGCCGCTCCCCAAGAGCACGCGCAGTGCCGTCCTGCTCGCCATCGCGCCCCGTGACGCCGTGGACATCGCCCTCTACGGGCGCTTCCTCGCCGAGATCGCCGATTCGCCGAACGTCGACGGGGCAGTGCAGACGAGCCATGCCTTCACCGTGCACGCCGCGGAGCAGATCGAGGACTTCTACGCGGCGGCCGACGACGCGAAGCTCGACCGCAAGCGCAACGCCCTCAGCTTCCTCGACACGGCGGACGACGCGGGCGCGGGCATGACCGGTTACCAGTCGCTGATCTCCGGGACCTTCTACCGGCACGCCGTCCTGGACCGCCGACAGCTTCGTGCCAACCTCCGGCAGGCCGGAATGGAAGCGGAGGAGGTGGAGGAAGCGGCGACCGCAGCCGAGGCGGAGTTCGTCAACGCCTTCGTCGAGGCCGTCCCGGAGGCGAAGAAGAACTCCACCGCCTCCACTGGCTCGCTTCCGGCACTCGTGCTCGCCTTCGAGGGCGAGCGCCCGTACAACTACGCCGCCGCCTTCCAGAACCCCGTGGACGAGAACCCCGAGAGCAGCGGCGGCGAGGGCCCGGCCGGCCAGGCAGCGGTCCGCCGACTGATGCGGCACCACCTCTTCGTCAGCAAGCGCCGCGACGACCTGCGGTCCGCGCGCGTCCTCACCTACGCCCCGGAGATCGCGGACCTCCTGGAGACGGTCGACCTCTCCGGCGCAGTGGACGTCGTGGACACCATCAAGGGCCTCACCCCGTGACCGAGGCCCCTGTCGCGACCGCTCCCAGTGTGACGACCGGTTCCACCACGACGACCGACGCACCGCAGCACGTTCTGCTCATCAGACTGGCCGGGCCGCTGCAGTCCTGGGGCATCAAAGGCCGGTTCTCCCAGCGCGACACCCACACCCGGCCCACCAAGTCCGCTGTGATCGGCCTCTGCGCGGCAGCCCTCGGCCTCGACCGGGAGGACCCGCTCGACGAACTCGGGTCCGTCCTCTTCGGCGTCCGTGCCGACCGCCCCGGAACGCCGATGCGGGACTACCACACCGTCGGGGGTGGAAAGTATCCCGTCCGCCCCCGCGACCTCGTGACGGACCACCGCCGGGCCGCGGCCCTGGAAGCGCTCGGGGAGCAGGGGGAGGATGCGACCGCATCCTTCGGCAGTCATGCGTTGGCATCCTGGTACGGCGCGCCGAAGCGGATCGCGGCGGACCCCCGTTCCGGGGCGCTGGTCGCAGGTGACGTGAGCCGTCACGCCATGATCACCGAGCGCTGGTACCTGTCCGACGCGGCCTTCCTCGTCGGCCTCCAGCACTCCGACCGTGCACTGATCGAACGGATCGCCCACGCACTGGAGCGCCCGAAGCGCCTGCTCTGGCTGGGCCGCAAATCCTGCCCGCCCTCGGGCGACCTCTTCGTCGGCATCGCCCCGGGCACCCTGGCGGAGGTCTTCGAAACGCGGGCGCTGCTCCCGTCAGCCGACGACGGGCAAGCGCCGCCGAACGTCGCCCAGACCCGGTGGGCCTGGATCGAGAGCCCGCACCCGCTGCCGGGCGTCGGGCCGGTCCGTGACCAGCCCGAACGGTTCCTGGCGAGCGGCCCCGTCCACCGGCAGCGCTGGGAGTCCCGGCACCGCATCACCATCGCCCCACACGCCACCGAATGGGACATCATCCCGTGAACACCCCGCGCACCACCGAGCCCGTCCCTGCCCGTACGGCGGCCAGGTTCGTCGCCACCCACACTCTGATCACCCTGGACGCCAGGCACCCCTTCACCGCCAAGTCGCTGATCGACGCCCAGGACATGCACCGGACCGTCATGAGCGGCTTCCGCGGCTGGGTCGACGACGGAAGCCGGGACGCCCGCGCCCAGATGAAGGTGCTCTCCAGCTGGACCGTCGACCTGAACACCGCCCGGCTCTCCCTCGTCGTACAGTCCGCCGTCCCCGGCGACTGGAGCGGCCTGCCCCGGGCGGCGCTGGTCGAACCGCCGCACAGCCTGGTGGTGGACCGCACCTTCCGCACCGGGGACCGGCTCGACTTCCGCACGGTCGTCAACCCGGTCAGCAGCCGGCCGGCCGGGCAGCCAGTCGCCGGAGGCGGCCGAGGCGGAAGGGGTGTACGGGTGCCGCACACCCGCCCGGAACACGTGAAGGCCTGGTTCGCCCGCCGCCTCCAGCCAGCCGGCGAACCCGCGGTGGCCCCGGACGGAGTGGTCCGGCTCGGCGTCGACTCGGACATAGAACGGCTCGCCCTCCGCATCCTCCCGAAGGTCTCCAGCCCCGGCCCCCACCGGGGCCTGCTCATCAGCCGGGCCGAGATCCGCGGCACTCTGACCGTCACGGACCCGCAGGCACTCACGGCTGCCCTCACCCACGGCTTCGGCCACGCCCGTGCCTACAGCTGCGGCCTGATCCTGGTCCGATGACTGCCTGACAGTGCTCACCGGACCGGTCGGACTCGGTACCGGGAGCGGGCAGCTGGCATCCTGGCCGGTCCTGGAGGGCGGCTATCTCCACGGGCACACCATTTTGCGTGAATTCCCCTTCCTGGAACGGATATCAGCTCAGCCTTCATTCCAATCCGCCAGGCCGACACCCGCACCAGCTGCGTCGACGAACCCCCGCCTACTCGCTCGGAGTAGGTCGCATCGGGATCTCACTAATCGGCTCCGTGTGAGCGGGGTGGCCCTGCCCCGTTGTGCACGGTTGAGCTGCCGCTGTACATCGGCCCAGCCTCCGCGCGGATGGCTCCTCGATCCGGAGTTGGTTGCCACCCAAACGGGTCGGCTCCGCAGGTGCGAGGTGCCCGGATGGTGAGGTCGAGCCGCGGGCCGATGACACCGTGCATTGCTCGGAGGAGTTCGACGATCCGCTGCTCAACGTCGCGCTGCAGGACGGTGTCTGCTGCTCCGTCTGTGCGGAGTCGCCCGACGTGATCCTGCTCGTCTTTCTCGTCTGCTGCACTGGCACGACTCCTGTGGGGGATGGCTGTTCGTTCCGACTGTGCGGAGGTGACCCGAGTTGGCTGTCGTGGAGCTGCGGGTGTTCGGCGTTCGTTCCTCCTGCCCGGGTGTGCTGATTGAGGTGAGCGTCGCGGGAATCGAACTGAATGAACTGGCATAATCTGTGGTGGAGGAGCGCAGGTCAGGAAGTATCTGCCCCGCGCATGCGGGGATGGCCCCGCCTCCGCGGTGATCCACGACGGCCGGGGCCGATCTGCCCCGCGCATGCGGGGATGGCCCCGTCCCGGCGCGGACGTCGAGGCGGACCGAGGTATCTGCCCCGCGCATGCGGGGATGGCCCCCCGCGCCGCCTGAGCGAGGAAGCCTTCGACCGATCTGCCCCGCGCATGCGGGGATGGTCCCGTGACCGTACAGGGCTCCGTGCTGTCCGAGGTATCTGCCCCGCGCATGCGGGGATGGCCCGGCGAAGACCTGGCCGTCCTGCTCCCAGGTAGCATCGGCCCCGCGCATGCGGGGATGGCCCCTGCCCGTCCCCGACGATGGCGCCGATGACGCTATCGGCCCCGCGTATGCGGGGATGGCCCCTGGTCGTGGATGCGAAGCGACTCGGCGACCGCATCTGCCCCGCGCACGCGGGGCGGGTGTCCTGCCGATGCTTCTTGGTGTGACGCACCGTCAGTGGCGGGCCGCGTGCTTGCGGGTCATACCGCCGGTGGTTGTCTGGGGCCGTCGGCCTGCGGGAGGTCCTGATACGTGAGTCAGGACGGGGCTGCGGCCTACTCGGCCTGGGGGCGGCGGTGGTGGCGGTGGTGGCGGAGACCGGTGCGGGGTGATGGCGGCAGGGGACGGCGATGGTGGTCGGGCCGGACCTTCCTCGGAGGCGGTTGCGGAGGTGCGGAAACGCGATGGGGGGAGGTACAGGTGGTGGCTGTCCTTGACGCGATTCGGGTGCTGGTGTCGGCGGACAGCGAGTTCCGCCGGTCGCCCTTCGTCGTAGGTGGTGCCGGGGCCGGCGGTGAGCTCGCGCGTTGAGGGCGTCATGCGGTCGGGGCAGGCCGCCGCGGGGCTGTCGATGGCATTCGGGGCAGTGCCTCCGTCAGGCGGTGCGGACGGAGGCGGATCGGGCGGCGTGCGCGGGTTGAGGAGCCTCGGTCATCAGGCGTCGGCCGGCTCGGGTTCCGCGTCCTGGCTTTCGCCACTCGCCGGTGCTGCTGCGGGGGAGGGGAAGGCGAGCTTCGCCATGCGTGCGGAGATCTCCTTCCGGCCCTTCAGCGCGGCCTGCACATCGCGCTTGGGGATCCCGGCCGTCTCCGCGAGTTCCTCGATGTCGCCGTCGAAGAGCGGCACAGCCTTCTCCAGTTCCCTTGCGAGCTCTCCCTGGGCCAGCTCGACTCGCTCCTTGGCCCTGTCGATCGCGGTCAGGGCGGAGGTCTGGCGGCTCTGCCGCTGCCGGAGGTCCTCGCGTTCCTGTTCCTGGCGCCGCTTCAGGGTGGCGCGCCGGTCGATCATCTGCTCGTTCCTGTGTGAGGTCATGGCGCGATCCTGGCGTCCCACCTTGCCCGAGTACAGCACCTTCGGGTGAGCCGCCTCGCGTTGTCGCTCGGCAGAAGGAATACGCGTTCCGGAAGTGCCCGATCACGAGCAGATCGGAAGGCGACGGAGAGACGACCAGGAGGGGAGAGAGGCGATCGAGGAAGAGCAGCGGACACGGACGAGATGCCGAAGCGAGAGCGAACGAGTAACTAGCCTGATCAAGGACAGCACACCTCTTGCTATCCGCCGTTGATCCCGAAGGAGCGCGCCAGGTGCCCTGCTCCGTCGGCCGCCCGAGCGACCGGTACGTCGTCGGCGCTCCGGTGCGTCGGGACGGCGCCGGGGTCGGCCGGTGATCACCCTTCACCCGATCAGTGCGGGCAGCGGCATCGACTACCTGCTCTCCACCGTCGCCGGCGACGACGTGAGGATCGGTACGCGCGAGCTGACGGCCCACTGGGCGGGTGGCGGTGACACCCCCGGCGTGTGGCTCGGGGCGCAGGCCGCCGAACTCGGCATCGCCGGCCGGCGGGTCACTCAGGAGGCCGCCGACGCCCTGTTCAAGGATGCCCTGAGCCCGGTCGACGGTAGCCCGCTGGGTCGGCGCTGGAGCCGTTACCCGAGTGCCGAGGAGTTGTACGAGCGGTATGCCGCCACGGAGCCGCGGGCCACCGGGGAGCGGCTGCTCCAGTTGCGGGCGAAGGCGGAGAAGGAGGGCAACCGGACCGCTCGGTGCGGGTGGGAGATGGTGTTCTCCCCGGTGAAGAGCTTCAGCGTGCTGTGGGGGTGCGCCGGTGACGAGGAGCGGGTCCGGCTGGAGGTCGTCGAGGAGCGCGCGTTCCGGCGGGTCTTCGAGCGTGTCGAGCGCGAGGCCTGCATCACCCGGACCGGCCCGACGCCCGCCTCCCAGGTGCAGGTCCGTGCCAGGGGTTTCATCGCCTGCGTGTTCGTCCACCGCAGCAGCCGGGCGGCCGATCCGGCGTATCACCGGCACCTGGCGATCAGCAGCAAGGTACGGGTGGAGGACGGCCGCTGGCTGGCCCTGGACGCGCGCCATCTGCACCGGATCGCGGTCGCCCTCTCGGAGGCCTACACCGCCGAGCTGGAACGCGAGATGCACGCCGAGTTCGGCATCCGCGCGGGGGTGCGCCAGGACAGCATCCGGCCCGCGAAGCGGCCGGTGCGGGAGTTCCTGGGGGTGCCCCTGAGTGCGGTGCGCGGGTTCTCCCAGCGCCGCGAGGCCACCGAGCGGGCCCTGGCCCGGATGATCGCGCAGTTCACGGTCCGGGAGGGCCGCGCGCCCGAGCGCGCCGAGCAGTACAAGCTGGCCCAGGCCGCCACCCTCGAGTCCCGTCCGGCGAAGACCGCGACCACTGTCGACGGCGAGCGCCGGCAGTGGCGCCGCCGCGCCAAGGCGTACGGCATCAGGCGTCCCGACAAGCTGCTGCGGGCCGCCGCCCGTACCTCCGCCACCCACCCCGCACCGGGCCCCGACCCGATGGTCGTCCCGAAGGCGATCGACGTGGTGCTCGCCGAGCTGGAGAGCCATCGCGCGACCTGGACGCGCGCCAACGTCGAGGCCGAGGCGTGCCGCCGGCTCACCGCGGTCGGCGCCCACCTGCGCGACGACTACCATCGGGTCCTCGCCTGGGTCGTCGACGGCGTTCTCAGCCCCGTCCGGTGCGAGCTGCTGACCCCGCCCGACGCGGTCCCCCTGCCCGCCCGGTATGCCCGCTCCGACGACCGTCCGTCGCTGTTCGCCGAGATCGGCTCCCGGGTGTGGACCTCCCACGGCATCCGGGCCGCCGAGCGGAGCCTTGCCGAGGCGTCCACGACCCCCGTGCCGGTGCACCGCCTGACGGCCGAGCAGGTCGACCGGGTACTCGCGGACGGCGAGAGCGGGCGGGGCTTCGCTCCCTCCGACGAGCAGCGCGAGGCGGTGCGCCGGATCTTCGGAGCGGACACCCGGGCCACATGGGTGGTCGGCCCCGCCGGCACCGGCAAGACCACGATCATGCGCCTGGTGCGGGAGGTTGCGCAGGCCCACCGGATCCCCGTCATCGGGCTGGCCGGCGGCCAGGTCCAGGCCGACCTGCTCGCTGCCGAGGCGGGCATCCGGGCGGAGAACATCGCCAGGTGGCGGACCATGTCCGAGCGGTACGGGCGGGGCCTGCGCCACTGGACGCTGCAGCCCGGCACGATCGTCATCGTCGACGAGTCAGGCCAGGCCTCCACCCCCGATCTCGCCGCGCTGCTCGGCCAGGTCCGGCAGGCCGGCGGGCGGCTGCTGCCGATCGGCGACCCGCGCCAGCTCGGCTCGCCCGGAGCGGGCGGCGCGATCGCCGACATCGAGGAGAGCGTCCCCGACGCCGTCGTCCGCCTCACCGAGGTCCGCCGCTTCCGCGACCCGGGCGGCACCGTCCGCCAGTGGGAGGTCGACGCGGCCCGCCGGCTGTCCATCGGCGACGTCGGCGCCGCCTTCGACGCGTACGACCTGCGCGGGCGCATCCACTGCGGCCCGGCCGCCCCGGTGATGCGCCGGCTCTTCGAGGACTGGCGGCGGGACGTCGAGGACGGCCTGACCTCCGTCATGATCGCCGCCACCGGCGCCGCCGTCGCCGAGCTGTCCCGCCTCGCCCGTGAGGACCGCATCGCCTGCGGCCTGGTGGATGACCGGCGCACGGCGGACCTCGGCGCCCGCGGGCGTGCCGGTGCCGGCGACATTGTGGTCACCCGGGTGAACGACCGCCGCCTCGCCACCGCCGACCGGCGCCAGTGGGTGCGCAACGGCGACACCTGGACCGTCGAGGCCGTCGGCGCCGACGGTTCCCTGACCGTGCGCCACCAGCGGACCCGTCGCACCGTCACTCTGTCCCCGGCCTACGTCGCCGACGCCGTCGACCTCGGCTACGCGATCACCTCCGCACGCTGCCAGGGCGTCACCGTCGACGTCGGCCGCGCTCTGCTCGACACCGGCTGGAACCGCAACGGCGTCTACCCGGCCCTCACCCGCGGCCGCTACGGCAACCACGCCTACCTGATCACCCAGGAGCCCCCCGACGGGGACAGCGGCGAACCCGGCCACCCGCGCACCGCCCGCGAGATCTGGCACGCCGTCGTCGAACGCGACGGCACCCGGCTCTCCGCGAGCGCCACCGCCCGCCGCCAGGAGGAGCAGGCCCAGTCCCTCGCGACCTCCACCAGCAGACTCGTCCATGTCCTCGACGAACTCAACGCCGAAGCCGCGAAGCAGGCGATCGCCGCACTGCTCGGCGGCCGCGCCGCCTCCCGCCTGGCCGCCGCCGAGGCCTGGCCCGCCCTGCGCGCCCGCTGCGCGCGCCTGGCCGACGACGGCTACGACACCGACTGGCTCCTGCGGGCCGCCTGGGCGGACGAGCGGGGCAACGAGACCGACCACCGCACCGGCCGGCCGCTGCGCGACCTGGCCGCCATCGTGGCCGCCCGTCTCGACGCCCTGGTCGGACACCGTGGTGAGCGCTTCCGCCGGCCCGAGGGCGCGCCCCGCCCCGCGACCGCCCCGACCTACTGGGCCCCGCCCTGCGCCCGGCCCGGCGCCGCGCTGTTGGAGGCGATGGGACTGGTGCTGCCCGACGCCGACCCCGGCGACCGGCGCGTCGCCCTCGCCCACGACCTCGCCGCGCACGCCGCCGTCCGGGCGGAACGCCTCGCCGCCCGTGCCCGCGCGAACGCCCACAGCGGCACCGGCTGGGCGGCCGCCTACGGGCCCGAACCCGCCGACGCCGACCGGGCCCGCCCATGGGCCGACCGGATCGCGGCCGCCGCTGCCTGGCGCGACCTGGCCGGCTTCCGCGCCACCCGGGCCACCGGTGACGCCCCCGCCGCCGTGCATAGCGAGCAACGCGGCCTGTGGCGTGCCGCCCAGCTCCTGCCCGACGAGCAGCAGCACGCCGCCGAACTCGCCGCCACCGGCCCCACCTGGCTCGACGTTCTCGGCCCCGCACCCGCCCCGGCCCACCCCCACCGCGCGCTCTGGGACCGGGCGGCGGCGCTCGTCGCCGCCTACCGCGACCTGTGGGACCACGGACACGAGACGCAGGCGCTCGGCGACCGCCCCGAGGAGCCGATCCAGGCCGCGGACCACGACCTCGCCCAGCAGGCGATCACCGCCTGGCGCAACCGTCCGGCCCCGACCGTCGCCGACGAGGAGCAACGACGGCGGGCCACCGCACGCGGACGGGCCGCCCGCGTCGAAGCGGCCGAGGCCGCCGACGCGCTGGCCGCCGTCCACGCGGCCCGGCGCCTGGCCGCCCGAGCCCGACAGCACGCCGACGACGACCAGGTCCGCGCCGAGGCCGCCCGTCGGACGGCCGCCACCGACGACCAGCGCGCCCGCGCGTGCGCCCTGCAGACCCGGGCGGACGCGCACACCGCCCTGGCCGGCCGGGCCGCCGACGCGCTCGCCGCCGCCGAACGGCGACTGGCCCGCACCGCCCCCAACGGCCTGCGGGCCAGGGCCGACGCCGCCCACGGTTGGGCCGCCGAACGGCTTCGTACGCGGCCGCCCGCCGTGCGTACCGACCGGCGGCGCCCTGTCCAGGCCGGCGTTCCCGCCTGGCGTGAACGCCCGTTCGGCGGCTGGTCGGACACCGAACTCGACGCGGCCTTGCGCAGCGCTCTCGACCACGCCGCACGCCTGGACCGGGCGGTGGCCGACGCCGAGGACCGTGCTGCCCGCGCCGAGGCACGGATGCTCGCAGGCGGCCGCATCGACCAGCAGGTCCGGGCGCTCGTCGACCGCGTCACCGGCCACGGTCGGCTGCTCGCGGCCGATGCCGCACTCGCCGACCTGGCCCGGCGCCGGGCCTGCCCGGCCGCCGACCTTGCCGCCGCCGACCCGTCCGGCCGTCCCGCGCTCCGGGACGGGGAGCGCGAAGACCTCGTCGAGCTGCAGCGCACCCGGCAGGCGGAGTTCGAGGCCCTGCTCCAGGCCGAGCACCACCACCGGATCGTCCGCGCCCAGGCGCTCGCCGACATCGGCGACCTCGCCGGCGTCGACGCCGTACTCGACCTGTGGGCACGGATCGGCGGCTGCGCCGAGGCCTACCGCGACCACCTGCGCCGGATCGCGGACCAAGACGCCCGGCACCACCACCGCACCGCCCGCGAGTACCGCGACCGGGCCGGCCGCCTTCGCCTGCGGGTCGACGCCCTGCGCGACGAACAGCGGGCGCGTACGGCGATGCCGGTCGACGAGCGCGGACGCGAGGCGGCCGAACGCCTGCCCGCCGTCCAGCGGCGCCGGGCCGAGAAGCGGGAGACCGTCGTGCGCCGGCAGGCCGGCCTGGGTGGTCCGCAGACGGTGCACCGTTGGCGGGAACGTCTGCCCCACGACGGTGTCCCGCCCTCCTACCGGCCGTAGCGGTGCTTCCGGCCGGGGAAGGTGACCGGCCAGGACCTGCAGGTCCTGGCCGCACCGAGCAGCAGACACCCGATTGGAAGGAGGCCGCCGTCATCGACACCATCGGCCGGCACCTGGCCACCGAGGCGTTCCCCACAACGCCCGCGGGCTACCGGGACCTGCTGGAGTGGCTGTGCTCCCACGGCCGAGTGCTGGTGGTGGGCATGGAGGCACGGGCTCCTTCGGCGCTGAACTCGGCCGCTACCTCCGAGCCAACCAGATCGCCGTGATCGAGATAGACCGCCCCGACCGTCGGGCTCGCCGAGCGGCCGGGAAGTCGGACTCCATCGACGCCTACGCAGCCGCCACCGCGGTACGTGCCGGCCGCGCGACCGGCACGCCGAAGCACCGCAACGGCGCAGTCGAGGCAATCCGCGGACTGCGCGTCGTACGGGCGTCCGGCGGACGAACGGATCACCTGGCCTCGGCTGCTCTCGTCACCTCATAGTCGGCACCACGGACGCGAGCGGGATGGAGAGATCAAATGGCAAGCCAGGAGATGGCGACCGGGCAGGGGCCGACGGAAGCGGAGGAGCGTGCTCTTATAACTGTGCGCGGGAGGAGAGGAGCCCGTGTTTGGCGGGCGGTCCACCGTTGGGCACCGACCGTGACCGCAGTACTGGGAGCCGGTGCGGCCTTCACCCGGCTGTGGGACTGGTTCGTGGGGATCCAGTAGCCGTAGGACGGAGTACGGCGGTAAGCCGTCGAACTGGGACCTGCTGGTCCGGCAGGTCCCAGTTCGCGTGATCGACCGGACAGCTCCTAGCATCGTCACTCCTGCTGCTGAGCTGCATCGACGTCCCTTTGCTCACCACACAACACGCGCCTGGCCCGGAGAAGGGTCATCCAGTCGGCAACTTCGGGCAGCCAGATCCTCGGCCTCGGTGACGACGAACACCGCGCGCCGCTGGGCGATGGTGCGCAGCGCCTCGATGGCGCCGGGCTGGGGGAGGCCGATGCGGCCGCCATGCCATCCATTGTCGATCACGAGTTCCGTGGTTGGATCCTCGGGTTGAAGCCGATGAAAGCAGGAACGCAGTCAGTCGAGGCAGACGGGTGCGGAGGACTGTTCCGGGAGGTACATCGCTCTCTCGGCCGGGGTGAGGTCGCGGGAGACGGCGTCGCAGATCGTGCGGGCCGCCTTCTCCAATGGCGTGTACGTCCACAGCCGCACGGCACCGTTGTAGGCGGCAGTGACGACGGTGTGTCCGTCGGGGCTGAACGCCACCGATGAGCCACCGTCGTCGTGGCCGGCGTGGCTGGCGATGGCCCTGCCCGTGGCCACGTCCCAGAGCTGTATGCCACCCACGGCGGCGGTCGCCAGGGTGCGACTGTCGGAGCTGAACGCTGCTGATGAGAAGTCACCATAGGGTTTGACGGGGAGGACGGATATGGTTCTGCCGGTTGCTACATCCCACAGCCGTGTGCTGCCCTCGTAGCTGGCGGAGGTGTAGTCGTTGTCGTAGCTGGCGGCGGCGAGGGAACGTCCGTCGGGGCTGAACCACACACCATCCACGGCCCCGCCGTGGCCGGTGAAGGTGGAAACGGTCCTGCCCGTGGCCACGTCCAACAGCCTTACGGGTTCCGCGCCGTCGGTGATGGCGAGGGTGCGCCCGTCAGGGCTGAACGCCGCCGAGATTTGGAACCACTTACTGCCTTCGGTGCCAGTAATGGTCTTACCGGTAGCGAGGTCCCACAGCTCTATGAAGCGGCGTTGGCCGATGGTGGCGAGGGTGCGCCCATCGGGGCTGAATGCCGCCGGCACGACATCAGCGGTCTCGCCAGTGGGGCTGGTAATGGCCCGGCCCGTGGCGGTGTCCCACAGGCGCATGCTGTTCCTGTCGGAGGTTGCAAGGATGCGCCCGTCAATGCTGAACACCTTCCACAGCACTAAGCTGGTGTGGCCCCTGAGAATGCTGATGGTTCTCATTGTGGCCATGTCCCACAGCCACACGGAGCCGTCGTCTGCGGAGGTGGCGAGGGTGCGCCCGCCTGGGCTGAAGACCATGCCACTACGGGCATAGCCGTGAGGGAACCGGGATGAGGACGTATCCGCGCTCACGTCCCACAGCCGCACGGTGCGATCGACGCTGCTGGCGGTGGCGAGGGTGCGCCCATCGGCGCTGAAAGCCACCGCGCGCACGAGTGCGCTGTGGCCGGTGAGGGTGGAGACGTTCCTGCCGGTAGCCACGTCCCACAACTGCACGGTATTGCCGCTGCGGTAGGTGGCGAAGGTACGCCCCTCGGGGCTGAAGACCACCGAGACCGCGCCATCGGTGGCGAAGGCGGCGACGGTCCTGCCCGTGGCCAGGTCCCATACCCGCACTTCGCCGAGTTTGTTGGAGGTGGCAAGGATGCGCCCGTCAGGGCTGAACACCGGCGAGG
>NZ_JBHVSD010000035.1:70893-74653 GCF_042885395.1 Kitasatospora sp. NPDC058063
GCGACGGTCCTGCCCGTGGCCAGGTCCCATACCCGCACTTCGCCGAGTTTGTTGGAGGTGGCAAGGATGCGCCCGTCAGGGCTGAACACCGGCGAGAACAAACGCGCGCTGGGACTGGGGTCGATGAAGGTAGAGACGACCTTGCCCGTAGCTACGTCCCACAGCCGCACAAGATCGCTGCCCTCGGTGATGGCGAGGGTGCGTCCGTCAGGACTGAAGACGACCGCGACATCGAGCTTCGCCCGGGTGGTGATCGTGGTGATAGCCGTACCGGTGGCTATGTCCCACAGCCGCACTTCGCCGAGTTTGTTGGAGGTGGCAAGGATGCGCCCGTCAGGGCTGAACACCGGCGAGGATAGAGGCGCGCTGGGATTGGGGTCGATGAAGGTAGAGACGACCTTGCCCGTAGCCACGTCCCACACCTGCACTTTGCCGTTGTCGGTGGCGGTGGCGAGGGTGCGCCCGTCAGGACTGAACTTGACCAATCTTGTGGAGATCTCCTGATTGGTGAAAGCGGGGACGGTCTCGCCGGTGGCCACGTCCCACACCTGCAGTTTGAGGTTCGGGCCTGTGGCGGCGAGGGTGCGCACGTCGGGGCTGAACGCCACCTCGGAGCTGGGGCCGATGGCGAAGCGGCGGAGCAGAGGACGGTTGGCGGCGGCGGTGAGGGCTGCTGCCGCTTCTGTGGTCGGGCTGGTCCGGTAGGCGGTGCTCGCCAGGAGGGCGGCGAGATCGGAGTTGGTGCCGAGCAGGGAGTCGGACTGGGCCGCGAGCTGGCGGGACTGGGCGGTCAGCCGCTGCGCGACGGCTTCCTGCCGGGCGGTGATCGCAGTCTGCCGTTGCCAGAAGGCCACCCCAGCGGCGATCAGGGCGAGGACGAGGATGGTGGCCAGGACGGCGATGACACGCCGGTTGCGCCGGGCGGCCGCCTGCTGGCGGTGGTGTCCGGCGTCGAGGAAGGCTTCGATGTCGCCTGGCAGGAGCCGGCTGCGTGACCACTCCTGGCCTTCCGCCAGGACGCTTCCGCTGGGCAGGTCCTGCGGATCCCGCTGTTGCTGCCAGCGAGTGTGCTGGAGGCGGGCGCGGTGGAGCCAGTCGTGGAACCGGGCGTCCTGCTCGACCCACGTGCGCAGGGTGTCCCAGTCACGGATGAGCGCATCGTGAATCAGCTCGGCGACGGCCGTCCCCTGCCCGTCATCCAGTTGTCCCGGAAGGCGTATCCGATCGGTGGTGACGATGCGGTGGCGGGTGAGCACGGCCAGGACCTCGTCGACGGCCTGCAGCGCCTCGGGCGACCGGTCGGCGGCGGCCAGGTCGCGCAGGTCATCGAGTGGGAGCTGTTGGCGTACCGCCGGGATGTACAGGCTCTCGTCGGCCGGGCGTACCAGCGCCGTGAGGATCCTGCGGGCGATGTCGCGCTGGTGCGGGTCGAGTTCGCCCAGGGCGGTGTCGCACCAGTCGGCGAGGGCGCCGGTGACCGCTCCGATGCGACGGTACGCGTCGTGGGTGAGCCGGCCGTCGTGCTCTAGGCGGCGTTCCCATAGCCGGGTGAGGGTCACCTCCAGCAGCGGCAAGACGGTGACCGGCGCCTCAGAGGTGGCGGTGGTGTCAGGGTTGAGGGCCAGGACGTCAGCGACGATCCGCTCGGCGAGTTCCGGCTCCAGGTCAGCGTCCAGGTCGTGGGCTGGCCCACTGATGATCTCGTCCAGTTCCAGGTCGGTCAGTGCGGTGGGTACGTTCAGCACGCCCCGGGCCTGCAGTGCGGCCGCAAGAAGGCCAGGGGCCAGCGCAGACAGGCGGGGGTAGAAGTCGTCGCGCATGACCAGGACCACACTGAGCGCGGCATCTGAGCTGATCGCCTCAGTGATCAGCTCCAGCGCCCGATGAGCGCGAGGTTCTACGGCGGACGCGAGGAGCTCCTCGAACTGGTCGACAACCAGCACCACCCGGTCATGAGCAGGTTCCGCCGCGAGCAGCTCGGTGACGGCCTCGGCAATCCCCGAGGTGGCGGCCCGGGGCAGATCAGCGTGTTCGAGGGTTGATGACAGGTCCGGGCCCGGCCGCACCACCACCTGGTGCCAGCGGTCACTGCCCGGCAGCCGGCCCTCGGCCAGCGCGGGCAGCACCCCCGCCTGTACGAGGGAGGACTTGCCCGACCCCGAGGGCCCCAACAGCAGGACCACCCGCGGCCTGCCCGCCAGGCCCGCCAGCACCTGGCGCACCGCCTCTTGGCGACCCCGGAACCAGCGGGCGTGCTCGGCGGTGAAGGGCTCCAGCGCCCGGTAGGGCGAGACGTCGTGTTCGCCGAGCGCGGGCCACACCTCGCGCAGGACGGCTGACGGTGTGGCGTAGGCAATGCCCAGGCCCCGGTCATAGGAGTCCGGCGCCGCGATCGCCGTCAGCATGCCCACCACCAGACCGGTCACCTCGTCCAGGACCGGCCCGCCGCTGAACCCGGTCGTCAGGTCGTTCGCGCCGGTCAGCTGCAGCAGATCACCGACCCCGTCGCTGGGAGGGAGGAGACCGCCGGCCGTGGCGAACCCGAAGTGCCCGCTCGGCGGCGCCTGCGACGGGAAACCGAACGACCGCACCCGGTGCCCGCGAGACGCCACGGCCGACCCCAGGCGCAACGGTGCCACCCCCGTCGCTGCTTCCAGGCGCACCAAGGCGATGTCCTGGCCCTGCGGGTCGCGCCACCCCTCCTCCTCCACCCGGCCCTCAACCGCGGGCGCGCCAGGAGCGTGCGGGAAGAGAAGCCTCACCACGTCACCGGGGCCGTAGCCGCCGTCCGCCAGGACGTGGGCGCAGCTGAAAACCAGGTCCTCGGCTACCAGGAAACCCGCGCCCACCACAACACCAGCCCCGTCGACGACCTGAGCCACCGCCGCTGGCACGACCCCGGCCCGGGGTGCTTCACGCCCGGCCGTCACCGGGTCAGGCCGCCGACCCGCCGACTGAGACCGGGACGGTTTCGTCCTTGCGCCACGCCATTCGCACCGTCAGGTGGCAGTTGGCCGACGTCTTCGTGATCACCACCCCGGCCTCCGTGGCGAGGTCGACCCCGAACTCGACCTCCACCTCCGACGGTCCTGCATCGCGGAGCCGACGCAGTACCGTGCGCGCCATGTCCGTGACCGGCTCCAACCCCGCGCTCAGCCCGGCCGGCAGATCACGGATCGCATCGCCGATCCGGCCCGCCTTCACCGGCCCGGCCACCCCGTCCGCCGCCTCGATGAGAATCGATCCCCCGCCATCGAGCGGCAACCGTGCCAACTGCTGGCCCATGTGTTCCTCCCCATGGCCGCCCCACGGCGACCGCACGGCACTGTACCCGCACAGACACGCCCGGGGCGGCCAACTCGGCAACCTGACACGGAATCTGACAAACCGCACGGCCGTGCATCGAAGATGACCTTGCACCGCGCCCGCCTCTCGGGCCTTCCCGCCAGGGGATGGCCCAAGTGCGGGAGCGGAACCACATGACAGGACAAGCAGCCTCGCGCAACACGCTGAACTTGGCAGGGAACGCGAGCGTTCCGTCCAGGTCGAAGCCGACGGCCTGGCTGGCGGGGCTGTCGGGGCGGGGCGAGGACGGGTCGGTGCATGTGCAGTGCGTCCCTTCGACGGGTTGGCCCCGGCCCGCAGGGGTGCGGGCCGGGGCCGGGCTAGTGGCGGGTGGTGGGCTGGCCCTCTGCGGGTGGTCGGCCAGCGTGCCGCCCTTGGTCACGAGGATCTTCACGAGGTCGTTCTTGGCGTTCAT
>NZ_JBHVSD010000036.1:0-73344 GCF_042885395.1 Kitasatospora sp. NPDC058063
CGATGGTACTGCAGGGGGGACCCTGTGGGAGAGTAGGACGCCGCCGAACAATTATTCAGAAGAACCCCCATCCGGGATCCGGATGGGGGTTCTTCGCATTTCTGGACTGTCTCATCGGTCGGTGTCACTTCCTCCACTCGCAGGTGGTCCTAGGTCTACCTCGGGATTGGGGTGCCATGGCCAGTGTGGGTGATGGACGGTTCGTGAAGACTGATGGAGGACGATCGGTACCGGCATCAGGAGCTTCCCGTGACAACAGTGAGTCGTACGAGCGGCGCGTCCGTACGTGCTCAGGCCCAGGCGGCCTTCAAGGCCGGCGGTGAGGGGCTGGCGCGGCTCGGTGCGGTGGTGGTGGCAGCGGTGCCGGGGGTGGTGCTGCCGGTGGGCGCGGCGATCTTCTCGGGGGCGATAACGGCCCGGCTCCTGCAGTCGTACGACCTGGGGCTCTTCCTCGCGCTTCTGGTAGCAGCGACTGCCGGCGGCGTGGTGGCCGCAGCCAGCGTCCGCCGTACTGCGAACCGCACCCGCGGCCAGTTGGAGCGCTGGTTCGGCATACGGCTGCCGGCGGTCTACGAGCCCTGGCCGGAGCTGGAGTTGGACGGCCGGGGGCACTGGTGGACGGGCTACACCTACCACCGGTCGCGGACGGTGGCGAAGTACGCCCAGGTGGTCCACTGGGGCCTGCGGGACCGGACCACCCGCGGCGAGCTGCTCTGGCTGCTGGTGAACCCGTTCCTCGTGGTGGCCTTGGCCGGCCCGCTGGCTGTCCTGCTCGGGCTGGGCGTCGCCTACGCCCTGTCCTCGCCGGTGCCGGCGGACGACTTCGGCCCGCTGAGCGGCCGGATGGCGTCCATGCTGCTGAGCGTCGTGCTCGGAGCCGCCATGGTCGTCGGCGGCATACTCCTGGCACCGTTCGCGGTGCGGATGTACGTGGAGGCGGCCCGCCGGGTGCTGGACCGGGACGGCCGGGCGACGCGCGCCCAGCTGACCAGGCGGGTCGTCGAGCTGACCGAGACGCGGGCGGACGCGGCGGGCAGCCAGGCGGCCGAGCTGCGACGGATCGAGCGGGACCTGCACGACGGCGCCCAGGCGCGACTGGTCGCGATCGGGATGACGCTGGGCACCATCGAGCACCTGATGGACACCGACCAGGGGGCCGCGCGGGAGCTCCTGGCCGAGGCTCGCCAGTCCTCGGCCCGGGCCCTCCAGGAGCTGCGGGACCTGGTGCGCGGCATCCACCCGCCGGTGCTCGCCGAGCGCGGACTCGGCGATGCCGTCCGGGCCCTCGCGCTGGACAGCGCGCTGCCGACCGAGGTGTGCGTGAGCCTGCCGGACCGTCCGCCGGCGCCGGTGGAGGCCGCCGTGTACTTCAGCATCTGCGAGCTGCTGGCCAACGCGGCCAAGCACTCGGAGGCGGAGCAGGTCTGGGTGGACATCCTCTACCGGGCCGGCCTCCTGCGGATCACGGTGACGGACGACGGGGTGGGGGTGGCGGACCCTTCGCGGGGGACCGGACTGCGTGGTATCGAGAAGCGATTGGGTACCTTCGACGGTGTCCTCTCCATCGACAGCACGTCGGGCGGACCCACCACCATCACCTTGGAGTTGCCGTGCGAGTTGTCCTCGCCGAGGACCTCTACCTCCTTCGCGAAGGCCTGATCCGGCTGCTGGAAGCGCACGGCTTCACCATCGCCGCGGCAGTGGAGACCGGTCCCGAGCTGCTGGAGGCGCTTCTGACCCACCGGCCGGACGTTGCCGTGGTCGACGTCCGGCTGCCCCCGACGCTCACCGACGAGGGCCTGCAGGCCGCGCTCAAGGCACGGCGGGAGATCCAGGGCCTGCCGGTGCTGGTGCTGTCGCAGCACGTCCAGCAGCTCTACGCGCGGGAGTTGCTGGCCGACGGCACCGGGGGGATCGGCTACCTGCTGAAGGACCGGGTGTTCAACGCCGGGCAGTTCATCGACGCGGTCCGCCGGGTGGCGGCCGGCGGCACGGCGATGGACCCGGACGTGATCGCCAAGCTGATGGAGACCACCGCGCGCAGGCCCGGTCCGTTGCTGAGGCTGTCCCCGCGGGAGCGCGAGGTGCTGGAACTGATGGCCGAGGGCTGTTCCAACTCGGCGATCGCCGCCCGGCTGTCGGTGAGCGACGGTGCGGTGGCCAAGCACATCGCCAACATCTTCAGCAAGCTCGACCTCGCCCCGGACGAGGACGCCAACCGCCGGGTGCTGGCCGTACTGGCCTACCTCAACGGCACGGCGAGGCAGACCCGCTGACGGTCCGGCCGGTCCCCGGCGCCGATCCGTACGGTGCCGGGGCCGGCGTTCGGCCGCCGCACTGTGACACCCCAGGCTGTGGGAACGCTTAAACATGCGTACGAGTAAACTCCGGTGGGCCGAGCCCGGAGGCTGCTCAGCCGTCCGGCGGCCCGACCAACGGGACCCGGCAGCCGAGGCACTGTACGCCAGCGGCCGACATCCAGGGGTTGATAGACGTAATGGCACGCCCAACGCTCACCAAGGCCCATCGTGGCCTGCTCGGCATGGTCGCGGCCGGTGCCTGCATCATTTCGGGCATCGGCTTCGCGGGCTCGTACAACGCGGTGCGCGAGCTGGCCGAGGAGAAGGGCTTCGGAGCCTTCTCCTACGCCTTCCCGATCGGCGTGGACGCCGGCATCGTCGTGCTCCTCGCGCTCGACCTGGTGCTGACCTGGCTGCGGATCCCCTTCCCGATGCTGCGGCAGACCGCGTGGCTGCTGACCGTCGCCACCATCGCCTTCAACGCGGCCGCGTCCTGGGGCGACCCGCTCGGCATGGGGATGCACGCGGTCATTCCGGTGCTCTTCGTCGTCGTGGTCGAGGCCTCGCGGCACGCGGTCGGCCGAATAGCGGCGATCACGGCGGACCGCCACATGGAGTCGGTCCGGGTGATGCGCTGGCTCCTCTCACCGGTGCCGACCTTCCGGCTCTGGCGGCGGATGAAGCTCTGGGAGCTCCGCTCCTACGACGAGGTCATCCGACTGGAACAGAACCGTCTGGTCTACCGGGCGCAGCTGCGTTTCCGGTACGGCCGCGGCTGGCGCCGCTCGGCGCCGATCCAGGCGCTGCTGCCGCTCAAGCTCGCCAAGTTCGGCGTGCCGCTGGACCCGGCGCTGCTCGACCGGCTGGATGACGAGGGCCGTGTGCGCGAGGTCCCGGAGGCGCTGCCGGAGCAGGAGGCGCAGGGGATACCCGGCCAGGAGAACCGCGCCGCCGCGGCCATCGCCCCGGTCGCCGAGGCCCAGGCCCAGCAGCCGCAGCAGCCCCAGCCCCCGCAACACTCGCAGCAGGAGCCGCAGGCCGCCCAGCAGGACGCCCCCCAGGTCCAGCAGGTTCAGCAGGCCCAGCCCGAACAGGCTGCGGCACAGGCACAGGCACAGGCACAGGCACCCGCGGCCGTCGCGCCGTTGTCCGCCGAGGTCGCCGCGCCGATGCTCGCGAAGCTGGCCGCCGTCCGGCTGCGGGCCGCCCAGGAGCCGGACGAGGCGGCGGACGCCGCCCCGCAGCCGCGCGGCGAGGAGCTGAACGTCTGGACCGAGCGCCCGGTCCGCACCACCGGCCACCCGGCCGACGCCGCCCCGGGTGGGCGGGTGCCCGGCCAGGCCTCGCCCTGGTTCAAGCCCCCGCGCCCGGTCGCCGAGGAGCCCACCGCCCTCGCCGCCACCGCCACCGCCCCCGCCTCCACCTCCGCCCCCGCGCCCGGTCCGCAGGCCCAGCACGTGGCCGGCTCGCAGCAGCAGCCCGAGCACTCCGAGCGGCTTGAGCAGCCTGCCGGGCCCGAGCAGCAGGTCCCGGCCGAGGAACGCGTCCACGCCGAGCAGCAGGTCCACGCCGAGCAGCGCGCGGTTGCTCCGGTGCCCGCGCGCCTCGACCCGGACCTCGCCTACGAGGCGCTCGTCTCGTACATGGACAGCTACGGCCACCAGCCCGACCCCCAGCGCCTCGCCGACTGGCTGACCAGGGAGTTCGGCGTCACCGGCAAGGGGCCGGACGGTTCGGTCCACCCCAAGGAGGTCGCCGACCTGTACCCGGAGCTGAACGAGCGCTACGCCGCCGCCGGGAGGGACTGACCGCGGCCGCCACCGTCCGGTGCCGGGTCGGCCATTGACGCCCGTACCCGCCGGAGCTACCTTCGCCTCAACAAACTGTTGAAGCGCTGGTTCGGCATGGAGGAGTGCGGATGACACGGGTCGGGGCCGACGGAAACGGGCCGACGGACGCGGCCTCCTTCTCCACCGCGGCCCGCGCCGCCGTGGAGGCGCTGCTCGCCCCCGTCGACGCCGATCTGGCACGCCGTTACCCGGGCGAACCCGGGACCAGGCAGCCGGTGCACACCGTCTACGTCCCGGCCGACGCCTTCGGTGCCGACACCGTGCGGGAGTGGGGCCGCCGGGCCCTGGACGCCTTCGACCGGCACGCCGCCACCCCCGCCGAACTGGCCCGCGCCCTCGGCGTCGCGGACGACGAACTGCTCGCCGACGTGCACGCCCGGGTCCGCGCCAAGCTGGAGCGCGAGCCGATCGAGGACCTGCGGATCGACTTCGAGGACGGCTACGGCCCCCGCCCCGACGCCGAGGAGGACGCGGCCGCCGTCCGCGCCGCCGGGCTGGTCGCCGCCGCGGTGGCCGGGGGTGGCGCCCCGCCGTACCTCGGCATCCGGATCAAGTGCCTGGAGGCCGCCGTCCGGGCCCGCGGCATCCGCACCCTGGAGCTGTTCCTGGCCACCCTGATGGCCCGCGGAGGGCTGCCGGAGGGCCTGGTCCTGACCCTGCCGAAGGTGACCTACGCCGAGCAGGTCACCGCGCTGGTCCGGCTGCTGGAGGACTTCGAGGGCCGGGCCGGGCTGCCCGCCGGCCGGATCGGCTTCGAGATCCAGATCGAGACCACCCAGGCGATCCTCGGCCCGGACGGAAGGGCCACCGTCGCCCGGATGATCGAGGCCGCCGAGGGACGCGCCACCGGCCTGCACTACGGGACCTTCGACTACAGCGCCGCCTGCGGCGTCAGCGCGGCCCACCAGAGCATGGACCACCCGGTCGCCGACCACGCCAAGGCGGTCATGCAGGTGGCGGCCGCGGGCACCGGGGTCCGGCTCTCCGACGGCTCGACCAACGTCGTCCCGACCGGTTCCGCCGAGCAGGTGCACGCCGCCTGGAAGCTCCACCACGGCCTGGTCCGCCGCTCGCTGGCCCGCGCGTACTACCAGGGCTGGGACATGCACCCGGCGCACCTGCCCACCCGCTACGTCGCGGTCTACTCCTTCTACCGCGAGGGCCTGGCGGCCGCCGCCGCCCGACTGGCCGCGTACGTGGCGAAGGCGGGTGGTGACGTGATGGACGAGCCGGCCACCGCCCGGGCGCTGAGCGGCTACCTGCTGCGCGGCCTGGACTGCGGCGCCGTCGACCTCGCCGAGGTCGCCGCGCTGACCGGTCTGGACCGCGCGCGGCTGAACGCCCTGGCCGGGCGCTGACCCGTCGGTGGCCGGCGGTCGGCGGCCGGCCACCGGTCCTCCCGTCGTGCGCCAACTAGGCTGGCGGTGCCGCCCCGGTGTCCCGGGGCGGGCACCGTCAGCCTTTTGCCGTCCTCGGGAGGACCTCCCCGCCATGTCCGCCACGCCGGAGCCCACCGCCAGGCCGTACCTCACCATCCGGCGGGCCGGCAGCCACGAGACCGAGATCAAGAAGTCCCGGTTCATCTGTCACCTCGCCCGGGTCGCCGACGAGGAGGAGGCGCAGGCGTTCATCGCCGGCATCCGCAAGCAGTACTGGGACGCCCGGCACAACTGCACCGCCTTCGTGGTCGGCGACGAGCAGCGCCGCGAGCGCTCCAGCGACGACGGCGAACCCGGCGGCACGGCCGGGGTGCCGATGCTGGAGGTGCTGCGTCGGCGCGGGCTGACCGACACCGTCGCCGTGGTCACCCGGTACTTCGGCGGGATCAAGCTCGGTGCGGGCGGCCTGGTGCGGGCGTACGGCAACGCGGTCTCGGCGGCGGTGGACGGGATCGGCCTGCTGGAGCGGCGGCCGGTCGCGCTGCTCGCGGTGACGGTGGACCACGTCCGGGCCGGGCGGGTGGAGAACGACCTGCGGGCGGCCGGGTACACGGTGAGCGATCTGGCCTACGAGGCCACCGGGGTGCGGATCGAGGTGGGCGTGCCGGAGCCGGACGTGACGGAGTTCCACACCTGGCTGGCGGAGGCGACCGGCGGTACCGCGGTGGCGGTCCCGGCCGGCCGCACCTATGTCGAGGTGCCGGTCTGAGCGGTGCCGCTCCGAGCGGCACCGGTCCGGCCGCGGGGCGGGTGGTACCTCGTGGGTCCCGGGGGGACGGACGATCCGCGGGACGGCTCGTCGGACGGCCCGTGACCGGCCGTTTCCGGTAGCCCAGGCCTTGCGCCACGCGGAAGAACGCTTGAGCAGATTCACCCGAACGTAGTGTCGTTGCCCGGAGTTGGAACTTCCGCTCCGGGCCGTGGCGTTTCCTGGGCAAGGTTCCGGCAGAACCGGACGAAACCGTCGATGGAGGACACAGGACCCGACCCCGCACCGCGGAGGTATGCGCATGACCTCAGACCGTTCGACCTCGAATCCCCTGTCCGCGACGAACCCGATCTCCAGCCGCCCGACCTCGAACCGTCCGACCTCGCATCACCCGACCTCGAACCACCCGATCGCGAACCGCCCCGCCCCGAACCGCGTCCGCGCACACGCCGCCGCCGACCTGCCCGGCCCCCGCGGTCCCGCGACGCCCTACCGGATGACGGTCACCACGCTCCTCGGGCACGCCGAGGCCGTCGCCCTGGCCGACGAACAGCTGGCCTCCTGGTTGAAGCAGGAGGGCTACGAGGAGCCCCCACCGGCCCACCGCGCCCCCGTCGGGCAGATCGCCGAACCGGCTCCCACTGCCGAACCGGCTCCCACCGCCGAGCGCCTCCGCCTGGGCGAGCGCGTCCTGCTCGACCGCGACCTGGGCCCGCTGCGCGAGGGTCCGGGCGGCGGCCGCTACGACCGCCGCCGCCTGCGCACCCCGGCCCCGCACGGCACCCAGCAGCTCACCCTCACCGTGGCCACCGCCGCGGACGGCCCCACCTGGGTCCGGCTGGAGGCCGAGACACACAGCACCGGCAGCGGTGTGCGCACCCCGTGCCGGGTGCCGGTGCCCGAACTCGCCCGCTCGCTCCTCCCGCTGCTCGACGCCACCGACGGCCCGTCCGCCGTCCGCTCCGCCCCCCGGGTGATCACGGCCGACGAGGTCGACGCCCTGATCGACGAGCTGTGCGACCCCGAGCGCAGGCTGCCCACGGTGGTGGCCAGCGTCCCGGTGAACCTCCCGCTCGACCGCTGGGTGGAGGACGTGGTGGCCCCGCTCTGCCAGCAGCTGCCCGGCCTCGCCACCACCTACGTGCTGGACCCCGGCGCCCGCACCGGGTTCAACGTCGCGCTGGAGTACCACACCGTCTACGGCGGAGCGGTGCGCACCTACCTGCCCGACGTCGACCCGGCCTCCCGGCAGGACAGCGCCCGACATCCGGTGCTCGCCCGGGGCCGAATAGAAGAGGACCTGCGCCGCGCCGCCGGGCTGCTCTCCCGCGAGCCGCGCCGCCTGGCCGCGGAGCAGCCGCTGCCACCGCCGCTCGCGGCCGTCCCGGTGCTGCGCGTCCCGCCGCCGCAGCTCCGCGAGCCCGCCGAGCAGTCCGCCCAGCAGTCCGCCGAGCAGTCGGCCGAGCGGGCATCCGAGCAGGCCGGGCGGACGGCTGGGCACGTCGTCGGGCAGGCCTGCGAACAGGTCGCCGAACGGGCCGCCCCGGACCAGGGCGAGGACCTGGCCGCGCTCGTCCGCGAGGAGCAGCAGGACCGCGCGGAGCAGCAGGCCCGGGCCGACGAGCTGGAGCGGGTCCGGCACACCCTGCGCCTGGAACGCCGCGAGCACCGGGACCGGGGCCAGGGCCGGGAGGGCCGCGACGGCCGGGACATCCGGGAGGGCCGCCTCCGCTCCGGAACCCGAGCCCTGACCGGACGCCACTGCGTCGCACCGGGCAGTGGTCCGGTCGTCGGGCCGCACTCCGTGGCCCAGCTCCACGACCGCCGGGGCACGCCCGAGACCTTCTCCGAACTCATGGCCAGACTGGGCGAGTTCCCGCTGGTGACCTTCACCGGGGACCAGAAGAACGCGCTCGCCCTGGACGAGCTGCAGTGCGCCGGCGCGGGCTGGGCCCGGCTCGCCTGGGACGGGCTGACCGCCCTCCAGGAGTATGCCGAGGCGGCCGTCCGCGGCGCGGCCGGCGGGGACTTCAAACAGTGGTGCGAGCGCACCCCCGAGGGCTGCCACCGCTTCCCGCCCCGCAAGGCGGTCCGCGGGGAGTCCAGGACGGTGTTCAGCCACACCAAGTGGAAGCGCGAGCGGATGCTGCCGGTGCCGGAATGCGTCGACTCCTCCCGGCGCGCGTTCATGGGCGCGCACCTGCGGATCGGCGGCGGCCGCACCGCGCCCCGGCTGCACTACCTGGACGACTGCTCCGGCAGCGGCCGGATCTACGTCGGCTACATCGGTCTGCACCTCACCAACACCCGGACCAACTGAGCGGCTTGGCTGACCGCTGCGTCCGTTCGGGGGACAATGTCCGGCAGCGGCGGGTCCACAGGTTCGCCGATCGCCCCGGGCAGGCGCCGGACGAGCATGGGGGAACGACGACCGATGCAGTACCCAGCAGACGGCCAGTCCGACGGAACCGCCACCGTCCAGTTCCCCCGGCCGGGCTTCCTCGCCTCGGTCTTCCGCGACCTCGGAGCCGAGGGGGAGCAGGAGCCGGGCGACGCCGTCGCCGGCCGCCCCGGTGGGGGCACGGCCGGTGACGGTCCGTCCGGCGACGGCCCGGCAGGTGGCGATCCGGCAGGTCGCGGTCCGGCAGGTGCCGGTCAGTCCGACCCGGATCCCGTCGGCCGCGGCCCCGGCCGAGCCGACCACGGAACCGGCCACTCCGACCACTCCGGCCCCGGTGAGGCCGACCAGGACGAGGCCGTGGCGGCGCACGCCCGGGCCGCCACCCTGACCCACCACCGCACCCGCACCGTCCAGGCCGAGCACGACCGGCTGGCCGACCTGCTGCGACGGGCCGCGCTGCCCGTCTCGGCCATGGACTTCGAGAGTCAGCTGCGCCACTACCAGCCCCGCCCCTACCCGGCCGACGGTCCCGCCGCGGCCGAAGACTCCGAGCCCCGCTGGGAGGACTACGCTCCCGCCGAGCCGCCCGCGGCCGACCCGGACAGCGGCCCGTCCCGCCGGCTGCTCGACTCCGGCTACCAGCGCGAGCTGGCCCAGGCCCGGCTCACCCACCAGCGCGCCCTGCGCGAGTGGCGCACCCGCCGGGCCGAGGCCGGAAGCCCGGCCGCCGACGAGTCCCGGCGCGCCCACGAGGCGGCCGAGGAGGCCCGGGCCCGCGCCGTGCGCGAGTACAACGAGAGCCTGGAGGAGTGCCGACGGGCCTACCGGCTGGCCGAACCGGCCGCGGTGGAATCGCTGCTGGAACGGGCGCTGGCCGCCGCCGAGACCGCCACCCAGGACCTGCCCGCCCCCTGCCGGGCGGTCTTCCGCCCGCTCACCCGCACCGCCGTGCTGGACCTCGACCTGCCGCCGCTCGACCTGGTGCCCTCGCTCACCGGCTACCGGCTCGACCCGGACGGCGACATCCGTCCGGTGCCGCGCCCGCCCGCGGACCGGGCCACCGACTACCTGCGACTGGTCGCCCGGCTCGCCCTGCGCGCCCTCCAGGCCGCCGACGCCGTCGACACCGACGAGATACTCGCCGGCGTCGTCCTCAACGGCTGGCTGCGCGACCCCGCCGCGGCCGAGCCGCTCTGCCTGGTCAGCGTGGACGCCGACCGCGACGCACTGGCCCGCACCCGGCTGCTGCCGCCGGGCACCCCGTACGAGGAACGCGACGACGAGGGCGTCTACGCCGACGCCGAGCAGGACGAGGCCCTGGTGCGGCTGCGCCAGCTCGGCGCCGCCGTCACCCCGGACCCGTACGACCGGGCCGGTGTCCAGCCGGCCGCCCGGGCCGGGGCCACCGTGCCGGCCGCCTCCGACCTGTCCGCCAACGAGTTCGCCCAGCTGGTGCGGGACCTGCTGACCAGGGGCGGGATCGGGCAGTGGAGCGTCCGGCTGCGCGGCCCGGCCGGGCTGGTCGCCACCGGCGAGGGCGCGCCCGGGACCGCGCTGCCCGGCCGCTGGGTGGTCTGGGCCTCCCGGGACACCGCGTCGGTCGGCGCCGAGCAGATCGAGACCCTGGCCGAGGCGGTCGGGGAGGAGTCCGCCGAGCGCGGGCTGCGGCTGACCACCGGCCGGTTCACCGAGGAGGTGCTGGACCTCACCGCCGAGGAGAGCCACCGCCACATCCACCTGATCGACGGCGACGGCGTCCGCGAACTCGCCCGCACCCACCTCGGCCTGCCGCTCGCCACCGGCGGCTGAGGCTCCCCGCCCCGGCGGGCGGCCTCACTCCGACAGCCCAACCGGCGGCCCATCCGGGGGCGCCCGAGCGGGCCCGGGCCGAGGCTGGGGGCACGGCTCCCGGTCGGGCCCGGCACCCCGGGTGATCACGGCCGAACGGGCGTCCGGTACGGTCGGCGGTCGGCCCGGTCACGGGCGGATCCCAGGGGGAGAGGAATGGGCAGAACGCTCGGCGGACCACCCGGTGAAGGCCCCGGCCACCAGGCCGGACCCGAGACGGAGCCGGCCCGATGACCGCGGTACTGGTCGCCGCCGCGGCGTTCCTGATGACCCTCATCGGCGGCTTCGTGGCCCAGCGCACCCGCGACCGCCGCCACCTGGTGCTCGGCTTCGCCGCCGGGCTGATGCTCGGCGTCGTCGCCTTCGACCTGCTGCCCGAGGCGATCCACCAGGCCCCGAACGAACTGCACGGCGTCCCGCAGGCGTTGCTGATGTTCGCGGCCGGCTTCCTCACCATCCACGTGATCGAGCGTGCGGTCGCCATCCACCGCGGCCACGAGGGCGAGTACGCCGCGCACTCCCACGGCCACCAGCACGGGCACACCCACTCCGTCGGGCACCAGGGCGTCGGGATGACCGCCGCACTGGCCCTGGTCGGGCACAGCGTGATGGACGGCTTCGCGATCGGCGCCGCCTTCCAGGCCGGCACCACGGTCGGCACGGTGGTGGCCATCGCGGTGGTCGCGCACGACTTCGCCGACGGCTTCAACACGTACACGATCACCCGGCTGTACGGGAACAACCGGAGGCGGGCGCTGACCCTGCTCGCCGCCGACGCGCTGGCCCCGGTGTCCGGCGCGGCGATCACCCTGGCGTTCACCATCCCGGCGCACCTGCTCGGCCTCTACCTGGGCTTCTTCTCCGGCTTCCTGCTCTACCTGGCGACCTCGGACATCCTCCCCGAGGCGCACAGCCCGCACCCCTCGCGCACCACCCTGCTCTGCACCGTGGCCGGGGTCGGCTTCATGTGGCTGGTGATCGGCTTCGCCGGCTGAGGCCCGAACGAGGCCCGGACCCCCGCGATGCCCCGAACACGGCGGCCCTCAGACCGGAAGCCGTCCCCAGCACTCCCGCATCGAGGCCAGCGCCTCGGTGATGGCCGGACGCCGGGAGGCCTGGGAGCGCCAGAGTGCGAACACCCGGCGGCCGGGCTCCGGCGTCACCCGGCGGACCGCCACCCCGGGCGGCAGCGGGCCCCGTCCGAGCCTGGGCACCAGACCCATGCCCAGACCGGCCGCGACCAGGGCGATCTGCGTCTCGAACTCCCCGACCTGGTAGCGCACGTCCGGCTCCTCGCCGGCCTCGCGCAGGGTGCGGACCAGCCAGTCGTGGCAGATGTTGCCCGGCGGCACGCTGATCCAGCGCTGCCCGCACAGCCGCTCCACCGGCACCGGGTCGAGTGCGGCCAGATCGTCGTCGGCGGGCAGCAGCAGGTCCACCGGGTCCGTGCCGAGGTCCATCCGGGAGACCCCCTCCTGCACCGGCAGCGGCACGGTCGGCCAGTCCTGCACCAGCGCCAGGTCCACCTCGCCCCGGGCCACCAGCTCGGCCGCCGGGTAGGGGTCGCGCTCCAGCAGCCGGACGTCCAGCTCCGGGCAGCGCCGCCGCAGATCGGCCAGCGCCCCGGGCATCAGTCCGCGGGCACCGGACGGGAACGCGGCCACCAGCAGCCGCCCGACGGCCCGGCCGCGCTGTTCCTCCAGCCGCACCTCGGCCTGCTCCACCAGCCCCAGCACGGTCCGCGCGGTGACGGCCAGCTCGCGCGCCGCGTCGGTCAGCACCACGCCGCGGCCCTGTCGTTCCAGCAGTACTGTGCGGGTCTCCCGCTCCAGCTTGGCGATCTGCTGCGAGACCGCCGAGGGCGTGAAGCCGAGCGCGGCCGCCGCCCCGCCGACCGAGCCGTGCACCGCCACCGCGTGCAGCGCCCGCAGGCGTCCCAGATCCATCATGCAGTGATCCTAAAGTGTCCGCTTCAGTATTCATCGCTGGTGCTACACGGTCCGGGGTCGCCATGCTCGACCCATGACCGCGACAACCGCCGCCGCCCCGAGCGGCCGCACCAGCACGGGCAGCACCGGCAGCACGGGTGACACGGGTGGCAACGGCGGTCCGGGCGGCATGAGCCCGCGCCACATCGCCCTGGCCGTCCTGGTGGCCGCCGTCTGGGGCCTCAACTTCGTCCTGATCCACGTCGGCCTGGACAGCTTCCCGCCGCTGCTCTTCTGCGCCCTGCGGTTCGCCGTCGTCGCGGTGCCGGCGATCTTCTTCGTCGGCCCGCCCAGGGTGGCCCGGCGCTGGGTGGTGGCGGTCGGCCTGGTCCTCGGGGTGGTCAAGTTCGGGCTGCTCTTCCTCGGCATGCACGCCGGGATGCCGGCCGGACTCTCCTCCCTGGTGCTCCAGGGGCAGGCCGGCTTCACCGCGCTGTTCGCCGCCGTACTGCTGTGCGAGCGCCCCGGCCGGCAGCGGCTGGCGGGCCTGGCGGTCGCCTTCTCCGGCATCGCGCTGAGCGCCTGGGACCAGGGCGCGGGCGGACCGCTCGGGGCCTTCGCTCTGGTCGTCCTGGCCGCCGTCGCCTGGGGTCTGGCCAACGTGCTGACCCGCAAGGCCGCGCCGCCGGACGCCCTGCGCTGGATGGTCTGGGTCAGTGCCGTCCCGCCGCTGCCGCTGCTGGGCCTGTCCCTGCTGGTCGAGGGGCCCGACGCGGACCTGCGCGCCCTGCGCGGGATCACCCCGGCCGGACTGGGCGCGATCGGCTACGTCGGGCTGGTCTCCACCCTGTTCGGCTTCGTCGCCTGGAGCTTCCTGCTGCGCAACTACGACGCGACCGCCGTCGCGCCCTACTCGCTGCTGGTCCCGGTGTTCGGGATGTCCTCGGCCTGGCTGCTGCTGGGCGAGCGGATCAGCCCGACCGCCGCCGCGGCCGCGCTGCTGGTGATCGCTGGGATCGGGATCACCGCGCTGCGCCCGGGGGCCGCTACCGGCGTGGTGGCCCGGCTTCGAGGAAGCGGGCCTCGGCCGAGCGCAGCACCCGCAGCAGCACCTCCTCGTCGGCGGGGCTGACCTCGCCGAAGTACTCCTGCGCCACCTCGTCCCGGACCTGCCCGATCCGCTCCACCGCCGCCCGGCCGGCCTCGGTCAGCAGGATCCGCACCGCCCGCCGGTCGGCCGGGTCGGGGCTGCGCTCGACCAGGCCGGCCTCCTCCAGCGCGTCGACCACGGTGGTCGCCGAGCGCGGGGCGATGTGCAGCTTGTCGGCGAGGTCGCTCAGCCGCATCGCGTGGTCCGGCGTCTCGCAGCCGGGCACGTGGGCGAGCGTGCGCAGTGCCCGGGCCTGGCCGGGGGTGATGCCGTACGGCTCCAGCCGCCAGCCGGTCTGACGGCGGATCCGCTTGATCGCCCTGGTCATCGCGTCGGCCAGTTCGGCGGCGGTGTCCGGGGTGCCGGACCGGGGGCCGGAGGAGGGGTCCGCCGGTTCGTCGGTCGGCGTGGTGGTCATCGGCGGTCTCCTCGGCTGGCGTCCGCCCAAGGGTAGCCGTCGGTCCGGGGCCCGCGGCCGGCGGCGGAGGGTGATCGCGGAAATATGTTGAGCTTAGCTCAGTATCTGGGTTAGCGTTGCCCCGAGTGAGGGGACCCTAAGTTCCCCTCCCGACCTTGGAGGACCCATGCCCCGCTCCGAAGCCCGCGTCGCCACCGACCGCCCGGGCCGTTACGCCAAGCAGCTCACCGCCCACATGGGGCGCAAGATCGAGGCCGTCTACTCGGAGGAGACCGGCCGCGGCACGATGGTCTTCGGCGCCGGCACCGCCACCCTGGAGGCACAGCCCGACGCGCTGCTGCTCACCGTCGAGGGCGAGCGCGAGAACCTGCCCGGCCTGGAGGACGTCGTCGGCCGCCACCTCGTCCGCTTCGGCGCCCGCGACGAACTCGTCATCGCATGGCACCGGGACAACGGCGAGCCCGGCCTCGTTCACCGCAACGAAGAGGCCCCCGAAGCCTGACGACCCCCGGAACCCGGCCGGGGCAGCCACCGGGCGAACGACCACAGCACCAGGATGGCCAGGCACCAGCTCGCCACCACGTCCAGCAGCCAGTGGAAGTCGCTCCACACCAGCCCCGCGCCCACCCCGAGCGACAACAGCACCGCACCCGCCGTCAACCCCCGGACGGCGCGCGGCCCCGCCACCCGGGCCAGCAACAGCGCCGCCACCCCGTACGAGACCGCCGCGGTCGCGGTGTGCCCGGACGGGAACCAGCCCCACTGGCCCGCCGCCAGCGGCTCCCCGAGCGGACCCGGCCGGGCGAAGGCCGACTTCGCCGGGACCACCAGCAACGGGATCAGCACCGCCGTCAGCGCCGCCACCAGCAGCGGCAGCCACCAGCGCCCGGCCCCGGCCCGGCGCCCGAGCCACGCGGCCAGAGCACCGGCCAGCAGCAGCACCGGGACCGCCGGAACGCCGCTGCCCAGGTCCGACAGGAGATGACCGAGCCGGTCGAGCAAGGCGTTCGGGAAGTCCCGGTGCGCCGAACGGACCGCCCGGCGGACCCAGCGGTCCACGCCGAGCAGCGGCCCCTCCGCCGCGACCTGCCAGGACACCACCACCAGCAGCACCGCCGCGACCACCGGCACCGCCACCGACCGCGCCACCCGGCCCGGAACGGCGGACAGCCGCCCCGGAGCAGGGGGGAGAGCTCCGGGGCGGCTCTGATGATCGCCGTTCCGCGCGCCCCGGGGGGTGTGGGTCGGACGGTCGGTCGATCGGCCTTCGGTGGGCGCCGACCCTCCCGGGCCGGCCTGGTCGTCCTCGTGCGGCACCCGCGCGACCGGCCCCGGAAGGGGCCCCGCGGACGGCCGCGCCAACGGCTGAGGCTCGCTGTCCATCTGCGATGACACTACGTCAACAGCCCTTCCGCGCCGAGCGCCTTCAGCGATTCCGCACACCATCTTCACCCCGCGCCGGGCAGCCTCCGGGGCACCCCGTCGATCATGCCCGGACCGCCCGCGCGGCACGCCGGAAACCGAACGGCCCGTGCGGACCAAGAGGTCCCCACGGGCCGTTCAGCGCTGTCCGGACAACCCTCCGGCGGGGGTTCACGACCTGACGGGCGACACCGCTCAGAGGGCGGCGAAAGCACCCTCCAGGATGTCCAGGCCCTCGGTCAGCAGGTGCTCCGGCATGACCAGCGGCGGCAGGAAGCGCAGCACGTTGCCGTAGGTGCCGGCGGTCAGCACGACCAGGCCCTCGGCGTGGCAGGCCTTGGCGATGGCCGCGGTGGCCTCCGCGTTCGGCTCCTTGCCGCCCGGCAGCACCAGCTCGACGGCGATCATCGCACCGCGGCCGCGGACCTCACCGATGATCTCGTACTTCTCCTGCATGGCCCGCAGGCGGCCCAGCATGATCTCGCCGATCCGCTGCGCCTTGCCGTTGAGGTCCAGCTCCTTCATGGTCTCGATGGCACCCAGCGCGGCGGCACAGGCCACCGGGTTGCCACCGTAGGTGCCACCCAGACCACCGGTCTGCGCGGCGTCCATGATCTCGGCGCGGCCGGTCAGCGCGGACAGCGGCAGACCGCCGGCGATACCCTTCGCGGTGGTGATCAGGTCCGGGACGATGCCCTCGTCCTCGCACGCGAACCACTGGCCGGTACGGCAGAAACCGGTCTGGATCTCGTCCGCGACGAACACGATGCCGTTCGCCTTCGCGAACTCCACGATCGCCGGCAGGAAGCCCTTGGCCGGCTCGATGAAGCCGCCCTCGCCCTGGATCGGCTCGATGATGATCGCGGCGACGTTCTCGGCACCGATCTGCTTGTTGATCGCGTCGATCGCCTGCGCCGCGGCCTCGGCGGCGGCGTTCTCCGCACCGGTCAGCCAGCGGTACGGGTAGGCGACCGGCACCCGGTAGACCTCGGGGGCGAACGGACCGAAGCCCTGCTTGTACGGCATGTTCTTCGCCGTCAGCGCCAGCGTCAGGTTGGTGCGGCCGTGGTAGCCGTGGTCGAACACCACGATGGCCTGGCGCTTGGTGTAGGCGCGGGCGATCTTCACCGCGTTCTCGACGGCCTCGGAACCCGAGTTGAACAGCGCGGTGCGCTTCTCGTGGTCACCCGGGGTCAGCTCGTTCAGCTGCTCGGCGACCGCCACGTAACCCTCGTACGGGGTCACCATGAAACAGGTGTGCGTGAAGTTGCCCAGCTGCTCGGTCGTCCGGGCCACCACGGCCTCGGCGCTGTTGCCGACGTTCGTCACGGCGATGCCGGAACCGAAGTCGATCAGCGAGTTGCCGTCCACGTCCTCCAGCACGCCGCCGTTGGCACGGGACACGTACACCGGCAGGGTGGTGCCGACACCGGCCGCCACCGCACCCAGCTTGCGGGCGTGCAGCTCCTGCGACTTCGGACCGGGGATCGCGGTGACCAGGCGGCGCTCCTGCGGGAGCGGCGTTGCGGCGCTCATGGGGTTTCTCCAGACTTCTCGGCTCGGTGCTTCGCAGGCTACGGCCGCCCTCCCCACCCGGGCACGCGCCACTCGGTAGCAGTGCGCCGTCCGACTTGTCCGGCACGGCCAGCGCGGGCGGCACGACTACCCGCAGGCCACGCTCCACTACCCTGAGCGCGGGCGTGTCGCCGGTACGGCGGCATGGGTATGGCGGCACCGACGGCGGTCGGGCCGGGCGGGCGGGCGAGGGAGCGGGGCCGTACATGGCACAGGACGGGGCACACCACCACGGCGAGCACACCACCAGCCCCCCGAGCTCCTTGCCCCACCAACGCCCCGGCGGGGGCACGGACGGGGCCTTCGACCTCGCCGCCTGGGCCTGCGCCCCGCGCCCCGACGCAGAACCGGGCGTCTACCGGCTCGGCTACCGCCGCCTCGACCCGGAGCGGGCGGAGGCGGCCAAGGTGGCCACTTGGCCGCTGCTGCTGCGGGCGGGGCTGAACGCGGTGGTGGCGTGGCCGGCCTTCGTCTACGGCACTCAGCTCGTGCTCCACCTGATCGTGATTACCGTCTGGGTCGAACACCCCAGCGAGACCCTCGTGACTGCTGTCGGGCTGTCGGTGAACGTGTTGGTGGCTGCGGCCGTCATCAAGGTCTTCGGCCGGATGGGCCGCTGGCCCGAGGTGTGGCGCCGCTACGTCACGCCGCTGCTGTCGCGCACGGTGACGCAGGAGCGGCCCGTCGAGGAGGACGTCCCGGGGGCGGCCGAGGGCGTGCGGGGGCAGGATCCGTGGGACGGGCTGCGCCGGGGCGGTGCGGTCGGGGCGGCGGCCCGGCTGGACGGCGAGGCCGTGGGGGACGTCGACTACGTGCGGATCCGGCGTGCCTGGGAGTCCGCCCAGGCGGACCCGGTGTTCGTGCCCGCCTTCGCCGAGCAGGTGGCCTCGCGCGGTGCGGCGGCCTTCGCCCATCCTTCCGAATCGCGCGAGCTGCCCGGTCGTGCCGAGCGGCACGATCTGCTGCTCGGCCAGGTCCGGCTGGGCACCGCGCAGGACGTCCCGAAGAACCCGTTGGGCCACCGGGCGGCCGGTTTCGCGCTGGACCCGGCGGTGCTGGGCACCTCGCTGCTGGCGGTGGGCCCGGCCGGTACGGGGAAGACGGCGCGGCTGGCCCGGCCGGTGGCGGAGGCGTTGTGCCTGCAGGCGTTGTCGGGTACGGCCTGTGCGGTGGTGGTCGGGGCGGCGGATGCCGATCTCGGCCCGGACGCCTGGTACGACGTGGTGATCGCGCCCGGCGATCCGTCCTCGCTGTACGGGCTGGACCTCTACGGCGTCGCACGGGACCCGGACGAGGCGGCCGCCCGGCTGGCCGAGGCGTTGCTGCCGGACGAGCTGACCGCCCGCGCGGAGCACGCCCGGACCGCGTTGCAGCAGGTGGTGGGCCCGTTCCACGCGGCGTACGGCCGTTACCCGGGGGTGCGGGAGCTGCGGGCGATGCTGGCGGGCGAGCCGGATGTGCTGGCGCCCCTGGTGAAGGCGCTGGGGGTGGCCGGCCGGCTGGCCGTCCACGAGCGGGACCTGGAGCACCGGGAGCGGCAGCGCGACCGGGCGGACGACCCCGGGGCGCTGCTGGCGGACCGGCTGGCGCTGTTGGAGCGGCCCGCCTTCGAGGGGGCTTTCGCGACCGATGGGACCGGTCGGCCCCCGTTCGCGATGCGGGTGCTGGACCATCCGCTGCGGGTGCGGGTGAAGTTGCCCGAGCGGAGTCACCCGGAGGCGGCGCGGATGCTGTCCCGGCTGGTGGTGGGGCAGTTCGTGCAGGCGGCCGGGGCCCGCGAGGACCGTTCGCTGTTCGCGGGCCTGGTGGTGGACGACGCCTCGGCGGCGCTGGACGCCACCGCGGTGCGCGGCCTGCAGCGGATGCGCGGGGCGAACGCGGGCGCGGTGCTGTTGCTGCGGACGCTGGTGGACCTGCCGGAGGCGCTGCGGGCTCCGCTGTTCGGCGCGGTCGGCTGCCGGATGGCGTTCCCGGGGATCGCGCCGTGGGACGGGAAGCTGTTCTCGGAGGCCTGGGGGACTCACCTGGTGCAGGAGACCGCGGTCACCCACACCCCCGACACCTCCGGTGGGGTGATACGGCGGGCCGGGCGGGTCGGGCGGAAGGCGTTGTCGGGGACGACGGCGCAGACGGAGTCGGTGACGACGCGGGACGTGGAGCGGCTGCGGTGGTCGCCGTCGGATCTGGCGCACGCGCTGCCGGCGGGGCATGCGGTGGTGTCGTTGACGGCGGTGTCGGGGGAGCAGGTGCCGCCGTTGCTGGTGGATCTCCGGGGTTGACGGCGGGCTGCCGGGGAAGTCGCCTTCGAGGTGGATTCGGCAGTGCGGGTTGTCCGGGGCGTCCATAATGAAGGGGAGAGACCCTCACCAGTCCCACGTCCCTCTCCTCGCCCGGCCGCAATGGCGCGGTCAGGTCGATCCTTCGAAGGTGCCATGCCCCCCACACTCGCCTCCGTCGTCCGTAATACGTCGCTCCATCTGACGGTTCTCGCCGGTGCGGATCACCTGGAACGTCCGGTCCGCTGGGTGCACACCAGTGAGCTGGACGACCCGACGCCGTTCCTGGAGGGTGGCGAGCTGCTGCTCACCACCGGTATCAAGCTGGGCCGTACGGCGGCGCAGTTGCAGGCGTATGTGCACCGGTTGGCCGACGCGGGGGTGGTCGGGCTGGGGCTGGGGGTGGGGTTGTCGCACACGGAGGTGCCGCAGCCGCTGGTGGACGCGGCGGCGCAGCGCGGGCTGCCGTTGTTGCGGGTGCCGGAGCCGACGCCGTTCATCGCGATCAGCAAGGTGGTGTCGGCGGCGCTGGCCGCGGAGCAGTACGAGGCGGTGACGACCAGCTTCGAGGCGCAGGAGGAGCTGACCCGGGCGGCGCTCGGCAAGGACGGTACGACGGCGGTGGTGCGTCGGCTGGCGGCCCGGCTGGGGGGTTGGGCGGCGCTGTACGACGGGTCGGGCGCGCTGTCGGTGGTGGCGCCGGACTGGGCGGCGCGCCGGGCGGGGCGGCTGGCGGCGGAGGTGGACCGGCTGCGTCGGCGGCCGGCGCCGTCGAGTGCGGCGTTGCAGGGGCGCGCGCCGGGGATAGACACGGCGGACGAGGACTATGTGGTGGTCCAGTCGCTGGGGGCGGACCGGCGGGCCCGGGGCTTCCTGGCGGTCGGGACCGAGGACCGGATCACGCCGACCGAGCGGTATGTGCTGAACGCGGCGGTGGCGCTGCTGACTCTCACCCTGGAGCGGTCGCGGGAGTTGCGGCAGGCCGAGGAGCGGATGGGCGCGGCGCTGCTGCGGATGGTGCTGGCCGGTGAGGTGGCGACGGCCCGCCAGGTGGCGGTGGGGCTGTTCGGGGGGCTGCCGGAGGGGACGATACGGGTTCTGGTGGCCGGGGCGGGGCCGGCGAACGCGGATGCCGTGGAGGCGCTCGGGGAGCTGGGCGACCGGGCCGAGCAGGCGGGCGCCCGGGTGGGGGAGAAGCTGCTGGTGGCGCGGGAGGACGGTGCGCACGGGCAGCGGCTGATGGTGCTGGCGTTGGACAACGGCGCGGTGCACCGGGCTTGTCTGGGCACGGTGGAGGAGCACGAGGGCTTGTCGTTGGGTGTCTCGGCGCCGGCCGCGCTGGAGGAGGCCGGGACGGCGCACGCGCAGGCCGAGCGGGCGTTGGCGGTGGCGTTGCGCGGCGGCCGCCGGTCGGTGGACCACGAGGAGGTCGGCGCGGGGTCGCTGCTGCCGCTGCTGGGCGAGGACGCGGTGACGGCCTTCGCGGAGGGGTTGCTGCGGCCGTTGCGGGAGCACGACCGGACGGCCCGCGGGGATCTGGTGGCGTCGTTGCGGGCGTGGCTGTCCCGGCACGGCCAGTGGGACGCGGCGGCGGCGGACCTGGGGGTGCACCGGCACACGCTGCGCTACCGGATGCGCCGGGTCGAGGAGCTGCTGGGGCGCTCGCTGGACGACACGGACGTGCGGATGGAGCTGTGGCTGGCGCTGCGTTCCGGCGAGGAGTGACGTACGGGGCGGCACGGGCGGGGTGGCACAGGCGGTTCACGCGGCGGGCGGAGGGCGGCCGGTAGTGGACGGCGGACGAGGCTCCGGCGGTGCGCGGACCGCGCCCCGGTAGGACGTGGTGGAGTGGCCCCGGTGGCGAACGCTCCTAGTCGGCCAATCCGGTCGGCGCGCCGCCCCGCCTACCCTCAAATCCGGGTCCCACGTCCGTGGGCCGTAGGACAGACGAGGAGAGGGCCGGTACCACGGTGACCACCACGTACGATTTCTGGCTCGCCGGCCGCCGGGCGAGCGGTGACGCCGACTTCGAGGTGCACAACAGCTGGGACGGCCGTCTGGTCGGCAAGGTGAGCATCCCGACCGAGGCGCAGGTCGAGGAGGCGCTGGACGCCGCCGTCGCCGCGCTGCCGGTGTTCGCCGCCACTCCGGCGCACCAGCGTGCCGCCGCCCTGGACCACGTGGCCAAGCGGCTGACCGAGCGCACCGAGGAGCTCGCCCAGCTGGTCAGCGCCGAGAACGGCAAGCCGATCAAGTGGGCCCGCGGTGAGATCGGCCGTGCGGTGTCGGTCTTCCGCTGGGCCGCCGAGGAGGCGCGTCGCACCAACGGCGAGACCATGCGCCTGGACACCGACCCGGGCGGCGTGGGCCGTTTCGCGGTGGTGCGCCGTTTCCCGCGCGGTGTGGTGCTCGGGATCGCCCCGTTCAACTTCCCGCTGAACCTGGTCGCCCACAAGGTCGCCCCGGCGATCGCGGTCGGTGCGCCGATCATCCTGAAGCCGGCTCCGTCGACCCCGCTGTCGGCGATGGTGCTGGGCGAGATCCTGGCCGAGACCGATCTGCCGGTCGGTTCCTGGTCGATCCTGACCGTGCCGAACGACCGGATGCCGGCTCTGGTGCAGGACGAGCGCCTGCCGGTGATCTCCTTCACCGGTTCGGACAAGGTCGGCTACCAGATCATGGACTCGGTGCCGCGCAAGCACTGCACCCTGGAGCTCGGCGGCAACGCCGCGGCCGTGGTGCTCGCCGACTGGTCCTCGGAGGCCGACCTGGACTGGGCGGCCACCCGGATCGCGATGTTCGCGAACTACCAGGGCGGCCAGTCGTGCATCTCGGTGCAGCGGGTGATCGCCGACGCCTCGGTGTACGACGCGCTGGTGGAGAAGGTCGTCGCGAAGGTCAAGGCGCAGGTCACCGGTGACCCGGCCGACGACGCGACCGACGTCGGCCCGCTGATCGACGAGAACGCCGCGAAGCGCGTCGAGTCCTGGGTCGAGGACGCGGTCGCCAAGGGCGCCAAGGTGCTCACCGGCGGCTCCCGCGAGGGTGCGACCTACGCCCCGACCGTGCTGGCGGACCTGCCCGGGGACGCCATCCTGGCCAAGGCCGAGGTGTTCGGCCCGGTGCTGTCGCTGCACAAGGTGGACGGCGTGGACGAGGCCTTCGCGGCGGTCAACGACTCCGCGTTCGGCCTCCAGGCGGGTGTGTTCACCCACGACCTGCAGACCGCCTTCCGCGCCCACCGGGAGCTGGAGGTCGGCGGTGTGATCATCGGCGACGCGCCGTCCTACCGCGCCGACCAGATGCCGTACGGCGGCGTCAAGGACTCCGGTGTCGGCCGTGAGGGCGTCAAGTACGCGATGGACGACTACACCGTCGAGAAGGTCATGGTCCTGACCGGCCTCGACCTCTGAGCGGCGTCGTGGCAGTGCCGTAGCGCTGCGGTGGGAGGGCCCGGTTCGCCGAACCGGGCCCTCCCGGCGTTTCGCGCCCCCGCGCGGGCTCAGCCGTCGTGCCCGGCGGCCGCGGCGACGGCCTCCTCGACGGCGACGTTCCCGGAGACCAGTTCCAGGGTCAGTCCGGCGGTGCCGGGCTCGTGCAGCAGGGCGGCCAGGACGGCGGCGACGTCGGCCCGGTCGACCGCGCCGCGGTCGACCGAGGGGGCGAGCCGGACCAGGCCGGTGCCGGGGCCGTCGGTGAGCCGCCCGGGGCGCAGCACGGTCCAGTCCAGGCCGGTGCGGGCCCGGACGGCGTCGTCGGCGGCGCCCTTGGCCCGCAGGTAGGTCTCGAAGACCTCGTCGGCGGGGAAGCGGGCGTCGGCGTCGGCGGCCATCGCGGAGACCATCAGGTACCGGCGGATTCCGGCGAGTTCGGCGGCGTCGGCGAGCAGTACGGCGGCGTCCCGGTCGACGGTGTTCTTGCGGGCGGCGCCGCTGCCCGGTCCGGCGCCGGCGGCGAAGACGACCGCGTCGGCGCCGGTCAGCAGTCCGGCGAGCTGGGTGGCGGTGGCGGCCTCCAGGTCGAGCAGCAGTGGTTCGGCGCCGGCGTCGACGAGGTCCCGGGCCTGTTCGGGGCGGCGGATGATGCCGGCGGGGCGTTCGCCGCGGGCGGCGAGCAGTCGTTCCAGTCGGAGCGCGATCTGTCCGTGGCCCCCGGCGATGACGGTACGCATGGTTCCGACGGTAGCCCGGGACGGGCCGGGCGGCCCGGGGAGGTCGTCCTGGGAAGTCCGGGGCGGCCCGGTGCGGCCCGGGGAAGTCCGGGGCGGTGCCGCGGACAGGACACAATGGGCGCATGACTTCGCTCGCCCACCCGCAGCTGCGCTTCACGCCCACCGTGGCGGACCCCTCCGGCCCCCGGGAGCTGGTGATCCTGGGTTCCACCGGTTCGATCGGCACCCAGGCGATCGACGTGGTGCTCCGCAACCCGGACCGCTTCCGGGTGGTCGCGCTGTCGGCGGCGGGCGGCCGGGTGGAGCTGCTCGCCGAGCAGGCGGTGCGGCTGGGCGTGCACACCGTGGCGGTGGCCGATCCGGCGGCCGAGCCGGCGCTGCGCGAGGCGCTGGCCGCGAAGGCGGCCGGCGGTCCGCTGCCGACCGTGCTGGTGGGCCCGGACGCGGCGACCGAGCTGGCCGCCCTGGAGTGCCACTCGGTGCTGAACGGCATCACCGGTTCGATCGGCCTGCGGCCGACGCTGGCCGCGCTGGAGGCGGGCCGGGTGCTGGTGCTGGCCAACAAGGAGTCGCTGATCGTCGGCGGTCCGCTGGTGAAGGCGGTGGCGAAGCCGGGCCAGATCGTGCCGGTGGACTCCGAGCACGCCGCGCTGTTCCAGGCGCTGGCCGGCGGTACCCGGGCCGAGGTGCGCAAGCTGGTGGTCACCGCCAGCGGCGGCCCGTTCCGCAACCGCACCCGGGAACAGCTGGCCGGGGTGACCCCGCAGGACGCGCTGGCGCACCCGACCTGGTCGATGGGCCCGGTCGTCACGATCAACTCGGCCACCCTGGTGAACAAGGGCCTGGAGGTGATCGAGGCGCACCTGCTGTACGACGTGCCGTTCGACCGGATCGAGGTCGTCGTCCATCCGCAGTCGGTGGTGCACTCGATGGTGGAGTTCACCGACGGTTCGACCCTGGCCCAGGCGAGCCCGCCGGACATGCGGATGCCGATCGCGCTGGGCCTGGGCTGGCCGGAGCGGGTGCCGGACGCCGCTCCCGCCTGCGACTGGACCAAGGCCGCCACGTGGGAGTTCTTCCCGCTGGACGACGAGGCCTTCCCGGCGGTCGAGCTGGCCCGCGAGGTGGGCTCCCTGGGCGCCACCTTCCCGGCGGTCTTCAACGCGGCGAACGAGGAGTGCGTGGAGGCATTTCTGAAGGGCCGCCTCGCCTTCACCGGAATCGTGGACACTGTTGCCAAGGTCGTGGCCGAGCACGGTCAGCGGGACGGCGCCGCGGCGCCGGGAACTTCCCTGACGGTGGAGGACGTCCTGCACGCGGAGGACTGGGCGCGCGCCCGGGCCCGCGAGCTGGCGGCCGGCTGACGGCCGGCCGACGGTCGGCCAATGGCCCCGATTGCGGTAGGACGAGACGATGAGCGGAGCGGCATGACGGAGGACCAACGGTGGCAACGGTTTTGACGGTGGTCGGCATCCTGGTCTTCGTCATCGGGCTGCTCATCTCGATCGCCTGGCACGAACTCGGCCACCTCTCCACGGCCAAGCTGTTCGGCATCCGGGTGCCGCAGTACATGGTCGGCTTCGGCCCGACCCTCTGGTCGCGCCCGAAGGGCGAGACCGAGTACGGCATCAAGGCGATCCCGTTCGGCGGGTACATCCGGATGATCGGGATGTTCCCGCCGGGCGAGGACGGCCGGATCACCAAGCGCAGCAGTTCGCCCTGGCGAACCATGATCGAGGACGCCCGCGAGGCCTCCTACGAGGAGATCCAGGAGGGTGACGAGAGCCGGCTTTTCTACACCCGCAAGCCCTGGAAGCGCATGATCGTCATGTTCGCCGGTCCGTTCATGAACCTGATCCTGGCGTTCGGGCTCTTCCTGACCGTCATGATGGGCTTCGGCGTCAACATGAGCGTGCCGACGGTCAGCTCGGTCGAGAAGTGCGTGGTCAAGGTCGGCCAGCCCCGGGACACCTGCCCGGAGGGCGCCCCGCAGACCCCGGCCGCCCAGGCCGGACTCAGGGCGGGCGACCGGATCCTCTCCTTCGACGGCGACCGGATCCACAGCTACGACCAGCTCCAGGCGGACATCCGGGAGTCGGCCGGCCGGAGCGTGCCGGTCGTGGTCGAGCGGGCCGGGGAGCAGCTCACCCTCACCCCGACCATCGCGGTCAACGACGTCCAGAAGTACGACGGCAACGGCGTCCCGCTCAAGGGCCAGAGCGTCCAGGCCGGGTTCCTCGGATTCACTCCCGCGAGTGGTGTGGTCCGGCTGGGATTCGGGCAGTCGGTCGACCGGATGTACGACATGACCGAGAACGGGGTGAAGTCGCTGATCGCGTTGCCGGGCAAGATCCCGGGGCTGTGGAACGCGGTCGTCGGCGACGCCCCGCGCGATCCGGACTCGCCGATCGGCATGGTCGGCGCCGCCCGGGTCAGCGGCGAGGTCTTCTCGCTCGACATCCCCGGCACCCAGCGGATCGCGTTCTACGTGAACCTGCTGGCCGGCATCAACCTGTCGCTCTTCCTCTTCAACATGCTGCCGCTGCTCCCGCTGGACGGCGGGCACATCGCCGGCGCGGCCTGGGAGGCGGTCCGGCGCCGGTTCGCACAACTGTTCCGGCGGCCCGACCCGGGCCCCTTCGACGTCGCCAAGCTGATGCCGGTGGCGTACGTGGTGGCCAGCATCTTCATCGGCTTCACCCTGCTGGTGATGGTCGCCGACCTGGTGAACCCGGTGAAGATCAGTTAGGGCGTTCGGGTACCACGGGTGTGCTGGGCGCCATGACGGTGCCGTACCGTGGAGGCCGGGTGCGCGATCGTCAGCGCGCCCGGCCTCGGCCGTGTCACGGCCGGGCGGTCGACCACACCTCAACCCCGGGGAACCCTGCGCACATGACCGCGATCTCGCTCGGTATTCCGTCCCTGCCGCTCAAGCCGCTGGCCAAGCGCCGTTACTCCCGGCAGATCATGGTCGGCAATGTGCCGGTCGGCGGCGACGCGCCGGTCTCGGTGCAGTCGATGACCACCACCGTGACCTCGGACATCAACGCCACGCTCCAGCAGATCGCCCAGCTCACCGCGTCCGGCTGCCAGATCGTCCGGGTCGCCGTGCCCTCGCAGGACGACGCCGACGCGCTGCCGATCATCGCCAGGAAGTCGCAGATCCCGGTCATCGCGGACATCCACTTCCAGCCCAAGTACGTCTTCGCGGCGATCGACGCCGGCTGCGCGGCGGTGCGCGTGAACCCGGGCAACATCAAGGCCTTCGACGACAAGGTCGGCGAGATCGCCAAGGCCGCCAAGGACGCGGGCGTCCCGATCCGGATCGGCGTCAACGCCGGCTCGCTGGACAAGCGGCTGATGGAGAAGTACGGCCGGGCCACCCCGGAGGCGCTGGTCGAGTCGGCGCTGTGGGAGTGCTCGCTGTTCGAGGAGCACGACTTCCGCGACATCAAGATCTCGGTCAAGCACAACGACCCGGTCGTGATGATCAACGCCTACCGCCAGCTCGCCGCCGCGTGCGACTACCCGCTGCACCTCGGTGTGACCGAGGCCGGGCCGGCCTTCCAGGGCACCATCAAGTCGGCGGTCGCCTTCGGCGCGCTGCTGGCCGAGGGCATCGGCGACACCATCCGGGTCTCGCTCTCCGCCCCGCCGGCCGAGGAGATCAAGGTCGGCAACCAGATCCTGGAGTCGCTCGGACTGCGCGAGCGCGGCCTGGAGATCGTCTCCTGCCCGTCCTGCGGACGCGCCCAGGTGGACGTCTACAAGCTCGCGGAGGAGGTCACCGCCGGGCTGGAGGGCATGGAGGTGCCGCTGCGGGTGGCCGTCATGGGCTGCGTCGTGAACGGTCCGGGCGAGGCCCGCGAGGCCGACCTCGGGGTCGCCTCCGGCAACGGCAAGGGGCAGATCTTCGTCAAGGGCGAGGTCATCAAGACCGTTCCGGAGTCGAAGATCGTCGAGACCCTGATCGAGGAGGCGCTCAAGCTCGCCGAGCAGATGCAGGCGGCGGGTGTCGAGGCGGGTGCGCCGACGGTGGTCGCCGGGGAGTGACCCCCGCGCGGCTTGTGCGGGAGCGAACCCCGCGTAGCTTGTTCTGACAGCCGTAGGTTGTCCTGACCGTACGGGAGCACCCGTGCGGTGCATTCCGGAAGCGGGGCCGTCCGTTCGCGGACGGCCCCGCGGCCGTAGCCGGGTGGGGCCACGGAGTAGGGTGCGGCCAGAGTCGTCTCAGTGAGGTGCTGTCTCGATGCTCGATCGAGGTGTGATGCTCCCGAGCTCCTTCCAGGCCGCCCGGGCCCTGGCCACCACCCGCGTGCTGGAGCCGCCGGACCTCCCGGACGCCCTGGAGATCCTCCACCGCGACCCGGTCGCCAACGCGTTCGTCGCCACCAGGGTCGAGGCCGTCGGGCTGGACCCGTGGCGGCTCGGCGGGGAGTTGTGGGGCTGGTACGACGGGGACGGCGTGCTGGACGCGCTCTGCTACGCCGGGGCGAACCTGGTCCTCGTCGACGCCGGGTCGGAAGCGGTCGCGGCGTTCGCGGAGCGGGCCCGCCGGCAGGGGCGGCGCTGCTCCTCGATCGTCGGGCCGGCGGCGGCCACGGCGGCCTTCTGGGCGCTGCTGGAGCGCAGTTGGGGGCCGGCCCGGGACGTGCGGGCGCACCAGCCGCTGTTGGCGACCTCGGTGCCGTCGGCGGAGATCGCGCCGGATCCGCTGGTGCGCAGGGTGCGGCGCGACGAGGTCGAGGCGCTGATGCCGGCCTGCGTGGCGATGTTCACCGAGGAGGTGGGGGTGTCGCCGCTGGCGGGGGACGGCGGGCTCCTCTACCAGGCCCGGGTGGCCGAACTCGTGTCCGCCGGGCGGTCGTTCGCGCGGTTCGGGGAGGACGGGCAGGTCGTCTTCAAGGCGGAGATCGGGGCGGTGACGGAGGGGGCCTGTCAGATCCAGGGGGTCTGGGTCGCTCCGGAGCACCGGGGGCAGGGGCTCTCCGAGACCGGGATGGCGGCGGTCCTGGACGTCGCGTTGCGGGAGGTGGCGCCGGTGGCGTCGCTGTACGTCAACGACTTCAACCTGCGGGCCCGGGCCGCGTACCGGCGGGTGGGGTTCCGGGAGGTCGGGGCGTTCATGAGCGTGCTGTTCTGAGGGGGAGGTCCCGGGCGGGGCGGGCGCGGTGTGGCGAGGTGCTGTTGGGATCTTCGGCCGCGCCGCAGGGCCACGGGTAGTAACGTCCGGAGCATGGATCAGCTGACCGGGGTGACGATCGAGGCCATCGACCTTGCGGCCTGGGCGCCGCAGGCGCTGGAGGTCCAGGCGGTGGCGTTCGGGCTGACGCCCGAAGAGGTCGCGGTACGGCTGCACATCGTGGGGCGGCACGCCCAGCAGCCGGGGGTGATCGCGCTGGGGGCGATGAGCGGGGGGCAGCTGGTCGGGTTCGGGTACGGGATGCCCAACCAGCGGGAGCACTGGTGGAGCACGGTGATCGAGCCCTACCTGGCCGCCCGCGGGTACGGGGACTGGCTGGACAGGGTCTTCGCCGTCACCGAGCTGCACGTGCTGCCGGAGTTCCAGGGGCAGGGGGTCGGCTCGCGGATCATCCGGACCCTGTGCGAGGCGTCGGGCCTGGACCGGAGCATCCTCTCGGCGATCGACGCGGAGACGCCGGCGCGGCGGCTGTACCGGGCGTTGGGGTACCAGGACCTGGCGCGGGCGGTGCGGTTCCCGGCGACGGACCGGCTGTACGCGGTGATGGGGGCCCGGCTGCCCCTGCGGGGAACCGGGGGCCAGCGGCCCAAGTACCTCTGACCCCAGAGGCCTTGAGGTCAGAGGGAGTCGGCGAATTCGAGGTGGAGCTCGGCGTCCTCGCGGCGGTCCGCGGCGAGGGCGCGCAGGGCGAGGTCGACGGCCCGGAAGAGGGTCCAGCCGCGCAGGCGCTCCCGGTCGACCTCGAGGGACTCGGCGAGCCGGCCCAGACGGCGGCGGACGGCCGCGGGGGCGCCGGGGGAGCCGAGCAGGGTGTCGGCGCGGTCCAGGGCGAGACGGGCCAGGTCGTAGGCGCGCTCGCCGGCCAGTGGGCTCGGGTCGACGGCCAGCCAGGGGGCCCGGTCGGCGGCCAGGACGTTGCCGTGGTGGAAGTCGCCGTGCAGGAGGAAGGACTCGTCGGCGGAGTCGGCCAGGCTCCGGGCGGTGTCCAGGGCCTCGGCGATCAGCTGCCGCGCTTCGGCGGCGGCGGGGTGGGGGTGTTCCGCGAGGCGGGCGGCGGCGGCGATCCGCTGGGCGGCGGCGGGGAAGGGGTGGCCCTCGGGGAGTTCCGTCCAGAGCCGGTGCAGCAGGCTGGTGGCCTCCAGTGCGGCCTTGGGCTCGGCGAGGGAGCGCAGCGGGATCTCGCCGTGGAGGCGTTCGAGCAGGAGGACCCCCTCGGCGGGGACGGCGTCGAGCAGGAGGACGGCTCCGCGGCCCGCCCAGTGGGCGAGGGCGGTGTGCTCCTGGGCGGTCTCGGGGGTGGGCAGGCCGATCTTGAGGACGGCGGGGGAGAGGTCGTCGCGGTGGACGTACGCGACGAGGCTGAGGCTGCCGCCGGGGTCGAGGATCCGTTCGAGCGTGAGGTTCCAGGCGGCGAGGTGGGTGGCGGCCTTCGCGGGGAGGTCGGCCAGCCATTGGCGGCCGGCCTCGCCGTGGGTGGCGGTGACGGTGTTCGTCAGCCAGGTGGGGACGGTGATGGTGGGTTCGGCTCCCGACATGGGTCCATTGTCGGGGTTTGGGAGGGCGGGGGCGCTCGGGAGGGTGCCGGCTTCCGGGCGGGAGGCGGTGCGGGAGGCGGGAGGCGGGCGCGGGGGCTCCGGGTCAGCCGGGGGTGCCGGGGAAGGGGGTGGCGGGGGCGCCCCAGTGGTGGGCGCGCCGGGCGGCTTCGCGGAGGGCGGTGGCGGCGAGGAGGCGGTAGGGGGCGGGGACGGCGGGGACCAGGTCGGCGTAGGCGGTGGTCAGGCGGGTTTCCAGGTGGACGGCGAGTTTGGCGGCGTCGGTGGGCGAGGTGACGGGGAAGGGGAGCCGGTAGCCGCCGGCGGCGGGGGTGGGGGCGGCGGTGAGGGTGCCGAGGAGGCGTTGCCAGGCGTCGCGTTGGGCCTGGTGGGCGGCGTGGGTGGTGCGGGCGTCGGCGCGTTGGGGGTCGTCGGGGAAGTGGGCGCCGACGACGCCGTAGCCGTAGACGGCGGCGTGTTCGGCGCCGAGGGCGGCCTGGAGGGCGGGGACGGCGGCGGCTCTGCCGGCGGGGGTGCCTTCGGTGTCGGCGTCGGGGGTCAGGACGGGGGTCGTGTCGCCGAGGGCCGCGGCGTGCAGGGCGTTGGAGGCGGAGACGGAGGCGAGCAGCCGGGCCAGGGGCGGGCCGACCTCGTCGAGGTCGTGGAGGTGGGCCTCGGCGGTCCGGTGCTCCATGAGGGCCAGCTCGGGGAGGGTGGGGAGGGAGCGGTACGGGGTGCTGGTGGGGGAGGGGCTCGCGCTCGGCAGGCCCTGGGCGAGGGCGGCGCGGTGCTGGACGGTGTCGTCGCGCAGGGGCTGGAGCAGGGCGGTCCGGGCGCCCGGGACGGTGAGCAGGTTGTCGTAGGCGCCGAGCAGGAGGTCGGTGGCGGCGATCGCGCGCAGGCGGACCGGGGTGTCCGGGTCGCGGGGCGGGGTGGGGTCGGCGTGCCGGTCGCCGACGGAGGCGGTGCAGGCGGTGAGGGCGGTGAGCAGTCCGAGGGTCAGGAGGGACCGTCGGCTGGGCGGCTGCATCGGGGGCGCTCCGGGCGGGTACGGGAGGACGGCCTCCCCGCCAGCCCTCGTTGGCGTGAATGATTACAGAATCCCCACGTTCCCGGGTCCGGTTCGGGGATGCCGGGCCGGGTGTGAGGTTGCTCGCAGTGGGTGGTGTGCGGGCGGCCGGGGGAGGTCAGGAATCGGTGGTTGGGGGCTTGACCGGATAGGCTTTGGGCCGAGCTGCCGTGATTCCGGTGTGGCACCGGGGGTGCGCGGCGACCTTCTGACAACAGCAGACGCGGCCGAGGAGTCCACCCGGATGAGCACCACCCACACCGACCGGCTGCGAGCGTTGCTGGAGCCGCTGGCCGAGCAGGCCGGACTGGACCTGGAGGACGTCAGGGTCACTCGGGCGGGCAGCCGCCGGCAGGTGCAGATCGACGTCGACACCGACGGCGGTGTGGACATGGACGCCATCGCCGAGTTCAGCCGGGTGGTCGGTGAGGCCCTGGACGAGTCGGACCTGATGGGGGACGACGCGTACCTGCTGGAGGTCGGCTCGCCGGGTGCGGAGCGTCCGCTGGTTCTGCCCCGGCACTGGCAGCGCGCCGAGGGTCGGCTGGCCAGGATCCACCTGGTGGACGGCGGGGAGATCGTCGCCCGGGTGCTGGAGGCCGACGAGGACGGCGCACTGGTCGAGGTGCAGCCGGTGAAGGGGCGCGGCCGTCCGAAGGAGCGCCGTCTGGCGTACGCGGAGGTGACCCGGGCGCGCGTCCAGGTCGAGTTCAACCGCAAGGACGACGAGCTCCTGGACGAGGCCGCGGACTTCGACGAGGGGGAGGACGGCGCCGAGTGACCCCTGGGTGCCGTACGACCATGACGAACGTGACGAAAGACGAGGAGGCGTAGCCGTGGACATCGACATGAGTGCCCTGCGCACGCTGGTCAACGAGAAGAACATCCCTTTCGACCTGCTGGTCGAGTCCATCGAGTCCGCCCTCCTCACCGCGTACCACCGCACCGAGGGCTCGCGCCGCCGGGCCCGGGTGAACCTGGACCGCAAGAGCGGCCACGTCACCGTGTGGGCCATGGAGGACCCGGCGGAGCTGGACGAGGGCGTCGAGCCGAAGGAGTTCGACGACACCCCGAACGGCTTCGGCCGGATCGCGTCCAGCATCGGCATCCAGGTGATGATGCAGCGCCTGCGCGACGCCGCCGACGACCAGACCTTCGGCGAGTACGCGGGCAAGGAGGGCGACATCGTCACCGGTGTCGTCCAGCAGGGCAACGACCCGAAGAACGTGCTGGTCGACATCGGCAAGCTGGAGGCCATCCTGCCGCCGCAGGAGCAGGTCCCGGGCGAGGACTACCGGCACGGCACCCGGCTGAAGTGCTACGTGGTGGCCGTGCGCCGGGGTGTGCGCGGTGCTTCGGTGACGCTGTCGCGCACCCACCCGAGCCTGGTGAAGAAGCTGTTCGCGCTGGAGGTCCCGGAGATCGCGGACGGCAGCGTGGAGATCGCGGCGATCGCCCGTGAGGCCGGCCACCGGACCAAGATCGCGGTCTGGTCGCGCCGCCAGGGCCTGAACGCCAAGGGCGCCTGCATCGGCCCGATGGGATCCCGGGTGCGCGCCGTGATGGGCGAGCTGCACGGCGAGAAGATCGACATCGTCGACTGGTCCGAGGATCCCCGGGAGATGGTGGCCGCCGCCCTGTCGCCCGCGCGGGTGACCAGCGTGGAGATCGTGGACGCCGCCCAGCGCTCCGCCCGGGTGATCGTGCCGGACTACCAGCTGTCGCTGGCGATCGGCAAGGAGGGGCAGAACGCCCGCCTGGCCGCGCGCCTGACCGGCTGGCGGATCGACATCCGTCCGGACACCGAGGGCCAGGCCGAGGAAGCGCAGGCCCGGTAATCAGTGTCGTCGTCGGCGTCCCCGCCGGTCCTCCGGGTTCGGCGGGGCGGCGCCATGTCGCTTCGGAGGGGTAGACTTGCCTTCGTCTGGCCGGACGCATGTCCGAGCACGCCCGGAACGCACCTGCGTGGGCTGCCGCAAGCGCGCGGCCAAGCACCAGCTGTTGCGTGTCACGGCGGTCGAGGGCGAGTGCGTCCCTGATCCCCGTGGCGCACTCCCGGGCCGGGGCGCTCATCTGCACCCCGATCCGACCTGCCTCGACCTCGCGGTCCGCCGTCGGGCGTTCCCCCGGGCCTTCCGGCTCCAGGGCACGCTCGACACCGAGCGGCTCCGCGGGTTCATCGGGGAGCGGGCGGGCGAAGCCTCGTAGCAGGGCCGCCTCCCGCGACGGCCGCCGCTCGCGCGGCGGAGAACCACCGCAACAAGCACAGCGCTCGGGAAGCCGCGCGCCGTGCACCAGTCAGGTACCTCGCGATGTGGAAGTAGGTCGAGATTGCGATGAGCTCTCGATGAGTACGCGATGAGTACGCGATGGGTACGCCCATGAAGTAGCGACAGTCCGGCGGACGAGACCCCCGGACTCATAGACAGGAGTGAAGTGGCTAAGGTCCGGGTTTATGAACTCGCCAAGGAGCTTGGCTTGGAGAGCAAGGCCGTCATGGCCAAGCTCACCGAGCTCGGTGAGTTCGTCCGTTCGGCGTCCTCGACGATCGAGGCGCCGGTCGTGCGCAAGCTGACTGACGCGCTTGGTGTGGCCCCCACTGGTGGTTCCGCCGCCAAGCCGGGCCCGCGGAAGTCCGCGGCGCCCTCCCCCGCCGCCGGCTCGGGTTCCCCGAAGCCGGGGGCCCCGACCCCGGGTCCGCGCCCCAGCGCGACCCCTGGTCCCCGTCCGACCCCGGCTGCCGCCGCGCCTTCCGCGCCGGCCGCCCCCGCCGCCCCGAAGCCGGCCACGCCGGCTCCGGGTGCGCCGACTCCGGGCCCGCGCCCGGCCGCACGTCCCGCCGCTCCGGCGGCCCCGGCCGCGCCCGCGGCCGAGTTCTCCTCGCCGGCTCCGGCCGGTGACGCCCCGCGTCCGGCCGCCCAGGCCCCGCGCCCCAGTGGCCAGGCCACCGGCGGTGCCCGTCCGGGCCCGCGTCCGGCCGGTCCGCGTCCGGGCAACAACCCGTTCACCTCGGGCAGCGCGACCGGCATGGGCCGCCCCGGTGACCGCCGTCAGGGCGGTCAGGGCGGTGCTCCGCGTCCGGGCGGTGCCCAGGGCGGCGACCGTCCGCGTCCCGGTGGCGACCGTCCGCGTCCCGCCGGTGCTCCGGGTGCCGGTGCTCCCCGTCCGGGTGGTGCTCCGGGTGCCGGTGCTCCCCGTCCGGGTGGTGCCCCGCGTCCCGGTGGCGACCGTCCGCGTCCCGCCGGTGCTCCGGGTGCCGGTGCCCCCCGTCCGGGTGGTGCCCCGCGTCCCGACGGCATGCCGCGTCCGGCCGCGCCGCGTCCCGGTGGTCCGACCCCGTCCGGCATGCCCCGCCCGAACCCGGGCATGATGCCGCAGCGTCCGGCCGGCCCGCGTCCGGGTCCGGGTGGCCGTGGTCCGGGTGGCCCCGGCGGCCGTCCGGGTGGTCCGGGTGCCGGCGGTGCCCGTCCGGGCTTCCAGGGCCGTCCGGCCGGTCCGGGCTCGCGTCCGGCCGGTGGCGGTGGCTTCGGCGGTCCGCGTCCCGGTGGCGGCGCCCCCGGCGGTGGCGGTGGCTTCGGCCCGCGTCCCGGCGGCTTCGGCGGTCGTCCCGGTGGCCCGGGTGCCCGTGGTGGCACGCAGGGTGCCTTCGGTCGTGGCCCGGGCGGTCGCCCGGCTCGCGGTCGCAAGTCGAAGCGGGCGAAGCGCCAGGAGTACGAGGCCATGCAGGCCCCGTCCGTCGGCGGTGTGATGCTGCCTCGCGGCAACGGCCAGACCGTTCGCCTGTCGAGCGGCGCCTCGCTGATGGACTTCGCGGAGAAGATCAACGCCAACCCGGCCGCGCTCGTCTCCGTCATGTTCAACCTCGGTGAGATGGTCACCGCGACCCAGTCGGTCTCCGACGCCACGCTGCAGCTGCTGGCGGACGAGATGGGCTTCGTCCTGGAGATCGTCAGCCGGGACGACGAGGACCGCGAGCTGCTGGAGTCGTTCGACATCGACTTCGGTGCCAACGAGGGCGACGAGGACCAGCTGGCCCCGCGCCCGCCGGTCGTCACCGTCATGGGTCACGTCGACCACGGTAAGACCCGCCTGCTGGACGCGATCCGCAAGTCCAACGTGGTGGCCGGTGAGGCGGGTGGCATCACCCAGCACATCGGTGCCTACCAGGTGGCGACGGTCGTGAACGGCGAAGAGCGCCCGATCACCTTCCTCGACACCCCGGGTCACGAGGCGTTCTCCGCCATGCGTGCCCGTGGTGCCAAGTCCACCGACATCGCGATCCTGGTGGTCGCGGCCAACGACGGTGTCATGCCGCAGACGGTCGAGGCGCTGAACCACGCCAAGGCCGCGGGTGTGCCGATCGTGGTCGCCGTCAACAAGATCGACGTCGAGGGCGCCGACCCGACCAAGGTCCGCGGTCAGCTGACCGAGTTCGGTCTGGTGGCCGAGGAGTACGGCGGCGACACCATGTTCGTCGACATCTCCGCGCGCCAGGGCCTGAACATCGACCAGCTGCTGGAGGCCGTGGTCCTGACCGCGGACGCCTCGCTGGACCTGCGGGCCAACCCCGAGCAGGACGCGCAGGGTATCGCCATCGAGGCGCACCTGGACAAGGGCCGCGGCGCCATGGCGACCGTGCTCGTGCAGCGCGGTACCCTCCGCGTCGGCGACTCGATCGTCGTGGGCGACGCCTACGGCCGCGTCCGCGCGATGCTGGACGAGAACGGCAACAGCCTCGCCGAGGCCGGCCCGTCCCGTCCGGTGCTGCTGCTCGGTCTGACCTCGGTGCCCCGCGCCGGCGACAGCTTCATCGTCGTCGACGAGGACCGCACCGCCCGTCAGATCGCCGAGAAGCGCTCGGCCCGCGACCGCAACGCCGCCTTCGCGCAGCGTCGGGTCCGGGTGTCCCTGGAGGACCTGGACAAGGCCATCGCCGCCGGCTCCATCGAGCAGCTCAACCTCATCATCAAGGGTGACGTCTCCGGTTCGGTCGAGGCCCTTGAGGACGCCCTGGTCAAGCTGGACGTCGGCGAGGAGGTCGAGCTCCGGGTCCTGCACCGCGGTGTGGGTGCCATCACCGAGTCCGACGTGGACCTGGCGATGGGCTCGGACGCCATCATCATCGGCTTCAACGTGCGCGCCGAAGGCCGTGCGCGCGCCGCGGCCGACAAGGAAGGCGTGGACGTCCGGTACTACTCGGTCATCTACCAGGCGATCGAGGAGATCGAGAACGCCCTCAAGGGCATGCTCAAGCCGGAGTACGAGGAGGTGCGCCTCGGCGCCGCGGAGATCCGCGAGGTCTTCCGCTCCTCCAAGTTCGGCAACATCGCCGGTGTCCTGGTCCGCGACGGCATCATCCGCCGCAACGCCAAGGCCCGCCTCATCCGCGACGGCAAGGTCGTGGCGGAGAACCTCTCGATCGAGGGTCTGCGCCGCTTCAAGGACGACGCGACCGAGGTCCGCGAGGGCTTCGAGGCCGGTGTCACCCTGGGGTCGTTCAACGACATCAAGGTCGAGGACATCATCGAGACCTACGAGATGCGCGAGAAGCCGCGCGCCTAGTCGGTGTCAGCCGGGGCCGGTCGACGGGTGGTATTTCCGTCGACCGGCCCCGGTCTCGCTGTGTAGGGTCCGGGGAGTAGTCGGACACAGCGGAGCCGGCCCGGTTCCGGGCTGCTCCCCGAGGCCTTCCAGGTCGGCGAGACCTGTCATACATGTTCGTGGGAACACTCACCTTCGACCTGCTGCTGGGCGACGTCCACTCGCTCAAGGAGAAGCGTTCGATCGTGCGGCCCATCGTGGCCGAACTGCAGCGCAAGTACAGCGTGTGCGCTGCCGAGACCGGGAACCAGGACCTGCACCGCCGGGCCGAGATCGGTCTGGCGGTGGTGGCCGGCGAAGCCGGGTACGTCACCGAGGTCCTGGACAGCTGTGAGCGGTTGGTCGCCGGCCGCCCCGAGGTGCAACTCCTCTCCGCGAGGAGGCGCTACCACAACGACGACGATGAATGAGGCCCGTGGAGCCGGCCGGCGGAAGTCGCCGTTCTCACACGGATCAGGACCGAGAGCGCCCGCAAGGCCGGGCGCGGGCCGGTACTTTGGGGCGTGGGCCCCGACGGGTGCGCAGCTCACCCGGGTACCGGGCCCACTGCACGAGGAGGCAACGTGACCGACACCGCAAGGGCGCGCAAGCTCGCCGACCGCATCCAGGTGGTCGTCGCCCAGACCCTGGAACGGCGGATCAAGGACCCCCGTCTGGGGTTCGTGACCATCACCGACACCCGGGTGACCGGAGACCTGCGCGAGGCCACCGTCTTCTACACCGTCTTCGGTGACGAGACCGAGCGCGAGGCCACCGCGGCCGCGCTGGAGAGCGCCAAGGGCGTGATCCGTTCCGAGGTCGGCAAGATCGGCGTGCGCTTCACGCCGACGCTGACCTTCGTCGCGGACGCGCTGCCGGACAACGCCCGGAACATCGACGACCTGCTCGACCGGGCCCGCACCTCGGACGCCGCCGTGCGCACCCAGGCCGCGGGGGCGGACTACGCCGGCGGCGCGGACCCGTACCGGGTTCCGGCGTCCGAGCGTGACGACGAGGACGAGTAGTCATGGCGGGTGAGCCGGCGCGGGCCGCCCCGCGAGCCGGATCGACCACGGGGGCGTCCTCCACCAGCACGGTGGAGGGTGCCCTCGCGGCGCTCCCGGGCCCGCGCACCGAGGAGAGCGGGTTCGAGCTGATCTGGCAGCAGGTGGTGGCGGAGATTGGGCGGGCCCGTTCGATCGACCTGATCTGCCACATCTGCCCGGACGGCGACGCGCTGGGCTCCTCGCTGGCGGCCGCGCTGGCGCTGCGCGCGCTCGGCAAGCAGGTGCGGGTCTCCTTCGGCGACGACCCGCAGATCGTGCCCGAGTCGCTGGTCTTCCTGCCCGGCCAGGAGCTGATCGTGCCGGCCGCCGCGGTGCCGGACGTGCCCGAGCTGGTGCTCTGCTTCGACGTGGCCGCGGAGAGCCGGCTCGGCCTGCTGCACGACAAGGCCTTCGCCGCGCCCGTGCTGGTGGTGTTCGACCACCACGCCTCCAACCCGGGCTTCGGCACCCACCAGCTGATCGACCCGACCGCTCCGGCCACCGCCGTGCTGGTCGACGAGCTGCTGCGCCGGCTCGGCGTCGAGCTGGACGAGGAGCTGGCCACCTGCCTCTACACGGGTGTGGCCACCGACACCGGCTCGTTCAAGTACCGGGCCACCACGCCCGCCACCCACGAGCTGGCCGCCCGGCTGCTGGCCACCGGCATCCGGCACGACCTGATCTCCCGGCAGCTGTGGGACACCTCGTCCTTCGGCTACCTCAAGGTGCTCGCGGGCGCGCTCGACCGGGCCGTCTACGAGCCGGAGGCGGCCGACGGGCTGGGGCTGGTGTGGACCTGGGTGCCGTACCAGGACCTCGCGCTGTTCAGCGTCACGGTCGAGGAGATCGAGGGACTGATCGACATCCTGCGCCGCCCGGCCGAGGCCGAGGTGGCGCTGGTGCTCAAGCAGGACCCGGACGGCACGCTGCGCGGCTCCTCGCGCTCCCGGGGCGTGGTGGACGTCGCCGCGGCCTGCGCCGAACTGGGCGGCGGTGGGCACGTCCACGCGGCCGGATTCAGCGTCCGGGAGGACGTGGCCGCGGTGGTCGAGCGGTTCCGGGGCGCGCTGCGACCGGTACGTTGATCATCTCTGCTGATGTTGTTGAGAGAAAGAACCCGATGAAGCGCAAAGGCACCGGCCCGGACGGCCTGGTGATCGTCGACAAGCCCGAGGGCATCACCTCGCACGGGGTCGTCGCCAAGCTGCGGTGGCTGGCCGGAACCCGGAAGGTCGGACACGCCGGCACCCTGGACCCGATGGCCACCGGCGTGCTGGTGATCGGCATCGAGCGGGCCACCCGGCTGCTCGGCCACCTGATGCTCACCGCCAAGACCTACGAGGCGACCGTCCGGCTCGGCCAGACCACCGTCACCGACGACCGCGAGGGCGAGGTCACCTCCTCGGCCCCGGCCGACGCCGTCACCCGGGAGGCGATCGACGCCGGGATCGCGGCACTCACCGGCGAGATCATGCAGGTGCCGTCCAAGGTCAGCGCGATCAAGATCGACGGCAAGCGCTCGTACGCCCGGGTGCGCGAGGGCGAGGACTTCGAGCTCGCGGCCCGGCCGACCACGATCCACTCCTTCACCGTGCACGAGCAGCGCGCGGCGGTCGCCGAGGACGGCACGCCGGTGATCGACCTGGACGTCACCGTCGAGTGCTCCTCCGGTACCTACATCCGGGCGCTGGCCCGGGACCTGGGCGCCGGGCTCGGCGTCGGCGGCCACCTGACCGCGCTGCGGCGCACCAAGGTGGGGCCGTACGGGGTGGAGTCGGCGCGCACCCTGGAGCAGCTGGAGGCCGAGGTCACCGGCGAGGACGCCAAGGGGCTGGAGGTGCTGCCGATCGCGGAGGCCGCGGCGGCCGCCTTCCCGCGCTGGGACCTGGACGAGGCCTCGGCGCAGAAGCTGTCGCACGGCGCCCGGCTGAAGGCGCCCGGGATGGGCGTGGACGGGCCGATCGCGGTGTACGGGCCGGACGGGCGCTTCCTCGCGCTGGTCGAGGAGAAGGGCGGGCAGGCGAAGCCGGTCGCGGTCTTCGTCGGCTGACGGCCCCACCGCTGTTCGGCCCCACCGCTGTTCGGAGCCATCGCTGTTCGGAGCCCCCGTCGGGAGTCATCCCGACGGGGGCTCCGCCGTTCCCACGGCACCTTCACCCGCACGAGGGAGCGCGCGGAGCGAACGCCCGTGGTGAGCGGCGCGGGCGCGGTCGGGGCGCCGCTCCGGCGGGCAGGCTCCCGACGGCGAGCGAGCGACGGCCGAAGGGGTACGGGATGCCGGGGTTTCCGGAGGGCGATCCGGGGCGGTACCTGCTGCGGATCCGCGACCTCGACGGGCGGCTGCACGGCCTGGGGTTCGTCGCCGACCCGCAGGGGAGCGTGCTGACGGCGCACGAGAGCGTGGCCGGCCTGGACCGGATCGTGCTGCACACCCCCGGCGGGCAGACCAGGGTGCTCGGCCCGGACGCCGTGCTGCCCCTGCCCGGGTACGGCCTCGCCCTGCTGCGCACCGAGGCGCTCGGCGGGCTGCCGGTGCCGCCGCTGCCGCTGGCCCCCGCCGCGGCCGCGCGGGAGGTGCTGCTGCCCGCGCTGGCGGGGGAGGACGGCCGGGTGGTCGCGCTGCGCTGCGGACTGCTCGGGGTCACCGCGGCGGCCTACCGCGGGCACCGGCTGGGCGGGGTGCTGCTGCTGGACGTGCCGGTGGTCGGCGGGGTCGCGGTACCGGCCGGCTCGCCGGTGCTGGACGCCCGCAGCGGGGCGGTGGTCGCCCTGGCCGCGCCCGCCCTGGGCGGGCCCCGGCACGGCGGGGCGCTGCCGGCCGTGGCGGTGGGGGTGGGGGCGGGCCCGTCGGACCGGACGGGCGGAGCCGAGGCGCTGGCCGGGCTGCTGGCGGGCAACGCGGCCGCGGTGCCCGGCTACGGCCCGGCGCTCAATCTGGCCGGGGTGCTGCGGCTGACCGCCGCCCAGGTGACGGCGGCCGGTGCCGGGCCGGGCCGGGTGGCCCACCTGGCCGCCGACCGGGTGGACCGGCCGGACGGCCTGGCCGGGGACGCTCCGGTCGCGACCGTCACCGTGCTGGTCGGCGCCCCCGGCAGCGGGCGCACCACCGAACTGGCCGCCCTCGCCGCCCGCCGCCACGGCGGCGCCCACCCGCTGCCCACCCTCTGGCTGCGCGGCGCCGACCTGCACGCCGACGACCGGTCGCTCGCCGAGCCGGTGGAGCGGGCGCTGGCCGCCGCGGCGGCCGGACTCGGGACCCCGGCGCCCGCGCCCGAGCCGGTGGCCGCGCTGTGCGCGGCGGCCGGCCGGCCGCTGCTGGTGGTCCTGGACGGCCCCGAGGAGGCCCCGCTGCCGGTGGACGCGCGCTGGCTGCGCGGCGCCGGCCAGTGGCTGACCGGCTGCGGGGCCCGGCTGGTGACGGCCTGCGGGGAGGAGCTGTGGGAACTGCTCGCGGCCGAGACCTGGGGCAGCGGCACCCCGGACCCCCGCCGGACGGAGGAGCCGCACCCGTACGGGGACCTGGGCAGCGCCCCCACCGTGCGGATGGACGGCCGCGGCCACGGCGGGCCGAGCCTGGCCGGACAGCGGCTCGGCCCGCTGCCCCCCGAGGCGGCCGAGCGGGTCCGCCGCCGGTACGGGCTGCCCCCCGGGCACCCGGCCGCCGCCGAGGACGCCCGGCACCCGCTGGCCGTCCGGCTGGCCGGGGAGCTGTGGGCCCAGGGGCTGCACGACGGGCCGGTGCGCCGGGGCGACCTGTTCGGCGCCTTCCTGGACCTGCGCTGCCTGCGGGTGGCCCAGCGGCTGGCCGAGGACGCTCGGCCGCGCCGCCCGGGCGCCCACCGCCGGGGCGCGGTGCGGCCCGGCACGCCGCGGCACCGGCGGGTGCGCCGGCTCGCGGCGGCGGTGGCCGGGCGGGTGCACGAGGCGGCCCGGCGGATGCTCGGCGACCGGTCGGACGGCGGGCTGGACCACGCCGTCTTCGAGGAGCTGTTCCCGGTCGAGGGCGGCTGGGCCGCGGCGGTGCTCGCCGAGGGCCTGTTCGTTCCGGCCGGGCCCGGATTCCGCTTCGCGCACGGGGAGTTCGCGGACTGGCTGCAGGGCCGGCACCTGGACCTGGACGCGGCGCTGCGGCTGCTGCTCGGCGAGGCCGAGGACACCCCGCCCTGGCCGGCCGACGAGCCGGAGGAGCCCGGCGGCCACCGCGCGGGGGAGCCGGCTACCGGGGCGAGCGCCGTCCCCCGGCACCGGATCGGCCCGGTCGTCGCCGCGCTGCGCCGGGTGGCCGAGACCTGGGGCGCCGGCGCCCTCGACCCGTGGCTGCACCGGATCTGGCGCGCCCTGGACCTCCGCCCGCCGGGCAGTGAACCCGCTTGGTGGGCGGCCGGGTTGCTCGCCGCGGGTCTGACCGTCGGCCCGGACCCGGCCGAACACCGGGCACTGCTCGACCAGTTGGCGTCCCGGATCGCCGAACGGGCGGGCCCGGCGGGGCTCCGGGCGGCCGGGCTCGGCCGCTTCGGGCCGGGCTTCTGGACCGGCCTCGGCCTGCCCGTCGAGGCCGAACTCGACCTGCTGCGCCGCCTGATGCCCGCCGACGGCCCCGGGCAGCGCTACCTCGCCGCGGTGGCCGAGCGGCTGCGCGCCGACCCGGTCGCGGTGTTCCCGCTGCTCTGCGCCTGGTTCGAGGACGTGCGCGGCCTGCCGGGGCGGCCCGGCCGCACCGTCGCCGACGTCGCCCACGACCTGCTGCGCGCCCACCGCCGGCTCGCCCTGGACGAGCTGGCCGACGCGCTGGCCGCGGCCGCGCACCCGAGGGCGGACGCGCTGCTGACCGTGCTCGCCGCCGAGGAGCCGTCCGCGCTCTGCCGAGCGGTGGACCGCTGGAGCCACGACCGGAGGCCCGAACGGCACGTCGCGGCCGCCGTGCACGCGCTGCGGACCGCCCCGTACGCCTCCGGTGCCGGGGCGGAGCTGCTGCGGTTCACCGCGCTGACCCTGCTCGCCCGGGAGGACGAGCCCGGCCTGCACGGGGCCGCGCTGGCACTGCTGGTCGGTGACCCGGCGACCCGCTCCGCGTACCTGCCGGCCGCCCTCGCCCGGCTCCGGGCCGGCGGCGACGCCTTCCTCACCCCGCGGGCGCTCGCTCCGGCCCTGGAGAGCGACCCGGAGCCCGTCCTGGCCGCGTTCGCCGACCGCTCGGCCGGCCCCGGCGCGGCCCTCGCCGAGACGCTGCGGGTGCTCGCCGACGCCACCGCCCCGGCGGCCGTGCGGCGGGGCGCCGAGCTGGCCGCCGGGCTGCTGCGGACGGACCCGGCGCCGGCCGGGCCGGTCGCCGTCGACTACCTCGGCCGCCGGCTGGGGCGCGCCGGCGCCGTCGGCCCGGCCGACCGGCTGGAGCTGCGGGTGCTGCTCGGCGTCGCGCTGGCCGCCCGCGGGGCGGAGGTCCGGCGGCCGTTCGCCGAGGTGCTGTCCGTCCCGGTGGCCGACCCGGCGGCGGACGCGCTGCGCTGCGAGCTGCTGGACACCCTGCTCGCCACCGAGGCCGACCCGGTGGTGCTGACCGCCGCCGTGGAAGGGCTCGCCGAGCACTGCGCGGCCGAGAATCCCGCCCGGGCCCGGGCGGTGCTGGCCCGGGCCACCCCGGGGCTGCCGGGCGCGGACGAGCTGCTGGTGCGCTGCGCCGGGCGGTCGGCGGCCTTCGCCCGGCTGCTCGCCCGCTGGCCGTCCGGCGCCGCGCCGACCGCCCCGGACGGCCCCCGACTGGCCCGGATGCGGGCCCTGACGGCGGCCGGACGGGACCCTCAGTACGCCGCCGCCGAGGCCGAGCGGGCCGTGTCCGGGCGGTCGGCGGGGCCCTCGGCGGGCTCAACCCGTATTCCGGTGCCTGAGCCGGGGCAGGCGCATGGCACGCTATAGGGGTTCGGGTTTTGAGCGTTTGAGCGTACAGAGGGTACGCGCCGTACGGAACAAGGAGCGGTCAGGTGCAGCGCTGGCGTGGCCTGGAGGAGATCCCCGGGGACTGGGGACGCAGCGTCGTCACCATCGGCTCGTTCGACGGGGTGCACCGCGGGCATCAGCTGATCATCGGGCGGGCGGTCGAGCGGGCCCGCGAACTCGGTCTCCCGGCGGTCGTGGTGACCTTCGACCCGCACCCGCGCGAGGTCATCCGGCCGGGCAGCCACCCGCCGCTGCTCGCGCCGCACCCGCGCCGCGCCGAGCTGATCGCGGAGCTGGGCGTGGACGCGGTGCTGGTGCTGCCGTTCACCACGGAGTTCTCCCAGGAGTCCCCGGAGACCTTCGTCCGGCAGGTGCTGGTGGACGCGCTGCGCGCGCGGGTCGTCATCGAGGGCCCCAACTTCCGCTTCGGCCACCGGGCCGCCGGGAACGTCGCGCTGCTCGGCGAGCTGGGCCGGGCGGACGACTTCGAGGTCGAGGTGGTCGACCTCCAGGTGTGCGGTACGGCCGGGGCCGGCGAGCCGTTCTCCTCCAGCCTGACCCGCCGGCTGGTCGAGACCGGGGACATGGCCGGCGCGGGCGAGGTGCTGGGCCGCCCGCACCGGGTCGAGGGCGTGGTGGTGCGCGGCGCGCAGCGCGGCCGCGAGCTGGGCTACCCGACGGCCAACGTCGAGACCGTGCCGCACAGCGCGATCCCGGCCGACGGCGTGTACGCGGGCTGGCTGACTGCGGACGGCGAGCGGATGCCGGCGGCGATCTCGGTCGGCACCAACCCGACCTTCGACGGCACCGCCCGCACCGTGGAGGCCTACGCCATCGACCGGGTCGGCCTGGACCTGTACGGGATGCACGTGGCCGTGGACTTCCTGGCCTACCTGCGGGGGATGGAGAAGTTCGACTCCATCGACGCGCTGCTGGACCGGATGGCCGACGACGTCAAGCGGGCCCGTGAGCTGACCGACGGCGTCTGAGCGCCGCACCGCCGGAAGGGGCCCACCGACAGCAGGTCGGTGGGCCCCTTCCGCGGTTTCACTGCTGGGGAGCCTGCTGCGGGTAGCCGTAGCCCGGTCCCGGCTGCTGCCCCCAGGGCGCCCCGGGAGCGGGCTGCTGCGGGTAGCCGTACCCGGGCGGGGGCGGCGGGGCCTGGCCGGGCTGCGGGGCCCACGGCGCCCCCGGGGCGGGCTGGCCGGCCTGCTGCGGGTACGGCTGGGGCTGCTGCTGCGGGTCGGCGTACGGCTGCGGGCCGCTCGACTGCTGGTAGGCCGACTGGGCCTGCGCCTGGGCCTGCTGCTGCCAGCCGGCCTGCTGGGCGGCGGCCTGCTGGGCCCGGACGATGTCCTCGCCGACCAGGGTGGCCAGATCGAAGTAGGCCTCGCGGACCTTGGGCCGCATCATGTCGAGGTTGACCTCGGCGCCGGCCGCCAGGCTCTCGTCGAACGGCACCACGACCACGCCGCGGCAGCGGGTCTGGAAGTGCGCGACGATGTCCTCGACCTTGATCATCTTGCTGGTCTCGCGCACCCCGGAGACCACCGTGATGCTGCGCTGCACCAGGTCCGCGTAACCGTGCGCGGAGAGCCAGTCCAGGGTGGTCGAGGCGCTGGAGGCGCCGTCCACGCTGGGGGTCGAGACGATGATCAGCTGGTCGGCCAGGTCCAGCACGCCGCGCATCGCGCTGTACAGCAGACCGGTGCCGGAGTCGGTCAGGATGATCGGGTACTGGCGGCCCAGCACGTCGATCACCTGGCGGTAGTCCGAGTCGTTGAAGGTGGTCGAGACCGCCGGGTCGACGTCGTTCGCCAGGATCTCCAGGCCCGAGTTCAGGTCCTGCGAGGTGAACTGACGGATGTCCATGTAGCTGCGCAGGTGCGGGATGGCCGTCACCAGGTCGCGGATGGTCGCGCCGGTCTGGCGCTTGACCCGGCGGCCCAGGGTGCCGGCGTCCGGGTTGGCGTCGATCGCGATCACCTTGTCCTGGCGCTCGCTGGCCAGGGTCGCGCCGAGCGCGGTGGTGGTCGTGGTCTTGCCGACACCGCCCTTGAGGCTGATCACGGCGATCCGGTAGCAGCTCAGCACCGGGGTGCGGATGATCTCCAGCCGGCGGGCCTTCTCGGCCGCCGCGGCCTTGCCGCCGAACTGGAAGCGCGGCTGCTGGCGCTGCTGCTTGGGCTGGCTGCGCAGCAGCCGGTCCGAGGACAGCTCGACGGCGGCGGTGTAGCCGAGCGGCGCGCCGTGCGCCGTCTGCTGCGGGGCGGCGGCCTGCTGGAACGCGCTGGGCTGCGGGGCCTGCGGCTGCTGCTGCCACGGCTGGGGCTGGGGCTGGGGCTGGGGCTGGGGCTGGCCGGGCACGGGCTGGCCCTGCGGGCCTGGGTGCGGCTGGGCCGGCTGCTGGTACGCGGCGGGCTGCGGCCAGCCGCCCTGGCGCGGGTCCACCGGGCCGGGCTGCGGCACCGGGCCGGGCTGCGGCGGGACGGCGGCCTGCTGCGCCTGCTGCGCCTGCTGGGCCTGCTGGGCCTGCTGGGCCGCCCACGCGGCCTGCGGGTCCCAGGTCGCCGCCGGGCCCTGGGGGTCCTGGGGGTGCTGCGGCGGGGCCGGCTGGACCGGCGGCTGCGCGAAGTTCTGCGGCTGGCCCGGCTGGCCCGGCTGGACGGGCTGTCCCGGCGCCGCGGTCGCGGCGGTCATGGCGGGCGGCGCCGGGTAGGGCTGCGGGACGGGCTGCGGCGCCGCGGTCTCCGGCAGCGCCCACGCCGGGGCACCGGGCTGCGGCTGCTCGGGGACCGGCGGAGTCGGGGAGGGCGCCGGGAAGGGGACGTGCTGCGCCTCGGCCTGCACCGGCGGGGCGGGCGCCGCGGGCACGGGAGCGGGTGCCGGCGAGGGGGCCGGAGCCTGGACCGCGGCCGGCACGGCCCCGGCCGCCGGGGGCGCGGCCTGGCCGGGCACCGGAGCCTGGGCCTGCTGCTGCGCCGGAGCGGGCACCGGAGCCGGGGCCTGCTGGGCCTGCGCCGGAGCGGCGGCGGGCGTCGGGGCACCGGGTGCCGCGGTCGCGGCCGCAGCGGCAGCGCCCGGAGCCGTCGGAGCGCCCGCCGCCGGTGCGTTCGGAGCCGGTGTGTTCGGAGCCGGTGCGTTCGGAGCCGGAGCGCCTGCCGCCGGTGCGTTCGCGGCCGCCGCGGGCTCGGTCTGGACGTACCAGGACGGGGGAGTGTAGTCAGGCGCGTCCGACCAGTCGTCGTCGTCCTCCGCCGCGTTGTCGCCGACGTAGACGCCGTCCCGATCGCTGCTCACTCTGGCTCCCTCGTGTTCGCCGCCGCTTGTTCAGCGGTGCCGTTGCCACATCAAAGACTAGGCCGTACGGCAACCCCCGTTGAAGGCGGCTTCGCATCCCCGCCGGCCCGCCCGGTGCGGCGAGCCGGCGCTCAGTCCATCCGGCGCGGCCCGCCGAGCACCTGCTGTTCGGCCTGCCCGGCCACGGCCCGTACGTACTGGCGGCGCATCCTGGTGGCCCACAGGGTCAGGTCGTCGCCGAGGGTGGGCAGGGCGGCCACGTCCTCCGGCGGCAGCGACAGGATCCGGCCGGTCAGTTCCGCCTCCTGCGGCGAGATCCGCTGCACGCCGACCAGGTCGGCCGCGTTCAGCACCCGGGAGGCGTTCGGGCCCAGGTAGGGCAGCAGGGTCAGGGTGGTCTGCCAGGGGGCGGCGGAGAGCCGGCTGCGCGGCGGGCGGGCGCCGAGGTCGCGCACCACCAGTACCGGCGAGGCCACCGAGGCGCCCTGCGGGCCGAGCCGGCCGACCTGGTGGACCGTCACGCACGGCTGGCCGCCGCCGGCCGCCTGGGCCATCGGACCCCACAGCTGTCCGCGGGCGGTCTCCACCGCGACGCGGGCGCCGATCGCGGCCGCCCGCAGCGCGATGACCTGCGCCGTCCACATGCCGCCGACCAGCACCAGGTCGTACGAGGTCGGGCGGAACAGGCCGAGCACCGCGGGCAGTCCCTGCGGGTCGACGCCGATCACCACGCCGTCGTCGCCGACCGGGAAGGCCAGCGACGCGAGGTCGGCCGGCTCCAGCACGTGCTTCTCCCGGCGCGGGCCGCGCAGCCCGAAGCCGGGCAGGATCCGCGGCCGGGTCCGGCGCTGCTCGGCGCCGGGCTGGGGACCGGCGGTGGGGTAGGTCTGGTAGGCCATCAGGAAGCCCCTCCGAGCGGCAGGGTGGCGAGCATGCCGGGGGCCTGCTCCAGGTCGAGCCGGACCAGGCCGAGCCCGGTGCTCTGGGCGCGGCTCTCCACCTGGCGGCCGATCTGGCCGACCTCGCTCTCGTTGCGGCCGGTCACCCGCACGTGCCCGCTGACCGTCACCGAGCCGCCGGTGCCGTGTCCGGCGGTCAGGCTGAAGGTGCTGGCGAGGGCCGGGGAGCCGGTGATCAGGTTGACCAGGTCGGGCGCGGCGACCCGGCCGGGGGCGCCGCCGGGGCGGCTCAGCTGCGGCCAGCGGGAGATCCAGTACGTGGTGTGCCAGCGGTCGTCGATCCGCCAGAACCGGTTGCCCTCCTGGGTGCGGCGGGTGGTGCCGCCGCCGCTGCCGGTGCCCTGACGGCCCGCCACCGCGATCGGGTTGGCGCAGGTGGCGATGGCCAGTGCGGCGATCAGCTCGCGCTCGTCCAGCACGGTCGCGTTGAAACCGGCGCTGTTGAGCCGGCCGGCCAGCTGGTCGGTGACCCGCTGCAGCGCCTTGCGGGCGCCCTCCTCGCCGCCGCCGCGGGCCCGGACGGCGGTCGCCGCGCGTTCCGGGTCGAGCTTGAGCGCGATCCAGGTCAGCCGCAGCCCGGGGGTGGCGGTGCCGTCCGGCAGTTCGCGGTAGGCGCGGGCGGCCAGCGACTGCTCGGGCAGGTGCTGGGCCGGGGCGGGCTGGGTGTGCTGGACGAGCTGCACCGACTCCAGGGTGATGTCGTCCACCGTGAGCGCCGAGCAGATCACGTCCAGCGGCAGCGGCAGGGCGGTGCGCACCGGGCGCAGCGGCTGGTCCTTGGCCTGGACGAGCAGCACCGAGCTGAGGAAGGTCCCGTCGCCGACCATGCCGGTCTCCCGGCGGACCGGGCGGCCGCCGAACTCGGCCTCGGTGGCGTGGGTGCAGGTGCGCAGCCCCGGTTCGAGTTCCAGGGCCGGCGCCAGCGCCGGGTCGGTGCCGGCCGGCGGCAGCAGCGTCCTGGCCTGCTTGCGGCGGGACTTGAGGGCGGCGCGGACCCGCAGCAGTTCCGGGACGGTGCGGCCGCGCACCGGGACGAGCGCGAGCACGAGCAGCACCAGCGCGACCGCGCCGAAGCCGGCCGCGACCGGTCGGCTGATCGTCCAGCCGACCGCGACCAGGGCCGCCGCGACCTCGACCAGGACGAGCTGTTGGAGCTTCAACCGCCCTGCGAGCAGCCCCGGTCGGGGGTTGACCCGGACCTGGACGGCCCCGCCGCCCCCGCTGCCGGTCGGCTGCGGTCCGGCGGTCCCGGTCCCCGGTCCCGTCTCGTTCGCCGGCGCGCTGTGCTGCGCCCGGCCGGACCGGCGCGGCCTCCCGCCGCCCGTACTGCGGCGGCGTCCTGGAGCGGTCTGGCTTGGCATCCCCCGGTGGCCCTCTCTGATCCGTTGTCGCGGCCCGGCTGGCTGTGTCGCGGACCGTACCCGTACCGTACTCACCGTCTGCTGCCGCATCGTAGAGGGTTCGCGCCGGTTCGTGCCCGGCGGGTGACCACGGGGCCGGTCGGTCTGACAACGCCCGACAACGTCTGACAAGGGGGACGACGAGGTATGGCATCGCGCCGGGACGAGCTGAACGCGTACACCTTCGCCCGCAAGCGCACGGTGGGGGCCTTCCTGCTGCCCGCCGGCGGCGGCAGTGACGAGGACGCGCCGCGTCCGGTGAAGGCGGTGCTGCCGAGTGTGCTGGCCGGGGCGGTGTTCGTGGCCGGGTTCGGGCTCTGGGGGGTCTTCAAGCCGAGCGCGCCGGTGAAGTGGGACGACGGCAAGAACATCATCCAGGGCAAGCAGTCGACGACCCGGTACGTGGTGCTCATCGACCAGGACCAGAAGACCAAGCGGCTGCACCAGGTGCTCAACATGTCCTCGGCGCGGCTGGTGCTGCCCGCGGGCGCCAAGGTCGTGGTGGTGGACGACGGGGTGCTCGACCGGTACCCGAACCACGGGCCGACGATCGGCATCCCGTACGCGCCGGACAAGCTGCCGACCACGGACAACGCGAGCAAGCAGATGAAGTGGGCGGTGTGCGACCGTCCGGGCTCGGACGACAAGCAGGAGACCGTCAACCAGGCGGTGTTCGTGGCGGCCGGCGAGGACGCGGCGGTGCTGGCGGCCAAGGACCGGATGCTCGGCCCGGACCAGCTGCTGCTGGTGCAGCAGGCCGACGAGCAGCAGGTCTCGGCCGCGCCGGTGCCGGGTCAGCCGGCCGCCGCGGGCGCGGCGGTGTACCTGGTGGACGCGCAGGGCCGCAGGCACCTGATCGGCACCCCGCAGTCGGACGACAGGGAGCGCAAGGCGCTGATCACCGCGGTGTTCGGGCCCAACGCGGTGCCGCAGCGGGTCAAGCGGGAATGGCTGGAGACCCTGGTGGACGCCACCCCGGTCACCTTCCCGCAGGTCGACGGGGTCGCCGACAGCCAGGGTGCCAACTCCAAGGTGGAGCTGAGCAACCAGGCCGACCGCCGGGTCGGCCGGCTGGTGCACTACCAGGACCGCCACTACGTGGTCGGCAAGGAGCAGCTGTACCTGGTCACGCCGTTCCAGGCGGACCTGATCCGGCAGAACCCGGCGTACCAGATGCTCTACAAGTACGACCAGGACAAGAAGCCGCGCAGCGACGAGATGACCCCGGCCGACAACGCCCAGTGGGGCGTCGACGCACCGCTGAAGGGCACCGTGGCGGACTGGCCGCTGAAGACCGGCGCGCCGGTGAACAACCAACAGGACCGCCAGGACGCCCGGATGGTCGTGTGCAGCACCTACGACGGCGTCGCCGAGGACGGCACCACGCCCAAGCGCAGTGTCTGGGCCGGGACGTTGTACCCCGCGCCGTACAACAACGGTGCCGGGGCGGCGTACGTGACCCCCGGTCACGGACTGTTCTACCGCTCGCTGGACCACTCGGCCGCCGGCTCCGGAAGCGACTTCCTGATCACCGAGACGGGGTTGCGCTACTCCGTCCCGTCCAACGGCGACGGCGGCCCGCGCCCCGGCGCCTCGCCCCAGCCCGGTCAGAGCGGCACCCCGAAGCCGCCGGCCCCGCCGGCCGGTGCCACGCCGACCCCCGGGGCCACGGCCCAGGGTTCCGGCCAGCAGCCGGAGGAACCCGGCGGCAACCAGGCCCGGTTGGGCTACCAGGGGGTCAAGCCGCTGCCGGTGCCGAAGGAGTGGTCGAACCTGGTGCCGGCCGGCCCGCCGTTGACGGCGACGGGCGCCGTTCAGCCGCAGAACGCCTGACGGGCCAAGCGCGGCAACCGAATTGGCCTCAGTGTCATGGTCTGGTAACTACTCGGTGATCGATGTTGGGCGAGTTGCGTGTGCCGACTACAGTGCTGCTGGACATCACACCGGTGATGGCGGCGGTCGGCCCGCAGGGCCCTCCGTACACGCAAATGTTGTCTCATGGGGGACGGTGGAGCATGGCTCAGGGTCAGTTCACGATGACCGCGCAGGAGATGCTGGCGTTCGCCAAGCAAATCGAAGAGGCCATCGGCAAGATCGAGGCTGAGAAGAACAAGCTGATCAGCACGGTCTCCGGCATCACCGGCGGTTGGCAGGGCACGGCCGCGACGGCCTACGCGAGCCTGCAGAACCGGGTCAACGAGGACATCGCGGCGCTCAAGGAGTCGCTGAACGCGATCAAGCACGCGATCGAGCTGACCACCAAGCACTACGCGAGCACCGAAGAGGAGCAGAAGGCGATGTTCTCCTCGGCCCAGGGCTGATCACCGCACTCGCGCTGATCGACGCACCCGCGCCGACCGCCGTTCTGCCCCGCTCCACCGCTCTGCGGAGCGCTCGCCACTGACCGCGCGGCGCTCCGCACCCTCGTCAAGGGAGACAACGTGTCCGACCACATTCTCGTCAACTTCCAGACCGTGCACCAGGCGGCCGAGGAGGTCAAGGCCTCGGCGAGCCGCATCGACCACCTGCTGAACGACCTCAAGGGCAACGTCACCCGCATCGCCACCAGCTGGCAGGGTGCCGCCCAGCAGGGCTACCAGGCCCACCAGGCCAAGTGGGACGCCAAGGCCAACGACCTCCAGCAGGCCTGCGCGCAGATCGCGACCTCGCTGGAGAACGCCGCGCAGAGCTACCGGACGACCGAGGACGCCAACGCCAAGCTCTGGGGCTGACGTTCGGGTTCCTTGAGGAACGGCAGGGGGCGGGTACCCGGATTCCGGGCACCCGCCCCCGACGCGCGGCACGGGTGAACGACATGAGGGGTGGCAGGGTGTCCCGACACGGGTACCGGAAGGCGGCCGCGGCGATCGCCGTGCTCACGGTGCTGGGCGGCCCGCTCGCCGCCCCGGCGTACGCCGAGGGCGGGCCCGCGCTGGCCGCGGCCGGCGACTGCCCCAAGAACGCGCCCGATGTGCCGACCGTGCCGTGGTCGCTCCAGCGGCTGCTGCTCAACGAGCTGTGGCAGGGCGGGAAGACCACCGGCGTGGGCGTGAAGGTCGCGGTCATCGACACCGGGGTCGACCTGGGCAACCCGCAGTTGGCGGGCCAGGTCCCGGCCGACTCCTCCGGTCAGAAGTTCGTCGACAAGCTCCAGGCGGGCCCCAACCTGCTGGTCAACCGGGAGACCAAGGAGCCGGTCAAGGGCGCGTCCGTCGAGGACCCGGTCGGTCACGGCACCAAGGTGGCCGGCATCATCGCCGCCCGGGTCAGGCCGCAGACCGGTTTCGTCGGACTGGCTCCCGACGCCCAGATCCTGTCGATCCGGCAGAACGACAGCGACGGCAACGGCGACGTCTCCACCCTGGTCCAGGCGATCAGGGAGGCGGTCGACAAGGGAGCCGGGGTCATCAACATCTCCCAGGACGTGCGCGGCGCGGGCGACGCCCGCTTCGGCGGGTACCAGGACCTGAAGGCCGCCGTCGAGTACGCGGAGTCGCGCAACGTCGTGGTGGTCGCCTCCACCGGGAACGACGGCAAGGAGGGCGACACCTACCCGGGCGCCTTCCCGACCGTGCTGGCCGTCGGCGCCTCCGACCGCAACAACGAGCGCGCGCCGTTCTCCCAGTACGGCGGCTTCGTGAAGGTCGCCGCGCCCGGTGTCGACATGCTGTCCACCGTGCCGGGGAGCGGCCAGTGCGTGGACAACGGCACCAGCTTCGCCGCCCCGTACGTCTCCGGCCTCGCCGCGCTGCTGAGGAGCGCCCACCCGAAGTGGAAGGCGGCCCAGGTGCGGGCCTGGATCGAGCAGACCGCGCAGCGGACCCAGCGCGAGCCGGACAAGTTCATCGGCTGGGGCGTGGTGGACCCGGTCAAGGCCGTCACCAAGGCTCCCGAGGACGCGCCCTACGAGCCCACCCCGGACGCCCCGGTGCAGCTCGCCGCCGCGCCGATCGTGCCGCGCCCGGTGGGCCTCGGCGAGACCCAGGCCGACCGCGACGGCCGTACCGCGACGTACGTCGTGGGCGTCGGCGCACTGCTGGTGGCCCTGCTGATCGGCGGCGGCGTGGTGCTGCGCGACCACCGGCGCAAGTCCGCCGACTGACGCCCGGCCGGCGCCTGACCGCCTGACCGCCCGGCGCCCGCCCGCCCGGCGCCCGCCCGGTGCCCGCCCGGCGCCCGGCGCGGGCCGGGCTCACCGAAAATCCGCCGGGACCCTGTAACACCGCCGCCCGCCCGCCGCATCGATGAAGTGTCAGGGAGGGCGGACCGCGGGGGGCAGGGCGCATGAGGTGGATCGGGGCGGGCCGGGAGGCCAAGGACGCGGAGTTCCTGGAACTCGTCTCCGGCCACACCGGCCACCTGTACCGCTCGGCCTGCCTGCTCACCAGCGGCGACACCCACTACGCCGAGGACCTCGTGCAGGAGGCCCTCAGCCGGATGTACGTGCTGTGGCGGCGCAGCGCCTTCACCGGCCGGGGCCGGATCGACAACCCGGCGGCCTACACCCACACCGTCATGGTGCGCATCTTCCTCGCCCAGCAGCGCCGCCGTTCCAGCGGCGAGCGTCCCAGTGACGTCCTGCCGGAGCCGGCGGGACGCGACACCGACAGCACCCTGCGGCTGACCCTCCTCGACGCGCTCGGCCGGATGCCGCCCAAGGACCGCGCGGTCCTGGTGCTGCGCTACTGGGAGGACCGCAGCGTCGAGGAGACCGCCGAGGCGATGCGGGTCTCCTCCGGCGCCGTCCGCACCCGCACCACCAGGGCCCTGAACCGGCTGCGCGCCCTGCTCGGCGACTCGTTGGCCGAGCTCGCCGCCCGCTGAGGCCGGCGGGCGCTGAGGCCGACGGGCGCCCGGCCGTGCGGCGCTTCCCGCCATCCGTGACACGGCACTTTCCCGCAACCCGCGACGCAAGGAGACGGTGAACACCCATGTCCGAACCGGACAAGTTCGAGGACGATCTTCTCTACGCCCTCACCCGTACGGGCGAAGGCTTCCGCACCGAACAGGCGGACCTGGTCGCGGGCGGCTACCGGCGCGGCCGCCGCCGCTGGCGCCGCCGCTCGACCGCCGCCGTGGTGGGCGGTGCGGCCGCCCTGGCCCTGGTGGGCACCGGCGCGGTGTTCCTGGGCGCCCCGGCCGGCAAGGACGCGGGCACGGTGAGCGCGGCCTCCGCCCCGGCGGGCGCCACCCCCGACGCCACCGCCTCCGACGCCACCGGCAGCGCCGCCGCCGCGGCCACCCCGACCTCGGTGAAGTCCTCCGCTCCGACGGTGGTCTCCGGTGACGAGATGGTGGCCACCTTCCGGGCGCTGCTGCCCAAGGGCCAGGTGTCCGACGCGAAGGGGCATGGAACGGACGAGAACAGGGGGAGTTACGCGGACGCCAACCTGGTCTTCGACGATGGCCAGGGCCGGTCGCTGATGGGCCTCAGCATCCAGAAGCACCGCCCCAAGGACGTCCAGCCGCAGACCTGCCCGACGAACCTCAAGATCGCCTCCTTGGACTCCTGCACCGTCACCGTCCTGCCGGACGGATCGAAGCTCATGCTCACCCAGGGCTACGAGTATCCGGACCACCGGGCCACCACCAAGGAGTGGCGCGCCTCGGTGACCCGTCCGGACGGCGGGCTGATCGGCCTCAGCGAGTGGAACTCCCCCCAGGAGAAGGACGCGCCGGACAGCCGGCCCAACCCGCCGCTCACGCTGGACCAGCTGAAGGCCGTCGTCACGGACAAGTCCTGGGACCGGGTCGTCGCGGCCCTCAGGTTCGACGGCGTCGACACCGAGGCGATCGACCCGGGCCTGTCGCTGCAGGACCGCGAGACCGTCCTGACCGGGCTGTTGCCCTCCGGGGTGACCGTGACCGACCGCAGGAGCCGGGAGCTGCGGGCGGACTTCGAGCTGGCCGGGGGCGGGCGGACCGGGACCCTGACGCTGACGGTCGAGAACTGGGCGAAGGCCCCCGACGACCGGCCGGGACCGGAGTCGTACCAGGACGCGGAGACCCTGCCGGACGGGACGAAGCTTCTCGTGCGCGGCGCGGTGGCCAGCGCCCCGAAGGGAGTGCTGGTCGTGGACGCGATGCGGCCGGACGGCATGGAGGTCCTGGTCACGCTGGCGTCGAAGGGCGATCCGCTGATGACCGCGGCGCAACTGCGGGCGATCGCCACCAGCCCGCAGTGGAAGCCCGGGAAGTAGCGGGACACGGCGGTGCCCCGGGCTGGGGGAGGCCCGGGGCACCGCCGTGTGGGGGAGGGGTGGGGGTCAGTCCTGCTGGTCCTCGGGGAGGCTGATCACCCAGCGGGTGTCCTGCCGGGGGCGCAGGTAGAACAGCCAGTAGAGGGTGGCGGCGGCGGTGATGCCGCCGGTCCACAGCAGGGGCTCGGTGTCCAGCTTGGTCATGACGTAGACCAGGACGGCGATCAGCACGACCGGGACGGCCGGCCACAGCGGCATCCGCCAGGCGGCGGCGTGCTTGTGGTGGGCGCGGCGGGAGAGCAGCGCGGCGATCGCGACCAGCAGGTACATCCCGGTGACGGCGACGCCGGTGATGTTGCTCAGCAGTTCGCCCTTGACGAAGCAGAGCGCGGCGCCGGGCAGGCCGACCGCGAGGGTGGCGATCCACGGCGAGCCGAAGCGGCCGAGGGTGCCGAAGGCCTTGTTGACCGGCTCCGGCCAGGCCTTGTCGCGGGCGGAGGCGAACAGCACCCGGGAGTTCTGGATGACCATGACGATGCCGGCGTTGATGATGGCCAGCGCGACGCAGAGGCTGATGAAGGTGCCGACCGCGGAGTTGCTCCAGGCGGTGACCATGCCGGAGATGTCGCCGGCGGACAGGGTCTGGAGGTCGGGGGCGCCCATGGTGATGGCGACGACCGGGACCAGGATGATGGCCGAGGAGATGCCGAGCGTCCACAGCACGGTGCGCGAGACGTTGCGGCGGGGGTTCTCCAGCTCCTCCGACAGGTAGACCGCGGTGGAGAAGCCCTGGGTGATGAACAGGGCGATGCCGAGCGCGCCGACGATGGCGCCCACGCTGACCGTGGTGGTGGCGCCGTTGTCCCCGGTGACCACGCCGTGCAGCAGGCTGGGGGCCCCGCTGTTGGTGTGGGCGAAGCCGAGCACCGAGACCACGCCGGCCGCGATGACCTCCAGGACCAGGAAGATGCCGGTGATCCAGGCGTTGGCGCGCAGGTCGAGCAGGCCGGCCAGGGTGGCGGCCAGCATCACGGCGGCGCCGGTCATGGCCTTGTCCAGGTGCAGGACGGGGGCGAGGTAGTCGGCGGTGCCGAGGGCGATGACCGACGGGACGATCATCACCACGATCAGCGAGAGCACGAAGACCAGCCAGCCCATCAGCCGTCCGGCGAGGGTGCCGACCATCGCGTACTCGCCGCCGGCGCTGGGGATCAGGGTGCCGAGCTCGGAGTAGCAGAACGCGACCGCGACGCAGAGCACGGTGCCGATCGCGATGGCCAGTGCGGTGGCGCTGCCGATGCTGGAGAACAGTTCCGGCACGATCACGAAGAGCGTCGAGGCGGGCGTGACGCAGGACAGCGTGAGCAGGGTCCCGCCCACCACGCCGATCGAGCGCTTGAGCTGCTGGGGCGCGGCCGCCTCGGCCGCCGGGGCGGCTACGTTCTGTGGCGGACGAAGCGTGTCGGTCATGTGGCTTCCGATCGGCTCTGCGGTGCTGGAGTGGGAGCGGTATCGCCTCCGCTGGCTGGTTGCTCGGTGTCCGGTTCCAGTCGCTCCCTGGCCGCCATGGAACCTTGGGCGTATTGATTGCGTCAACGCCGGAACTGCTTCGGAATCCGTTGCGGTGAGGGGTGCGGACATGCGATCCGATGATCACTTTCGGTCATTGCGAGCTTTGTCCGACTTGTTACCTCGGCCACATTGCAATTGAATCGAAGGTGAACAAAGGGGGAGCAGCGTGATTCAAAGGCCGTACTCCGGATGGACGGCGACACGCCCAGGTGCCCCCGAAGCGCCCGGCAACTCCCCGGCCGGGTACGGGAACCGCAGCCCCCACCCGGAAAGTGCCAGGTAACGTTTCGGAACCTGGGACGCCGAAGGGGCCGGACCCCACGGGTCCGACCCCTTCGCTCACCGTCCGTGACGGCCGGCGCGGCTACGCCACGGGCAGCCAGCCCGTCTGGACCATCTGCCCGCTGGTCACCCGGCGTGACACGTAGACGCCCCGGCCCGGCGGCAGCGCCTGCGGCTTGACCGTCCCCAGCAGCGCGCCCTCGTCCCGGTTGCCGGAGAGGATCACGCCCTGGCCGCCGAGCTCGCGCATCCGCTGCAGCACCGGCTCGTACAGCGAGCGGCCGGCGCCGCCCGCGCTGCGGGCCACGATCACCCGCAGGCCGATGTCGCGGGCGAACGGCAGGAACTCGGCCAGCGGGGCCAGCGGGTTGCCCGAGCTCGTCGAGACCAGCTCGTAGTCGTCGACGATCACGAACATGTCCTTGCCGCTGTACCAGCTGCGGTTGCGCAGCTGCTCGGCGGTCACGTCCGGGCCCGGCAGGCGGCGCGAGCAGGCGCCGCGCAGCATGTCGACGATGGCCGCCATGGCCGGCTGCGCGGCCGCGTACTCCACCAGGTACTCCGGCGGCACGGTGCCGAGCAGCGCGCGCCGGTAGTCGCCGACCACGATGCCCGCCTGGTCCGGGGTGTAGCGCTCGGTGATCTGCTTGATCAGCATCCGCAGCACCGCCGACTTCCCGGACTCGGTGTCGCCGAAGACGATGAACAGCGGGTCGGTCTCGAAGTTGACGAAGACCGGCGCCAGCTCCGCCTCGTCCACGCCGAAGGCGACGCCGCGCTCCGGGTGCTCGAAGCCCTTCGGCAGCGAGTGGCCGTCCAGCACGGCCGGCAGCATCCGCACCTGCGGGGCGCGCGGGCCGGTCCAGGCCCCGTCGATGGCGCTGACCAGCCCGGCCACCCCGGTCTGCAGGTCGTCCACCGAGGAGGAGCCGTCCAGGCGCGGCAGCCCGGACAGGAAGTGCAGCCGCTCCGGGGTGATGCCGCGCCCGGCCAGCGGCGGGACGTTCTGCGCCACCCGGCGGTCGACCTCGGACTCCATCGCGTCACCGAGCTTGAGCTCGGTGCGGTTCTGCAGCAGGTCCTTCAGCGCCGGGCGCACCTCGGCGTACCGGGCCGCGGTGATGACCAGGTGCACGCCGTAGCCGAGGCCGCGCTGGGCGATGTCGCCGATCACCGGCTCCAGGCCCTCGAACTCCTGCTTGAAGGTGTTCCAGCCGTCGATCACCAGGAAGACGTCGCCGAAGGCCTCGTCCGGCAGCTGGCCGGCCGCCCGGCGGGCCCGGTAGGTGCCGATGGTGTCGATCCCGGCGGCCCGGAACAGCTCCTCGCGCCGGTTGAGCACCCCGTGCACCTCGGAGACCATCCGGCGCACCTTGTCCACGTCCAGGCGCCCGGCCACCCCGCCGACGTGCGGCAGGCCGGCGAGCGACTGGAAGCTGCCCGCGCCGAAGTCGAGCAGGTAGAACTGCACCTCCAGCGGGGTGTGGGTGAGGCCGAACGAGGCCACCGTGGTGCGCACCACGGTGGACTTGCCGGAGCGCGGGCCGCCCACGATCAGGCCGTGGCCGGCCGCCCCCGCGTAGTCGACCTCCAGGATGTCCGTCTTCTGCTCGCGCGGCTTGTCGACGATGCCGATCGGCACCCGCAGCCGGCCCGCCGGGTAACCGGGCGCGGTCAGTCCGCGCTCCGGCACGACCTGCAGCGGCGGCAGCAGGTGGTCCGTGCTCGGCGCCTCCTCCAGCGGCGGCAGCCACACCTGGTGTGCGGCCGGGCCCTGGCCGGCCATCCGCTGGACGAACACGTCCAGCACGGTGTCCACCAGGGCGTCGTCCTGCTCCGGGGCCTGCGGCGCGACCTCCTCCTCCACCGGGTCCGGCAGGTCCACGAAGGCCGCGGTGAACTCCACCGGGCGCGCGTTGACCCGCCGCCCGCCGGTCGACCGCTGCTGCCCCGGTGCCCGGTACGGCCCCGAGACGTAGGCGGCCTTGAACCGGTCCATCACGTCCTCGCCGAACTTGAGGTAGCCGACGCCCGGCACCGGCGGCAGGTGGTAGGCGTCCGGTACGCCGATCGCCGCCCGGGACTCCGCGGCCGAGAAGGTGCGCAGACCGATCCGGTACGACAGGTAGGTGTCCAGGCCGCGCAGCTTGCCCTCCTCCAGGCGCTGCGAGGCCAGCAGCAGGTGCACGCCCAGCGAGCGGCCGATCCGGCCGATCTGGATGAACATCTCGATGAAGTCGGGCTTGGCGGTGAGGAGTTCGGAGAACTCGTCGATGATCAGCACCAGCGAGGGCAGCGGGTCCAGTGCCGCGCCGGCCGCCCGGGCCCGCTCGTACTCGTGGATGTTGGCGTAGTTGCCCGCCGAGCGCAGCAGTTCCTGGCGGCGGTGCAGCTCGCCCTCGATCGCGTCGCGCATGCGGTCGACCAGGGTGAGTTCGCCCTCCAGGTTGGTGATCACCGCGGAGGTGTGCGGCATGTCCGCCATGCCGGAGAAGGTCGCACCGCCCTTGAAGTCGGCGAGGACGAAGTTCAGGATCTCCGAGGAGTGGGTCATCGCCAGTGCCAGCACCAGCGTGCGCAGCAGCTCCGACTTGCCGGAACCGGTCGCGCCCACGCACAGGCCGTGCGGGCCCATGCCCTCCAGCGCGGCCTCCTTGATGTCCAGGTGGACCTGCTCGCCGTTGGCGCCGACGCCGATCGGCACCCGCATTCGCTCGTGCTGGGCGCGCGGGCGCCAGCTGCGGGCCACGTCGAAGGAGCCCGGGTCGCCCGAGCCCATCATGTCGGTGAAGTCGAGGTTGGACAGCAGCGGCTCGTCGTCCCCGCCGGCCGAGATCCGGTACGGCGCCAACTGCCGGGCCAGCGCCTCGGACTGCCACACCGAGAGCAGATCGGGCTTGCCGGTGTACGTCGCGCCGGAGGCCGAGCGCAGCACCAGCTCCTCGGCGCCGACCGTCACCATCAGGTGCCCGCTGGGCTCGTCGACCTCGCCCGGCACCACCTCGATGACCGTCACGCCCTGCACGCCCTCCGGGCTCGCCAGCAGCGATTCGTGCGGCACCCCGGCGCCGTCCATGACGACCACCAGGTGCGGCTGGTCGGAGGGCGGTGCCACCTCCCGCACGAAGCGCTGGCGGCCGGCCAGTTCGTCCTGGAGCAGGTACTCCAGGTCGCCCAGGTCGCTCGCGAACAGCCGGCGCGAGCCCGCGCCGTCGGCCTCCTTGCGGTGCTGGTTGTGCGGGAGCCACTTGGTCCACTCCCACTCCTCGGCCGCACCGGGCGCGGCCGCGACCGCGACCATCAGGTCGTCCGGCGAGTGCAGGGTGGTCAGCTGGGCGATCATCGCGCGCACGTTCCCGTACACCGAGTCCGGGTCCCCGCACACCGTGATGTGGTAGAACGCCCGCAGCGAGACCGCCAGGGGCAGGTCCTGGAGGGTGCCGTGGGCCTTCAGGAAGGAGTGCATCGCGGCCGCCGACAGCGGCTCCAGCTCGTCCATCGGCGCGGTCTGCGGCGCCACCAGCGGCGTGGACAGCTGCACCGGCCCGAGGCCCACCCGGATCTGCGCGAAGTCGCCGTCCCCGGTCCGCCGTTCCCACAGCCGCCGGCCGTCCTCGACGATCGACCAGAGCTGGTCCGGCGCCGGGTTCAGGAACAGCAGCGCGCCGCGCTGGCGCTCCGCCGTGCGGCGCACCTGGCGGCGGGTCTGCTGGAGGTACTTCAGGTAGTCGCGCCGCTCGTCCGCCATCGCGGTCGAACCGCCCTTGCGGGCCCGGACGATCTGCGCCAGCACCATGCCGAGCGTCGAGGCGATCATCAGACCGCCCATGATCTTCATCGGCGCCGCGGCCCCCGGCGAGAAGAAGAACACCGCCGAGCCACCCATGCCCATCATCGGCAGGATGCTCATCAGCCAGTCCTCGCCGCCCTGCCGGGGCAGTTCGGGCGGGCTGACCAGCTCCACCGGTTCGTCCGGCACGGTGGGCGGATACGCCCTGGCCGGTCGCTTGACCGTGATCACACCCATGTGTCATCCACCCCGCGGCGTCGATCGATCACTTCGGTATCAGCCCTCACGCGATTGCGTACGGCCCGTACGGGAATCCGGTGGCTGAGGACGCCCCACCCAGCGCAGCCCCCGTACCTTTGCGCAGGCGCCGATCCTAACGGTCGCCCCCGCACCGCCCGCCAGGGCCCGGTACGCACCGGCAGCGGACACGAACCGAACGGGTAGGGTAACGCCGCGCCAACTCGCGGCCCGGCCGGGCCGGTTCCACAGCAACACCGAGCGCCGCCGTGCCTCGGCACCGTCAACAAGGGGGAGCGCCAAGTGCGTCGAAGGATCGGGGTGGGTGCCCTCATGGGCGAGCGCAGCGAGGTGGACGCATGAGCGCCGCCGCGACGGGCTACTGCCGGGTGACCGTCGTCGCCCCGGACCGCCGGATCGACGTCGCCCTGCCCGAGGACGTCCCGCTCGCGGACGTCTACCCCGAGGTGCTGCGCCTGGCCAACCAGAGCCAGCCCGACGGCACCCCCACCGGCTTCCACCTGGTCCGCCGCGACGGCACGGTGCTCGACAGCGGCCTGCCGCTGGCCGCCCAGCAGGTCCGCGACGGTGACCTGCTGGCGCTGCGCCCGTTCGCCGAGTCGCTCCCGCCGGCCGTCTACGACGACGTCGCCGACGCCATCGCCAGCGCCGTCGAGGCCGACCGCCGGTTCTGGACCGCCGAGCTGATGCGCGGCTTCGGCCTGATCGGCGCCGGGGTGCTGCTCACCCTGCTCGGCTTCGCGCTCTGGTTCTCCGACCTGCGCCACGACATGCACGGCCTGCCCGGTGTCCTGGCCGGCGTCACCGCCGTCGTGCTCACGGCGCTCGCCGGGGTGCGCGCCCGGGTCTACCAGGACGCCCACGCGGCCGTCGCGCTCGGCCTCGGCGCGCTGCCGCACGCCATGATCGGCGGCAGCGGCCTCATCGCCGTCGCCCACCCGGGGGACGGCCCCGGACGGCTCCAGTTCCTGGCCGGCTGCGTCGCCGTCCTGGTGGTCGCCGTGCTGCTGGCCGGCCTGCTGCCGGAGAAGGACGCGGTGTTCGTCGCCGCCGCCCTGGTCTCCACCGCCGGCGCGCTCGCCACCTTCGCGGCCGTCCTGCTGCCGCAGACCCCGGCCGGGCACATCGCCGCCGTCACCGGCGTCGCCGCCGTCGCCGTGGTCGGCTTCCTGCCGAGCCTCTCCGCCCGCTTCGCCCGGCTGCCGGTCGGCTTCAGCGCCCCCGGCCAGACCCGCACCCGCAGCCGCGACTACGACGAGGAGGCCGAGCGCGCCGAGGCCGTCCAGTACGAGCGGATCGCGCACCAGGCCCGCCGCGGCCACGAGGTGTTGGTCGGCCTGGTCGGCGGCTGCGCCGCGGTCGTGGTCGGCGCCTGCGCCGTCCTCGGCTTCACCGACGAGACCTTCCCCGAGCTGCTCGCGCTCGCGCTGGGCCTGACCACCATGCTGCGCGCCCGGCTGTTCCGCTACACCGCGCAGGTGCTCAGCCTCACCGTGGCCGGCCTGCTCGGCCTGAGCCTGCTGATCGTCGGGCTCTCCCTGCACACCCCGCAGTTCTTCCTGCGGGCGGCCGGCTCCACCACCGAGCTCGACCTGCGCACGATCTGGCTGACCGCCTCGATCGCCTTCGGTGCCGCGCTGCTCACCGCGATCGCCCTGGTGGTGCCGCGGCTCGGGGTCTCCCCGTTCTGGGGGCGCATCCTGGACCTGGTGGACAGCCTCACCCTGATCTCGCTCGTCCCGCTGGCGCTCGCCGTCTTGGACATCTACCGGCTGGTCCGCGGCGCCACCGGCTGACCCGCGGGCCGCCCGCCGCGGCCCCCGACGCCGCCCTCCCGGCCGCCCGCGGATCCCCCGGACGGCCGGGTGGGGCGGCACTGGTACGCTTGGCCTCCGAGCGCAGCCGTGTGTCCGCAGCCCCGTCGTGGGCCGCAGGGCGTCGGCGGTGCTCGCGACACCGAGTTCTCGATGAGTCCTGTGCTGTCGACCAGGACCGCTCGGTACACCCGAAGGAGTTGCAGTGGCTCTCGCCTCTGACGTCAAGAAGCAGATCTTCGCCGAGTTCGGCCAGAAGGAGGGCGACACCGGTTCCCCCGAGGTCCAGGTGGCCATGCTCTCCCGTCGCATCTCGGACCTGACCGAGCACCTCAAGACCCACAAGCACGACCACCACTCGCGTCGTGGCCTGCTGATCCTGGTCGGCCAGCGCCGCCGCCTGCTGCAGTACCTGGCCAAGAAGGACATCGAGCGCTTCCGTACGCTCGTCGACCGCCTGGGCATCCGCCGCGGTGCCGCCGGTGGCGCCCGCTAAGACCGCCGCTCGGGGCGGCTCCCCACACCGGGGAGCCGCCCCTCGTGCGTATGCCGCGGCCATCGGGCCGCGGCGCCCGCAGATAACAACTCGCGCGCACCTCCCCAGGTGGCCGAGGATTGCACCGTAGGGTTGTGGGCATGCCGGGTGATGGCGCAAACAGCGCGCCACCCGGGCAGAAGGACCCGAACCCCCCGCGGGACGAAGGCTTCAAACGGAAGCCGCCCGCATCCGAGAGAGCGTCCAGACGCGGACCGCCCAAGCCGGCCCGGCAGCCGTGAGGCGCCGGTCCTCGGTAGTGGCCGTCGGAACCCCCGCAGACCGAGCGGGGCACTCCGGAGGCTTCGATCGAAGACCGGCCCGACTGCCGCCCTCCTGGCGAGGGCCCGGGGCCCACCGCAGGCAGCACGCGGGGACGCTCTCCCGGAGACGTACGAAAGAGGAGATCTTCCAGGTGGAAGAGAACGTGTTCTACGCCGAGGCCGTGATCGACAACGGTTCCTTCGGCACCCGTACCATCCGCTTCGAGACCGGCCGTCTGGCCCGTCAGGCCGCCGGTTCCGCCGTGGCCTACCTGGACGACGACACCATGGTGCTGTCGGCCACCAGCGCGTCCAAGCAGCCGAAGGAGCACTTCGACTTCTTCCCGCTGACCGTGGACGTCGAGGAGCGGATGTACGCCGCGGGCCGTATCCCCGGCTCGTTCTTCCGTCGCGAGGGCCGGCCCTCCGAGGACGCGATCCTCACCTGCCGCCTGATCGACCGCCCGCTGCGCCCGTCCTTCGTCAAGGGCCTGCGCAACGAGGTCCAGGTCGTCGTCACCGTGATGGCGCTCAACCCCGACCACCTGTACGACGTGGTCGCCATCAACGCCGCCTCCGCCTCCACCCAGCTGGCGGGCCTGCCGTTCTCCGGCCCGATCGGTGGCGTGCGCGTCGCGCTGATCAACGGCCAGTGGGTGGCCTTCCCGACCCACAGCGAGCTGGAGTCGGCCGTCTTCGACATGGTCGTCGCCGGTCGCGTCCTGCCGGACGGCGACGTCGCGATCATGATGGTCGAGGCCGAGGCCACCGACAAGACCATCAAGCTGGTCGAGGGCGGCGCCGAGGCGCCGACCGAGGAGATCGTCGCCTCCGGCCTGGAGGCCGCGAAGCCGTTCATCAAGGTCCTGTGCGCCGCGCAGTCGCAGCTGGCCGCCCAGGCCGCCAAGCCGACCGGCGAGTTCCCGGTCTTCCTGGACTACCAGGACGACGTCCTCGCCGCGCTGAGCTCCGCCGTCAAGGACGAGCTCGCCCAGGCCCTGACCATCGCGGGCAAGCAGGAGCGCAACAACGAGCTGGACCGCGTCAAGGCGCTGGCCGCCGAGAAGCTGCTGCCCGAGTTCGAGGGCCGCGAGAAGGAGATCAGCGCCGCCTACAACGCGCTGACCAAGAAGATCGTCCGCGAGCGCGTCATCAAGGACAAGGTCCGCATCGACGGCCGCGGCGTCACCGACATCCGCACCCTGGCCGCCGAGGTCGAGGCCATCCCGCGGGTGCACGGCTCGGCCCTGTTCGAGCGCGGCGAGACCCAGATCCTGGGCGTCACCACGCTGAACATGCTGCGCATGGAGCAGCAGCTGGACACGCTCTCCCCGGAGACGCGCCGCCGCTACATGCACAACTACAACTTCCCGCCGTACTCCGTCGGTGAGACCGGCCGCGTGGGCTCGCCCAAGCGCCGCGAGATCGGCCACGGCGCGCTCGCCGAGCGCGCCCTGCTGCCGGTGCTGCCGACCCGCGAGGAGTTCCCGTACGCCATCCGGCAGGTCTCCGAGGCGCTCAGCTCCAACGGCTCCACCTCGATGGGCTCGGTCTGCGCCTCGACCATGTCGCTGCTGAACGCCGGTGTGCCGCTGAAGGCCGCCGTCGCCGGCATCGCCATGGGCCTGATCTCGCAGGAGATCGACGGCGAGACCCACTACGTCACGCTGACCGACATCCTCGGCGCCGAGGACGCGTTCGGCGACATGGACTTCAAGGTCGCCGGTACCCGCAACTTCATCACCGCCCTCCAGCTGGACACCAAGCTGAACGGCATCCCGGCGTCGGTGCTCGCCGCCGCGCTGAAGCAGGCCAAGGACGCCCGCCTGCACATCCTCGACGTGATGAACGAGGCCATCGACTCGCCCGACGAGATGTCCCCGAACGCGCCGCGCATCATCACCATCAAGATCCCGGTGGACAAGATCGGTGAGGTCATCGGCCCCAAGGGCAAGATGATCAACCAGATCCAGGAGGACACCGGCGCCGAGATCACGATCGAGGACGACGGCACCATCTACATCGGTGCCGCCGACGGCCCGGCCGCCGAGGCCGCCCGCACCACGATCAACCAGATCGCCAACCCGACCATGCCGGAGGTCGGCGAGCGCTACCTGGGCACCGTGGTCAAGACCACGACGTTCGGCGCGTTCGTGTCGCTGATGCCGGGCAAGGACGGCCTGCTGCACATCTCGCAGATCCGCAAGCTGGCCGGCGGCAAGCGCGTCGAGAACGTCGAGGACGTCCTCGGCGTCGGCGCCAAGGTCCAGGTCGAGATCGCCGAGATCGACCCGCGCGGCAAGCTCTCCCTGATCCCGGTCGTCGAGGGCGAGGAGGGCGGCGAGGCCGCTTCCGAGTGAAGCGCCGCTAGCTGACCCCGCGGCCCGTACGCCTCCCGGCGTGCGGGCCGCACCCCGTTGTCCACGCGTTCGTCCGTACGTGCCCATCCACACGTGCGTTTCCTCTGGAGGTACCCCCCGTGGCGCAGGCCCCGGCGGTAATGCAGCGTCCCGGCACCACCCGGACCCTGCTCAAGGGCGTCGACGGCGCCGGGACGGTACGCCGCACCGTCCTCCCCGGCGGCCTTCGGGTCGTCACCGAGACCCTGCCCACGGTGCGCTCCGCCACCTTCGGCATCTGGGTCGGCGTCGGCTCGCGGGACGAGACCCCGCAGCTCAACGGTGCCACCCACTACCTGGAGCACCTGCTCTTCAAGGGCACCGAGCGGCGCAGCGCGCTGGACATCTCGGCCGCCCTGGACGCGGTCGGCGGCGAGATGAACGCCTTCACCGCGAAGGAGAACACCTGCTACTACGCCCGGGTCCTGGACACCGACCTGCCGCTGGCCATAGACGTGGTCTGCGACATGCTCACCGGCTCGCTGATCCGGCCCGAGGACGTGGAGTCCGAGCGCGGCGTCATCCTGGAAGAGATGGCGATGGCCGAGGACGACCCGGGCGACGTGGTGCACGATCTGTTCGCCAAGGTGATCTTCGGCAGCGGCCCGCTCGGCCGCCCGATCCTCGGCACCCAGGAGACCATCAGGACGCTCACCCGGGACCAGATCGCCGGCTTCTACCGCCGCCGCTACCGGCCCGAGAACCTGGTCGTCGCGGCGGCCGGCAACCTCGACCACCGCAAGGTGGTGAAGCAGGTCGAGCAGGCCTTCGCAGCGGTGCTGGCGGCCTCCACCGCGGCCCCCGCGGAAGCCCGCCGCGGCGTCAAGGCGCTGCGCACGGCCGGCCGGGTCGAGGTGCTCAACCGCTCCACCGAGCAGGCCCACCTGGTGCTGGGCGTGCCCGGGGTGCCGCGGCACGACGAGCGCCGCTGGGCGATGGGCGTGCTCAACGCGGCCCTCGGCGGCGGGATGAGCTCCCGGCTGTTCCAGGAGGTCCGCGAGAAGCGGGGCCTGGCGTACTCGGTCTACTCGTACTCCTCGTCCTACGCGGACAGCGGCCTGTTCGGCATCTACGCGGGCTGCCAGCCCAAGCGGGTCGAGGAGGTGCTGCGGATCTGCCGCGCCGAGCTGGCCAAGGTGGTCGAGGAGGGCATCACCGAGGAGGAGCTGAACCGGGCGATCGGCCAGATCTCCGGGTCCACCGTGCTCGGCATGGAGGACACCGGCTCGCTGATGAACCGGATCGGCAAGGCCGAGCTCAGCTACGGGCACCACCTGTCGGTGGACGACATGCTGGAGCGGATCGCCGCGGTGACCCTGGAGGACGTCCACGCGGTGGCGCGTGATGTGCTGGGCGCGCACCGGCCGTCGCTCGCGCTGATCGGCCCGGTCAATGACAAGCGGGCCGCCAAGCTCGCCGATCTGCTGGTCTGATCCGCTGATTCCCAGGTGAGAGGAACTTTGCTATGACGCTGCGTGTCGCCGTGATCGGCGCCAGGGGTCGGATCGGCTCCGAGGCGGTCAAGGCCGTCGAGGCCGCGCCGGACCTGGAGCTGGTGGCCGCCCTCGGCCGCGGCTCGAAGCTGGAGGAGCTGACCGAGGCCGGTGCCGAGGTCGCCGTCGAGCTGACCCATCCGGACTCGGTGATGGGCAACCTGGACTACTGCCTGGACCACGGCATCCACGTGGTCACCGGCACCACCGGCTGGACGGACGAGCGGCTCGCCACCGTTCGCGGCCGGCTGGCCGAGGCCCCGGAGCTCGGCCTGCTGATCGCCCCGAACTTCTCCATCGGTGCCATCCTCGGCATGAAGTTCTCCCAGATCGCCGCCCGGTACTTCGAGTCGGTCGAGGTGGTCGAGCTGCACCACGACCGCAAGGCCGACGCGCCCAGCGGCACCGCCACCCGCACCGCCCAGCTGATCGCCGCCGCCCGGGCCGAGGCCGGCCGGCCGCCGCAGCAGGACCCGACCACCCACAGCCTGCCCGGCGCGCGCGGCGCCGACGTGGACGGGGTGCCGGTGCACGCGGTGCGGCTGCGCGGCCTGCTCGCCCACCAGCAGGTGATGTTCGGCGACACCGGTGAGACGCTCACCATCCGGCACGACTCGCTGCACCACAGCAGCTTCATGCCGGGCATCCTGCTGGGCGTGCGCAAGGTCGTCGGGACGCCGGGGCTGACCTTCGGCCTCGAACACTTCCTGGACCTGTGACAGTGTCGATCCGAACCATGCCGAACCAGACCGTGCCGATTCCCGGAGGGGCCCGATGACCTCCCGCACCGGTTTCTTCGTCCTGTCCGGCGTGCTGCTGCTGGTCGCCCTGGTCTGCGTGGGCGAGGGCGTCCAGCTGATCGCGACCGGCAAGCCGCTCGGCATCGGCATCGGGATCTGCGCCTTCGTGATCCCGGTGATCGGCGTGTGGTTCCTGCGCCAGACCGTCCGCTTCGGCCGGGCCAGCGAGCGGCTGGCCCACGAACTGGAGGCCGAGGGCGGCCTGCCGGTGGACGAGCTGAAGCGCAGCAAGGGCGGGCGGATCGACCGGGCCTCGGCCGACGCGGTGTTCGCCCGCCGCCAGGCCGAGGCACAGGCCGCGCCGGGCGACTGGCGGGCCTTCTTCCGCCTCGCCGTGGCGTACGCCGACGCCGGCGACACCCCGCGCGCCCGCAAGACCATGCAGCACGCCATCAAGCTGCACAGCACCGAACCCGCAAGGAGTAACGCGTGAGCGACGAACCGACGGCCCCCAGCTTCCGCAGCGACGTGACGGTGGAGCTGGTCCGCAGCGCCGCCGCCGACTCGGACGTCATCTGGGCGGCCCGGGTCTCGACCGCGGGCGAGCAGTCCCTGGAGGCCCTCCAGGAGGACCCGGAGAAGTCCAAGGGCCTGATCAACTTCCTGATGCGCGACCGGCACGGCACGCCGTTCGAGCACAACTCGATGACCTTCTTCATCAGCGCGCCGATCTTCGTGTTCCGGGAGTTCCACCGGCACCGCAGCGGCTGGTCGTACAACGAGGAGTCCGGCCGCTACCGCGAGCTGCAGCCGGTCTTCTACGTCCCGGGCGAGGAGCGCAAGCTGGTCCAGCAGGGCCGCCCCGGCAAGTACGAGTTCCACGAGGGCACGCCGGAGCAGCACAGCACCACCACCGGGGCGATGGAGGCCGCGTACCGCGAGTCCTACGCCCGCTACCAGGAGATGCTGGCCGCCGGAGTGGCCCGCGAGGTGGCCCGCGCGGTGCTGCCGGTGGGCCTGTTCTCCTCGATGTACGCGACCTGCAACTCGCGTTCGCTGATGCACTTCCTGTCGCTGCGCACCCGGCGGGAGAACTCGGCGGTGCCGTCCTTCCCGCAGCGCGAGATCGAGATGGTCGCCGAGCAGATGGAGGAGCAGTGGGCCCGGCTCATGCCGCTCACCCATGCGGCCTTCGAGAAGCATGGCCGGGTCGCCCCCTGACCTGGGACGACCGGCATACGGGCAGAGTGTCTGGCATGTCTGGATTGCGGCTTATCTAGCCGCTCCCTACATTCGTGAACACGGATTCCGGTGCTGCCCGAACCCCCGAGCGGGCAGCGCCGGAATCCCACGTCCGCGCCACCGACGCGCTACACCTGTCCGAACACTGGACCGGCATGGGTAACGTCCCACCGCCTACGAGTAGCTTTGGACGCATGGCTCCGACCTCCACCCCCCAGACGCCGTTCGGCCGGGTCCTGACCGCCATGGTCACCCCGTTCACCGCCGACGGCGCGCTCGACCTCGACGGCGCCCAGCGCCTCGCCACGCACCTCGTGGACTCCGGCAACGACGGCCTCGTCGTCAACGGCACCACCGGTGAGTCCCCGACCACCAGCGACGCCGAGAAGGCCCAGCTGGTCCGCGCCGTGGCCGAGGCGGTCGGGGACCGCGCCCACGTGGTCGCCGGCGTCGGGACCAACGACACCCACCACAGCGTCGAGCTGGCCCGGCAGGCCGAGGCGGCCGGAGCGAACGGCCTGCTGGTCGTCACGCCGTACTACAGCAAGCCCCCGCAGGAGGGCCTGTACCGGCACAACGTCGCCGTCGCCGACGCGACCGGGCTGCCGGTCATGCTGTACGACATCCCGGGCCGCAGCGGGGTCGCGCTGAGCCACGAGACGCTGGTCCGCCTCGGCGAGCACCCGCGGATCGTCGCCAACAAGGACGCCAAGGGCGACCTCGGCGCCGCGGCCTGGGCGATCGCCCGCTCCGACCTCGCCTGGTACTCCGGCGACGACATCCTCAACCTGCCGCTGCTGTCCGTCGGAGCCGTCGGCGTGGTCAGCGTCGTCGGGCACGTGGTGGCCGGGGACCTGCGGGCGATGATCGAGGCCTACCTGGCGGGCGATGTGGTCAAGGCCACGAGCATCCACCAGCGCCTGCTCCCGGTGTTCAGCGGTATGTTCCGCACCCAGGGCGTGATCCTCGGCAAGGCCGCGCTGGAACTCCAGGGCCTGCCCGCCGGCCCGCTGCGACTGCCGCTGGTCGGAGCGACGCCCGAGGAGATCGAGCGATTGAAGCAGGATCTCGCCGCCGGCGGGGTACACCTTTGACAGACACGGACGTGCGCGCCCCGGCTCGCCGGACCTCCCAGGGTCCGCCGCTGAACCGGTCCGAAGGCGCGAGAGCACAGACCCAGTAGGAAAACGACACTGAGTACGCGCGCCATATGTCTCCAGGGGGAGGACCCCGGGCATATGGCGTGCGTCGTGAGGAGAGTCTTTTGAGCCACCCGCACCCCGAGCTCGGCGCGCCCCCGGCACTGAAGGAGGGCGCCCTCCGCATCACTCCGCTCGGCGGCCTCGGCGAGATCGGCCGCAACATGACGGTCCTCGAGTACGGCGACCGCATCCTGATCATCGACTGCGGCGTCCTCTTCCCCGAGGACGAGCAGCCCGGCGTGGACCTGATCCTCCCGGACTTCAGCTACATCCGGGACCGTCTCGACAAGGTCGACGGCATCGTCCTCACCCACGGGCACGAGGACCACATCGGCGCCGTCCCCTTCCTCCTGCGGGAGAACCCGGACATCCCGCTGATCGGCTCCAAGCTGACCCTGGCGCTGATCGAGGCCAAGCTCGCCGAGCACCGCATCCGGCCGTACGTGCTGGAGGTCAAGGAGGGCGAGCGCGAGCGCATCGGCCCCTTCGACTGCGAGTTCATCGCCGTCAACCACTCCATCCCGGACGCCCTGGCGGTCGCGGTCCGCACCCCGGCCGGCATGGTCGTGGCCACCGGCGACTTCAAGATGGACCAGCTGCCGCTGGACGGCCGCCTGACCGACCTGCCGACCTTCGCCAAGCTGGCGGAAGAGGGCATGGACCTCCTGCTGGTGGACTCCACCAACGCCGAGGTCCCCGGCTTCATCCCGCACGAGCGGGACATCTCGGCGGCGCTGCGGAACGTCTTCGCGAACGCCGACAAGCGGATCATCGTGGCCTCCTTCGCGAGCCACGTGCACCGCATCCAGCAGGTCCTGGACGCGGCCCACGAGTACAAGCGCAAGGTCGCCTTCGTCGGCCGCTCGATGGTCCGCAACATGGGCATCGCCCGCGACCTCGGCTACCTGAAGGTCCCCGGCAACATGGTCGTGGACGTCAAGCAGCTGGACGACCTGCCGGACAAGGAGGTCGTGCTGATCTGCACCGGTTCGCAGGGCGAGCCGATGGCGGCGCTGTCCCGGATGGCCAACCGCGACCACCAGATCCGCATCGTCGAGGGCGACACCGTCGTCCTGGCCTCCTCGCTCATCCCGGGCAACGAGAACGCCGTCTACCGGGTGATCAACGGCCTGACCCGCTGGGGCGCCAAGGTCGTGCACAAGGGCAACGCCAAGGTGCACGTCTCCGGCCACGCCTCGGCCGGCGAGCTGCTCTACTTCTTCAACATCTGCAAGCCGCGCAACCTGATGCCGGTCCACGGCGAGTGGCGCCACCTGCGCGCGGCCGCCGAGCTGGGCATCGCCACCGGCGTGCCGCGCAACCGCGTGGTCATCGCCGAGGACGGTGTCTGCGTCGACCTGGAGCGCGGCGTCGCCCGCATCGTCGGCAAGGTGCAGGCCGGCTACGTCTACGTGGACGGCTCCTCGGTCGGCGACATCACCGAGGCCTCGCTCAAGGACCGCAGGATCCTCGGCGAGGAGGGCTTCATCTCGGTCTTCGTCGCGGTCGACTCGACCAACGGCAAGATCGTCGGTGGCCCGACCATCCAGGCCCGCGGCTCCGGCATCGACGACAACGCGTTCGTCCCGGTGGCCGCCAAGCTCCAGGAGGCGCTGGACCGCTCGGCGAGCGACGGTGTCCTGGAGCCCCGTCAGGTGCAGCAGCTGGTCCGCCGCACCATCGGCAAGTGGGTCGCGGACAACTACCGCCGCCGGCCGATGATCCTGCCGGTCGTCGTCGAGGTCTGACGCCCGCTCAACACCGGCTGAGGCCGGTTTGACGTGGGGCAACCCGGTGCGTAATGTTCTCCGGGTTGCCCCACGGGACGGCCCCTCGGAAACGGGCTCGAATCTGAATTCGAGAACGACCGGGGAAAACGGACCGAGAAACTCTGATAGAGTTCGGGAGCGCCGAGAGGCGAAAGCGAATCGAATGAATGAAACTCCGGAAAACGGAGCGGAAAACATCTGATAAGCTGGAAACACGAAAGAACGAAGCCCGGAGGGTCCGCTGGAAGGCGGTCCGAAGGAAGCGTCCGTTCCTT
>NZ_JBHVSD010000037.1:0-39097 GCF_042885395.1 Kitasatospora sp. NPDC058063
GGGGGGGGGGGGGGGGGGGGCGGGGGGGGGGCGCCCCCCCCGGGCGAGCGGCCGCCCGGCCGCGGCGGCGTCACGACCAGCGGACCGCCGCCGCGTCGCTCCAGAGACCGAGCAGGTCCTGGTCGCCGATCGCCTTGGTCTCCGTGGCCCGCTCGGCGGACAGCCGGTTCCACAGCAGCGGGTAGAGCTCGTGGGCAGGGCCGGTGAGGGTCAGGTCGGCCGGCTCGGAGCTCTCGCCGGTGGTGACGACCGGCGGCTCCTGGGTGATGGTCAGTCGCCAGGAGCCGGCCCCGTCGGTGGCCCGGACCTGGAGGGTGCGCGGCCGGTCGCTGCGCAGCGCGGAGCGGCTGCGGGTCATGAAGCCGCTGACCAGCTCGTCGATGCCGTCCAGGGCGAGCGCGGTGTCCACGACCGGACCGGGCGTCCCGGCGGCGGCGTCGGCGTCATGGCGGTGGATGGAGGTCTCGTGCGCCTGGCGCCGGGCCCAGAACGCCAGCGGGCGGGGCGAGGGCAGGAAGGTCCAGCACTCCAGGTCGGCGGGCGCGGCGGTGAGCACGTCCACCAGGGCGGCGTGGCCCTCGCGGTACCAGTCGAGCAGTGCGGCGTCCGAGGGCATCGGCCCGACGGCGGCCTGCGCGTCCGCCTCGTCCGGCCGGGCCCGCAGGCCCTGGGAGGGAATGGTGGCGGCCCAGCGGTGGACGGAGCCGATGTGCCGCAGCAGGTCCGTCAGCCGCCACTCCGGGCAGGTCGGTACGGGGGCGGACAGCTCGGTGCGGGCTGCGGCCTCGGCGAGCCGGGTGCCTTCGAGGCGCAGCGCGTCGATGTGCTCGGTGATCTCCATGGGACGGAGTCTTCCACCGCGATCGGCCGCCGGTCGCGGACTTCGGACATTTCCTCGGACGCCTCCCGGCGATCGGGCGGACGCTACGGGCCGGTAACGTGAGCGCATGCCGATAACCCGTTCCCTCGTCTCAGCCGTCCGGACCGGTGGCCGCCGCGCCGCCGGACGCCTGGTCCACCGGGGCTGGCGCTGGGTGCAGCGGACCGGCGCGGTCACCAACCGCAACCCCGGCCCGTACCGGTTCGGCGAGCTGGGGGACGGCACGACGCTCAGCTTCCCGCTCGGGGCGGTGTTCAACGAGCAGTGGATCACCATCGGGCCGTTCTCGATCATCGGCGAGCGGGTCACCATCAGCGCCGGGTTCCTGCCCGGGCTCGACCTGGGGCCGGAGCCGATCGTGCGGATCGGCGGCGGCTGCGTGATCGGCCGGGACAGCCACATCGTCGGCCACCAGTCGATCGTCATCGGCGACGACGTGTGGACCGGGCCGGGCGTGTACATCAGCGACCAGGCGCACGAGTACCGGGACACCGAGCTGCCGATCGGCAAGCAGTGGCCGCGCAACGAACCGGTGGAGATCGGTGCGGGCAGCTGGATCGGCACCGGTTCGGTGATCCTGCCGGGGGCGCGGATCGGCCGCAACGTGGTGGTCGCGGCGGGGGCCGTGGTGCGCGGCGAGGTGCCCGACCACAGCGTGGTCGCCGGGGCGCCGGCCAAGGTGGTGCGCCGCTGGACCGAGGACGAGGGCTGGCAGCCGCCGCTGCGCCACGACGCTCCGCAGCCGGTGCCGGACGGCGTGACCGCGGAGCAGCTGCGCGCCCTGGTCGGCTGGGACCTGCGACTGCCGGGGGAGTCGGGCTGACGTCACCCGCGAAGGGGCCGGCGCCCTTCGCCGGTGCAGTGCCCTGAACTCGCGAGCGGCCTGAACTACCCCGCGAGGGAAGCCTGTTCGGCGGTACGGGCGGCGATGGCGGCGGTGATCCGCGGGACGTCGGCGGGGCGCGTCGGATCCAGACCGGTCAGCGCGGCGATCCGGCGCAGCCGGTAGTCGACGGTGTTCGGGTGCAGGTGCAGGGCGCTCGCGGTGTGCCGGCGGTTCAGGCCCCCGGCCAGGTGGGTGCGCAGGGTGATGAGCAACTCCCCGCTGTCGGCCAGCGGTTCGAGCAGTGCGGCGAGCCGGGAGCGGGCCTGGCCGGGCCGGGTGAGCTGATACTCCAGCAGGATGTCGTCCAACCGGTGCAGGCCCGGAGGCCGGCCGAACGCCCGGGCCACGTCCAGGACTTCATGGGCGAGGGCGGCCGCGCCGGGCACCTCGGCGGGGGCCGCGGAGGCCGCCCCGGCCAGTACGAGGGCGCCGGCCGCGCGGGCCGCCGCGGCGAGGGTGGCGGCGAGCAGCGGCCAGGGCGCCTCGTCGGGATCGTCCCCGTCCGGACCGGGTGACGGCCCGAACGGGACGAGCACCAGGCCGCCCGTGGGGGTGAGCGCGGTGAGTGCCGACTGCCGGGTGCGGTGGTCGAGTTCGGCCTCGAAGCGGCGGAGCTTGCGGCGGGCGGCGATGCCCGGGTCGATGCCGGGGGAGTGTTCGTCGGGGTGGTCGGCGACGGACAGGCAGAGCACGGCGTACCCCGTGGGCAGCCGGACCCCGGCGCGGCCGGCGGCCCCGTCGGCGGGGGTGCCCGCGAGGAGCGCGCCGAGCAGGGAGTGCCGGGTGGCGCCGCGCCGGTCGGTGGTCGGGTGCCGTCCGTCGAGGTAGCCCGCCCCGGCGGCGGTGGCGGCCCGGCGGAGCTGGTCGAGCAGCAGCCGGTTGAGAACGAGCAGGTCGGCGGCGTCGCCGTCCCGGGCGTGCCGGGTCACGAATTCCCAGCAGACCTCCAGGCCGAGGTGGTGGGCGAGCAGTACGGCGTCCAGCGGCAGGCCTTCCTCGGCGCGCCGGGCGGCGGCCTCCCGGACGGCGGTGAACTCCTCGGCGGGGGCGGGGGCCCCGGTCCGTACGGTGTGGGCGAGGGCGCGGATGCGGCGTTCGGTGTCCCGGGTCAGCTCGCCGGTGAGTTGCTCGCGGGGCATCCGGCGGTAGGCCGGCACCCGCTCCACCAGGGCGGCGACCACGGTCTCGGCCAGCTCCCGCGCGCCGCCGAGCAGTCGCTGGTCGGCCGGGAGCCCGCCGATCGCCGGGACGCGCCAGTCCGGCGGCCGGTCGGAGGTGTTCGGGGGCGGGCAGTGGGGTGCGTTGTGACCGGTCACAGAGAACACCGTCCAGGTCTGGGGAACGCCCAAGGGCCGGGCCGGAGGGGCGAACGCATGATGGAGCCCTCGGGTTACCTGTTGGTAACAAACTTCCGCTGTGGAGGCAACAGTTGAGAACCCCACTTCTCCGCTTCCCCGCAACTCCCGTGCGCGGCAGAGCCGGTGGCGCGCTGGGCGTCCTGCTTCTGGCGGGGGCGCTGCTGGTCGGGGCGACGGCGTCGCCGGCGGGCGCCGCCACGTCCCCTTCGGTACCGGCTGCCGCCGCCGTGACCGCAACGCCTGACGGATCCGCCGACCTGCCGCCCGACGGTGACACGGTGGCCTCACCGCCCGGCGCCAACGACTGGACCTGCCGGCCGAGCACCGCGCACCCCGACCCGGTCGTCCTGGTGCACGGCACCTTCGCCAACCGCTACGAGAACTGGCTGGCGCTCTCCCCGCTGCTGAAGAGCCTCGGGTACTGCGTCTTCGCCCTCGACTACGGGACCATCCCCGGCATCACCTCCAGCGGCAGCGGCCTGCTGCTGCCGATCGGCGGCCTCCGGCCGGTCCCGGAATCGGCGGCCCAACTCGCCCGGTTCGTGGACCTGGTGCGGAACGCGACCGGTGCCGCCAAGGTCGACATCGTCGGGCACTCCCAGGGCGGCATGATGCCGAACTACTACCTCAAGTTCCTCGGCGGCGCCTCCAAGGTCGGCAGGATGGTCGGGCTGGCACCGTCCAACCACGGCACGACGCTCGACGGGATCACCAGCCTGGTGCCGTACTTCCCGGGCGTCGCGGACCTGATCTTCACGGTCTGCCAGGCCTGCCGGGACCAGGCGGTGGGTTCCGACTTCAACAAGGTGATGGCCTCCCGGCCGGACACCGTGCCGGGAGTGAGCTACACCGTGGTCTCGACGGTCCTCGACGAGGTCGTCACCCCGTGGCGGACCCAGTTCCTGAGCGGCCCGGGCGTCGACAACGAGGTGGTGCAGGGGCACTGCCCGGTCTCGCTGGTGGAACACGTCGGGATCGCGTTCTCGCCGACGGCGCTGCACCTGGTGACCAACGCCCTGGACCCGGCGCACGCCACGCCGGTGTTCTGCGGGTGAGTCCGACGGCGGGCCGGTGAGGGCGCTCCTGCCTCCGGGTGTTCCGGGAGGCAGGAGCGCCGTTCCGTGCGGGTGTGCGGGTGTGCGGGTGTGCGGGGGCGGCGGCTGCCGACGCGTCGGCCCGTCCGCCCGCCGGCCTGCCCGCTGTCAGGGGGTGGTGCGGAAGCCGACGACGGCGGTGGTGCCGTTCGGGTGCAGCGTGTACGTGCCCGGGGTGTGGAGCAACGCGGCGTCGTAGCGGGTGAGTTCGACACCGCCGACGGAGGCCGTGCCGGCGAGGCAGACCAGGAGGCCGGTGCCTGCGACCGGGACGTCGACCGAGGTGGCCGTGGTGGTCAGCTCCACCGTGGCCTCGACCCGCCCGCGGCGCGTCATCACATTGAAGTCCACCACCGGGCCGGCCAGCAGGCGGCAGTCGGTGGTGGCGTCGCCGGAGAAGGCGAACGGCCGGAACGGCGCGTCGACCAGCCGCTCGGTGCCGTCGACGGTGAGTGCCATGCCGGGGCCCTCGACCAGGGTGATCACCCGGTCGATCCCGGGAAACGGGGAGAACGGCCCGGCCGAGGCGACGTCCGCGAGGCTGACCCGCCAGTCGAAGGCGTCCAGCCCGGCTCCGGTGGGGAATCCGGCGACCTCCCTGGTCACGCCGCCGCCGTTGAGCCACGCCGTCGCCGGGCGCTCGCTCGCCCGCAGTACCTGGAAGCCTTCGCTGCTCGTCATGGCCCCGCATCCTGTCACACGGCGGACGGCGGACGGCGGACGGCGGACAGCGGACAGCGGGCGGCGGACAGCGGATGACAGATGACAGATTTCATCATCTGTCATCCGTCATCTGTCGGTTGTCGGCTGTCACCTGTCGGCTGTCACCCGCCGCCCGACCGACAGCGGCAGGAGCGCCGCCACCGTGGCCGCGAGCGTCACGGTGGTGAGGGCCAGCGGCAGTCCGGCGGCGTCGGCGAGGAAACCGATCACCACCGGGCCGATCAGCATCCCTCCGTAGCCGAGCGAGGAGGCGAACGCGACGCCCTGCGGCCCACCGGCCTCGCCGGCCCGGGCGATGGCGAGCGGGAAGAGGTTGGCCAGGCCGAGGCCGACCAGGACGAAGCCGCAGATCGCGACCGGCACCACCGGTGCCAGGGCGGCGATCAGCATGCCGACGGCCGCCGTCAGCCCACCGAGCAGCATCAGCCGGTTCTGGCCGAGCCTGATGGACAGCCAGGTGCCCCCGACGCGCCCGCCGGCCATCGCGAATGCGTACGCGCCGTAGCCGGTGGCGGCCACCGCGGAGCTCGCACGGACGTCGTCGGTGAGGTGGAGCGTGGCCCAGTCGGCGACCGCGCCCTCGCCGTACGCGGTGCAGAGCGCGGTGAGGCCGAGCAGCAGGACGAGCAGTCGGGTGCGGGTGCGGACCGAGCCGGCATCCGCCGTCGCGATTCCGGACGGCTCCGCGGCGCGGCCCGTACGGCCCGCACGATCCGTACGGCCCGCATGATTCGGTGCGACGGCTGCCGCCGCCGGGCTGCGCAGCAGGACGATTCCCGCGCCGACCGTGACGGCCATGCCCAGCGCGGCGCTGAGGGCGAGCGCCCACGCGGTGCTCAACGGGCCGGCGAGGAGTCCGCTGACCCCGGTGCCGGCCAGCCCGCCGAAGCTGTACCCGGCGTGGAAGCTGGGCATCACGGGCCGCCGCAGCTGCGCGACCAGGTCGACGGCGGCGCTGTTCATCGCGACGTTGGCCCCGCCGTACCCCGCGCCGAACAGCAGCAGCACCCCGCCGAGCGCGGTGACCGAGTGGGCGTGGGCGGGCAGCAGGACGGCGAGGCTGAGCAGGGCGAGCGAGCCGACGGTGACCGGGCGCGAGCCGTACCGCAGGCAGAGCCGGCCGATCATCGGCATGGTGAGGACGGCGCCGATGGAGAGGCAGAGCAGGGCGAGCCCGAGGGCGCTGTGCGAGGCGCCGACCTGCCTGCGGATGTCGGGGATGCGGACGACCCAGGCGGCGAAGAGGAAGCCGTCGATGGCGAAGAACGCGGTGAGGGCGACACGTGCGGCCCCCCAGGGGCTGTCGGCCGCCGGGGGTGTGCTGCGAGACTGGGAGGAGGGATGATGGTTCGGGCGCGCGAGTGGACCGATTTTGTTTCGAAGCGACACAAAGTCACAATAGGGGCGTGCAGCTCTCACCATCAAGCCCGAGGCCCGGTACCGGAACCGACTCCGACGCGCAGCGCGACAGTCACCGCCGCGCCGCGCCCGACCGGGGCCGGACGCTGCTGGGTCCTGCGCTCTCCCTGATTCACACGGGCCAGACGCCGACCCGCTCGGCGCTCACCCGAGCACTGGACGTCACCCGGGCCACGGCCGGCGCGGTCACCGCCGAACTGGAGGCGCTCGGCCTGATCACCGTCGACTCGCGCCCGGCGGGCGGGGGCCGCGGCCGCCCCTCGCACCGGCTCGCGATCGACCCGCAGGGCCCGGTCGTGGTCGCCGGGCAGATCCACGCCGACGGACTGAGCGTCACCCTGGCCGGCCTCGGCGGACTGCTCGACCCGCCCGTCCATCTGCCGCTGCCCGCCGCCACCGACCCGGTCCGGATGCTGCGCGCCGTCGCCGTGGCGGGCGCCGAGCTGGCCCGCGCGACCGACCGTCGCTGTCTGGGTGCGGCCCTCGCGCTGCCCAACCCGGTCACCGAGCCGGACGGCGCCGCCCTCGCCGCGCTGCACTTCGCCTGGCCCAGCGGCACCCCGGTCGCCGACCTGTACGACGTCGAGGTCGGACGCGCCGACCACGGTCCCAGGGCGATGCGCCCGCTGCCCACCGCGATCGCCAACGATGCCAACCTGGCCGCGCTCGCCGAGTACCGGCACGGTGCCGGCCGAGGCGCCCGCCACCTGCTCTTCGTCACGTCCGGCCACCGCGGCGTCGGTGGTGCGCTGGTCATCGACGGCCACCTGCACACCGGCAGCGCCGGCCTGGCCCTGGAGGTCGGCCACCTCACCGTCGACCCGCAGGGCCGGCCGTGCAAGTGCGGCAACCGGGGCTGCCTCAACTCCGAGACCGACCCCGACGCGCTGTTCGCCGCCGCCGGACTCACCCCGGAACCGGGGCGCCCGCTGCTCGACCAGGCGCGCGAGCTGTGCCGGGCGGCCGCGACGGACGACCGGGCGCGGGCGGCGGTGGAGCACGTCATCGACCGGCTCGGGCTCGGCCTGGCGGGCGTCGCCAACATCCTCAACCCCGACCGGGTGGTCCTCAGCGGGCTGCACCTCCACCTGCTGGACGCCGCGCCGGACCGGCTGCGGTCGGTGGTCGCCGAGCGCAGCCTGTGGGGGCGCAGCGGCCGGGTGCCGATCGTCGGCGCGGAGCTGGCGCACGGCGCGCTCGCGGGCGCGGCCGAGCTGGGCTGGGGGCCGTACCTGGCGGATCCGCAGTCGGTGCCGGTTCTGCCCTGACGGTAAATAGAGGGCAGTAGAGGGCAGTAGAGGGCGCTGAGGCGATCAGGGCGGTGGAGGCGATAAGCGGAAGCTGGGACTGCGAAAACGGTCACTTATCGTGACTCTCATACACTCGTAGTGAGCAGTGGGGGGCCACTACGAGGGAGACAGCGACCATGAACACCCAGCGCGGCACCCAGCCCGGTATCGAGCCGACCGTCGACGTCGACCGCTCCGACCCGGAGTACCGCGCCTGGCTCAAGGAGGCGGTGCGCAAGGTCCAGGCCGACGCCAACCGCTCCGCCGACACCCACCTGCTGCGCTTCCCGCTGCCCGCCCAGTGGGGGATCGACCTCTACCTCAAGGACGAGTCCACCCACCCGACCGGCTCGCTCAAGCACCGCCTGGCCCGCTCACTCTTCCTCTACGGGCTCTGCAACGGCTGGATCCGGCCCGGCAAGCCGGTGATCGAGGCCTCCAGCGGCTCCACCGCCGTCTCCGAGGCGTACTTCGCCCAGCTCATCGGCGTGCCGTTCATCGCCGTGATGGCCAAGAGCACCAGCCAGGCCAAGATCGACCTGATTCAGTTCCACGGCGGCGAGTGCCACCTGGTCGACCGTTCGGACGAGGTGTACGAGGTCTCCGCCCGGCTCGCCGAGGAGACCGGTGGGCACTACATGGACCAGTTCACCTATGCCGAGCGGGCCACCGACTGGCGCGGCAACAACAACATCGCCGAGTCGGTCTTCGCCCAGCTGCGCCTGGAGCCGCACCCCGAGCCAGCCTGGATCGTGGCCACCGCCGGTACCGGTGGCACCTCGGCGACCATCGCCCGGTTCGTCCACTACATGCAGTACGACACCCGGATCTGCGTCGCGGACCCGGAGAACTCCTGCTTCTTCGACGGCTGGGTGCACCACGACCCGGACGCCGTCTGCGAGAGCGGTTCGCGGATCGAAGGCATCGGGCGGCCGCGGATGGAGCCGAGCTTCGTCCCGGGGGCGATCGACCGGATGATGAGGGTGCCGGACGCCGCGTCGATCGCCGCCGTACGGGTGCTGGAGCAGGTGCTCGGCAAGAAGGCGGGGGCCTCCACCGGGACGGGCCTGTGGAGTGCGCTGCGGATCGTCGCCGAGATGCGGGCGGACGGGCGGACGGGCAGTGTGGTCGGCCTGATCTGCGACCCGGGGGACCGCTACCTGGACAAGTACTACTCCGACGACTGGCTGGCGGGCGAGCGGATCGACATCGCGCCGTACCGGGCGGCGCTGGAGTCCTTCCTCGCGGGCGGTGCCTGGGTGGGCTGAGCCCGGCGAGCGGACAGTCGAGGGCCGACGGATGACAGCTGTCAGCTGACAGATTTCATCATCTGTTATCTGACATCTGTTGTCTGTTCGCCCTCGGCTGTTCGCCCTCGCCTGTCCGCCTGAGGCCCGAGGCCGTCACCGCCGGATGACCGCCCGGCCGCCTGCGAGGTCGATCCCCGTACGCTTCGGTGCGCCGTCGTGCTCGTCGTCCCGCAGCACCAGTTCGACCCGCCGCTGCTCCAACTGCACCCGCTTGCCCGGGTAGAGCAGCGCATGCAGCTCCTCCGTGGCGGTCGCACCCGCACCGCGTCCGCCGCCCGCTTCCGCCGTCGGACGGGCGCGCAGCCGCCGCACCACCGCGCCCAGGAAGAACACCACGACCAGTCCGGCCGGCAGCAGCAACCCGCCCGCTGCGCCCGTCAGCAGCACACCCATGTCCGCCTCAACGGCCCGGTACGGCCGACGAGTTCCCCTGTCGCGACGCTGCCTGCCTGCTCCCTGCTCCCTGCTCCCCGCTCCCAGCCGCCGCCGCTACGGCAGCGGCGCGGCCGGCAGGTCGGCCGGGACGAGCAGCTGGAGTTCCTCCGTGGACGGGTTCGTGAGATGGGCGATCCGCACCGCGTGCCGCTCGACCATGGTCTCGAAGACCTGCCGTGCGGTGCGCCCGTTGCCGAAGGTGGGCCCGCGCTCCAGCCCGCCGAAGTGTTCCAGCAGCGACTTCTCCGTGTCCTCGGAGAGCGCGTACTCGTGCTCGGCGCACTGTGCCCTGGCGATCTCCAGCAGTTCGTCCGCCGTGTAGTCGGGGAAGCCGATGGTGCGGGAGAAGCGGGAGGAGACACCGGGGTTGGCGGAGAGGAAGCGCTCCATCTCGGCGGTGTAGCCCGCCACGATGACGACCACCTCGTCCCGGTGGTCCTCCATCAGCTTGACCAGGGTGTCGATCGCCTCGCGCCCGAAGTCCCGTGCCCCGTCCTCGGGTGCGAGCGCGTACGCCTCGTCGATGAAGAGCACCCCGCCGCGTGCCCGGTCGAAGGCGGCCGCGGTGCGGATCGCGGTGGAGCCGATGTGCTCGCCGACCAGGTCCACTCGGGCCACCTCGACCAGGTGCCCGCGCTGGAGCACCCCGAGCGAGGCGAGGATCTCGCCGTAGAGCCGGGCGACGGTGGTCTTGCCGGTGCCCGGTGCCCCGGTGAAGACCAGGTGCCGGCGCAGCGAGGGCGCCTTGAGTCCGGCCTGGCGGCGGCGACGGCCGACCGAGATCAGGTCGATCAGCGTGCGCACCTCCTGCTTCACCGTGGCCAGTCCGACCAGGGAGTCCAGCTCGGCGAGCGCTTCCTCGGCCGGCCGGCAGTCCGGGATCGGCGAGATGGCCCCCGAGCCGCCTGCGGGCGGTGCCAACGCCGGTGCCACTGAGGCCAGTTGGGCCGCGCGCGGCGCCGGTACGTCGGGGGACCCGAAGGACGAGCCCAGCCCCGGCCCGCGCCCGGACGCCGGTCCGGACCCGCGCCCGGGCCCCGGTCCCGCACCGCCACCGGGGGCGGCGGGGGCGGCCGGTACCGGAGCGGCCGCGACGTCGTCCGAGATGCACCCCTCCGTGACCGGTCCCGGTTCGGAGAACTCGAACCCGGTCCGCTGGTTGTGCTCCGCCCGGCACCGGATGAGCTGGGTCCGGCAGCCGTCGATGATGTGGAAGCCGAAGCCCTTGCCCTGGGAGACCCGGCAGTCCTCGAAGGTGCCCCGCCCCTGCGCCGAGACGTACACCCCGGCGTCCGTGCTGGCCCGTACGGTGCAGTCGCGCAGCACCGGGTCGGCGCCCTTGGTGACGATCACGCCGGTGGCCACGTCGGAGATCTCGCAGTCGGTGAGGAGTCCGCCGCTGCCGTGGTCGCGGAACCAGAGCCCGGTGCCCGCCTCCTGCACCCGGCAGGAGGCGAGGGAGACGGTGGCGCCGCCGCTGACCGAGACCGCCGAACTGCGGATCCGGCTGAACGAGCAGCCCTCGGCGGTGGCGGCGGAGTCCCGGTCGAGGACGAACAGGGCGTCCGGCAGGTCGTGCAGCGAGCAGTCGGTGAGGGTCAGCCGGGCACCGTCGCTGACCCACAGTGCCGGGTACTCGCCGGTCGAGCTGTGGATCTGGCAGGACTCGGCGACGGCCTCGGTGCCCTGGTCCCAGACCGACAGCGCCCCGCGCCCGAAGTCCCGGACGGTGCTGTTCGCGAGGCTCAGCCGGGCGCGTCCGCGCAGGTCGGCGCCGTTCTCCGGCAGGTCGTGCACCCGGCAGCCGGTGAGCACCAGTTCGGCCTCGCCGTCCAGGGTCAGGCCGTTGCCGGTGACCCGGTGGATCTCGCAGTCGACCAGCCGCCCGCCCGCCTGCGCCTCGGCCTGCACACCGCTGCCGCGGATCTCGTAGATCTCGCAGCCGGTCAGCTCGGCCGCGCTGCCGGGGTCGGAGAGCAGGACGCCGGCGCCGGAGGCGTGGTGGACGCGGCAGCGGTCCAGGGCCGCGGTGGCGCCGCCGAGGACCGCCAGTCCGGCCTGCCCGGCGGCGGCGACCTCGCAGTCCTCGAAGGCGGCGGCGGTGTCCGCGCCGCGCAGCCGCAGCCCGAGCCCGCCCGGGTTGGTGACGACGCAGCCGCGCAGGGTCGGCCGGGCGCCGTCGGTGATCTCGATCCCGGTGGCCGAGCGGGTCTCGATCCGGCAGCCGCTGAAGGCGGGTGTCGCCTCCGGCCCGGTGACCAGGACGGCGGGGGTAGAGCTGTCGCCGCCCTCGACGACCAGGTCGCGTACGGTCGCGGCGGCGGTCACGGTGAGCGCCACCCCGGAGGGCGGGTCGATCCGGACCGTCCCCGGACCCTGGGCCGGGACGAGCGTCACGGGCTTGTCCAGGAGCACGTTCTCCCGGAAGGTGCCCGGACGGACGGTCACGGTGTCGCCGGGTTCGGCGGCGGCCAGGGCCTCCGCGAGCGTGTCGTACTCTCCCGCGCGGCGACGCCAGCGGGATGCGCTGTCCTGGGTGACTCGGACCCTGTGCTCAGCCATGACGGTCTGTCGTCCCCACCTTCGTCGAGCCGGCGATCAACGGGCCGTACGCGCGGGGGTGCGCGGGCCGTCCGCCCACCGTAGCGCGCCCACGTGGGTGGTCCGGCCGCCCGCGGTCGCGCGGACACCGGTAGCGTTCAGCGCCGCCACAGGTTCCGACCACTTGTTTCAACGAGCGCGCACAGAGGTGGTTCCGCTCGGGTCGGCTCGCGAAGTCGCACGGGAGGTTGGAACGGGGGGTTGGAACGGGAGGCTGGAACGGCGGCCGGCGCGGGCGGTCGGCACGGGCGGGCGGCACGGCCCGCCCCGCGGAATCCCGGTGCCGCCCGCCCAGGCACCCACGCGCTCAGCGCCCGTCGGCAGGCCAGTGCGCCCCGTCCTCCAGCACCTCGACCTTGTCGCCCAGCCGCAGCGTGCCGAGCGCGTCGCCCTCGATGCCGGCCGGCCGCTCGGGGATCAGGTTCTGCCCGAACGCGGCCTTGCGCAGCAGCCGGTGGTGCCGGGCCAGGGTGCGCAGCGGTTCCTTGCCGCGCCGCTCGCCGGTCTCCTGGTCGGTGGTGGTGATCACGCAGCGGCCGCAGGGCTTGACCACCTTGAAGGTGACCGAGCCGATCCGGATCCTGCTCCAGGTGTCCTCGGCCCACGGTTCGGCGCCGCCGACCACCACGTTCGGGCGGAAACGTTCCATCGGCAGGGTCTCGTGGCCGTCCGGGTTCTCGGTGGCGATCAGCTCGTTGAGCCGGTCCAGGGAGGCGGTGGTGGTGAGCAGCAGCGGGAAGCCGTCGGCCATCGAGACGTTGTCGTCGGGCCGGCCGTACTCCGGGTCGACCGGCCGGGCGCGCGGGTCGTCCAGGTGCACCAGGCGGTAGTCGCCGAGGTGCTCGGCGATCCACTGGTGCGTCTCCTTGTCGGCCTCGGCGGCGTGGAATCGGGTGCCCCAGACCTCGACGTCGGCGAGCGGGTCGCCGGCCGCGACGGCGGGGGCGGTGACCTCGATCCGGGAGCCGTCCGGGGCGGTCAGGCCGAGGGCGCCTTCGGGCAGCAGTTCGGCGCGGACCTGTCCGAGGGCCGAGTTCTCACGCTGGCTGACGAACCGTCCGGTCGCGTCGGCGAGCATCCAGCGACGGTCTCCGGCCAGGCCCCACGGTTGGACCACGGCGGTGTCCGGGCTCAGGCGGTACATCGACTTGACGGGGTAGACGTGGAGTCCGGTGAGCTGCATTCCCCCATCCTGCCAGCCGGTCCCGGCCCGCAGGGAAGGACCCCGGATGCGCACGGACCGCCCGGACGCCGTGGGGGCGTGCCGGGCGGTCCGTGGATGACCCGTTTCTCCGTTCGCCCGGCGCACGGGGCGCCGGGTGGTGCTCAGGTGGTGCGGGTTCGGGCCGTGTGGGGGACGGCCTCGGGGCGGCAGTGGCTCAGTAGCCCTGGCCCTGCGGCTGGTAGCCGCCCTGGAACTGGCCGGGCTCGCCGTACGGGCCCGGGCGCTGCGGCTGCATCGGGCGGACCGGCGCGACCGGCGCCATGGCCGGGCGCAGCTGGGCGCCGCCGAAGGCCTGGTCGCCGCCCTGGCCCTGGAGGCCGGGGCCGCCGGCGCTCGGCCCGCCGAAGGACTGCTGGCCGCCGAAGCTCTGCGGACCGGCCGGCTGGCCCTGGCCGAAACCGCCCTGGCCGCCGGGCTGCTGCGCGCCGAAGGTCTGCTGACCGCCCTGGGCGCCGATGAAGGTGTTCTGGCCGCCGAAGCTCTGGCCGCCGGTCGGCTGGTAACCGCCGCCGGTGGCCTGGGCGAAGGCGGGGGCGCCGGGCTGCGGTCGCTGGTACGGCTGGGGGGAGCCGTAGCCGGGGACCGGCGGCTGGGGAGCGGCGTACGCCGGCGCGGGCTGCGCGGGGATGTACGCCGTGGCGGGGCCGGCGGAGGGACCGCTGCTCGGGCCGGGGCCCAGGGCGAGGCGGGCGGGCGGCAGCGCGGGGAGGTTGCTGCCGGCGTTCTCGTACCCGTTGCCGTAGCGGTTCTCGTAGGACTGGCCGGGGCCGGATCCGTAACCGGACGACAGTGCCGGCGGCAGGGCGGCCGGCACGTTGATGGGCGCGATCTGGGGGACGCCGCGCTCAGCCACGAGGCTGTCGTAGATCGGCGTGCCGGAGGAGAAGGACGGAGAGGGGTAGCCGACTCCGTCGTAGGAGCGGGGCGAGGTCATGGGCCATACGGTAAGCCCACAACGCGCCTGCTGAGGAGAGCGGGAGGGGGAGCAGTTCGAGTGTTTACACAGTCTTCGCTCGCACAAAGGTTTCGAAAGTAGGAAAGACGGACATTCCGGCGTCCGGTTCCGGACAACCTTGGCGCCCCGTCAGTGCTCGAACGGTCGCCGGACGGAGTCGCCGGAAGGCCTTGTGGTGACCGGCCGGTGGACGGTCGGGGGCCCTGCGGAGAAACTTTTTCCGGACAGGGCGTGCGCGGGCGCATTCGAGCCCCCGCCGTGGGGGCGGCGGAGGCTCGTGAATGTTTCGGGAATAAAATTCCCGTCAGTTCTCCGGGCGTTCGATTCAGGCCTGCGACCTGCCCGTGACCTGCGCCGTTGGCCCGGGGCTTCCCGATTCCGGCCCGGTGCCGGACGGGTGCCGGCGCGGCCGCGGCGGTCAGTGCGACTGCAGCGCCTGGGCCTGCGCGGGCAGGGCCGGCTTGCCGACCTCGGAGGTGCAGAAGGAGCACCGGGTCGCGGCGGCCGGGATCGGGCTCAGGCACTCCGGGCAGTCCACCTTCGAGGCCGGCGCGGGCCTGGCCGATTCGAAGCGGGCCTGGAGCTTGCCGACCGGCAGCACCACGGCGAAGTAGATGACGGCCGCGGTCAGCACGAACCCGATGACCGCGTTGACGAAGAGGCCGTACGGGAACCGGGTGCCGGCCACGTCGAAGGTCTTCTGGGTGAAGTCGCCGACGGCACCGGTCGCGACGCCGACCAGCGGGGTGAGGAAGGCGCTGACGAACCCGGTGACGACCGCGGTGAAGGCCGCGCCGATCACGATGCCGACCGCGAGGTCCACCACGTTTCCGCGCAGCAGGAAGCTGCGGAATCCCTTGAACACCGGGTGACTCCAAATCCGTACGAGGAAGGGGGAGATGGGGCGGCACGGCGGGTGCCGCCCCCGGCCGGACATCCTGCCGAGCGGCCCGGGTCGAGGTCCAACCGCGTTCACCCGAATCGGGTAACCGCCGCGGGGCCCGGCCCCGACCGGCCGGGCGGGGTGGGGGCGCTCCGCGTACCGGCCTTTCGGCGGCCGAACATCCGGCTCGACCGCGCTGCTCGAAAGCGCATGTGACACCGGCACGCGCCGAGCCGGGACGGCGCCGACCCGGCGCGACGGGGTGAACCGGAGCGCGGCAGGGGGCGAGGCGGGGCGCACAGTGGTCGCATCCGGCGCACGACGGCGGCCCCGTGGCGCACATCGGGTGTACAAGTGCGGGCGGATGGGCCACCATCAGGTTGCGCGAAGGGGATGTACCGGACGGAGCACTGTGCCAAGGTCGGTCCATGCCCGACCATTTGTCGGCCGATCCGGCCGGAAACCGTCCGCGTGTCCTGCATCTGATCAGCGACTCACGCCGTGGCGGCGCACAGAACTTCGCCCGTGACCTCCACCGGGAACTGGGCCGTCGGGGGCAGTCCTCCGCGCTGTGCGCCCTCGCCCCGCATCCGGCCGTCCACCCCTGCCCCGTCGAGTCGAGGCGGGACTGCGCGGATCCGGGTCCCGACTCCGGCTCCGGGGGCGGGGGTTCCGACTCCGCGGGCCGGGCACCTGACGCCGCCGGCCGGGCCCCCGACTCCGCCGACCGGGGCCCCGACTCCGCAGGCCGGGCCTCCGTGGACTGCTCCGCCGCCTCCGGGTTGCGCTCCGCCGCCGTGCTGGGCCCCGGGCGGCTGCACCCGAGCACCCTGCGGGCGCTGCGCGCCGCCGCGCGCGCCGCCGACGTGGTGCTCGCCCACGGCTCGGACACCCTGGCCGCCTGCGCCCTCGCCCTGGCCGGGACCCGTACGCCCTTCGTCTACGTCTCGGTCGGCCACCCGCGCTACTGGACCGCCAACCGGCTGCGCCGGGTGCGCGGCGGCGCGCTGATGCATCGCGCGGCCGCCGTCACCACCCTCACCGAGGAGGCGCGCGTCGTTCTGGAGGAACAGTTCCGGCTGCCCGAGGGCAAGGTTCACGTGATCCCCAACTCCCGTGCGGCCGAAAGCTATCCGCCCGCCGACGGCCGGGACGACCGGCGGGCCGCGCGGCACGCGCTGGGCCTGCCGGCCGACGTGCTGCTGGTCGCCTGGATCGGGGCGATAGCTCCGGAGAAGCGGCTCGACCTCGCCCTCGACGTGCTCGACCGGCTGCCCGACGTCCGGCTCGCCGTCGCCGGGGACGGGCCGCTGCGCGAGGCGCTGGCTCGCCACCCGGCCGCCGCCCGCGCCCACTTCCTCGGCCCGCTGTCCGACCCGGCCCCGCTCTACCGCGCCGCCGACGCGCTGCTGCTGACCAGTGACAGCGAGGGCGTGCCCGGCGCGCTGATCGAGGCGGCGCTGGCCGGGGTGCCCGCCGTGGCCACTGACGTCGGCTGGGTGCGCGAGGTGGTCCGGGACGGTGCGACCGGCGCGCTGGTCGCCCCCGGGGACCCGCTCGCCCTCGCCGAGGCGCTGGGCAAGGTGCTGGCGGTCAACCGGGCGGGCCTGGGGGCGGCGGCCCGGGCGCACGCGCTGGAGCACTTCGAGCTGGGTGCCGTCGTGGACGCCTGGCAGCACCTGGTCGCCGAGGTGTGGACGGCGGGCCCGGAGGCCGCCGGCTGACCCGCCGCGCATCCCGGTCCCGTGGGCCCGCCGCGCATCCCGGTCCCGTGGGCCCGCCGCGCATCCCGGTCCCGTGGGCCCGCCGCGCATCCCGGTCCCGTGGGCCCGCCGAGCACGTCGGTTCTGCTGGCCCTGTCGGGTGGTCCGTCCCGTCAACAGGCTCGGGCCCGGGTGCGCCGATCGAGCGAATCCGGCCCTGCCTGCGCCGCAGCAACCGGCCGGTAGTGAACCGTCGCCAGCACACTGCCCGGTGTGAACTCGAAGTCGCTGCTGCGGTCCACCGTCCTGCTCGCCGTCGCCGTCGGGATTGCCGCGTCCCCCGTCCAGGCCGGCGCGATGTCCCACCAACCCCCTGCCGAGGGTGTCAAGTTCGTCGAACTCGACCATCCGCAACCGGTGCGCGTGAGCGCCCGGACCGAGGCGGTCGAATTCTTCTGGTACGACTGCGGCCACTCCCAGGCGCTCGAACAGCCTTTGCAGGCCTGGGCGGAGAAGCACCGCGCCGATGTCGTGCTGCGCCGCGTCCCGGCCGTCTGGCCCGGCAGTCAGGACGAGGCCGTGCAACGCGGCCACGCCCGGCTGTACTACACGCTGGACCGGCTCGGCCTGGTCGGCCGCCTTCAGAGCAGCGTGTTCCGCGCCGTGCACAACGAGGGCCTCGACCTCACCACCGAGGCCACCGCCACCGACTGGGCCGTGCGCAACGGCGTCGACGCCCAGGCGTTCGGCCGGGCCTACCGCTCGGCCGCGGTGGGCCGGTCGGTCGACGAGGCCGCCGCCGCCTTCACCCGCTACGGCATCAACGAGCTGCCGACGGTCGTCGTCCAGGGCGAGTACCGCACCTCGCCGACCCAGGCCGGCGGGGTCGAGGCGATGCCCGAGGTGCTCGACCACCTGGTGCAGCAGGAGCGGCAGCACCGCCACTGAGCCGGCCCTCCCGGCCACGTCGGTGACATCGGATCAGCTCGCACATGTGCCTTGCCCGGCAAGTGGTTTGCCGGACAAGGACCTTGTCCGACCGTTCGGCTTGTCTAACCGTTCAGATGCTGTTTAATGGTTAACATGAGCGAGCTGACGATCCCGCACGTCCACCACCGCCACGTCGACGTCGACGGCCTGCGCGTCTTCTACCGCGAAACCGGCCCGGCCGACGCGCCCGTGCTCCTGCTGCTGCACGGCTTCCCGTCGTCCTCCCACCAGTACGCCCGGCTGCTCGACGCGCTCGGCACCCGCTACCGCCTGATAGCCCCCGACTACCCCGGCTTCGGCCACAGCGACAGCCCCGCGCCCGGCACCTTCACGTACCGCTTCGACAGCCTCGCCGAGGTGATCGAGGGGTTCTGCCTCGCCCTCGGCCTGGACCGCTTCGCGCTGTACGTCTTCGACTTCGGCGCCCCCGTCGGCCTGCGCCTGGCCACCCGGCACCCGGAGTGGATCACCGGCCTGGTGATCCAGAACGGCAACGCCTACGAGGAGGGACTCTCCGGCCAGGCGCGGGAGTTCATCGCCAACAAGCGCGGCGTGCCGGGCGCCGAGCAGGCCGCCCGCTCGATCCTCACCCTGGACGTCACCCGCGACCAGTACGAGGGCGGCACGGGCGACCCGAGCCTGATCGCCCCCGACGGCTGGACGCTCGACCAGCACTTCCTCGACCTGCCCGGCCGCAAGGACATCCAGGTCGAACTCGCCCTCGACTACTTCTCCAACGTCGAGCTCTACCCCGCCTGGCAGGCCTGGCTGCGCGCCGACCAGCCGCCCGCTCTGGTGCTCTGGGGCCTGGGCGATCCGTTCTTCACCGAGGCCGGCGCCCGCGCCTACCTGCGCGACCTGCCCGGGGCCGAGCTGCACCTGTTCGACACCGGGCACTTCGCCCTGGAGGAGAAGCTGCCCGAAATCGCCCCGCTGATCGACGACTTCCTCGCGCGGATCCCGAAGTAGCCGATCGCCCGGGCGGCGGGAACCCGGCCGCTCCGAACGCTCCAACGGGGCCGGAGGCTTCCGCGGCTTCGGCCGTCGCGGTCGCTCCGGTCGCTCCGGTCACTTCAGTTGCGTCAGCCGTCAGCCGTCAGCCGTCAGGCGTCAGTCGCGGCGCAGCAGGTACGTGACGAAGCCGAGCGTCCCCCGGTAGCCGTGCAGCCACTCGGTGCGGTGCCGGTTCGCGGCCTCGCGGGCGGCCGTGGCGTCCGGGTGGTCCGGGTGATCCAGTGCCCACTCGGCCAGCGAGCCCGTCCAGGAGAACTCGTAGTCGTCCCACTCGTGTTCGGAACTGACGTGACCGAACACCGGCGACCAGCCGTCCGCGAGGACCCGGTCGGTGGTCGTCGCCAGATCGGCGAAGTCCTCCCGGGCGGCGCCCAGCCCGTCCAGTGCCGGCTGCGACGGCTCGCGCTGCCAGAACCCTTCGCCGACCAGCAACCGGCCGCCCGGGGCCAGGAGTTCGCGGGCTGCGGCGAGCGTCGGCAGCAGACCGCCGAACGCGTGGGTGGCGCCGACGCACAGCACCAGGTCGAACGGCTCCCGCGAGGTGAACTCCCGTACGTCCACGTGGTGCAGGCCGATCCGGCGGACCACGCCGAGCGCGGTCGCGGTCTCCCGGGCCCGGGTCAGCGCGGCCGCGTCCAGATCCACGCCCACCGCCCGCCAGCCCGGGTGGGCGGCCAGCGTCCGGAGCAGCCAGACGCCCTCGCCGCAGCCCAGGTCCAGGGCCCGGCCCCGCTCCGTCCCGGCCGTGGCGCGATCCAGCAACCGGGCCACCGACTCGTCCGCCAGCGGGGCCGCGACCGGGTGGCGGGCATGGGCGAGGCGGGAGATCTGCTGACGGTCCATCCGAGCAGTATGGAACGGGTCGGCCCACCGCGCAGCGGGTTCGGCACAGGGACCTCTCAGGTTCGGGGGTACGTCCGGCCCTTCCACGCGGCGCCCCGGCCGCGCCAGTGCCGCACCGCCGAGTCGACCGTCATCAGCAGGTACAGCCCCGCGGTGAACGGCAACAGCAGCACGGCCGCGGCCGGCTGCCCGTAGTACCGGACCATCGGCAGGTACGTGCCCGCCATCAGCGCCCACGCCGCCCCGCCCGCGGCCGCCACCGGCGGCACCCCGCCCACCAGCCCGGCCACCGTCGCCACCGGCGGCACCAGATAGACCAGCGCCAGCCCCAGCACCGTCCCGAGCAGCAGCACGGGCGAGTGCCTGAGCTGGGCGTAGGCGCTGCGGGAGACCATCCGCCACAGCTGCTCCAGCCGCGGGTACGGGCGCACGCTGTCCACGTCGTCGGCCAGGCCCAGCCAGGTCCGGCCACCGGCGGACTTCACCGCCCGGGCCAGCGACACGTCGTCGATCACCGCGCCGCGGATCGCCGCCACCCCGCCCGCCCGCTCCAGCGCCTCGCGCCGCACCAGCGAGCAGCCGCCGGCAGCGGCCGCCGTCCGGGCACCGGGGCGGTTGCTCCGGCGGAACGGGTAAAGCTGGGCGAAGAAGTACACGAAGGCCGGCACGATCAGCCGCTCCCAGCCGGTCTCCACCCGCAGCCGGGCCATCTGCGACACCAGGTCCAGCCCGTTGCTCTCGGCGGCGGCCACCAGCTCGGCCAGCGAATCCGGGCCGTGCGCGATGTCGGCGTCCGTCAGCAGCAGGTACTCGACGTCCGGCCCGGCCAGCGCCACGCCGTGCCGCAGCGCCCACAGCTTGCCGGTCCAGCCCGGCGGCAGCGGGGGAGGGGTGGTGACGGTCAGCTCCAGCCCGTCGATCGTCCGCAGTTCCGCCGCCAGGGCACCGGTGCCGTCCGAACTGTGGTCGTCCACCAGGAACACCCGGGCCCGCCCCGGATACTTCTGCGCGAGCAGCGTCGGCAGGCTCGCCGGGAGCACCGGGGCCTCGTCCCGGGCCGGCACCACGACCGCCACCTGCGGCCAGCGGACCGGTGGGCGACGCGGCGGCAGCCGTACGTCCGTGCGCCAGAACGAACCGTGGCAGCACGCCAGCCAGAGCCAGACCAGCAGGGAGAACGCGGCGATCCACAGCAGGACGGTCACCCCGGCAGTCTGCCGCAGAACCGGGCCGGACGAGCGCATCGACTAAAGTCTTGACCCGTGAAGATCGCACTGATGGACTCCGGAATCGGCCTGCTGGCCGCCGCCGCCGCCCTTCGGAAGCTGCGCCCGGACGTGGATCTGGTGCTCTCTTCCAACCCGGCCTCGATGCCGTGGGGGCCGCGTACGCCGGAAGAGGTCACGGAGCTGGCCCTCGGCTGCTGCCGGGCCGCCGCCGCGCTCGAACCCGATGCGCTGGTGATCGCCTGCAACACCGCCTCCGTGCACGCGCTCGCCACCTTGCGGGCCGAGCTGGAGCCCGGGCTTCCGGTGATCGGCACCGTCCCGGCGATCAAGCCCGCTGCCGCACAGGGCGGCCGGGTCGCCATCTGGGCCACCCCGGCCACCACCGGCAGCGACTACCAGCGCGGGCTGATCCGTGACTTCGGCGGTTCGGCGGACGTCACCGAGGTCGCCTGCCCGGGCCTCGCGGACGCGGTCGAGCACGGCGACGACGAGGCCATCACCGCCGCCATCGCGGACGCCGCCGCCCGGACGCCGGTCGGGACCGACGTCATCGTGCTCGGCTGCACCCACTACGAACTCGTCGACGACCGCATCCGCGCCGCCGTCGCCCCGACCGCCTCGCCGGGGCTCACCCTGCACGGCTCCGCCGACGCCGTGGCCGCCCAGGCCCTCCGCCGCGTCGCCGACCCCACCCGGACGGGCGGCGGCACCCTCACCGTCCTCCACGCCGGCGCCCCCGCCAACCTCCCCCCGGTCGCCGCCCTCTACCCCCAGGGCAACGCCCTCGCCACCCTCATCGGCTGACCCCGGACGGAAGCCGGCCGCCCCGACCGACCGCCGCAGCGCGCGCAGGAAGTCGATCCGGTCGACTTCCTGCTCCGCGCTCGGGCTCCCCGGCTCCGCCGCCCCGAGGCTTGCCGATCGCCCACCCGAGCGGGTCCGGTGCGTGAGAAGTCGACTCGGCCGACTTCTCACGCACGACCCGCCTCGACGTCCCGGCACCACGCCCGGACACCACCACCGCGCACCACATCCCGCCGGCGCACCGAAAGTCGACCCCTCCGACTTCTCGCGCGGCGGCACCCGCCCCGACCTGCCGGGCCCCGCCCCTACATGGATCTACGCGCATAGAGTCGACTTCTCCCGATTCCTGGCGCGCGGGAGGTCGATCTGGTCGCCTTCTCGCTCCGTGTCCGGGTGCCACGGCTCCGTCGCCTCACCGCCCCGAGGCTTGTTGATCGCCCACCCGAGCGCGCCTGGTGCGTGAGAAGTCGATTCGGCCGACTTCTCACGCGGTGTTTCGCTTGGGTGGGCTTCACCTCTCCCAGCATGGCCGGCCGCAGGCCGGAGGGCTTTGGTGCGTGGATCTGCCGTGCGCAGGAAGTCGACCGGGCCGACTTCTCATGCCGAGCTCGCTCCATCTGCCGCGTTGAAGGCTGGTCCTTCCGGCTCCTGTGGGCGCAGCCGGCGCGCGGGAGGTCGATCTGGTCGACTTCCTGTGCCGTGTTCGGGTGCCTCGGCTTCGCGGCCTCGTAGTTGTGCGGCCTGCTGGTTGCCCGCCCGGGGCCCCTGCTGCGCAGGAAGTCGACCGGGCCGACTTCCTGCGCGGTGCCGCGGTGGCTGCGGCTCCGCTGCCGGGCGGCTTGAGGGCTTCTGATCGCCAGCCGAGGCCCTCCCGGTGCACGGGAAGTCGATATGGCCGACTTCTCATGCCGAGCTGCTGTGCGCGGGGCCGGCTTCGGGCGGCCTCTACGCGCATAGAATCGGGTCGTGCGTGGGGTGTCGGGCGCGGTGGGGTGTGGGGGAGTCGGGCTGGCCGGATTTTGGCGCGGGGCCATCTTTGGGCGTGCGGGAAGTTGGCGGGATCGGCATTCCTGGGGCGCGCGGCTTCGGCCGGGTGAGTGCGCGAGAAGTCGATCTGGTCGACTTCTCGCGCGGGGGTGACGGCCCGGACCGGCTCGTCGCTCACATGATCTTGGAATCGAAAAGTCGGCGCGGCCGATTTTCTGGTGCGGGGATTGCGGGAGGCCGGGCGGGGTGCGGCGGCCGTGCCTGGATGGCACTTCTGATGCGGCTCGCGCAGGAAGTCGGCCGCGCCGACTTCCTGCGCGCAGGTGGGGCCTACTGCCCCGTTAGGCGACGGCTTGACGGCGCCAGCGGCGGTAGGCGGGTTCCAGGCCGGACAGGATGGTGTCGAAGCGGCGGGTGCTGGTGGTGGAGTCGACCTGGAGGCGGCTGATCTGGAGGGGATGGGAGGGGAGCCGGGGGCCCAGGCGGTGGTCGGAGAGGAAGCCGAGGCGGTAGCCGAGCTCCTGCAGAACGGTTTCAGCACGGACGTCGTGGCCGCCGTCCGGGTAGGCGAAGGCGATCGGTGGTTCGCCCAGCCAGCGGGTGAGGGCCTCGTGGGCGCCGGTGATCTCGGTGCGCACGGTGTCGTCGTCGCAGCGCCCGAGGCACGGGTGCCCCTGGGTGTGGTTGCCGATGGCGACGCCCCCGTCCCGCAGGGCGAGCAGGTCGGCCGGGGTCAGCTGCTCCTGGCGGGGCGGCCGGCGGTCGGCGCTGACCCGCAGCTCGTGCAGGCTGCGCCGGCGGTCCGGGTCCGGCATGGCCTTGAGTCGCCGGAGCAGTTGGGACGGGTGTCCGCAGTCGAGCGAGCGGGCCCGGCCCCCGTGCCGGGCCAGGAAGTCGGCCTCGTGCCACCAGAACGGCCGCTCGGTGCCGATGAGCTCCGAGATGACGAACGCGGTGGCCGGAATGCCCCGGGCGTCGAGGGCCGGCAGGGCGTGGGTGAGCACGCTCCGGTCGGCGTCGTCGAAGGTGACCAGGACGCTCCTGGGCGGTAGCGGCCGCCGCTCGGTGACGGCCTGGAGGACCGCGCCGAGCGAGACGGGTGTCGCGAGCCGTTGGAGCCGGTCGAGCTGGGCGCCGAAGGAGTGGTGGTCGGTCACCCCGTGGTACGCGAGCACGGCAAGTCGCTGGGCGGCCAGGGCCCGGAACAGCGGCTGGACGGGGGCGAACCGCAGCCATTCGCCCCGAGCGTCCTGCTGTTCCGTGCCGCCGGCCGCCCGGTGACGGCCCCCGCCGTCCCGATGCCCGCCGTGACGGCCCCCGCCGTCCCGGTGTCCGGCATCCCGGTGCCCGCCGGGCCGAGGTTCGCGATGCCGAGGCTCGCTGTGTCGATGGTCGCCGTGAAGGAGCTCACTGCGCAGAAGCTCACTGTGCAGGAGTTCGCCGTGGAGCAGCCCGCCGTGCAGACGGTCGGTGGCCGGGCGGTCGGCGGGCCGGCCGATGTCGCGCCGGTCGGCGGGCCGTCCGGTGGGCGGGGGCAGCGCGCGCGGGCCGGGTGCCGGCCGGGCGCGGGCCGTGGAGATCGATGTACTGGACTGGGACTGCGGCACGGTTCCCCCTCGTTCGCCGAGCGGCGTGGCGGTACCGCCGGAGGACGGAGCCCGGCCTCCGACTCCAGGGGCGGCGGCTCCGCTCCTGGATATTCCTGTTCTCGGTGGGGGTTCACGCCCACCCTCGAACGGCTCCTGGATCACTCAATGCCATTGAGACCGCTGTACCGGACCGATGGTTGTACCGGGGGGACGAGGATTTTTCGTGGACTGATTGTGGAGCCGGAATGCCCGCGCCGACGTCTCGGACACACCTCGCGGCGATCTCGGTGAGCTCCTGACCAGCCCGGATTCTCCGGTAGCGGAGGGTGTTCGACCCTTCACTCCCTGCGGGCTGCCACTCGCCCCGCCCCGGGGTACCTTGGGCTCATGGCAGATGCGGACCGTGACCCCTTCCATCTCCACGGGGCCTCCCGAATGGCTCGCGCGTGCAGTGGCGGAGCGCTGGTCACCCACCAGCTCCCGCTGGCCGTGGTGGGCCTGGCCTGCCTGGTGCTCGGCATCGCCGTGGCCGTGTTCGTGCCGGACAGTGACGGGCCGGCCTGGGCGATGGCGGTGGCCGGCTGTCTGGCCGCCGGCGTCCTGCTGCTGGGCCGGATCGCCTTCGGCGTGTTCCGCGACCGTCGCCGCGCCGTGCTCTGACGGCTCCCGGCCGGGGTGCCGGCCGCGTGGCAGGCGGGTTCCGTCCGGGCGTCGCCCCCACCCGTTATGTCGATCGCTCTCGGCATTTCGAAACGGCAGATCGAGCGAAATTGGTCAGACCGACTGAATATCGTCCAGTCGGACAATCTTGGGTCCCCTTCTTTCACCATTTCCGGACAACGGCTTCATCCCGCGTCTACTGTGAATGCGTTCTTCCGGCTCGACTCGAAGCGCCGCGGAGGGGGAGCGATGGGCGGCAGACCGGATCGTGCCGTGGCCGCCTCATGAGACGCGCCGGCGACCTCGCCGTCGCCGCCCTGGCCGCGATCGTCGCGCTGCCGCTGGCCCTGCTGATCGCCGTTCTGCTCCGCTGCTCCGCCGACGGCCCGGTGCTCCAGCGGCGGACGCGGACCGGACGGCACGGCCACGAGTTCCAGATCCTGCGCTTCCGGACCGGCGGGGACGGCCGGCTCACCACCCTGTTGCGCCGCACCGGCCTGGACGAGCTGCCCCGGCTGTGGAACGTGGTGCGCGGCGAAATGGGGGTGATCGGTCCCCGGCCGGCCAGCCCCGTCCAGGTCGTGGGCTACTCCCGCCGGGAGCGCGGCCGCCTCGCGGTGCGGCCCGGCCTCACCGGCTGGGCCCAACTGCACGCCCTGGACCGGGGCCGGACGCCCCGCCCGCTCAGCCGTCCCGAGTGGGCCGAACTCGACCTCTGGTACGTCGAGCACCGCTCGCTCGGGCTCGACCTGCACATCCTCGGGCTCACCGTGCTCGCCCTGCTGCGGCCCGACACCGGCCGGGCGCACCGGGTCGCCCCGGAACCGCCCCGATAGGCTGCGGTTCATGGCCATTCCCCCTTTCCTCGCCGAACTCCGCGCCATCGTGGGTACCCGTCCGCTCTGGCTCAGCGCCGTCGTCGCCGTCGTGCTGGACGACCGCGACCGGGTGCTGCTGGCCCGCCGGGCCGACGACGGCCGGTGGGCGCCGGTCGGCGGCATCCTCGACCCGGGCGAGCAGCCCGCCGACGGCGTGGTGCGCGAGTGCGAGGAGGAGACCGGGGTGGTGGTCGTGCCCGAGCTGCTCGCCTCCGTCACGGTCTCGCCGCAGGTCACGTACCCGAACGGCGATGTGACGCAGTACCTGGTGCTGACTTTCCGCTGCCGCGCGGTCGGCGGCGAGGCGCGGGTGAACGACGACGAGTCGCTGGACGTCGGCTGGTTCGGGCTGGACGAGCTGCCGCCGATGATCGAGACCGAGCACGAACGGCTGCGCCACGCGCTGGAGTGCGAGGGGCCGGCGGTCTTCACCTGGGAGGGCAAGGAACGCCCCTGAGCCCGAGCGGCCCACCGGCCGTGCCCGTCGCGGCCGGGGCGCCCGCCACGCCCGCCGCGCGTGCCGCGCCCGCCGCACCAGGGACGGCCGCCGAGCGTGCCGCGCCCGCCCGCCCCACCGGGCCTCGCCCGGGCGAGGTCAGCCCTTGTACTGCCGGTAGGCCTCCTCCGCCGCGTCCAGCACCGCGGCCAGGTCCCCGCCGGCCGTGGCCGTCGCGGTGGCGGCCACCGCGCCCTCGACGAACGGGGCGTTGGCGAACCTGACGGGGAACGGCAGTCCGTGCTCGTCCGCGTCGGACAGCAGCGCGCGGACGGTGGTGACCGCCCCGCCCAGGTCGGCGAGCACCACCACGCCGTGGCCCTGGTCCACCCGTCGGGTCGCGGCAGCCACCAGGACGGCGCTGATGCCCGGTCCGTCCGACGGGTCGCCCCCGGTGGCGGCGACCGGCGCGGGGGAGTCGGATCCGGTCAACGCGAGTGCGAGGGAACGTACGGCGGTGGCCAGTTCCTGGCTGTGCGAGACCAGGACGATCCCGACCCTCCCGTGCACGGCGGGCCGGGCGGGGGTCGGCCGGGGCACCGAGGCGGGCGAGGGGGGCGTACGGGGTGCCGGGGGGTGGGCCGAGGGGGCGTCGGAGATGGGGATGACGTCGGCGCGGGTGCCGTCCCGGCGGCTCATCGGCTGCTCCCTTGAGCGGATCGTTGGGTGGATCGGTGGATGGATCGTTGGGCGGGTCAGCGGGCGGGTCGCTGGGTGGACCGGTGGATGGATCGTTGGGCGGGGCCGGTGAACGGATCGGCGTCCGGATCGGTGGCTGAATCGTTCGAGTGGCGCGGGCCGGCAGGGCGGTGGGGCGGCGCCCTGGCAGCACTCTGGCAGCTGCCCGCCGCCCCCGCCGGTCGGGACACGCCTCGACCCGTCCTCCGGCGGTGTCCGTCCCCGCCCGGAGGAGTCCTCGTCAACCCGCTGACCGGGGCCGGGCGGTGTGGCTAGGCTGGCTCCGGAACGCCGTCGGGAGGAGATCGGTCAGTGGGATCCAGCAGCGGGACGAATACGGAGGCCGGCGTGGCGCGGCCGGAGTTGGCGCCGAACGGGAAGCCCAGGGTGGACTTCACCGGGGCGGAGTGGCTGTGCAGCAGTCAGGGCGTCGGGGACGTGCAGATCGCCTTCGTGGACGGCTACATCGGGATGCGGGACGGCCGTCAGGAGGACGGGCCGGTCCTGGTCTTCACGCCGGGCGAGTGGCGGGCCTTCGTGCTCGGCGCCCGGGACGGCGAGTTCGACCTCACCTGAGGCGGCGCGCCGGGCGGTTCACAGCGGGAGCGGACCCCCGATCGACGGGGGTCCGCTCCGCAGACGATCTTTCGGGTCCGAACATCACAAGTGATGATCCATTGAGCGTGCCCCGTCAGAATTTCTGTTGACTGTTAGACAAACGCAGCTCAGAGTATGAGCACGGGCAGACGCCGTGCCCACCGCCCCCACGCGGCCAGACACGGCGCCTGCTGTGCGGCCCGGCAGTACTGCCAGGCCATCCTCCCAGTCATCCCCTGCGCACCGGGGTGCGTCGGCCGGTCCCGGCCCCATGAGGGGCCGGCAGTCGCCGGGAGGTTGGCGCCGACGCCGAGAGCGACTCGGATGACGGCACCGATGCTCGGGACCCGCACGCCCCCACGCGGCGGCGTCCCGAGCAGATCCACGGGAGCGACGGGCCGGGGCCCCGCGGATCTGGCTTGTGATGCATGGAACTGTTGGCTTGTGTGTTCGTGCTGTGTGCGACGACGAAGCTGGGTGCTCGGCGGTTCGGCACGACAAGTGCACAGTGAGGGAAACGCGTGTAGGGCCGCGTTGCGACATGCCGTCCCCCCGAAGGGTGAAACCCAGAACGGCTGTCGTGCTGAACCGAACGTAGCCCGGACGGTTGCTCAGAGTCAACATTGGTCTCTGAGCGTCGATCTCCCGCTCGTCCCCCGGCGGCGCCCGACCCACCTCGCGAGCGTGGTCTGCCGGACACGTACGATGTTCCCATGTCTTTTCTCCGCCGTCGCTCCGGACAGCCCGCCGGCCCGGACTTCGACGTGCTCGCGATGGACCCGGGTGACTGGCCCGGTGACTTCGGTGCGGCCATGATGACCGGCCCGGACGGCTCCTGCCAGGGGATTTTCCTGCGCTACGACCTGTTCGGCGGCAGAGGCCCGGCGATGTTCATCGGCAACCTCCCCGAGGGTTCGCCCGCCAGGGAGACCGGCGACGACGTGCCCTTCGAGGTGCGGCAGCTGCTCGCGGCGCTGGAGAACGACGAGCCGGTCGAGTTCGTCTCGGCCGAGGACTTCCCGGTGATGCTCGGGGACGACCTGCTGATCGTGAAGAAGGTCAAGGTCAGCGAGGAACGCGTGTTCTGCGCCCAGTTCGGCCGCAGCGACGGCGTCCTGGTCACCATCGCGTCCTGGGACCGACCGATTTCGGACGACCTGTATCAGCTGCTGAAGCCGCTCCCCGCGGACATGTTCCAGCAGGGCTGATCCCGGCGGGGCCGGTCGGTCCCGCCCGGGGGGCGGACGCTGCTTGACGGTATCGATCAACGGTTCGTACAGTCGCGAACATGCCGTGCCGTCTCCCGCTGCTGACCCGTCGCAGGCATCTGGATCTGCGGCGCACCGCCAGCGCGGCGTGTCCGGGCCGCTGAGGGGGGATTCGTCCCCCGGCGGCGGGCGGTCGACCGGTGTCCGGTCGGCGCCGACACCAGGGGGCGGGCCGTGAGCCGGCCTCCGGGGCCGCCAGTCGGTACCGCGCGCCCGTACGGCGTGCCGCCCGCATTCGCCGAGCCCACGCTGCCGCCCGGAGGCACCGCATCATGACGACCCGCACCGTCAACCGTTCGACCGTCGATCGTGCGTCCGAGGACGCTCTCGCCGGACGCCGCTCCCGGACCGCTCCGCGAACGGCGGATTCCGACCGGTCCGATTCCGGCCATCTCGAATCCACCGGTTCCACACCCGCCGGTTCCGCCGCTTCCGCCGGTTCCATGCCCGCCGCTGCCGGCTCCGCGTCCGCCGGGCCCGCCTCCGCCGGCCCGGTGCGTTCCGCCTCCGCCACCGCGCGCGCTGCTTCCGCGTCCGCCGCCACCGACCCCGGGCCCGACCGCACCGGGATCGAGGCCGCGCTCGCCGGGCTGCCCCGGGTGGTCGACCTGCTGGCCGCCCGCGCCGAGGAGCACGACCGCGACGCGACCTTCCCCTACCAGGGCATCGAGGCGGTCCACGAGGCCGGGCTGCTCACCCTCACCGTCTCCACGCGGTACGGCGGTCCGGGCGGAACGCTCGCCGACACCGTCCGGGTGCTGTCCCAACTCGGCCGCGGCGACGCCTCGGTGGCCGTGGTCACCGCCTTCACCCTGCTCCGGCACGCCGAGCAGGCCCGCCGCGCCGACTGGCCGACGGCCGGCTACCGGCGGCTGCTCACCGAGTCCCGGCGCGGCCCGGTACTGATCAACACCCTGCGGGCGGAGCCCGGGGCCGTCGTGGGCGAGCTGCCCGCCACGGTCGCCCGACGGGACGGCGACGGCTGGCTGCTGACGGGCCGGAAGACGTACTGCACCGGCGCCGAGGCGCTCGCCTGGATGGCGGTCACCGCGCGGACCGACGAGGAGGAGCCGAGGGTCGGCACCTTCCTGGTCCGCGGCGAGAGCGAGGGTCTGGAGATCGACCCGACCTGGGACCAGCTCGGCCTGCGGGCCAGCGCCAGCCACGATGTCGTACTGGACGGGGTCCGGGTGCCGGCCGACCTAGCGCTCGGCCTGACCACCGGCCGCCGGACGGCCCGTCAGGGCGTCGACGCCGAGGCCGAACTCTCCCTGGCCTGGCACGACCTGGCCCTCTCGGCGGTGGCGATCGGCGTCGCCCGGGCCGCCGAGGCCTGGCTGATCCGTTTCCTCAACCAGCGCACTCCGGCCAACCTGACCGAGCCGCTCGGCACCCTGCCGCGCTACCGGACCGCCCTCGGCGAGATCGAGGCCCAGCTGATCGGTGCCGAGGAATTGGTCGAGGGGCTGGCCTCCCGGGTGGACCGGGGCGAGCCGGAGGCGGTCGCCCGGACCGGTCCGGCCCACCTGCTGGCGACCCGGGCCGCGACGGCGGTGGTTCAGCAGGCCGTCGCCCTCACCGGCAACCCCGGCCTGAGCCGGCGTCACCCGCTGGAGCGCTACCTGCGGGACGTGCTCAGCAGCCGGGTGCACCTGGCCGCCGACGAGACCGTCCTGGAGGCCGTCGGACGGGCCGCGCTGGAACGGGGCACCCGGCCGTAGCGCCCGGGCCCGGCGGTCGTTCCCGGGGCCACGAGGTGCCCCGGCCCGGCGGCCGGGAGAGGCCCCCGACCTCCGCCCGGCGATGCCCGGACCCCACCGCCGCGCCCCGCCCGCGCCGACCAGCGGGGCGAGCAGGGCAGGGCGCGGCGGGACGGGCAGGGCGCGGCGGGACGGGCAGGGCGCGGCGGGCAGGGCGGCGGACCTCTGACCCCCGTGGCTCAGCGGGTCCCGACCGCGGCGCGGACGGCGCGGCGGGCGAGCGCCGCGTCGTCGTAGAGCCGGCGGATCATGATCCGCTGCTCCTCGCCGGCGCCCGGCACGTCGTACAGCCGGATCTCCCGCATGAGCACCAGCACCAGGTTCACCAGGAACGCGTCCCGGGCCATCGTGCCGCCGTTCTGGGCGAGTTGGCTGATCTGGCGGCGTGCCGCGGTGTCCCCGGACAGGACGCTCCAGAGCACTGCCAGGTCGTAGCCGGGCAGGTACCAGCCGGCCTGCTCCCAGTCGACCAGCACCGGGCCGGACGGCGCCAGCAGCATGTTGCTGAGCAGGGCGTCGCCGTGGCAGAGCTGGAGCGGGGTGTGGCCGAGGCCGTGCAGCAGGCCGCGCAGGTCGCCGGCGTCCCGGTCGGTGAGCTGGCCCACCGAGTGGTAGCGGGCGATCTCCAACTGGTAGTCCAGGCGCGGCTGGAAGACGTCGGTCGGCGGCCGCCACAGGTTCAGCGTGCGGACCGCGGTGAGCAGCGCCCGCACCTCGCCCGGGGTGGGCGCGTTGACCGGGTGGCGCTCGCGGGCGGCCGGGCGCCCGGGGATGCGCTCCATGACCAGCACGCACCGGTCGTGGTCGGCCGCCACCAGCCGGGGCAGCCGCACCGGCGGGCGGTGCCGGACGAACGCCCGGTAGACCGCGACCTCGTGGTGGAAGTCGGCCACCAGCTGCTCGAAGTACTCACTCCGCACCGCCTGCGGCGCCAGGCACTTGGCGACCACCGGAGCCCGCCCGATGGTGCCCGCCACCAGGATGTGGCGGCTGCCCTCGCGCAGGACCTGGCGCGGGGTGAACGCGGGACATATCCGCGCGACACTGGCGAGCGCCGCCCGGACCGCCGGGGTCTGGAGTGCCGAGGGATCGATCCGCTCGGGGCCGCCGCCGGGCTGGCCGGGCCGCCGGGCCCGCAGCACCTGGCCGTCGGCCTGCCGGGCCAGCGGCATCCGGCCACCGGCCGGCATGGCGGTCTCGGGGGCGCGCAGCCCCAGCGCGGTACGGCCGGTGGGGCCCAGCGCCGTGCGGCCGGTCGGGACGACCCGGGTGTCCGTGGCCCGGCCCTCCGCGCCGCGCGGGGCCGCCGGACGGCTCGCCGGGGGCACCGCCCTCGGGCCGGTGCGGCCGGCGGCTGCGGCGGGGGGGCGCAGCGCGGGGCGGGTCGCGGTGGGCGTGGGGGTCGTCGCTGAGGAGTACATGGGCTGAGGGTGGTCCCTTCCGGTCCGTCGGCGGGTGTTGCCCCGCGGGGGCGGGGGAGGGCCGGTGCCGTGTGCTTCCTGGCGTGACGGCGGCCCTGCGGGTGGTGCGGTACGTCGGGTGGTGCGGTGCGTCGTGCCGTGCGGGGGGTGGTGCGCGGGCGCCGGGCACGGACGCGGGGTCAGGAACCCCTGTTCGGCGGTGCTCCGGCCGTCCGCACCCTGGGGAATGCGGTCGGCCGGACTGCCGTGGCCGTGCCCGGCGCTCCCGCGCCACCCGGCCGCGCCACCCCCTCGGGTGAGGACCGGGAGCGTCCCGCGCCACCGTCGGGGGACAGCCCCGACGCTGGTGGGACGCCGCCCGACCCGGGGGGCGAGGTGGCGCACCCCTACAACACACCCGTCGGGCACTGGCTTAGTAGTCTGGCGGGCCCTGGCGAACGGTGGCGAATGCTCGCCCGGCACTTGCCCGAGCCTCTAGCCTCGGATCAGCCGAGGAACCTGGGGGCTTCATTGAGCAGGGAACCCAACACCCGACTGGCCGATCTGTTCGTCCTGACCGGATGGTCGAAGGGCGAGCTGGCGCGGCTGGTCAACCGTCGGGGTGCCGCGATGGGTCAGCTGCAGCTGTCCACCGACACGTCGAGGGTACGGCGTTGGATCGAGCAGGGGGAGATCCCGCGCGATCCGGTGCCGAGGGTGCTGGCGGCCGTGTTCACGGAGCGGCTCGGCCGTGTCGTCACCACTGAGGACCTCGGTCTGGAACGACACCGGCCCACCAGGTCCGGAGCGGACACGTCCGGAGCAGTCCCGTGGTCGCCGGATCGAACAGCCGCGGTCCTCACCGAGTTCACGGGAATGGACCTCATGCTGAACCGACGTGGATTGGTGGGCGCCGGAGCCGCGCTCACGGCCGGGGCGGTCATCGCCGACTCGCTGAAGGGCTGGCTGGGAGGGGACGCGGTCGCGTACGCGGCGTCCGTCCCCGGGCCGCGACAGGTGGTCACCGGGAGCGGAGCGCACCCGGTGGTGGACGTGTACGACGCGGGCCCGGTCGGGTTCGACGAGGTGGAGTCGCTGGAGCACTCGGTGCAGGTGTTCCGGGCCTGGGACGCCGCCCGCGGCGGCGGCCTGCAGCGCAAGGCGGTGGTCGGCCAACTGAACGAGGTCGGCGGGCTGTTGACGCACCGGCACGCACCGGCGGTCGAGCAGCGGCTGTGGCTGGTCGCGGCCAACCTGGCGGTGCTGGCGGGCTGGATGTCGCACGACGTGGGCCTGGAGCCCACCGCCCAGAAGTACTTCATGATGGCGGCGGACGCGGCCAAGGAGGCCGGCGACCGGCCGCGGGCGGGTGAGGCGATCTCCCGGGCTGCACGGCAGATGGTGCACCTGGGCCGGGCCGACGACGCGCTCGACCTGATGTCGGCGGCCAAGGCGGCCGGCGGGCGGCTGCTGCCCAGAACGCGCGCCATGCTCAATACCGTCGAGGCGTGGGCGCACGCCTCGATCGGGCACTCCCAGGACACCTACCGGCTGCTGGGGGAGGCCGAGGACCTGTTCGGCGAGGAGGCGTCGGAGCCGCCGCCCTCGTGGATGCAGGTGTTCGACGAAGCCGAACTGCGCGGTATGCAGGCCCTGGTGCTGCGCACGCTGTCCGAGCACGTCCCGGCGGCGGCCGACGAGGCCCGTCGGCACGCGGAGCGGGTGATCACCCTGCGGGAGGGCACCGGGCAGCTGCGTTCGGCGTTGTTCGACCGGATCACCCTGGCGTCGGTGCATCTGATCACCGGGGAGCCGGACGCGGCGCAGTTCCAGGCCAAGATGGTGCTGAACCTGATCGGCCAGAACTCCTCGCACCGGACCTGGGACCGGCTGCGGGAGATGTACCGGCTGACCGCGCAGTACCGGGGGCTGGCGGTGGTGGACGAGCTGCGGGAGGAACTGGGCCGGGAGCTGCGGGCGGCGGACGCCAAGAACCGGCGGCGGCTGACCTGACGGGCTCCCGGGCGGCCCCCGGCGGGTGCGCCCCGGGGGCGCGGGCGTCCGTCCGCCGGAGTCAGAGCGGGGGGGCCGGGCGGAGCAGCATGTGCAGGGCGACCACGGTGCCGTCCGTGCCGAGGACGGGCTCGCTCGCGCACTCGACGCCGTCGTGCCGTCCGCAGGGGCGGCGGACCCGCAGGGTGCCGGCGGCGTGGCGGCCGTGCACCAGGGCGTCGGTCATCATCCGCCGCAGCAGCGGCCGGTCCGCTTCGGGGAGGCGGTCGGGCAGCCGGTCGAGGCTGAGCGGGCCGTGCTCCGGGTCGCAGCCGAGGAGGCGGTAGGTCTCCGGGCTCCAGTGGATCCCGTCGGTGAGCAGGTCCCATGCGGCTGAGCCGAGCAGACCCTCGTCGATTGCGCCGTGGCCGCCGTTGTCGTCCAGGTAGCGGCCGGACGGCTCCTGCGTGGTGCCGTCCACTCTGCCGTCCGTTCCGCTGCCGGCGTCGCCCGTGCCGTCGCCGGCACCGTTTCCGCCCGCGGTGCCGGGAGCGTCCGCCGCGGTGCCGTGCACCGTGCCGGTCCCGCCCGTCGGGGCGCCGTCCACCGCGGCGGCTCCCGGCGGGCGGGTGGCGCCTAAGGGCATGTTCATGGCGAACCCATCGCTCGGGTACGGCCCGTGGGGTGCGAGCCGTTCGGACAGTGAGAAGACTGTCGCACAGCGTCGTCACCCTTGCGGGCGATTTGGACAGAACGCAGGCAAAATTCCTCTGGCATATGCCACTGTGGCCGGAGCCTTCGTCGCCCTGTGTGCGGACCGGGGCCCGAGGCGGTAACCTTCGGTGATTCCGGCGCCCGGGCGCCCACCGCAGTACCGACCAGAGACCCCGGCGACGGAAATCCCGTTGCCACTCCGACCGCCGCAACGGATGCTGACCTCATGTTCGAGCCAGTGATAGCACCCAGTGCCAGCCTCCTAGGCCTCCTTCAGCGAGGCCGTGGTGACGGGCAGCTCCACGCGCTGGCCGCCGACCGTGCCGAGGCCATCGCCGCGCTGGAGGAGTGCGTCACCAGGGATCCGCGAGCCGACTGGCAGGTCGAGAGCCGCTCCCTCTACTACGCCCGCATCTACATGGACCTGGAAGCCCCCCTCGAAGGCATCGAGGACCACCTCCACTCCGCCGAGGACCTGGTCACCGACGACGAGAGCCGCACCGGCCTCGCCCTTTCCGTCCTGGGCCACCTCGCCGCGTACGGCCGGCGCGACGCGCTGCTGATGCTGCGCGAGTACGCCGCCACCGGCGCCAACTGGTCCTGGGCCCTCGACGAGCTCGCCCTGCGGGACGACGACCGCGGCCTGCTGCTGCTCGGCACCGCCGTCCTGGACCACTTCGCGCCGGGCCCCGAGGGCGACGCCGAGCTGCGCGAGTTCATCCGCAACGCGTACGAGCCCCGGCCCTGGCGGCTGTGGGCGGCCTACCACCCCAGAGTGGCCGCGGCCAGCGAGCAGTCACCCTTCGACCTGTGGCAACGCCAGATCAACCGCAGCGGCGTCACCCCCGGCTGGTCCACCGCCGACGTACTGGCCTGGGCCGACCAGGGCGAGCTCGGCGGCCTCGGGGTCGGCGCGTTCCTCGGCCGCCCCGACGGCCGCGGGGAGCCCGCACGCGGCACCGACGCGCCGTCCGGCCCCGACGCGGTGGACCGCCGCGCCGCCGCTGCCGCCCGCTGCCTGACCGCCGTGGTCCGGCCCGAGGACCGCCCGCTGCTGCTGGAAGCGGCGCGCGACGGCCTGCCCGGCGCGCGCCGGGCCGCCCTGCGCCACCTGGTCGAGCAGCGCGACCCGGCCGCCGTCGGGCTCATCGAGGCCGCCGCCGCGGACGTGGACGACCGGATCGTCCGGGCCGCGCTGGAACTGCTCGGCCGGATGCGCGGCCCCGAGGTGCTGGCCCAGGCCCGCCGCTGGGCCGACCCGGCCAGCGGCGGCGCCGACAGCGCGCTCGGCGAGGCCGCCGTCCAGCTGCTCGCCGACGCCGGGGAGCCGGCCGACGCACCGCTGGTGGTGGCCGGGCTGCGCCACTGGATCTCCGTGCGCGGGGTCAGCGGTACCGGGCTCGGGTCGCTGGTGGACGGTGCGGGGCGGCTGGCCGCCGCCGACGCCGTGCCGGTCCTGCGCCACATCTACGGCGAGGCCGCCTCCTCCGAGCTGCGCGGACGCGCCGCCCAGGCGCTGGCCGCGACCGACGTGCACTTCCCCGAGGGGCCCGCCGTCGAGTGCCTCTGGGACTGCGAGGAGTCCACGCGCGAGCTCGCCGCGCGCCACGTCGCCACCACGGGCGACGCGCGTGTGCTGGAGCGGTTGCGCAGGCTCGCCGCCGACCCGGCCGAGGAGGCCGAGGTCCACGCCGCCGTGCGCGGCCGGCTGACCGCCGCCCGGGAGTTCGGGCGTTAGGGTCGGCCCACAACGTTCAGTGGGCCGGGACACCGACACGGTGTCCCGGCCCACTCGTTTTCGCGGGTCCTCGTACTGAAATCCGGTTCTACTTCACCGCGCCCGCGTCCGGGGTCAGCACGCCTCCGATGACCAGTCCGATGATCAGGACGCCGAGCAGGACCCGGTAGACCACGAACGGCATGAAGCTGTGGCTGGAGATGTACTTCAGGAACCAGGCGATCGCCGCGTAGCCGACCACGAAGGCGATCACGGTGGCCAGGATGGTCGGCCCCCAGGCCGGCGCCGGACCCTCACCGATCTTGAACAGCTCCAGCGCCCCGGAGGCGAGCACCGCCGGGATGGCGAGCAGGAACGAGTAGCGGGCGGCCGCCTCCCGGCTGTAGCCGAGCAGCAGGCCCGCGCTGATCGTGCCGCCGGAGCGGGACACGCCCGGGATCAGCGCCAGCGCCTGGGCGAAGCCGTAGATACCCGCGTGCGGCAGCGTGAGGTCGGTGATCGGACGGGCGTGGCGGACGGCCCGGGTGCGGTCGGCGAAGGCCAGGACCAGGCCGAAGACGATCAGGGTGGTGCCGATGATCCGCAGGTCGCGCAGGTGGGTCTCGATGGTGTCCTGGAACAGCTTGCCCAGGATGCCGATCGGCAGGGTGCCGATGATCACGAACCAGCCCATCCGCGCGTCCGGGTCCGAACGCAGCGCCGGCCGGAACAGGGACAGCGACCAGGTCTTGATGATCGAGGCGATGTCCCGGCGGAAGTAGATCAGCACCGCCGTCTCGGTGCCGAGCTGGGTGACGGCCGTGAAGGCCGCGCCCGGGTCGTCCCAGCCCAACAGGGCGGAGAAGACCCGCAGGTGGGCACTGGAGGAGATCGGCAGGAACTCGGTGAGACCCTGGATCAGGCCGAGGACGGCCCCGTGGAACCAGTCGATCACCGGGCACCCGCCGGGGATATCCGTCGGGCGTGGGGCAGGGGCGGCATGGGCGGGTCCTTGCGGGTCGGAAGGGCATGCGGGGCCGCCGTGACCCGCCCGGCCCGCGGGCCGCGCGCGAGCCCGGCGCGCGGCTGATGGTACGGGGTGAAGGTGACGGTTCTTTGTTCACCCTTTGTCGCGGCTTTGCGCACAAGCCCGCCGCCGCTCCGGAACCCGCCCGGCGTCGGGCCTAGAGCACCGGCCGGGCCCGGACCCAGGTGCGGTCCGCGGTCAGGTAGCGCTCGACCACCAGGTCGGCCTCCGCGAGCGCCCGCTCGAACGCCTCCGTGCCGAGCGGGCGGGACAGGAAGGTCTGCGTCCAGGTGCCGTCCGGGAAAACGTACTCGAAGCGCACGGAGTTGACGCCGTCGCCGACCGGCGTGGCCGAGACCAGCCGGGCCCGGCCGTCCGGGCCGATGGCGCTCTCCCGCGGCACGTTCCGGTGCCAGTCCTCGCCCTCGCGCTGCACCAGGACGCAGCCGTCCTCGGTGACGTGGCGACGGCAGGTCTCCAGCAGGCCCCGGCGGACCGTCACGTCACCGGCGTGCACCAGGAAGGAGGCGAGCACGACGACGTCGAAGCGCTCACCGAGGTCCAGCTCCTCGATCGGGCTGCGCACCGTGCGGACGTCCGCGCGGACCCGGGCCAGCATGTCGGGGGACTCGTCCACGGCCGTCACGGCGAAGCCGCGGTCGGTCAGCGGGTGCGTCATCCGGCCGACGCCGCAGCCGAGTTCGAGGATGCGCGCGCCGGGCGGCACCGCGGCCTCGATCACGTCCGGGGCGTCGCCCGCGGGGAGCCGGCTCCACACCTCGACGGCGCAGCCGTCCGGGCTGATCGCGCCCTCACCCGTTCCGTCGTAACCCGCGCGTCGTTCGTCCGCCATGCCCTTCATCGGAACACGGACGGGTGCACAGGGGAAGAGGGCGTCGGAACGGGATTGTCAGATACCCCAGGGGGGTATATGTTCGACAGCGACGGAGCGAGGGAAGCGGCGCCGAACGGGGCGCCGGGGCGCGTGGAGGACGACATGGCACACCCCGAGCAGCACGAGCACCATGATCACCACGGACATCACGGACACCACGGGCACGGGCACGACCACGGCGGTGGCGGAGCCGGCTGGCGGACGGCCGCGCAGGCGACCCTGCACTGCCTCACCGGGTGCGCCATCGGCGAGATCCTGGGCATGGTGCTCGGCACCGCCTTCGGCCTGCACAACGGCGCGACCGTGGTGCTCTCGATTCTGCTGGCCTTCGTCTTCGGTTACGCGCTGACCATGCGCGGCGTGCTGAAGGCCGGCCTCGACGTCGGCGCCGCGGTCAAGGTCGCGCTGGCCGCCGACACCGTCTCGATCCTGGTGATGGAGCTGATCGACAACACCGTGATGGTCACCGTCCCGGGGGCGATGGACGCGGGCCTCGGCGACCTGTTGTTCTGGGTGGCGCTGGCGGGTTCGCTGGCCCTGGCGTTCGCACTGACCGTCCCGGTCAACAAGTGGATGATCGGCCGGGGGCGCGGCCACGCCGTGGTGCACGCCCACCACGGGCACTGATACCGACCGGGGGTATCGAAGCCTCTCGCCTGCGGCCCGGGCCCCCCCGTAGACGGGGGGCGCGGGGCGCGGCGGGTGGGGGGGCCCCAACCCCGGCGGCGGCGGGGGGGGGGCCCCCCGGGGGGCGGGGGGGGCCCCAGTGTGTTTTTAAAAAAAGAAGCGGCCGCCCCC
>NZ_JBHVSD010000037.1:39107-70407 GCF_042885395.1 Kitasatospora sp. NPDC058063
GGGGGGGGGCCCGCTGGGTCGCCCCCCCCCCCGGGTCGGCCTCCCGGGCGGGGGTTCCCCGCCCCCCGCCGGGGGGGCCCGCCCGCCCGCGGGCGGGGGGGGGCGCGGGCCGCGGCGTGTGCGGGGCCCGATCCGCCGTCGGCCGCGGCGTGTGCGGCCCCGGTCTAGCGCGGGCTGCCCTCCAGGTCGGCCAGGGTCGCGTGCAGCCAGGCGAGTTCGGCCTCGGTGGTGGCGCGGGCGACCAGCAGCAGGCCGCGCCGGAACGGGTCGGCGAACTCCTCGGCGCCCACCGGGCGGTCGCCCTCGTAGAAGAAGCTGGCCGGTTCGGCGAGGAAGGCCAGTCGGCGGCGCAGTACGGCGGCCTGGTCGGCGGGGTCGGCGAGGTGTCGCAGGAAGGCGAGCAGGGTGAACCAGCGGTTCTCGTCGCTGACGTCGAGCGGCTCGGGCTCGCGCAGCCGGTCGAGCAGTGCGGTGCGGCCGGCCTCGGTGAGGTGCAGGGTGTGCCGGGGCGCGGCGGCGCTGCCCGGCTCGGTCTCGCGGACCAGCAGGCCGTCCGTCTCCAGGCGTTTGATCGCGGGGTAGAGCGTGCCGTCGCTGATCGGGCGGACGTGGCCGGTGAGCGCGGCGAGGTGGCGGCGCAGCTCGTAGCCGTGCAGGGGGCGGTCGTACAGGAACCCGAGGATGGCGAGCTTCAGCATGGGGCCACTCTCTCAGATCCTTCCCTCGGGGCATGGGTATCTCACTATCGCTATACCTCGACTTCGATGTATGGTCCTGGTCGTCCGCCGGAGTCCCCGGAGCCGGGAGCCGGCACACCCGGGAGGCGCCGGCACACCCAGGAGAAGGAGCGAGTGAGCATGCGCGAGGCCCCCGTCACCCCGAACGGCGACCGGATCCGCTGGGTCGAGCTGCCCGGCGCCGAGCCGGCCCGGCTCTACCTGCACGGGCTCGGCGCCACCTCGCCGGCCTACTTCGCGGCCGCCGCCACCCACCCGCTGCTCGCCGGGCGGCGCTCGCTGCTGCTGGACCTGCTCGGCTTCGGCCTCAGCGACCGGCCGACGGACTTCGGCTACACCCTGGAGGAGCACGCGGACGCGGTGGCGGCGGCCGTCGCGACTGCCGGGACGGCCCGGGTCGAGGTGATCGGCCACAGCATGGGCGGGGCGGTCGCGATCGTCCTCGCCCAGCGGCACCCGCACCTGGTCGAACGGCTGCTCCTGGTGGACGCCAACCTGGACCGGGTCGACCCCGACCGGCGCCACCCCGGCAGCAGCGGCATCGCGGCCTACGCGGAGGAGGAGTTCCTGGCCGGCGGCCGGGGCGAAGTCGCCGAGCGGGTCGGCCCGTTCTGGTGGTCCACCATGCGGCTGGCCGGCCCGGAGGCGCTCCACCGCAGCGCCCGCTACCTCGCCCGGGCGACCGAACCGACCATGCGCGAGCTGCTGCTCGGCCTCGACCTCCCGCGCACCTTCCTCCACCCGGCGGTGGACGGCGAGCCGGCGGGCGCCGGGACCCTCCGCGCGGCGGGCGTACGGGTGGTCGCGGTGCCGGACTGCGGGCACAACATCATGCTCGACAACCCGGACGGCTTCGCGGCCGCCGCGGCACGGGCGCTCGCGCACGGGTGAGCGGGGGAGGCGCCGGCCGCCGCCCGTCGTAGGCTGGGGCGGACCGTCCGAGAGGAGCCCGCCCGATGTCCGTCCAGGTCCCGCCCGCGCTGGCCGCGTCCCTGGAGGGCTTCCTCGGCGCCGAGGGGCGCGCCTGGGTGGCCCGACTTCCCACCCTGGCCAGCGAGTTGATGGACCGCTGGGAGCTGCGCCCGGACGGGCCGGCCGCGCACGGCGTGGTCGGGCTGGTGCTCCCGGTACTGCGCGCCGACGGGATGCCGGCCGTGCTCAAGCTCCAGCCCGTGGACGAGGAGACGGTGGGTGAACCGCTCGCCCTGCGAGCCTGGGGCGGCCGCGGCGCCGTGCGGCTGCTCGACCACGAACCGGCCACCGGCTCCCTGCTGCTGGAGCGGCTGGACCCCGGGCGCTCACTGCTCGACCTGCCCGACGACCTCGCGGCGCTGCGCGTGATCGCCGAGCTGCTCGGGGAGTTGACGAAACGTCAGGCGCCGTCCGGGCTGCGGACCCTGGCGGGTGCGGCGAGCGACCTGCTCGACCGGGCCCCGGCGGCCGTCGCGGCCCTCGCCGACCCGGCGGAGCGGCGCCTGCTCGCCGACTGCGCGGCCGCCCTGTGCGAGGTCCGCGCCGACCCCGGCGACCGGCTGCTGCACTGGGACCTGCACTACGGCAATGTACTGGCCCCGCTCCCGGGCAGCGGCCGGGCGCCCTGGCTGGCCATCGACCCCAAGCCGCTGGCCGGCCACCCCGGCTTCGAGCTGCTCCCGGCGCTGCGCAACCGCTGGGAGGACGTGGTGGCCACCGGGGATGCCACTCGGGCGCTGCGGCGGCGCTTCGACCTGTTGACGGAGGTGCTGGAGCTGGACCGCGAGGTGGCGGCGGCCTGGACGCTCGCCCGGGTGCTGCAGAACGCGGTCTGGGTGGCCGAAGAGGGCGGGGCGGAGCTGGACCCGGCCCAACGTACCGTCGCCGAGGTGCTGTTGGGGCGCTGACCGGAGAGCCCGCGCGGCTTTCCGTGCCTGCGAGGTGCTGCTGCTCGGGTCCTCCCGCTCGGTGCTTCCGCTCGGCGTTCCCGCGCGGTGCTTCCGCTCAGTGCTCGCGCAGGGGCACGAAGCGCACCGGTGTCCCCGGTCTGGCCTGTGCGGCGGCCGGGAGGTCGCCGGCCGGCACGACGCCGATCACCGGGTAGCCGCCGGTGGTCGGGTGGTCGGCCAGGAACACCATCGGCTGCCCGTCCGGCGGAATCTGAACGGCGCCCAACACCATGCCCTCGCTGGGCAGTTCGCCGTTCCTGGCGCGGGCGACCGGCGGGCCCTCGGTGCGCAGCCCGACCCGGTTGCCGGTCGGGGAGACCAGGTACCGGTCGCGGCCGAGACGGGCCACCGCCTCCGGGCCGAACCAGTCCGCGCGCGGTCCGAGCCGCAGCCGCAGCACCAGCTCGGCCGGGGGGCCGGGCAGCGGCACCAGATCGGGCCCGGCCCGGTACGGCGGCGGGGCGCCCACCGGCAGCCGGTCCCCGGCGGCCAGCGGGGCCGGCCCGAGCCCGGAGAGCAGGTCCGCCGAGCGGCTGCCGAGCACCGGCGGGACGGCGATCCCGCCCGCCACCGCCAGGTAGCCGCGTACCCCGGCCGTCGCCGCCCCCACCTCGACCAGCGCCCCGGCCGGCACCACCACCGGCGCGCCCCAGGCGGCCGGCCGGCCGTCCACCCGGACGGGCGAGGGCGCACCGGTGACGGCGACCAGCGCCGTTCCGACGGCCCGCAGCGCGACCCCGCCGAGCGTGGTCTCCAGCCCGGCGGCCCCGGGTTCGTTGCCCACCAGCCGGTTGGCCGCCCGCAGCGCCGGCTCGTCCAGTGCCCCGGCCCTCGGCACCCCGAGGTGGGCGACCCCGCGCCGCCCGAGGTCCTGGACCGTGGTCAGCGGCCCCGGCCGCTCCACCACCAGTTCGTTCAACTCCGGCTCCCCTCAGGCCCGTTCCGCCGTGAAGCGGACCCGGGTGCCCGGCGCCAGCAGGGCCGGGGGCTCGCGGTCGGTGTCCCAGAGGGTGAGCGCCGTCCGGCCGATCAGCTGCCAGCCGCCGGGGGAGGGGTGCGGGTAGACGCCGGTGTACGGGCCGGCCAGGGCGACCGAGCCCGCCGGGACGGAGCTGCGCGGAGTGGCCCGGCGTGGCACCTCGTAGCGCGCCGGGAGGCCGGTGAGGTAGCCGAAACCGGGGGCGAAGCCGCAGAACGCGACGACGTACTCGGATCCGGTGTGGATCCGGACGGCGGCCTCCTCGGACACCCCCCACAGTGCGGCGACCTCGGCCAGGTCGGCGCCGTCGTACACGGTCGGGACCTCCAGCAGCGGCCCGCGCGCCGCCCCGGCCGTCGCCGGACGGGCGGTGCGCAGCAGCGCCGCCACCGCGCCGACGTCCGCGACGCCGTCCAGCAGCAGGGTTCGCGCGGCCGGTACCAGCTCTTCCACCGCGCCGAGCGCCCCGGCCTCCTGGCGCTCGCTCAGCCAGCCGTACAGCGCCGCCACCTCGGCCGTCCCGGGCAGCTCGACCAGGAGCGCCCGCTCGCCGACCCGGCGCACCGTCCCCGCCGTCGCGTCGGGGCCGGGTATGCGAGGGGCTGTCACGTGAACGCCTCCACCCGGACTCCGGCGGAGGCCAGGGCGCCGCGGATCCGCCAGGCGAGCTGGGCGGCGCCGGGGGTGTCGCCGTGGACGCACAGCGAGCGGGCCTCGACGGCGATCCGCTCGCCGCCGGCGGCCTCCACCGTGCCGTCCCGGGCGATGGCGACGGCGCGGGTGATCACCGACTCGGGGTCGTGCACCACCGCGTCCGGCTCGCGGCGCGGGACGAGGGTGCCGGTGCGGGTGTACGTGCGGTCGGCGAAGGCCTCGGCGACCACCGGGAGCCCGACGCCCTCGGCCACCTCCAGCAGCAGCGAGCCCGGCAGGCCGAGCACGGGCAGCGGCCCGTCGCAGACCGCGCCCGCCCGCAGCACGCCGGCCACCACGGCCTCGGCCTGCTCGGAGTCGCCGACCACCCGGTTGTAGAGGGCGCCGTGCGGCTTGACGTAGGAGACCTTGGAACCGGCCGCGCGGGCGAACACCTGGAGGGCGCCGATCTGGTACGCGATCTCGTCGGCGAGCTCCTCCGGGGGCACGTCCATCGCGCGGCGGCCGAAGCCGGCCAGGTCGCGGTAGGAGACCTGGGCGCCGATCCGGACGCCGCGCTCGGCCGCCAGGGCGCAGACCCGGCGCATCGTCGACGGGTCCCCGGCGTGGAACCCGCAGGCGACGTTGGCGCTGGTCACCACGGACAGCAGGGCCTCGTCGTCGGTCAGGGTCCAGCGTCCGAACCCCTCACCGAGGTCCGCATTGAGATCGATCACCGCATCGGCCACGCCCGTCCGCCTCCCAGCAGCTGTTGAGCCAGATGGTAGGGCCTGCGGATGAAGGCCGTTGCCCGTGACCCGGAGCCCCGCGGGTGCCGCGGCGTGTGCCCGGGGCCGCACGCCCCGGGGCGGCGCCTCACGGGGTGGCGCCGGGGCGCGAGCGGGCGCGGACCGCCCGGACTCAGCCGGCGGTCACCGGTGCGCGGTAGGCGCGCTCCAGTGGACGCAGCGCCCGCAGCACGATCAGCAGCGGTACGACGCCGAGGACCCCGAACGACATGTCGACGAATCGCCAGACCAGCGGAATCCCGCGCAGCGGCCCGCAGATCAGTGCCAGCGGGATGACGGCCCCGCAGGCGAGCACGGCCCAGCGGATCACCCAGATGTTGCGGACCGGGTCCTTGAGCGGCCCCCAGAAGGCGGCGGCGATCACCAGGTGGGCGAAGGCCAGCCAGTCGGTGCCGTAGGCCAGGAAGGGGTAGCGCCCGTTGGTCTCGGCGAGGCCGGTGTGGACCCGTTCGAGCCAGGCCGCCGCTGCGGGGAGGCGGTCACTCAGCGGGGCGGCGGGCCCGGAGGCGAAGTCGACCAGCCAGCGGGTCTCGGTCTCCAGGGGGAACGCGGTCAGACCGCTGAGCACCAGGCAGACCAGGAAGAACCAGAGCCACCGTCGGACCTTGCGAAGGATGACCGCGGGGTCGCCGTTCATTTCGCCCACCTCCATGCCGAGCATGCCGAAGTGCAGGCGGAGCCTTGTCCGACCTGCGCGGAACCGACTCTAGACCTATCTTTTGAACGTGTTCAACTCGCATTTTGGGTGGGGTGGGGCAGGGGCGGCCGGGGCCGCCCCGGAACGCAGCGGTGCCCGGGCTCCGTGGAGCCCGGGCACCGCTGGCGGCCAGTGCGCCGCGTGAGGCCGTTACGCCGTGTAGGTGTACGTCACCGGCGCGCTGGTCCCGCCCGCCGTGGTGACCGTGACGCCCACCGCCCCGGGCTGGGCGCCCGCCGGGGCCGTGGCGGTGCAGGCGGTCGGACCGCAGGAGACATGGGTGGCCGGCACCCCGCCGAAGGCCACCGACCCGTACGTCAGGTTGCTGCCGAACAGGTACACCCGGGTACCGCCGACGGCCGGGCCGGAGACCGGAGAGATGCTGCTGACCACCGGCGCGGCCGGGGCCGGCGGCGGGGCGCCGGTGTAGTCGAAGGTGACCGGAGCCGAGGCTGTGCCGCCGGGCGTCACCACGCTGACCGGGGTGCTGCCCGTGCCGCCCGGGGTGGTCACCGCGCAGGCGGTGTCGGTGCAGCGGCCGGGGGCCGGGACGCCGCCGACCAGCACCATGCCGTTGGCCAGGTTGCTGCCGCTGACGGTCACCGCGGTGCCGCCGGTGCCCGGGCCGGTGGCGGTGTCGAGGCCGGTGACGGCGGGGGCGGCCTGGACGGTCGCCGGCAGGTAGCTCTTGCTGCCGAGGTCGTAGCCGGAGACGTGCCCGGTCGGGTCGGCGTCGTTCGGGTTGGCGACCGTCGCGGTGATCGCGCCGACGATCGGCACGCCGGGCGTGGTGGCCAGGTTGAGCTTCATGAAGTTGTAGCTCCCGACCGCCCGGGTGGCGGTGAACACGGCCTCCAGGTGGCGGTGGTCGGGGGAGAGGGCGGTGGTGAAGGTGTAGTCCGGCGGCGTGGGGAAGAACATCGCACCGTCGGTGGTGACGCCGGGCGGCAGGTCGAGGGTGATGTGGGTCGGCCCGGTCAGGTCCGCGGTGCCGGACACGGTCCAGGCCACCGACATGTTGCCGGTGGTGAAGAACCCGCCGGGGTAGTTCCCGCTCTGCGAGACGGTCACGTGCTGGGCGGAGGTCGAGGCCGCCGGGGTCGCGGCCTCGGCGGTGGCGCCGGTGACGAGGACGGCGCCGGTGGCGAGGGTGGTCACGGACAGCGCGGCGGCGAGGCCCGCTTTGGCCAGTCGGGTGATCATTGGTCGATCATCACCGAACAAGCGCGCCGTCCTCACGCTTTTCTCGAATGCCGGTTCGGGAATGGCGGGATCTCGTCGAAATCACGTTCTGAATCCGTCACCCGTACCGTCGTCCACCTGCCGCTCCGCCCGCCCGCAAGGTCCGTTTCGGTCGATGTCGGTGCGAACCTCTAATCTTGTCCTCCGTGACCGTCATCGCAGACCCGCTCACCGAGCCCGGCCTCCGCCAGCCCGCCGGCCCGGCCGCCGCGCGCCCCGCGCCCGGCCCCGCCGCCGATGAGGGCCTGGCCCGCCGGCTCAAGGCGCTGGCCTGCACCGCCCCGCTGCACGACCTGGACAACCGCAAGGTCAACCTGGCCGGCGAGTACGGCGGCTACGCGATGGCCGAGGTCGGCCTCGCCGCGATCGACCTGGTCACCCTGAACATGGACTTCGACACCGGGGCCGACCGCGACATAGTGCTCGCCCGCCTGCTGCCCCGGGTCGCCGTCCAGGCGACCGGCCGCCCCGCCGTCGAGCACGAGCGGGTCGCCCGCTGGGTGCTGGAGTCGCTGATCAACGTCGGCAGCGTGGACCGCGGCTTCCGCGCCGTCTACGGCACCTTCGGCGCGGACGGCGAGTACGTCCGCCGGGACTACGACTTCAAGCTGATCGAGGAGGTCCCCGGCCCGGACGGCGGCGTCTACCTGCGCACCACCGACGAGGCCGTCAACGTCCTGGTCGGCGCGCTCGACACCGACGTCACCTCGGCCCAGATCGCCGCCGAGGTCAAGCTGGAGGTGCTGATCCGCCGCGGCCGCCTGGCCGACGCCCAGCTCGCCGCCGAGCAGGCCCGCTACCGCACCGTCCAGTACGCCGAGACGCTGCGCCGCGCCCTGGACGCCACCCGCCGCAACGTCCGCGCCGTCGACTGGATGCGCGCCGTCCCCGACCTCATCGCGGAGGCGCTGGACCACATCGCGGACCGCTACCGGCACGAGAACGCGATTCTCACCAACATCCGCAAGGCCCGCGACGAGGCCGAGGACCCGGAGCACAAGCGCCGCGCCGCCGAGCTGGTCGACATCGTCAAGGACTGCATCCGCCGCCACACCCAGCTGCAGACCCGCCTGCTGGAAGCCGGCCCGCTGTTCCGCGCCGAGCAGGACCGGCAGGCCTTCGCCACCCCCGGCGCCCGCAGCGGCATCGACCTCTACGGGCAGCTGCTCGCCCCCGTGCTGCGGCTGCCGGTGGAGCAGGCCGTCCGCCCCACCGGCGCCTTCTTCGCCCGTGGCGCCGGACTGCGCACCCCGGTCTCGGTCCGGGTCGCCGACCTGGTCGACCTGCTGCTCACCCCGCCGGTCGAACGCGAGCACCTCGGCGCCGAGCTGCCCGACCCCGACCTGGTCGCCACCCCGGACGACAGCCGGTTCTCCGAGGCCCAGCTGGAGTCAGCGATGGTCCTGCTCGACCTGCCCCCGGACGCCCCCCGCCGGCTCTCCGGCCTGCTCGCCGACGCCCGCAAGCAGGACCCGGACCTGCCGTACCTGCTGGCCCTGCTCGCCGTGCACGCCGCCAGCCCGCCGGTCGGCACCGCCTACCGCCAGGGCGAGGAGCGGCTGCTGTTCGCCGTGGACGACGGCACCCCGCTGCACGACCCGGAGTTCGGCGGCGCCGACCTGATCGTCGGCAGCGCCCTGCTCGACGCGGTCGGCATGGCCGCCGACCGCAAGGACGCCGGCTGACCGGCCGGGAGGCACACCTTGCCGGGACCAACCTTGACGAACCGTAACCACCGCGCCATCCCCGAGGAGCACCGCCCGTGACGACCCACCACGACACGTCCTGGGCGACCGAGAGCGAACCCGTGGCCCCCACGCCGATCACCCCGGCCGACGTCGCGGACGCCGCCCGGCTGGTCTCCTTCGGCCTCCAGGCCAAGCTGCTGCCCGCCCGGGACGCCGAGTACGCCGAACTGGTGCGCCGCCACCGCGAGGACCCGCCGTTCGCCCGGCTCGCCGACGCCGTCGCCACCGGCATGGGCCTGGTCGTCCTGGAGGTCTCCCCGCGGGCCGGCATGGCCGTGGCCGCCGCCGAGGACTCGCTGTTCGCCGTCCGGATGGGCGACTACTCGCGCCGCGCCGCCTCCGAGTCCACCGACCGCTTCCTGCACGGCCTGGCCCACCTGGCCGTTGCCGCGATGGCCTTCCCCCGCCCCGAGGACCTCGCCGACGACGGCTACCTCGGCCGGATCACCGTCAACGGCGTCGACTCCTTCGTGCGCCAGGCCTGCCGCCGCCTGGAGGAGCAGGCCGACGCCGAGGGCGCCAACACCGACCCGGCCTCCGACGCCCCCGGCCTGGAGGCGGCCTGGCGGGTCTGGGCCCGGCGCACCGCCACCGGCGCCACCAAGGACGCCCGCCGGCTCTCCGGCTCCACCATCGGCATCGTCGCCAAGGCCGTGCTGTTCCTGGTCGACTCCGGCTTCCTCCAGAAGGTCTCCGACGACTCCGGCGGCACCTACCGCACCACCGCCCGCTACCAGCTCCAGGTGCGCGACCTGGCGGGCAGCGCGGCCATGGCCGAACTGCTCGACCTCGGCATCGTCCCGGTCTCCGACGGCACCGCCAGCCTGTTGCCGCCGGACACCGGCGACGAACTGGTCGCCGACGCGGGCCTGCCGTTCCACTCGCTCTGAACCTCGGTGCCCGGAGTCCACCCGCTCCGAGCACCGGCGCCCAGAGCCCACCCGCCCAGATCCCACCCGCTCCGAGCCCACCGTGCCGGCCTCCCGCCGGGCACACCCGGTCCCGGAGCACCGCGCCGGCCCCCGGCCCACCCGCCCCGAACCGGCCCGCCGCCCACCCCTCACGCCACGCAAGCCACGGAGAACCGCCGCACATGTACGAGCTCAACCGGGTCCGCCTCTACTCGATCGGACCGGCCGGCGCCCGCTACGCCGACACGGTGCTCGACCTGCGCGGCGTCGGCGAGCCGGTCGCCGACCCGGCCCCGCAGCAGATCGGCCTGTTCGGCGAGGACACCGACGGCCCGGTCCGCCGTCCCGCCCCCGCCGGCGTGCTCTTCCTGGAGAACGGCGGCGGCAAGTCCGTCCTGCTCAAGCTGATCTTCTCGGTCATGCTCCCCGGCCACCGCAACACCCTCGGCGGCGCCAGCTCCGGCGTGCTGCGCAAGTTCCTGCTCGCCGACGACTGCGGCCACGTCGCCCTGGAGTGGCAGCACACCGTCACGGGCGAGCTGATCGTGGTCGGCAAGGTCAGCGAGTGGCGCGGCCGCCAGGTCTCCTCCGACCCGCGCAAGTTCGCCGAGACCTGGTACTCCTTCCGCCCCGGCGCCGGCCTGACCCTCGACTCGCTGCCGGTCGCCGAACGGGTCAGCCTGGCCGGAGACCAGAAGGCCCGCGGCCGCCGCCGCACCATGAAGGGCTTCCGCGACGCCCTCACCGAGGCCGGCAAGGCCCACCCCCACCTCGACCTGGTCTTCGAGGACGGCCACGACCGCTGGACCGAGCACCTCGGCGAACTCGGCCTCGACCCCGAACTCTTCCGCTACCAGCGCGAGATGAACGCCGACGAGGGCGAGGCGGCCGGCCTCTTCGCGGTCAAGCACGACAGCGACTTCACCGACCTCCTGCTGCGCGCCGTCACCGACACCCGGGACACCGACGGCCTCGCCGACCTCGTGCACGGCTTCGCCGCCAAGCTCGGCCGCCGCGCCGAACTCACCGCCGAACGCGACTTCACCGCCGGCTCGCTGGACCTGCTGGAGCGCATCGCCGAGACCACCACCGCCCGCGAGACCGTCCGCGAGGCCCACCGCACCGCCGAACGCCGCACCCGCCGCCTCGCCCACGCCCTCGCCTCCCGCGCCACCGCCGAACGCGACCGCGCCCAGGACCTCGCCATCGAGGTCGCCGCCGCCGCGAGCGCCGTCACCGCCGCCGAGGCCGACCGCACCCGGCACAGCCTGATCACCGACGAACTCACCCACCGGCACGCCACGTTGGGCCTCGCCGCGGCCACCGCCGAGGCCGCCGCGCTGCGCCGCGAACTCATCGACGCCCGCACCCTGCACTCCGCCTGGCAGGCCGCCGAGGCGGTACTGCGCCAGCGCGCCGCCGCCGACCGGGTCACCCGGGTCGCCGCCGCCATCCGCGAGGCCGAGCTGGACGCCGCCCCCGCGCTCGCCGCCCGCGCCCGCGCCGCGACCGCCCTGGCCCGCGCCCTGGAGGCCGCCGCCGCGGCCGCCGAGTCCCGCGCCGACACCGAGGAGGAGCGCGCGGGCGAACTCCAGCAGGACGGCGGCAAGGCGCAGTCCGACGCCACCGAGGCCGCCACCGCCGCCCAGAAGGCCCGCAGCGAGGCCGAGCACCTGCGCCAGCGCCTCGCCGAGGTCGAGCAGGAGACCGAGGCCGCCGTCTCGGCCGGCTTCATCGACGCCGACGGCGACGTGGACCCGGCCCGCGCCGCGCTGCACGCCGCCGACGTCGAGAAGGCCGCCGCCGCCGCGCTCGCCCAGGCCCGTACCGCCGCCGAGTCCGCCGCCGCCCGGCTGCGCGAGTCCGCCGCCGCCACCTCGCGCGCCGAACTCGCCGCCGAGCGGGCCGGCGACGCCCGCAAGGACGCCGCCCGCGCCCTCGCCGCCGAGCAGCGCACCGCCGCCCTGCTCGCCACCGAGGAGCGCCTCGCCGACCTGCTCTCCCTGACCCCCACACCTACCGATTGGAGCGAGGACGGGTCGGGCGCCGAGGAGGACGCCGGCTTCCTCACCCCCGCCGTGCTCGACCGCAACGCCGAGTACCTGCGCGAACTCCTCGACGAGTCCATCGCCACCGCCGAACGCACCCTGTTCGACCTCCGCACGGCCGCCGCCGACGACTCCCGCATCCTCGCCGCCCTCGGCGACGGCGGTCTGCTGCCGCCCGGCCCGGACGTGCTCGCCACCGTCGAGTACCTCGCCGAGCACGGCATCCCGGCCCTGCCCGGCTGGCGCTACCTCGCCCAGTCCGTGGACCCGGCCGACCACGACGCGATCCTCGCCGCCCGCCCCGAACTGGTCGACGGCGTGGTCGTCACCGACCCGGCCTCGCTGGAACGCGCCCGCGAGGCCCTGCAGGCCGCCGCCCTGCTGCCGCGCTCCACCGTCGCCGTCGGCGCCGCCGCCTCGCTGATCGCCCCGATCACCGACGAGCCCGCCTTCTTCCTCGTCCCGCCGAACCCGGCCATGCACGACGAGTCCGCCGCCGACGGCGAGCGCCGCGAACTGCGCGCCCGGGCGAGCGCCCGCGAGGAGCACATCCGCGAACTGGCCGGCCGCCTCGGCGCCGACCGCGCCCTCGCCGCCCGCCTCGCCTCCTGGCACGCCAGCTGCCCGCCCGGCACCCTCGCCGAATTCGCCGCCGCCGCCGAGGCCGCCCGCGAGCACGCCGAGCAGGCCGCCGCCGCCCTGGCCACCCTGCGCGCCGACCACGACGAGGCCGAGACCGACCACGCCGCGGCCGCCTCCGTCCACGAGGAGCACCGGGAGGCCGCCCAGCGCGCCCGCCGCCGCGCCGACGCCCTCTCAGGCCTCGCCTTCCGGCTGCGCGAGCGCGGCAACTGGGCCCGCCGCCAGCGCGAACTCGCCGAGGACGCCGCCGAGTGCGACCGCCGCCAGGTGCTGTGCGCCGAGCGTGCCCGCACCTGCGACGAGGACCGCCGCGCCGCCCAGCGCGCCGCCGACGACGCCCGCCGCACGGCCCGCGCGCTGCGCGCCGAACGCGCCGAGATCCCCGCCGCCGAGCAGTCCGACGAGCCCGTCGAGACCGCCCCCGCCGCCCTGCCCGCACTGCGCGAGGCCTATCGCGCCGCCTCCCAGCTGTACGAGAAGGTCGGCGTCGGCGCCGACCTGCGCGCCGAACAGGCCCGCGCCGAGGGCGACGAGGCCGCCGCCGCGACCGAACTCGACCGCCTCACCAACAAGGTCCGCACCCGCGCCGAGGAGCTCCTCGGCAGCCCCGACGGCGCCGACGGCCCGGCCCGCCAGGCCGCCGCCGCCCGCGCCGAGGAACTGGTCGCCACCATCGAGGCCCGCTCCGCCGCCGCCAGCGAGCAGCTCGGCCGGCTGCGCGGCGAGGCCGAGCGCTCCGCCCCCGCCGACGGCGAGGCGCACACCGAGCTGCCCGAGGACCTCGTCCCCACCGATCCGGAGCACGCCCAGGTCCTGCTGCGCACCGCCACCAGCCGACTCGCCGAGCGCCGCGAGGCCCTGGACGCCGCCCGCACCGCCCACGCCGACCTCCAGCGCACCTTCGACAGCGCCCAGGCCTCGGCCGCCGACTTCGACGAGCTGGCCGGCCAGCTGCGCGACGGCCTGCGCGACCACCAGGAGGACCCGGACGACCCGGTCGAGCCGTACCTGGGCTCGCTGGCCGACGCCCGCACCGGCGCCACCGAGGCCCGCCGCTCGCTGCGCACCGCCGCCGGCGAGCTGTCCTCCTCCGAACTCGCCGTCCGCGACGCCGCCGACGCCCTGGTCCGGCACGCCAACGCGGCCCGCTACGAGGCCGTCCGCACCCCCGCCCGCCAGCAGATCCGGGAACTGCCCGCCTCCGCGCTGCCCGAGCACGCCGCCGCCTGGGCCGCGGCCTTCGCGCCCCGGCTGCGGGTGCTCACCGACGAGCTGGCCCAGCTGGAGAAGAACCGCGGCTCGATCGTGGACCGGCTGCGCGGTCTGGTCGAGTCCTCGCTCACCACGCTGCGCGCCGCTCAGCGGCTGTCCCGGCTGCCCGAGGGCCTGGGGGAGTGGTCCGGCCAGGAGTTCCTCCGGATCCGCTTCGAGGACCCGGACCACGCCACCCTGGTCGAGCGCCTGGGCGAGGTCATCGACGAGGCCACCCGCGCCGCCGTGAAGAAGAACAGCGACCTGCGCCGCGACGGCATGTCGCTGCTGCTGCGCGGGGTCGCCGCCGCGATCGGCCCCAAGGGCGTCAGCGTCGAGATCCTCAAGCCCGACGCGGTGCTGCGGGCCGAGCGGGTCGGGGTCGGCCAGATGTCCGACGTCTTCTCCGGCGGCCAGCTGCTCACCGCGGCCATCGCGCTGTACTGCACGATGGCCGCGCTGCGCGCCAACGACCGCGGCCAGTCCCAGTTGCGGCACGCCGGCACGCTGTTCCTGGACAACCCGATCGGCCGCGCCAACGCGACCTACCTGCTGGAGCTCCAGCGGGCCGTGGCGGACGCGCTCGGCGTCCAGCTGATCTACACCACGGGCCTGTTCGACACCACGGCGCTCGCCGAGTTCCCGCTGGTGATCCGCCTGCGCAACGACGCCGACCTGCGCGCGGGCCTCAAGTACATCTCGGTCGAGGAGCACCTGCGCCCGGGCCTGCCGGCCGCGCCGGACCCGGACGGCCCGACCATCCACGGCGAGATCACCGCCACCCGGATGTTCAAGCGTCCCGCGGAGGTTCCGGCGCAGACGTGAGCGGGCCCCGTCCGGCCGGGGGAGGTTCCGGTCCGACCGTGAACTGACTAGCGTGATCTCCATGCTGACGATCGCGCACCTCAGTGACACCCACCTCGGCCAGGTCCACCGCCGGGACGGCGGCAGGCGCGCCCGGCGGCGGGCCGAGCAGGTGATGGCGTACCTCGACGCCCTGCCCGGCCCGCTGGACGCCGTGCTGGTCACCGGCGACCTCGCCGACCACGGCCTGCCCGAGGAGTACCGGGAGGTCGCCGAGGTGCTGGCCTCCCGGCACCCGGTGCTCATCTGCCCCGGCAACCACGACTCCAGGGCGCCGTACCGGGAGGTGCTGCTCGGCGAGGCGCCGGGGGAGGGGCCGGGGGAGGGGCCGATCAATCGCCTGCACCAACTGCCGGGCGCCGACGTGCTGATGCTCGACTCCTCGATACCCGGGCAGGACGACGGCCTGCTGGACGAGCGGACGCTGGACTGGCTGGACGCCGAACTGGCGTCCGGCCGCGGCGAGTTGCCCGCGCTGGTGGCCTTCCATCACCCGCCGGTGGAGCTGCACCTGCCGTACGTCGACCCGATCCGCCAGTTCGGCGAGGCGCGGCTGGCGCAGGTGCTGCGCCGGCACCCCCGGGTGGCCGCCCTGCTCTGCGGCCACGCGCACACCTCCGCGGCCACCACCTTCGCCGGTCTGCCGCTGCTGGTCGCGCCCGGCGTGGCCTCCACCGTCACGCTGCCGTTCGAGGGCGGGCGCGGCATCTCCTTCGACCACCCGCCGATGTTGGCCTTCCACATACTGGACGGGGACCGCCGGCTCACCACCCACTACCGGGCGCTGCCGGCCCGGGACTGACCGATCGGCCCGGCGCTACGGGTGGTTGGGCCGCACCCGGGCCTGGCGCGGCGGCTGTTGCGGTGCCTGGCGCGGCGGTTGGTACGGCTGCTGGTGCGGCGCTCGCTGCGGCTGGTTCCCGGGCCCGTACGGCTGCTGCCGCCCCGGACCGCCGTACGGCTGCGGTGGCTGCTGCTGCGGCGACTGCGGCTGGGGCGACTCGTACGGCTGCCGGTACACCGACGACGGGCCGGGCCGGGGGAACGGCCGCGCGGCCAGCGGCTCGGAGGGCCCCCGGCCGCCCGCCGTCGGGTTCGTGGCGCCCGGCGTCCGCATCCGCTGGGCCGCGACCTGGCGGGAGATCAGGATCTCCAGCAGGCACCACATGGTGCCGAACACCCCGAGCCCCATGGCCAGCAGTGCCGGTGTCAGCAGCCAACTGCCCGCGTACGAGGCCAGGGTGGCCACCACGACGCCCACCAGGGTGAAGGACAGGCAGAGCACCGCCCGGACTGCGGCGGCGCGCACCTCGTCGGGCAGGCGGCGGCGACGGCGGCGTGGCACGGACATCGAGCGACCCCCAGGCGCGTGGCGCGTGTTCTGTGAAGCATACGGAACGGGTGCACACGAAACGCGCCCCTCGCCTCACTCTGCCCCGCCGAACCAGGACTATGCGTCCGAAACCGCCGAACTGCCTTCAAATCGTGTCATCCAGGCCGTCCCGTCGTGTCATCCGGGCCGTCCCGGCAGGCCCGGCGCCGTCCGGCGGCCCGGTTCAGTCCAGCTGGACGTTGAGCTCCTCCAGTGCGCCGGTCACGATCGTCCGCATCGCCCGCTCGGCGTGGACGGCGTCCTCGGCGCAGATCGCCTCCGCGACCTCGCGGTGCAGGCGGATCGCGTACGGCTCCGGCTGATGGGGCATCAGATGGTACTCGGTCCGGCCGGTGAGCACCGCCGCGACGCTGTCCCCGAGGTGGGCGAACATCTCGTTGCCCGAGGCACGCAGCACCAGGGAGTGGAAGGCGATGTCGTGCCTGAGGAAGGCGTTCAGGTCGGCGGCCCGTGCGGTGACCGTCAGGTCCACGGCCAGTGAGCTGAGTTCGCGCCGGTCGTCGTCGCTCGCGTGGGTGGCGGCGAGCGCGGCCGCGGCCGGTTCGACGGCCACGCGCAGCGAGCCGAGCGAGCGCAGCTGGGCCGGGCGGTCCGCGCCGGCCAGGCGCCAGCGGATCACCATCGGGTCGAAGACGTCCCAGAGCGACTTCGGCTGCACGGTGATCCCGACCCGTCGCCGGGACGCCACCATCCGCATCCCCTCCAGGACGCGCACCGCCTCCCGGACGACCGTCCGGGACACCCCGAACCGGCCCTCCAGTTCCTCTCCGCGCAGTACCGCCCCCTCGGGGATCTCCCCCGACGCGATCGCCGGCCCGAGCTCGGCAAGCAGCCGACCGGGCAGCCCCTGGATCTCCATCCGCCCAGCGTAGACGGCCGCTCCGCGGGCCTTCACCTCGCCCTGCGACCCAGACCACATCGTAAAAGTATGACGATTTGGTTTCCGTCACTTGAATACGTCATATCTTTGAGGCGATAGTGGCGGCCAGGCAACGAAGGAGCACCACCCCATGGCTCTCAGCGTCGAGAACCACGACCTCCCGCAGGCCCCCCTCACCGTCGTGGTGATGGGCGTCTCGGGCGTCGGCAAGACCACCCTGGCCCGCCTGCTGGCGGACCGTCTCGCCCTCCCCTTCGCCGAGGCGGACGAGTTCCACCCCGCGGCCAACATCGCCAAGATGTCCGCCGGCGTCCCGCTGGACGACCAGGACCGCGCCCCCTGGCTGCGCGCCGTCGGCGCCTGGCTCAAGGAGCGGACCGAGGCCGGCACCGGCGGTGTGGTCACCTGCTCGGCGCTGAAGCACCGCTATCGCGAAACCCTGCGCGCGGCCTGCCCGGGCGCCTTCTTCCTGCACCTCAGCGGTGGCCACGAGCTGGTCGAGGACCGGCTCAGCCACCGCACCGGCCACTTCATGCCGTCCTCGCTGCTCGACTCGCAGTACGCCGCCCTGGAACCGCTGGCGGCGGACGAGCGCGGAGGCGTCCTGGACGTCGGCCCGTCCCCCGAAGAACTCGTCGAGATGGCCGTGGCGCTGCTGCGGCCCGTCAATGGAGACCTCGCGTGAGCATTGCCCCCATCCTGCTGGCGGCCGCCCCACCGGCCCTGCCGCACACCAGCAGCGACTCCCAGCTGCTGATCGCGGTGCTGCTCAGTATCGGTGCGATCGTCGTACTGATCACCAAGCTGAAGCTGCACCCGTTCCTCGCCCTCACGCTCGGCTCCGGCCTGCTGGCCGCCGTCGCGGGCGCCCCCTTCGACAAGCTGCTGAGCAGCTTCTCCACGGGCTTCGGATCCACCGTCGCCAGCGTCGGCCTGCTGATCGGCCTCGGCGCGATGCTCGGCAAGCTGCTCGCCGACTCCGGCGGCGCCAACATCATCGCGGACACCGTCCTCTCCCGGACCGGCAACAAGGCGCTGCCCTGGGCGATGGCGCTGATCGCGGCCGTGCTCGGCCTGCCGCTGTTCTTCGAGGTCGGGGTCGTCCTGCTGATCCCGATCGTGCTGCTGGTCGCCCGCCGCGGCAACGTACCGCTGATGCGGGTCGGCATCCCGGCGCTGGCCGGCCTGTCGGTGCTGCACGGCCTGGTGCCCCCGCACCCGGGCCCGCTGGTCGCGGTCGACGCGCTGAAGGCCGACCTCGGCATCACCCTGGCGCTCGGCCTGCTGATCGCCGTCCCGACCCTGATCATCGCGGGCCCGCTGTTCGCGCGGCTGGCCGAGCGCTGGGTCGGCCCGCTGGAGATCCCGGCGGCCACCGCCCCCGAGGAGACGGCCAAGCACGACCGCACCCCGTCCTTCGCCGCGGTGCTGGCCACCATCCTGCTGCCCGTCGTGCTGATGCTCGGCAAGGCCCTGGCCGACGTCGTGATCGACGACCCGAAGGCGCTGGTCCAGCGGGTGTTCGACTTCATAGGCTCCCCGCTGATCGCCCTGCTCGCCGCGACCCTGCTCGGCATGGTGACCCTCGGCAGGGCGGCCGGCTTCGACAAGGCCCGGATCTCCGACACCGTCGGCAAGTCGCTCGGCCCCATCGCCGGCATCGTGTTCATCGTCGGCGCGGGCGGCGGCTTCAAGCAGACCCTGATCGACGTGGGCGTCGGCAACGCGGTCAGCGAGTGGTCCGGCAAGTGGCACATCTCGGCGCTGCTGCTCGGCTGGCTGATCGCCGTGCTGATCCGGCTGGCCACCGGCTCGGCGACGGTCGCCACGATCACCGCCGCCGGCATCGTCTCCCCGCTGGCCGCGAACATGTCCTCGACCCACGCGGCCCTGCTGGTGCTCGCGATCGGCGCCGGCTCGCTGTTCTTCTCGCACGTCAACGACGCCGGCTTCTGGCTGGTGAAGGAGTACTTCGGGATGAGCGTCGGGCAGACGCTGAAGTCCTGGTCGGTGATGGAGACGGTGATCTCGGTGGTCGCCATCGCCCTGATCATGCCGCTCAGCCTGATCATCTAGCGCGCGAAGCGACGACCGCCGAGGGGCGGCACCCGTGACCGTACGGGTGCCGCCCCTCGGCGTTTCATCGGTCCGACCCGTCCAGCAGCCCCGACAGCACCGCCGCCGTCGCCGTCAGCAGGTCCTCCGCGACCGCGCCGCCCGCCGCCGTCCGGGCCAGCAGCCCCTCCCGCGCCGCCAGGACCACCGTCGCGGCCTGGTCGGCGCTCGCGCCCGGGGGCACCAGCTCCGGCAGCGCCCGCTCCAGGACCTCGGCCAGCGCCCGTGCGACCGCCCGGTCGTGCGCGGCGACCTGCTCGGCCAGTGCCTCCGTCCGGGCCGCGACCAGCCGGAACTCCAGGAACAGCAGGATCCACCCGGACTCCGTCGGCTCGACCCGCAGCAGCGCCTCGACCAGCCGCCGCGCCCGCTCCCGGGGCGCCAGCGCCTCGCAGGCGGCGGCCAGTTCGGCCAGTTCGGCCATCCGCTGAGCGGCCTGGTCGTCGAAGAGCGCCAGCAGCAGCTCCTCCTTGCCGCCGAAGTTCGAGTAGAAGGCGCCGCGGGTGTAGCCGGCGGCGGCGCAGACGTCCTCGATGCTCGTCCGGGCGAAGCCGACGGAGAGGAACAGCTCGCGTGCGGCGGCGAGCAGCCGGGCCCGGGTGTGGATGCGGCGTCGGGGTGGTCGGGGGGCGGTATCGGCGGGGGGCGGGTTCACAGCAGCACGATACATGGTGTATTCAGTACGAGTCGTATTCAATACGAGCCGTACTGAAACGAGGGCCATGAGCCGCCTGCTGATCACCAACGCCCACCTGCTCCACCCCGAGGACGGCACCCGCACCGACCTCGGCTGGCTGGAGGCCGCCGACGGCCGGATCGCGGCCACCGGCACCGGCCGCCCGCCCGCCGCCGCCGAGGACGTCCGGGTCCTCGACGCGGCCGGCGGCACCGTCCTGCCCGGTCTGATCGACGCCCACGTCCACCTGCTGGTCACCTCGCTCGACCTGCACGACTTCACCAGCTGGACCCCCGGCTACGCCACCGTGCGCGCCCTCGCCGAGGCCGAGCGCATGCTGCGCCGCGGCTTCACCACCGTCCGCGACGTCGGCGGCGCCGACCACGGGATGGCGCGCGCGCTCGCCGAGGGCCTGGTGCCCGGCCCGCGGCTGCTGCACGGCGGCAAGGCGCTCTCCCAGACCGGCGGCCACGGCGACCTGCGCCCGCTCGGCGACGACTCCCTGCCCTGCTGCGAGTCCCGCCCGCACTTCGGCCGGATCGCCGACGGCGTGGACGCGGTGCGGGCCGCCGCCCGGGACGAGTTCCGCAAGGGCGCCCGCCACCTCAAGGTGCTGCTCTCCGGCGGCGTCGCCTCCCCGCACGACGAGATCGGCGCCGTCCAGTACAGCGAGGACGAGATCCGCGCGGCCGTTGAGGAGGCCGAGAACCACAACCGCTACGTCACTGTGCACGCCTACCACCCGCGGGCGATCGACCGCGCCCTGCGGGTCGGCGTGCGCTGCGTCGAGCACGGGAACCTGCTGGACGACGGCACGGTCGCCCTGCTGCTGGAGAAGGACGCCTTCCTGGTGCCCACCCTGGTCGCCTACGAGCAGACCGCCCGGGCCGGCGCCGCCTCCGGCCTGCCGCCCGCCTCCCTGGGCAAGCTCGCCGAGGTCCGCGACCGGGGCCTGGAGGCGCTGGAGCGCGCCCACCGCGCGGGCGTCAACCTCGTCTACGGCAGCGACCTGCTCGGCCCGCTGCACCCGGCCCAGCTGGAGGAGTTCACCCTGCGCGCCCAGGTCCAGCCGGTCGCGGACGTGCTGCGCTCGGCGACCACCACGGCGGCCCGGCTGCTCGGCCTGGCGGGGGAGATCGGCACCCTCGCCCCGGGCGCCCACGCCGACCTGCTCGTCCTGGACGGCGACCCGCTCGCCGACCTCGCCGTGCTCACCCGCCCCGACCTCCACCCGAAGCGGGTGGTCAAGGCCGGCGTCCCGGTCTGACGGCGAAACGGCGGGCGGGCGCCCGGGGAAACCCCGGACGCCCGCCCGCCGTGAAGGCCTCGACCAGTTCGGTGAGGCTGTGCCTACTTGTTCCCGCGCTTCGCGAGGCTGTGCTTACTTGTTCCCACGCTTCGCGAGGAAGGCCTCGACCTCGGCCTTGATCTCCGGCGTGTCCAGCCCGCGCACCGTCATCGTGGTGCGGCGGCGCAGCACGTCGTCCGAGGTGTACGCCCACTCGTTGTCCGCCGCGTACGCGACCTGCGCCCAGACGTCCGGACCGTCCTCGTGGATCGGCCGGCCGAGCTCCGGGTTCTCGTCGATCATGCGGGCGATGTCGAAGGACAGCGTGCCGTAGTGGCTGGCCAGGTGCTTGGCCACCAGCGGCTCCATCCGCGAGCCCGGCTCACGGTCGATCAGCAGGCGGTGCGCCACCGCGTTCGGCGCGCCGACGCCCGGCAGCGGGACGGTCGGGGCGATCGGGGACATGTCCTCGCCGAGGCTGGTGCCGGGCACGTGGGCCAGCTTCTCCAGGACGGCGCGGCCGATGTGCCGGTAGGTGGTCCACTTGCCGCCGGAGACCGACAGCATGCCGCCGCGGCCCTCGGTGACGACGGTCTCGCGCTTGGCGGCGGCGGTGTCGCCCGGGCCGCCCGGCAGCACCCGCAGGCCGGCGAAGGAGTAGGTGATCAGGTCGCGGTCGAGGTGCTCGTCGCGGATCGCGTGCGCGGCCTCGCCCATGATCTGGTCGATGTCCGCCTCGGTAGCCCGGACGTCCTTCGGGTCGCCGGTGTACTCCTCGTCGGTGGTGCCGAGGAGGACGTGGTCCTCCCACGGGATGGCGAAGGAGACGCGGTACTTGTCGATCGGGATGGTCAGCGCGGCGCGCCACGGCGAGCGGCGCTTGACGACCACGTGGGCGCCCTTGGAGAGGCGGATCGACGGCGCGGCGCCGGCGTCCTCCATCTTGCGCAGGTGGTCCACCCACGGGCCGGTGGCGTTCAGCACCAAGCGGGCGTCGATGCCGAACTCGCTGCCGTCCAGGCGGTCGCGGAGGTCGGCGCCGGTGACCCGGCCGCCGGTGAAGCGCAGGCCGGTGACCTCGGCGTGGTTGAGCACCACGGCGCCGGCGTCGACGGCGGCGCGCACGGTCATCACGGCGACGCGCGAGTCGTTCATCTGGTGGTCGCCGTAGACGGCCACCGAGCGCAGGCCCTCGGTGCGCAGCGCGGGCACCTGCTGGGCGGCGTGGGCGGCGGTGGAGACCCGGCCCATGCCGTCGCGGAAGGCGGACAGCGCGGAGTACAGGAAGACGCCGGCGCCGAGCTTGGCGGCGCCGTGCGGGCCGCCCTTGTAGACCGGCACGAAGAAGGTCAGCGGGTTGACCAGGTGCGGGGCCACGTCGGTGGAGAGCGCGCGGCGCTCCTTGTGGTTCTCCGCGACCAGCTTGACCGCGCCGGTCTGCAGGTAGCGCAGACCGCCGTGGACGAGCTTGGAGGAGGCGCTGGAGGTGGCGCCGGCGAAGTCGCCGGCGTCGACCATGGCGACCTTGAGGCCGGCCTGGGACGCGGTCCAGGCGACGGCCGTGCCGAGGATGCCGCCCCCGATCACCAGCAGGTCGTAGGTGGCCTTGCCGAGCAGCTCGCGGGTCTCGGCGCGGGAGGCGGTGCGGCCGGCGGTGCGCTCGGCGCCCAGGGTCGGAATGGTTGCCATGGTGGTTGTGTACGGCGCGCGCGGGTCGGGCGGCGCCGTTACTCCTCTCGTGTGCGGTGCGGCCTCTGCGGGAGAGGCCGGTCGGCCCGGTGCGGCGGGCCGGTTGAAGCCGGTGACACCCGTTGCCGGAACAGCGGGCGGCCGGTCGGGGCGCGGGGCCCCGACCGGCTTGTCGGTCAGTTGTTCTCTTCCTCCTCCACCCAGCCCATGGTGCGCTCCACGGCCTTGAGCCACTTCTTGTACTCACGCTCCCGGGTGGCCTCGTCCATGCGCGGGGTCCACTCGGCGGCGCGGTGCCAGTTGGCCCGCAGGGTGTCGAGGTCGTTCCAGAAGCCGACGGCGAGTCCGGCCGCGTAGGCGGCGCCGAGGGCGGTGGTCTCGGCCACGTACGGGCGCTCGACCGGTGCGTCCAGGACGTCGGCGATGTTCTGCATGAGCAGGTTGTTGCTGGTCATGCCGCCGTCGACCTTGAGGGCGGTGAGCTCGACCCCGGAGTCCTTCTGCATGGCGTCGACGACCTCGCGGGTCTGCCAGGCGGTGGCCTCCAGGACGGCCCGGGCCAGGTGGCCCTTGGTGACGTACCGGGTCAGACCGGCGATCACACCGCGGGCGTCGGAGCGCCAGTACGGGGCGAACAGGCCGGAGAAGGCCGGGACGAAGTAGGCGCCGCCGTTGTCCTCGACGGTGTTGGCGAGGGTCTCGATCTCGGCGGCGGTGGAGATGATGCCGAGCTGGTCGCGCAGCCACTGGACGAGCGAGCCGGTGACGGCGATCGAGCCTTCCAGGGCGTACACCGGGGCCTGGTCGCCGATCCGGTAGCCGACGGTGGTCAGCAGGCCGTGGTACGAGTTGACGATCTTCTCGCCGGTGTTCAGCAGCAGGAAGGTGCCGGTGCCGTAGGTGGACTTGGCCTCGCCCTCGTCGAAGCAGGTCTGGCCGAACAGCGCGGCCTGCTGGTCGCCGAGCGCGGCGGCGACCGGGACGCCGGCCAGGTCGCCGACGGCCTCGCCGTAGACCTCGGCGGAGGAGCGGATCTCCGGCAGGACGGCCATCGGCACGCCCATCGAGTCGGCGATCTTCTCGTCCCACGCCAGCGTGTTCAGGTTCATCAGCATGGTGCGGCTGGCGTTGGTGACGTCGGTGACGTGCTTGCCGCCGTTGACGCCGCCGGTGAGGTTCCAGATCACCCAGGTGTCCATGGTGCCGAACAGGATGTCGCCGGCCTCGGCGCGCTCGCGCAGGCCCTCGACGTTGTCCAGCAGCCAGCGGATCTTCGGCCCGGCGAAGTAGCTGGCCAGCGGGAGGCCGGTCTCGCGGCGGAAGCGGTCCTGGCCGACGTTGCGGCCGAGCTCGCGGCAGAGCGCCTCGGTGCGGGTGTCCTGCCACACCAGCGCGTTGTGCACCGGCTCACCGGTGTTCTTGTCCCACAGGACGGTGGTCTCGCGCTGGTTGGTGATGCCGATCGCGCGGATGTCGTCCTTGGTCAGGCCGGCCTTCTCCAGCGCGCCGCGGACGACCGACTGCACCCGGGTCCAGATCTCGGCGGCGTCGTGCTCGACGTAGCCGGGCTGGGGGAAGATCTGCCGGTGCTCCTGCTGGTCGACGGAGACGATCCGGCCGTCGGCGCCGAAGATGATGCAGCGGCTGGAGGTGGTGCCCTGGTCGATCGCGGCGATGTAGTTACCGGTGGAGGTCATGGGGAGGGTCCTCGGCTCGGGTTCGGGGGATACGGGGTGGGTGGGCCTGACGCGCGTCGTATCGGTCAGTCCCCGTGTACGGCGGGGGCGAACCCGTCCTTTAGAAGATGGCGTTGTAGACGCCACCGGCCGCGAGGCCGCCCAGGATCGGGCCGACGACCGGGATCCAGGCGTACGACCAGTCGGAGCCGCCCTTCTTCGGGATCGGCAGCAGGGCGTGCGCGATGCGCGGGCCGAGGTCACGGGCCGGGTTGATCGCGTAGCCGGTCGGGCCGCCCAGCGAGAGGCCGATGCCGACGACGGTGAAGGCGACCATCAGGGTGCCGGTGCCGGACTGGGAGAGGCCGGAGTTGGTGCCGATGGTGAGGATCGCGAAACAGAGCACGAAGGTGCCGATGACCTCGGTGAGCACGTTCTGGATCGGGTTCCGGATCTCGGGGCCGGTCGAGAAGATGCCGAGGGTGGGCTCCTCGTTCGCGTTGAACTGGCCCAGGTAGGTGACCCAGACCAGTACGGCGCCGATGATCGCGCCGAGCAGCTGGGAGCCGAGGTAGAGCGGCACCTGGCTCCACTCGCCGCTCTTCACCGCGAGCGCGATGGTGACGGCGGGGTTCAGGTGGGCGCCGGACTTCGGAGCCGACATGTAGGCGGCGATGAGGACCGCGAATCCCCAGCCGAAGGTGATCGCCAGCCAGCCGGCGTTGACGGCCTTCGACTTCTTGAGGGTCACGGCGGCGCAGACGCCACCGCCGAGGAGTATCAGGGCGGCGGTGCCGAGGGTTTCGCCGACGAAGACGTCGCCGTTGGAGAACGCGGACACAAAGACTCCCTTGTCCATATGGCCCGGAGGGTAGGTGGGGGCAGGCGGCCGGTCGATCGCTGTGCGGATGAGCGCACTGTGGGAGCGATCTCTCCGGCCATCGTTCGACAATGTCGACCGTCATGCGGAAGCTTCCTCCCCAGGTCGCCCCCACGTCAAGGCAGGGTTACGCAGCTGTGACCCTCGCCTCGGCAGGTCCGTCGACGTTACCGAGCGGAGCGCCCCGAAACGGGACAAAACGCCAGAGGCGCGGACAGGGCTCCCGCCCGTCCGCGCCTCAGCGTGACGAATCGACGGCCCTCGGCGGGCCGTCCGTGGATGTGCTCAGAACCGCCCGGCGCCCAGGTCGCGGGAGATCGCCCGCGCCGCGCTGCGCACCGAGGCCACCAGCGAGGGCTTCACGAAGCCGTCCTCGCAGACCCGCTCGACCGCCCCGCTGATGCACACCGCGCCCACCGGGTTGCGCCGCCGGTCCTGGATCAGCGCGCCGATCGAGGCCACGCCCTCCCAGGTCTCCTCGATCGAGTCCGCCCAGCCGCGCTCCCGGATCAGCGCGCACTCGGCGTCCACGTCGGCCGCCCCGGTCAGCGTCCGCACGGTGTACGACTCGTACGGCCCGTCGCCCAGCTCCCCGCGCGCCACCGGGTCGTAGGCCACCAGCACCTTGCCCAGCGCGGTGCTGTGCAGCGGCTGCATCGAGCCCACCTCCAGCACTTGCCGGGTGTCGTCCGGCCGGAACACGTGGTGCACGATCAGCACGCCCTGCTGGTGCAGCACCCCCAGGTAGACCGTCTCCCCGGACGCCCGGGCCAGGTCGTCCGCCCAGACCAGCGCCCGCGCCCGCAGCTCGTGCACGTCCAGGTAGCTCTGCCCCAGCCGCAGCAGCTCGGCGCCCAGCTGGTACTTGCCGGTCTCCGGGTCCTGCTCGACGAACCCCTCCTGCTGCAGCGTGCGCAGGATGCCGTGCGCGGTCCCCTTGGCCAGGTCCAGCGCCGTCGCGACCTCGGACAGGCCCAGCCGGCGTTCGCCGCCGGCCAGCAGGCGCATGATCGCGGCGGCCCGGGAAAGCGACTGGATCGGGCCGGGCATGGGTACCTCCGCGCTGAAAGGCGGTCGACAATGTCGACCACAGTGATGACGGGACGAGTCTGCCAGGCCGCCCGGACTCCGTGCACCTTCCCCCCGGGTAACCCGCCCCGGCCCTCCCGCCCGCGGCGCGGTCCGCCGGGTGCGCGGACGGCCCCGCGCCGGGCCCTCACCGCTCCCGCGCCGTCACCCCACCGCCCCCGCCCGCTGCGCCCGCAGCACCGTCACCTCCGCCGCCAGCGCCGCGATCCCGTCCGTCCCGACCCGGCAGCAGCCGCCCACCAGCCGCGCGCCGTCCGTGAGCCAGCCGCCCACCCGGGCCGAGCGGAAGGTCGGCTCGCCGCACCAGCCCCGGCGGGCGGCGTCCCAGCTCTCCCCGCTGTTCGGGTAGACCACCACCGGCTTCCCGGTCACCTCGGCGGCCACCGCCACCGCCCGGTCCGCGTCCTGCGGCGTGCAGCAGTTGACGCCCACCGCGACCACCTCGTCCACCTCCGCGGCCAGCGCGAAGGCCTCCGCCAGCGGCTGCCCGGCCCTGGTCCGGTCGCCCTCGACGCTGTACGACAGCCAGGCCGGCACCCCCAGTCCGCGCACCAGCCCCAGCAGCGCCCGCGCCTCGTCCGCGTCCGGCACCGTCTCCAGCGCCAGCACGTCCGGCCGGGTCGCCGCCAGCACCTCCAGCCGCGGCCGGTGGAAGTCCGCCAGCTCCGCGACGCTCAGCCCGTACCGGCCCCGGTACTCCGAGCCGTCCGCCAGCACCGCCCCGTACGGGCCGACCGAGGCCGCCACCCAGCGCCGCCGCCCGCCCGGCTCCGGCCGTGCCGCCTCCCGGGCCAGCTCCACGCTCCGCGCCAGCAGCCGCGCGGCCTGCGCCCGGCCGACCCCGCGGCGCGCGAAGCCCTCGAAGCTCGCCTGGTAGCTCGCGGTTATCGCGACGTCCGCGCCCGCCGCGAAGTACGCCCGGTGCGCCGTCACCACCGCCTGCGGGTCGTCCGCCAGCAGCCGCGCCGACCAGAGCTCGTCCGAGAGGTCGTGCCCGGCCGCCGCCAACTGGTTCGACATCCCGCCGTCGAGCACCAGCGGACCGGCGGCCAGCGCGGCGGCGAAGTCCGGCGGGGGAGCAGTGGGCATCTCGGTCTCCTCTGGAAGAGTTCCTGGTCACAGCCTAGGGGCGGGCGCCCCCGGGCCGGGCAGGAAAACCATTTGCCGCCGGGGAACGCACTCGCTACGTTGTGCTCAGCCCGAGAAGAACAGCACCGCTGGAAGAGCACCGGCGACCACGGAGAGGAGCCCGGCGATGGCAGCGGACGACCAACCGCCCCCCACCGGGCCCGGAGCCGAGCAGCAGTGGCTCGCCGCGTACGACCCGCGCGCCTACGCCCCGATCGCCGTCACCGTGGACGTGGTCGCCCTGACCTTGCGCCACGGCGGCCTGCACGTCCTGCTCGTCGAGCGCGGCGCCCCGCCCCACCAGGGCTGCTGGGCGCTGCCCGGCGGCTTCCTGCGGGCCGGCGAGGAGGACCTGGACGAGGCCGCCGCCCGCGAGCTCGCCGAGGAGACGGGCCTGCTGAGCGCCTCCGCGGCCGGGGCCACGCCCTGCCGCCTCCACCTGGAACAACTCGGCACCTACGGCGCCCCCGAGCGGGATCCGCGGATGCACGTCGTCTCCGTCGCCTACCTCGCCTTCGCCCCGGACCTGCCCGACCCCCGGGCCGGGACGGACGCCGCGGCTGCCGCCTGGCACCCCGTCTCCGACCTGGACCTCCGGCCCTGCGGCCGGTCCCGAGTCGCCGGTGCGCCCGCCGACACCCACGGGGGTGGTGTCGACGGGCGCGCCGGCCCAGGCCCGGTCACGCTGGCCTTCGACCACGCCCGCATCCTCTCCGACGGCCTCGACCGGGTGCGCGCCAAGCTGGAGTACAGCCCGCTGGCCACCGCCTTCCTGCCGTACGACTTCACCATCCCCGACCTCCGCGCCGTCTACGAGGCGGTCTGGGACGAGAAGCTCCACCCCGGCAACTTCCACCGCAAGGTGCTGTCCGTGCCCGGCTTCGTCGAGAGCACCGGCGCCACCACCGAGCGCGGCGGCGCCCGCGGCGGCCCCCGCGCCCGCACCTACCACGCCGGCGACGCCCGCCTGCTGCACCCCGCGCTGCTCCGCCCCACCCGCGACGACCCGGCCGGCGCCGCCGGCGCCCCCTGAGGCCCGGCGGCCCACGGCAACGCCGTCGGCCGACCGGGCTACCATCCGGCCATGACCACTGACGAAGCGACGACCACCGCCGAAGCCCACCGGCCGTTCTCGCACTGCCACTTCTGCGGCACGCCCTACCCGCCCGGCACCCGCCTCTGGCCCCGCACCTGCCCCGGCTGCGCCGAGATCAGCTACCGCAACCCGCTGCCCGTCGCGGTCACCGTCCTCCCCGTCACCCGCCCCGACGCCGACCCGGCCCTGGTCGTCATCCGCCGCACCATCGAACCCGGCTACGGCGAACTCGCCTTCCCCGGCGGCTACATGGACTACGGCGAGAGCTGGCAGCAGGCCTGCGTGCGCGAACTGCACGAGGAGACCGGCATCACCGCCGACCCGGCCGACGTCACCCTGATCCACACCGCGTCCGACCCCGCCGGCCGCTTCGTCATGCTCTGCGGCCTGCTCCCGGCCCGCCCGCTCGCAGAGCTCCCGCCCTCGCGCCCCACCGACGAGACCGACGGCTGGCTGCTCGCCACCGCCGACACCGCGCTCGTCTGGGACTTCCACAAGGGTGTCCTGCGCCGCTGGTTCAGCGGCGAGTTCACCCCCCGCTGACCCCGGGCCCGCCCTGCGGCGCGGGCCCCCGGCCCCCATCGGCCGACCCTGGCGCGGCGGCCGATCACATGGCATGGTCTGCACCGACAGCCCAACCGGACGGGTCTGCCACGAGCCCTCCCGTCCCCACCACCGGCCGGGAGACCACCACCGTGAGCACCCCACCGCAGGACCAGCCGCTCTGGCGCCCCAACCCCGCTCGCGCCGCCGCCACCCCCCTGGTGGCCTTCCAGGCCTGGGCGGCCGAGCACCACGGCGCCCCGGCCGCCCCGCTCGCCCCGGCCGACGACGACCAGCAGGCCGCCCGGCGCTACGCCAACCTGCACGCCTGGTCCACCGAGGACCTCGACCGGTTCTGGACCGCGATCACCCAGTGGTTCGACGTCCGCTTCAGCCAGGCCCCCGACGCCGTCCTCGCCGACCCCCGGATGCCCGACGCCGTCCTCGCCGACGAGACCCGCACCGGCTCCCAGTGGTTCCCCGGCGCCCGCCTGAACTACGCCGAGCACGTCCTGCGCCACTCCGAGGACCCGGCCAACGCCGACCGGCCCGCCATCCTCCACGTCGACGAGACGAGCGGTGACCCGGTCCCGACCACCTGGGCCGAACTGCGCCGCCAGGTCCTCTCCCTCGCCGCCGCCCTGCGCGCCCAGGGAATCGGCCCCCACGACCGGGTCGCCGCCTACCTGCCCAACATCCCGCAGGCCGTCGTCGCGCTCCTCGCCACCAACGCGGTCGGCGCCGTCTGGACCTCCTGCGCCCCCGACTTCGGCGCCCGCAGCGTGCTCGACCGCTTCCAGCAGCTCGAACCGGACGTCCTGATCGCCGTCGACGGCTACCACTACGGCGGCAAGGCCCACGACCGCACCGACGTCGTCGCCGAGCTGCGCCGCGAACTGCCCTCGCTGCGCACCGTCGTCCACGTCCCGCTGCTCGGCGGCCCGGCCCCCGAAGGCGCCCTCGACTGGGCCGACCTGGTCTCCGGCCGGGCCCCGGGAGCCGACGGCGAAGCGGAGTTCGCCCAGCTCCCGTTCGACCACCCGCTCTGGGTGCTCTACTCCTCCGGCACCACCGGCCTGCCCAAGCCGATCGTCCAGAGCCAGGGCGGCATCCTGGTCGAGCACCTCAAGCAGGTCGGCCTCCACCTCGGCCTCGGTCCGCAGGACCGCTTCTTCTGGTTCACCTCGACCGGCTGGATGATGTGGAACTTCCTGGTCGCCGGCCTCCTGGTCGGATCCACGATCGTCACCTACGACGGCAGCCCCGGCCACCCCGACGCCGGCGCCCTGTGGTCGGTCGCCGCCCGCACCGGCACCACGGTCTTCGGCACCTCCGCCGCCTACATCGGCGCCAGCCGCAAGGCCGAACTCCACCCCGGCCGCGAGCTCGACCTCTCCGCCGTCCGCTGCATCGGCACCACCGGCTCCCCGCTCCCGCCCGACGGCTTCCGCTGGATCTACGACGAGGTCAGTGAGGATGTCTGGCTCGCCTCGGTCAGCGGCGGCACCGACGTCTGCTCCTGCTTCGTCGGCGGCGTCCCGACCCTGCCGGTCCACGTCGGCGAGATCCAGGCCCCCTGCCTCGGCGCCGCCGTCGAGTCCTGGGACGTCCAGGGCCACCCGCACACCGACACCGTTGGCGAACTCGTCGTCACCAAGCCCCTCCCGTCCATGCCCACTGGCTTCTGGAACGACGACAAGGGCACCCGTTTCCACGACAGCTACTTCGACATGTACCCGGGCATCTGGCGCCACGGCGACTGGATCACCGTCACCTCCCGGGGCACCGTCGTCATCCACGGCCGCTCCGACTCCACCCTCAACCGCCAGGGCGTCCGGATGGGCTCCTCGGACATCTACGAGGTCGTCGAGCGCCTCCCCGAGATCGCCGAGTCCCTGGTCATCGGCCTGGAGGAGCCCGACGGCGGCTACTGGATGCCGCTGTTCGTCGTCCTCGCCCCCGGCGCGGAACTGAACGACGACCTGGTCGGCCGCATCCGCACCGCGCTGCGCACCGAACTCTCCCCGCGCCACGTGCCCGACGAGGTCATCGCCGTCGACGGCCTCCCGCACACCCTCACCGGCAAGCGGATCGAGGTCCCGGTCAAGCGCATCCTCTCCGGCACCCCGCTGGAGCAGGCCGTCAACCCCGGCTCCGTCGACCGCATCGAGCACCTGCGCTTCTTCGAGCAGCTCCGCCTCGACCGCCGGGCCTGACCGGCCCCGGGACGGACGAGAGGGGCGGCCCCCCCCACCCCCGGGGGGGGGGCCCCCACCCGGGTACCCCCACCGCCCCGCCCCCCCACAAGCCCGCGGGCGACAAGTGCGCGCCGGGCCCCCCCCCCCCCCCGCGCGGCCCCGCCCC
>NZ_JBHVSD010000037.1:70417-73258 GCF_042885395.1 Kitasatospora sp. NPDC058063
AGACCCGGCCCTTCTTCCACCCGCTCCGCCCCCCCCCCCGGGCCTGACCGCCCCGGGGACGTCCGTGTGGGGCGCCCCCCCCATCCGGGGGGGGGGCGCCCCTCTCGCTGTTCCCGCTTGCGCCGCTCCCGGCTACTCGCCGGAGAGCACCTGCTGCGCGGCGGCCCGCGCCTCCTCGGCGCTGTCCGCGGCCCGGGCCGCCTCGGCCGCCCGGCGGCACTGCGCCAGCGTGTACTTGGCGAGCGTGGTCCGCACGTAGGGGATCGAGGCCGCGCCCATCGACAGGCTGGTGACGCCCAGACCGGTCAGCACCACGGCCAGCAGCGGGTCGGAGGCCGCCTCGCCGCAGACGCCGCAGCTCTTGCCGGCCGCCCGCGCGGCGTCGGCCGCCGCGGCGACCAGGTCCAGCAGGGCCGGCTGCCACGGGTCCTGGAGCCGGGCCAGCGCACCGACCTGGCGGTCGGCCGCGAAGGTGTACTGCGCGAGGTCGTTGGTCCCCAGCGACAGGAACTCGACCTCCTGGAGGATCGCCCTGGCGCGCAGCGCGGCCGACGGGATCTCCACCATCGCGCCGAACTTGGCGTCCAGCCCGGCCTCACGGCAGGCGGTCGCGAAGTCCTTGGCGTCCTTGCGGTCGGCCACCATCGGGGCCATCACCTCAAGGTGCACCGGCAGGCCCTCGGCCGCCTTGGCCAGCGACTCCAGCTGGGTCCGCAGCACCTCGGGGTGTTCGAGCAGGGTGCGCAGACCGCGCACGCCCAGAGCCGGGTTGGGCTCGTCGGCCGGGGTCAGGAAGTCCAGCGGCTTGTCGGCACCGGCGTCCAGCACCCGGACCACGACCCGGCCCTCGGGGAAGGCCTCCAGCACCTTGCGGTACGCCTCGACCTGCTTCTCCGCGCCGGGCGCCTTCGCCGAGTCGTCCAGGAACAGGAACTCGGTGCGGAACAGGCCGACGCCCTCGGCGCCGTTCTCCAGCGCGGCCGGCACGTCGGCCGGTCCGCCCACGTTGGCCAGCAGCGGCACCCGGTGCCCGTCCGAGGTCTGCCCCGGGCCGGAGGAGGCGGCCAGCGCGGCCCTGCGCTCGGCGGCGGCCGCCCGCAGCTCGTCCTGCTTCTCCTGGGACGGCTCCAGCAGTACGTCGCCGGAGCTGCCGTCCACCGCGACGACGGTGCCCTCGGCGACCTCGATCGCACCCGGCAGCGCCACGACGGCCGGCACGCCCATCGCCCGGGCCAGGATGGCGCTGTGGCTGGTCGGCCCGCCCTCCTCGGTCACGAAGCCGAGCACCAGCGTCGGGTCCAGCAGCGCGGTGTCGGCCGGCGCCAGGTCCCGCGCGAACAGCACGTACGGCTCGTCACTGTCCGGCACGCCCGGCATCGGCACGCCGAGCAGCCGGGCCACGATCCGGTTGCGCACGTCGTCCAGGTCGGCGACTCGCCCGGCCAGGTACTCCCCGGCGGAGGCGAGCAGCGCCCGGTAGGCCGCGAACGCGTCGTAGATGCCGCGCTCGGCACTGCTGCCGACGGCGATCCGGCGGGACACGTCGGCCATCAGCTCCGGGTCCTGCGCCATCAGCGCCTGGGCCTCCAGCACGGCCTGGGCCTCGCCGCCCGCGAGGTTGCCGCGCGCGATGAGGTCGGCGGCGACCGCCTCGACGGCGGCCTGGGCGCGAGCCTGCTCACGGGGGGCGTCCTCGGTCGGGATCTGGGTGGCCGGGGGCTCGAGCACCGCCGTCCCCATGTGCCGCACCTGGCCGATCGCGACCCCGTGGCTCACGCCTACGCCGCGCAGCGTCTTCTCCATGTCACCTGTCTCCGCTGAGATGAGCGGCCCCGCCGGGAACCGCTGTGTGTGGGGGCCGCCCCGTCATCTCGTCCGGGGCGGGTCGGAAGGAAGAGGTCAGCTCCAGTTGAACAGCTGCTCGCCGGCCTTGGCGTCGCCGTCCTCCCGCAGGCCGCCCAGCGAGTCCACGGTGGCCTCCAGCGCCACGATCGGCGAGATCGGCGACTTGCCCGCGGCTTCGACGGCGGCCGGGTCCCACTTGATGACGGCCTGACCCCGGGTCACCGTGTCGCCCTTGTTGACGAGCAGCTCGAAGCCCTCGCCGTTCAGCTGAACGGTGTCGATCCCGAGGTGGGTCAGCACACCGTGGCCCTCGGCGTCCACGACGACGAACGCGTGCGGGTGCATGGAGACGACGACACCGTCCACCGGAGCGACCGCCGTGGTCTGCTCGCGAACGGGGTCGATCGCGGTGCCCGGGCCGACCATCGCACCCGAGAACACCGGGTCGGGCACGCCCGCGAGCCCCACGATCTTGCCAGTCAGCGGCGACGTCACAGTGGTCATGGTTGTGCCTCCCAAATACGCGGTACAGCGTGCGGCCGCGAGGAGCGGCACGACGATCAACCGAAGCCTAAATCATGTCAACTTTGGACATCTGCTGACATTCCCGGGCGAAGACCCGCCCTGCCCGCCCAGCCGGCCGGCGACTCGCCGACCCGCGAGTGGTCTAGTCCTCTTGGCTCCGATGCGCCGCACTCTACAGGCATCTTGGCGAATCGGGACCATTGCTGTATATGCTCGCGAGAGCAACAAATCATGCCGCCGTCCGGGGGACTCCCGGTGCGCCCGATTCGCGCTCCGACTGCCGACCCGCTATGGTTGGTCGAGTCGCCACAACTTGGCGGTTAACACCAGATTTCAGATGCGAAAAGCCCCGGTAAACGGAGCGGAAAACGTCTGGTAAGCTGGAAACACGAAAGAACGAAGCCCGGAGGGTCCGCTGGAAGGCGGTCCGAAGGAAGCGTCCGTTCCTTGAGAACTCAACAGCGTGCCAAA
>NZ_JBHVSD010000038.1:0-67259 GCF_042885395.1 Kitasatospora sp. NPDC058063
CCACCCAGCTCCGGAAGCGGGCGTACACGGTGCTCCAGGCCCCGTAGCGCTCGGGGACGTCCCGCCAGCCGCTGCCGGTACGAAAACGCCACAACGCCCCGTTGAACTGCTCCCGTACCCGCCGCGGCAAGGGCCCGGTGGCAGCCACCGGCACATGCGGTTCGATCAAGGCCCACTCGGCATCCGTCACGTCAAATCGCGCCACGACCCCGAGTTCTACCAGAGACACCAACCCGGAACTGAGTCACTGCAAGATCCGAACCTTGAACAGCTCCTAGGCGTCGCATTTGCGCGACACCTGCCGCCGAGATCCACTCGGCTTGGCTGTGGGTGCGCATTTCTCCACTGATCGGAGCCCGCCCCGCTGGGCGGCTTGCCAGGGGCCGAAGTGCTTGCACGCTGCGGATGAGCTGGGCGTGGGCGCTTCGCGGTAACCGTTTGACGACTCCCCGTCATGGGGAGGTCCTTGCCGGTCGGCAGTGAGCCGCCCAGCGAGGAGACAGTCAGGCCTGACACCACGCCCAACTCGAAGGGCCCGACCCCGGTCCAGTCGACGGGCGACGACGCCACAGTCCGCACGCCGATCAGTCTGGACATTCGTCCGCCCATCAGCATGGACGTCGAGAACATCCAGTTCACGGCCTCGGAGCACTCCCAGCGGCCCGTCGACCCACCGCGCGCAGTCGCCAAGATCTCCGGTGGGAGCGGCGTGATCACCGTGAGGGTCCTCAGCGAGGACGGAAAGCAGCCAGCACAGCTGCCCGAGGGTCTGCGGTTCAACGAGGTCACCAGGCAGTTGGAGGGGTACATCCCAACGATCAGGGACGTTGGCGAGAAGAGGTACCTGCTCAGGGCGACTGACCAGGGCGGTGGCTCTGTCGAGAGGATCATCCGCATCACGATCAACCCGCCGCTTTCGGTCCGCTAGGACCGTGCCCGCCCCGCCGTCCCTCCTCCATCACCACCCAAGTCCGGCGCAGTGCAGAGGGCCGTGGGGTTGGAGCCTTCGGTGGTCAGCCGGCCTTCGACGGTTCCCCGGCTCGCACCTGGTGTCGTGGTAGGGATAGCCACAGGACGGATACGCCCGCTGGCCGGGCTGTGGCACGAGGGTGACCGTACGTAGCGTCGGCGACATGAAATCCACCTACTCAGCAGGCAAACCACGGTCCGGGTGGCTGCGTAGGTGAGACCTGGCAGCGTATGTCGGCGGGTTTCAGCGTCAGTCGGAGCCCGAAGCCGGTGAAATGTCAGCGCGAAGTAGCAGCAGCGCGCGTCGGCCTCAGGTGTGAACGGCGCGGACGTGGTCGGCTGACAGGTGAAGTTCGTACGGCAGGCAGCAGTCGGAGCAAAGGGTCGCCACAAGGGTTCCACAGGCGCACCGCTGGTTCATGCCGCCGTTCGGGGTCGCTCCGCAGCAGGCGGCGGACGCGTGCCGCAATTCGAGGCCGCGGGCGTCGTCCGGGTTGATGACGAAGTTGCCTCGGGGGCCCTGCGACACCAGCGGCTTGCCGTCCGCGTTGTAGTGGACGCCGTGGCGCGGCATTACTGGGCCGGGCACCTCAGCGACGACCAGGGGCGCGCCGTACGGCTCGGTCTCGACCGCATAGTGGCCTGACGGCACGGTCGCCGGCGATGGACCGGGTTCGTCGGCGTCCCACCACGCGTAGAACGGTGCCTCGGGAACCGCCAGCAGCCGCGTGAGCGGCCCCGTCAGTGGGACACCACACGTTGCGCAGGCGAATACCACCGCTTCGGCCTTGGCGCTCGCGTCGGTGACATCGGCAGGCGTGGTGGTGTGCCCGCGGTTCTCCTCGCCGTCGACCTGCCCCTGGTCTCGCTGTTCGTGCATGAGCTGACCGTACGCGGCACGCACCCGGACGCGGCGTCCACCCCCGCGCGGGCAGTACCCGACAACCGTCCAGAGTCAAGCATCCAGGTGCTGCTGAAACTCGGCGACACCGTCTTCCCACGTAGCGGGGCGCTCTCGCCGCTGAGCAACAAGCGCTCTCGGTGCTCGCCTACAACGCCAGTCCGTGCTTCGCCGGCTGAACGTCGGAACAGTCCTGGCGGTCCTGGCCGCTGCGACCGTGACGACGGGAGCCGCCTCGGCGGACACGGTGCACCGAAGCGATCGCGGACGGTTGGTTTCCGTTCAGCAGATCACCACCCTGGCCGCGAAGGAGGATGTCGCGGCGGCATTGACCGCCGCCAGGTACGACGCGAGTACTGTCCGGTTCGGAGTGGACGCCTACCGGCTGGTGTACCGCACCGTGGACCCCAGCGGCCGACAGATCACCGCCAGCGGACTGCTGGTGCTGCCCCGCGGCGGCGAACACGAGTTGCGGACGGTGTCATTCACCCACGGCACGGTCAGTTACCGCTCCGACGCCCCGTCCTCCATGGTCAAGGCCGGGTTCGTGTCCTCACCTGCCATCACGTACGCGTCCGCCGGGTTCGCCGCTGCCGCCCCGGACTACATCGGTCTGGGCACCGGCCCGGGACTCCATCCCTGGATGGATGTGCCGTCGGAGACGACGGCCTCCCTGGACATGCTCCGGGCAGCCCGCGCTTTTGTTCCGCGTACGGGTCGGGCGCTGGGACACGACGTGCTGGTCACCGGGTTCTCCCAGGGCGCCTCGGCGGCGATGGGACTCGCACGGGCACTCCAGGCCGGCGACGACCGGTGGTTCCGGCTCGAAGCCGTCGCGCCGGTCAGCGGCGCCTACGACTTCCAGCACTCCGAGCTGCCGGCACTGCTCGACGGCTCTCTCGACCCGAAATCAAGTGTGCTGTACTCGGCGTACCTTCTCGTCGCCTGGAACCGGCTGCACCATTTGTACGACTCCCCGCACGAGGTCTTCCAGGAGCCGTACAGCAGCACGGTCGAGGCACTGTTCGACGGTTCGCACACCGGCCCGCAACTCTTCGCCAGCACGCCCGACACCATCGACGCACTGCTCACCCCACGCGGCTTCGAGATGCTGCGCCACCCGACCGGCCGCCTGGCCGGGGCACTCCGGGTGGCCGACAGCACCTGCGACTGGGCACCACGCGTCCCGGTCCGCTTGTACGTGGCCGACGCCGACGAGCAGGCGGCCAACGCCAACACCGACCGCTGCGAGGCCACGTTGCGATCGCACGGCGTGAAAGCGGCGGTCGTCGACCTCGCTGCCCCGGACTTCGCGGGCTCCAGGCACCTCGGCTCCAACGTCGCCGGCACGGCGGCCATCGTGCGCTGGTTCAGCCAACTGCGCTGAGAACCCGCTGGCCCGTCCCCGCTCGCGGGACGGGCCGGCGACCGGCGTGTCGGCCACGATGCGGGGGCGCGTCCACCGGGCGCACCTCGTCGTGGAGCCCAGGTCAGCCTGACTGCAGAACTCGTGAGCATCACCGACTGCGGTGCGGGACGCCTCCCGGACTCGTGCACAGCCGACGCCACGACTCGTGAACAAGGCCAGGGGCAGGCCTCCAGTTGCGAGGACGGACGGTCGTGGCCACCCGACCGGCCGAGGAACTCCTCATCACGTCGCCACGGAGCGTGGAGCGGCGGCTGCGTCCCCGTGGTGAGAGGCCTCTCGGCGCGTTGCCCTCCAGGGGAGGCAACCACGTCTCGGCGACGGCCGAACGCTTTTCACGCGCCGCCGACACCACGCCCGCCCTCCGACGGAGGCGTCCCGGGCCGTAGCACCGGGTTCACCGCGCCTCGGACGTCCGCTCCGTTGACGGCCTGTCACTCGAAGCGGCGATTTCCGCGCGGCGACGCCACGCCTGTGCCCGACCGATGGCCGGGCCGACGGGCGGCCGACCGGCACGGCCAGAACGACGTAGGAGCTCCCCGGACCGGTCGGGGACGGTTCACCCGATGGGATGACGGCGGACCGGCCCGGGCGGCTGCGACCGGTATACGTGACGTGATCCACCGTTCGGAGAATCCACCTGCGAGGGGCCCATGACCGATAAGGCCGACACGTCGCCGAGGACGGCCGGCGAGACGCTGCCGACCGCCTACGCCCCCCGGGTGGCCCTGATCCGGGGCGCCATGGAAGCCGGGGACACGGTCCTCGCGGCCCGCCTGGCCGAGGAGCTCCACCAGCACGTCGCCCTGGAACGCGGTGCCCTGCATCCCGAGGCGCTGCGCGCGCAGGAGGTGCGGGCGTACGTCGCGGCGGTCGGCGGCGACCCCCGGCGGGCGGCCGAACTGTTCAGCGTGGCCGCCACCGCGTGGGCCGGCCTGGGCGCGTCGGAGCAGTGGGCGGCGTCGCGCAACGCGGAGGTGTGCCGGCGTCGGGCGGAGTCGGCGGCGTCCGCCCCCTCGGCGGTCCCCGTCGCCCGGCGCCCGCCCGGCTGCCCGTCCCCGGCCCGGGCGTTCGGACGCGGCACCGTCGTGGCGGTCGTCCTGGCGACGGCACTGCTCTCGGGGGCGGCGGACGCCGGCCCGCGGGCCTACCTCGGGACGGGCCCGCGACCGGTACCCGACGACCAGCCGGTCGCCCCCGCCGTCCTGGGAGCCCTGGAGCGCTCCGCCCCGTCGGCCTCCCTGGCACCGGGCCCCGTGCCGCCCCCGCCGGATCCCGCGGGCGCGGAGCCCGTCCCCGCGCCGGACGCCGGGCCCGCGGGCGAACAGGAGGACCCGGCCGCAGACCCGGACGGAGGCGGGCCCCGGGCGGGGCGCACACCGCTGCCGGGCCCCGGACGGCGACCGGGCCTCCCGGCCGGCGGTCCCCGACCGCGGCCCGCTCCCGACGCCGGGCGGCCGTCCGGCGGCCAGGCCGGCGGCACCGGCTCGGACCCCTGTGCCGCCGCCCGCGTGTACGGCGGCCGACTCCTCGGTTCCCTCGTCGAGCTGTGCCACCGAGCCGCCGAAGCATCGGGCAAGCGGCCACCCGCACCCTGACCCGTGCTCGGGAGGGAAACGACCTGCGGATGCCCGGTGCGGTCCGGACTCCCGGCATGGCCGGCTGACCGCCTCATTCTCCGGCCAACGGCCCTGACGCTTTTACGAACAGCCCCGGCGAGAGCCCTCTTGCGACAGCTGGAATCCCGCTCGGCGGCCGGCCGCGAGGCTCGGCTGCGGATGCTTCACCATGCGGGCCGCGCGGAGCAGTTCGTGAGGTGGGCGTAGGACGTCGACCGGGCCGCGGCCGACAAGCTCGCACGGGACCTGGCCGACCTCGCCTCCGGCGAACCCGGCGAACCCGGCGCAGGCCCGCGCCCGCCCGGCGATCGTCACCGGGCCACGGACTGCCGGCCACCGAAGCGACCCGCCCACAGTCCCACGCCCGCTACCGCCGAACCCGTGGCCCGCCACCACGGCGGCCGCCACCGAGAAGGAGGCCCTGATGGCCACCCGGCCCGGCCACCGGGACACGGCCGCGCCGAGGCCGGCCACCTTCCACGAGTTGCGTACTGCCCCCGGCAGGTACGGTCTGCCCGGCGACCGGGAAGCCTTCGAGCAGGCCCCGACGGCCGCCCGCTGGCGCCTCCTCGCCGGCCGGCGTCGGCACTCGCCTGCCCTGCCGGCGGTCGCGGGACACCTGGGACGACCTGGCCCTGCGCCTGAGGTCGACCGCCGCGTCTTTGTTCAGCTGCTACGTCGTCGCGCCGGGACCGGCGGCCGCCCGGGGTGCGGTGGCTTCCCCGCAGGCTGCCCCGTGATCGTTGTGCAGGCACGTGAGGACGGTTCCGTTGCCGCGATCGCCGCAGTGACAGCGAGATCCTTCCGGGGCGGATCACGCTCCGTCCGATCGCCCGGCCAGCGAGGTGCTGACCCGGGCCAAGCGGTCGCCCGGTAGGGCGAAGTCATTGGTGGGGTTGCGGAACGAGTACCTGCCGTCGTTGACCCGTGCGCCGTCCTCCGTTGTTGTCCAGCGCACCGGACCAGCAAGCCCTTGCCCTTCGAGCAGGGCGGCAGCGAGTGGTTCCGCTGCCTGCATCCTCAGGCGGGCGCGCAACGCCGCAGCCAGGCGGTCGACGGCCTGCGGCGGTGTGGCCGCGTCCCCGAAAGCGGGCAGCAGGAGCAGCAGACGGGCGTGGGGGTCCGCAACGGTCCCGCCGGCGGGCGGCCCGTGGTCCGCGGCGGCGATCAGCTCCGGCCAGGACAGACCGGGGCTCATGAAGTGTCCGTCGATGCGCGCGAGTACCTCGGCTCGTTCCCAATCGGGATGGTGGACCAGGTAGTCGATCCCTGCCTCGTCGGGAACGGTGCGGTGGACGACATGGAGGCGGTGGCCGGCAGGGAGCGCAATCGTGAATGCGGGCCAGTCGGCCCGCTGCCACAGGCGCTGTCGGTAGGACCGGTGCTTCGCCCAGTCGTAGCCGTGCCCGAACAGCAGCCCCCCGGCTCCTCCCGTGGCACAGGAGTAGAGGTGCCCCATCCAGAACAGCTCTTCTTCCAGCAACTCGGGGCGCAGGCCGAAGGGGCCGTCGTGGTAGCCGGGTATCCGTACGGGATGCATATCCGCGTCGTTGGTCACTCGGTCCATCATGCCGCGTTGCCGGATGGAGTCCACGTGGTGACCGGTGCCGCGCGACCAGCGCAGTGAGGGAGTCGCGGGGCCACCCGCAGAACGATTTCCAGCCCAGCCCAGCCCAACGGAAGCGGCACGGACAGTCCGTCCGTCGACGGCCCCATGAGTCTTGGGCAGGTGTTCTGGGTTCAGGCACAGATTCCGTGAAGGTGATCAGCAGGGCTGTCACGGTCTGGGTGCGACTGGGAGCGGGAGTCCTGCAGACCCTCCCGGTTCCCGCTCGAACGGGGGCGCTACCTTGCCACCATGTGCATCTCGACCAGTGAGGCCGCGTTCTCCGGCACGATCGTGTATTGCGGTCGGCAGCACCACCCCGTGCACGGCCTCATTCATGTCCTGGGCTACCAGAACACCGCCGTCAACCTCGCCGGTGGTCCGAACGCGCTGCTGCTGCACCTGCCCACCAAGCAGCTCACCCCGGGGCACTTCCTCTCCGTCGGACACAGTGGCGACGTCCTGGAGCGCATGGTTGCCGCCGTTCGACCCGTCTCCGTCGCAGCCGACGAGATCGCGTGGATGAGCGCGGAGCCGGAGGCCGTCCAGGTCTTCGAGCACGACGTCTACACGGTGCTCCTGGCCGCTGACCCCACCGCGATCCCAGCCGCACTGCAGCAGGTGCCCGCACACCGGCGTCCGTCCCTCGACCCGGACCTCCTGCGCTTCTACACCGATCACTTCCCCGACCACACCATCGCCCTCTGCTGCTTCGACAACGCAGACGCACAGCGCGCCAAACCCGTGCTGCTGTGGTACTCGCCCCTCGACCCCGACCGGCTGACCGTGCCCGCGCTGGACAGCCACACCGGAGCAGTACCCGACCTCGACGCTGTCGTCTCTGTCGATCACTGGGTCCTGCTGTCCACCGACCAGGCTCCCTCCGACTGGGGCGATACCGTTGACTACCCCGAGGGCATGCGCCACAGCCTGCGCTCCTTCCTCCCCGCCGCTGTCGTGGGCCAGTACTACGGCGGAGCAGACGCCCTGCTCAACGGAGACTTCACCATCAGCCACCGCGACCTACTCGCCGGCGACCTCGACCGCATCGAGCGCTGCCGGCCGACCCGCCGCTGATCTCGGGCACGGCAGCGCTCTCGGTCCGCACATCAGCGCGTGCTGAGCAGCCGCCGCAGGACGGGCGTCCGGCGGCCGTAGCGGCAGGTCAGCCCGTCGACTTCACGAAATCCGTGCCTGAACCCGATCAAGCTGTCGAAAACACCCCATGCATCGATTCTGCCTTCCCACCACGACACGGCGATGTCGGTGATGCCTGCTACGAAGGCCCCGTGATGGATGACGAGATCATCGAGAGGCTCCGGGAGCACACGCCGGAGAGCTGCCACCGCCCGCGCCTCCCGAGGCCGTGTCCGAACTCGAGGCGGTCGTGGGGCATCCGATGCCGTCCTTGCTCAAGCGGGCCTATCTCGAAGTCGGCAATGGCGGGTTCGGCCGATGGGGCGGTGCCCTGTCCCTGACCGAGGAGACCGACGACCCGCCGGTTCTGGAGGCGTATTCGGAGTGGGCCAAGGGCTATGGAGTCGGATATCCGACATCGGTCGTCCCCCTGCTCACCTGGGGCTGTGCAATCTGGTCCCTCGTCGACTTCAGCACCGCGGAAGGCCGCATGTGGGGCTGGGACCCGAACGTACGGTGTCTACGACATGCGCTGTTCCCGGAGGACTTCACCCTGGCCGATCGTCTCACCCACTGGCTCGACGGTCGGGAGGACTTCCCTCAGGCGCCGGCCCGCACCGACTGCCCGGACTGCTGACGGGACGCGGTGATGGCGGGTGCCACGCCGCGTCACGTCGATGACAGCGAGGCTCGCCACAGCGGCACCCGGAGGACCTGAGGACGGTGTGCTTCCCTACGCGGGGCCTGGATCGAGGGTGGCCACAAGGCGTTCCCGGAGTTCCGGAGGGCAGATCGGGTTGGTGGCGACCCTGTAGCGGATGCCGTGCGACGGGTCCGTGGCGAGCGCCGTGAGCACGTCGAGCGGGAGGTTCGGGTTGCCGGCCAGCCAGCTCCGGTTCTCCGTGTCGGCGGACGCCGCCGCGCCTCTCATCAGCTTCTGGCTGGTCGTCCGCTGCAGGGCCCACCAGCGGACGTGGTCCAGCTTGCTGCCGACCGCGGCGTCGACCAGCCGGCGAGGCGTGGAGGGGTTGAGGACGACTGCGACCCGTACGTGCTGGTCCCGGTCGCGGGAGAGCGCTTCCAGGAGGTCGGCCGGGGTGTTCGGGTTCGAGGCCACGGCATGGCGGATCGTCCACTCGTCGCGTGCCGCCGACCTCAACGCCACGACGTCGGTGGTCCGGCCGACAGCGCTTCGCCGGACATCCGAGGCCCGATCGTCGAGCATCCGGTCGACCAGGTCGACGGGTGTATCGGGGTGGGCGAGCACCGCGACGCGGATGTCGGAGGCGGGGCTGGCCGCCAGGGTGCGCAGGAAGTGTTCCGGCAGGTCCTTCCGGAGGCTCGGCCCGGTTCGCCGACCGTAGTCGACGATCCACTCGTCCGGGTGGCACCACGTGGGTGCCCGGAGCATCCGTTCGCAGCCCGGCGCGAAGACGCTGCTGCAGATCCGCTGCTCGTCCATGCTTTCCTCCTGGAAGTCGGCACCCCACAGGCTTAATGTCAGTTGGACGATAACAGTTTTTCGTCCATCGGACGATAAGGTCCGCCGATGCCACCCGAAGGCATCACCCGCCCCGGACTGCACGCCCTCGCCCCGCTGCCGCACCGGCCCGCCGAGTGTCGGAGCCGGCTGGAACACTGCGGGCGTGGCCGGCGTCCTTCGTCGTGGGCCCGGCCGTACCCGACGTGTACTACCGGCGCAGCGACGGCGGCCGTATGACGACCCTGTGGCTGTTCGACACGGGCGTCTCCTCCTGGGCGACGGTGGACTTCGTGGACGGCGCGAGCCGGTTCGAGGTCCGCCAGTCGGGGCCCCGCCGGATGTGGTCGGAGGTCGAGGAGTCCTTCCAGTGGTGGGTGGGGGAAGGTCGTCCGGGGTTCGAGAGCTTCGGGCTGACCGTGGACGGGGGCGAGCACCGGGCGTGGCTGCACGAGCCGGCCAACCCGCTGCCGTCCCCACGGGGGCGGGGCTGAACCGCGCAGACCGCGTGCGGCATCGGCGGAACCGGTTGCGGCGACCCGTGGAAGTACCACGAGAACGCGTAGGAGTCGGGCACGGCGAGGCCGTGACCACGGTGGTCATGTCGGTCCACCAGGCTGTCCCTTGTCCGCTCGGCGAACCTGTCAACCGATCTGCTACGGCAGTCGGCGGTCCTCGAAGGGGTCGTCGGAGACGTGGGGCTCGTACGGCTCGAAGTCGGGGCGGGCGATGAGCTCGGCGACCGAGAAGGGATGCCGGTGGTCGGTGAGGAGCCGGTGGACGAACTCGGCGGTGGAACCGTCGAACCGCGCACAGCTGTCGCCGTCCTCGTTGCGGGCGATGACCGGCCACCGGTTCGGGTCCGTGCCCTCCGTCAGCCAGTAGAACTGGTCGGCCTGGACTGAGTCGGCCCACTGCAGGAGCCCGCCCGGGGCGGGGTGGAGCCGGTGGGGGTGGTAGAGGTCGGCGATACCGGGGTCGGCGGCGAGTTCGGCAAGGCGGAGGGCCTGCTCGACGAGGCACAGGAACTGTGGGAACGGGTCGTCGCGGCCGGGTGGGGGACCGGGCAGGGAGAGGCCGAGGAAGCCGGCGAACGTGCCGGGGCCGAAGTGCTCCGCCAGACGCCGGTAGTCGGCGGGCAGGGCGGTGCCGAGCCGGGCTTCGGCCGACGACCAGTCGACGGGCCACTGCCGCGAGTGCGGCCGGCCCGTCGCAGCGGCGAGCCGCCGCACCCAGCGGTCGTCCGGCACGTCGGCCGCTTCCTCCGTGTCCCCGGCGGGCAGGAAGGCCGCCGCCGGGTCGGCCCGGTGGGCCGTCACCGCGACCAGGTGCGACGCGCCGTCGTCGCTGTCCCGGACGATCCCGCAGCCGATCCAGCGTTCGCCCACCGCCCACCCGCACAGCTCGGCCAGGCGCCCGGAGAACGGGGCGGCCAGCGGCAGCCCGCTGTCGTCGTCGAGGGTGGGGTCGACGAAACCGCCGGTCGCGAGGATGCGCGACGACCCCCAGCGCGGGCGCAGCGCCTCGACGAGGCGGTGGTGGGCGGTGGTGAGGTCGCCGTCGGCCGGCAGGCGGGCGATGTCCGGGGCCGGGCGGGCCAGCAGGGCGTCGATGCGGTGCAGGTGGTCGGTGGTGCTGTCCATGACGTCAGCCAACCGCGGGCCGCTGACAGGGCTTCCGATAGTTCTCGCCATCCTCACGGGGATCGTGTTCGCGTTCTGCATCGGCATGTGGATCTGCATCGGTCCTGCCGGCTGAACAGCGCAGTGCGCGGTTCGGGTGGTCGACGGCGTACGGCGGCGGATCCGCTCGGTCAGGTCCGGCTTGCGCCGGCTGCGGCTCTCCGTACGCCGTTGCGAATCCAGTGCCGGTTGCCGGCGCATGCCAGGGCCGGACCGGCGAGCATGGACAGCATCCACAGGGCGACGCTGGCGGGCGAGTAGATGTAGTACTGCCATCGATTCGGCAGGCGACTTCCGTGCGAGCCTGCTCGTCGGAGATGTGTTCAACGTGATCCGGACGCCGCCGGGGCGTGAAGCCGCAGGCACTTTCGCGGGGCCCGGACGCCGTGCTCCGCGCTACCGGGCCCCGCGGTCGGGGGTCGGGGTGCGCGGTCGCAGGCGCTCTCCCTGCGGCCCGAACATGATCAGGTATTCGACCGGTCCGCCGGGTCCGGCGTTCGCGACTCCGTGGGCGGTGCGGGTGTCGAACTCGGCCACGTCGCCGGCGCTCAGCACGAGGTCCTGCTCGCCGAGCGCCAGCCACAGCCGCCCGTACAGGACGCACAGCCATTCGTACCCGTCGTGGGAGACCTGCCGCGGCCGCGCCGGCGGCGCGTCGACGGCGGGCAGGACGTGCTTGTGGGCGTGCAGGCCCCCGACGTACCGGGTCAGCGGTAGCACCGTCTTGTCGGTGCCGGAACGCTGCGGCACCGGGGTGCGCGGTCCGGCCGCCGCGGCGGGTGCGGTGCCGGCCAGCTCGTCCAGGGAGACGTCGTACGCCTTCGCGAGCTGCAGCAGCACCTCCAGGGTCGGCTTGCGCCGGCCGGTCTCGATCCGCGACAGCGTGCTCAGCGAGATGCCGGTCGCGCGGCTGACGCCGGTGAGTGTGGCGCCGTGCCGCTCGCGCGCGGTCCGCAGCCGGGGGCCCATGGCCGCCAGCGTGTCGGCTGTGCTGTCGTCCGTCACCGTCACCGTCACCGTTGCCCCGCTCCCTCCGGCCGTGCTGCCGCCTCCATCGTTCTGTCCTGCCAGTTTGCCACGATGGCAAGGGTGTTCGCGTCGCGCGGACGCCGCGCCGCATGATCGGTGGGTAACCGCGCCCGCCCGTGAACCGAGGAGAAGCGATGCACCAGCTCGCACCGTCCGCCGACCTGCGCCACCGCACCATCGAGGCACCCGCCGGGCGCCTGCACCTGGTCGAGCAGGGCACCGGACCACTGGTCCTGCTCGTCCACGGCTTCCCAGAGTCCTGGTACTCCTGGCGCCGCCAGCTCCCGGCCCTCGCGGCGGCGGGGTACCGGGCCGTGGCGCTCGACGTGCGCGGCTACGGCCGCTCCTCCAAACCGGCCGCGACGGACGCCTACCGGATGCTCGACCTGGTGGAGGACAACGTCGCCCTGGTGCGCGCCCTGGGCGAGGAGACGGCGGTGGTCGTCGGGCACGACTGGGGCTCCAGCATCGCGGCGGCCTCCGCCCTGCTCCACCCCGAGGTCTTCCGCGCCGTCGGGCTGCTGAGCGTCCCCTACGAGCCGCCCGGCGGCCCCCGGCCCACCGACGTCTTCGCGCAGATGGGCGGCGACCAGGAGTTCTACGTCTCGTACTTCCAGGAGCCCGGCCGGGCCGAAGCAGAGATGGAGCCCGACCTCCGGGGCTGGCTCGCGGGCTTCTACGCGGCCATGTCCGCCGACACCATGCCCGCCCGGGGTGAGCCCGACCCGCACTTCGTGACCCGCACCGGCGGCCGGCTGCGCGACCGCTTCCCCAACGGCAAGCTGCCCGCCTGGCTGACCGAGGACGACCTCGACGTGTACGCCGGGGAGTTCGAGCGCACCGGCATGACCGGGGCCCTCAACCGCTACCGCAACATGGACCGCGACTGGGAGGACCTCGCCCAGTACGGCGGAGCTCCGATCGAGCAGCCGTCCCTGTTCATCGGCGGCGCCCTGGACGCCTCCACGACCTGGATGGCCGACGCGATCGACGCCTACCCGACCACCCTCCCCGCCCTGGCCTCCGCCCATATCCTGGACGGCTGCGGGCACTGGATCCAGCAGGAGCGTCCCGAGGACGTCAACCGCCTGCTGACCGCCTGGCTCGCCTCCCTCAGGGGCTGAACCGGCGGGCGCATGCCTGGGTGATGCACGCCCGCCGGCACGCCCGCGACTACGAACGTCTTGTCCAGCACTCCGCGCTGATCACCCGGGGCGCGATCACACTGATGACCAGGTGCATCGCCCGGCGGCAGTCCAAACGCTCCGGACAGCCGGCCTCCCGCGAAGCCCAGCGGGACTGATCCATCTCACGGTTACCGTCACCACCCGGGCCCGAGCCCGCCCGCGGCGACGTCCGGCCACCACTCTGCCGTTGCCGTCGCCGCCGCCCTGACAGGCCTGAGTACCGGCCCGGTGCACAGCGGGTCGGGCCGGGCCGGCGACGAGGGGAGCACCTCGGCGACCTCGGTGAACAACGGCAGTCCACCCCGGACGGGGGCTCGCCACCCGCTCGGCCTGGATCGACCACGACGGTGAACTCCCCATCAATGAGGGGATAATGATGTGCCTTCAGGTCGACCGTCTGCCCGGCGACGGCGATCCACTACCGCTGTGGCTGTGGTCCTCCGCCACCGGCCTGAGGCGGCGGTTCAGGAACATCCGCACGACCTTGCCTTGCCCGGCCCGAGCTCCCAAACCCGCCCGTCCCGGCCCCGGCAGACCGATCGGCTCGAAGAACCGGCAGCCCGCCACCCGCTACGAGGTGGGCAAAACCGTCCGGCGCCCCGAGTCCATCGCCGAACGGGATTGGATCGGGCCATGCGGGACAAGCTCAGACAACTCTCACGACATCCGACAAGGGGACGTCGATCCTGGTCGCGTCACCGAAGATGTCCACCGTCAACTCGACACGGCCCCGGGCATGGTCAACGGCCACGACAGGGCTCGTGAAGTCTGTGAACGGTCCCCCGGTAATCCGCACGTCAGTCCCGATCTGGATGTCCATCTCGTGCGTCACACCAGCCCCCTTTGCCTGCTGCTTCGGTCGGCCATCGCTGACGGAAGCGAACCTACCCGATGGCGGAACGGGGCCGAACGGCCCGAGCCGGGCTGGGGGTGCGACCGTTGGTTGAACCACAAGCTGAGGGCCTGGGCGAGAGGGCGCCGACCACCTGCCCGGCCCGGCCACCGGCATCGCAGAGGACGAACTCCGTACGGTGATCCGGGGGTCGCTGCCTCTGCGCCCCGGCAGGCGGCGAGGCCGGGCCGCGGACACGGACTCGAGGGCCGGAACTGGACCACCCGGTACACCTATGGGTGGATCACTCGGCTCGGGGTCTACCGCCTGACCGGGACCGTACGCGGGGCGACGGACGCATGCCAGCTGGTGAACGATGTCGGAAAGTCGGGTGCGGGAGAACGGCGTGCACGGTGTGAAGCGGCGGGGACTGGAAACGGTGCATCGGCCACCGCGCCAGCCCCCGGCCCTGCTCAGGCGTCCCGGACGGCGAAGTTCCCGAGGGGGCTCTCCAGGCGGTCGTAGGCCCGGAGGGCCGAGGGGCGGACCGCGGCGGCGATCGCCGCCCGCTCCTCGCCGGCCAGGGTGCGGCGGAACACCTCGGCGAACACCGCACGCTCCACGGCGGCGAGCAGGGCGGCGGCGACCCGGCACTCGAAGCCGACGGGTCTCTCGTGCACCGCCTCGGCCAGCGTCTCGGCGAGTGCCGTCTCGCTCTGCTCGTGCAGCTCGCGCAGCCGGGCGCCCAGGGCGGGGCTGTCGAACACGGTGCGGGCGAACTCCGGGCCGGAGAAGCCGAGCCGGGCGTCGTGCCGGTCGAGCCCGGCGAGGCAGTCGCGGCGCAGCGCGGCGAGCGCCGACTCGCCCGGTGCGCGCTCGGAGACCGTTGCGGCGAGCCGGACGACGAGCTCCTCGTGCAGGTCGAAGAAGAGGTCCTCCTTGCGCGGGAAGTGGTTGGTGACGGTCATCTTGGCGACGCCCGCGGCGGCCGCGACCTCGGCGATGGTCGTGCGGTCGAAGCCCCGCTCGATGAAGAGCCTGGTCGCGGCGTGCGAGATCGCCTCACGGGTGCGGCGCTTGTTGAGCTCGCGCAGGTTCGGAGTCGTCCCGGTCTCGGTCATGCCGGGAGCCTAGCGCAGGAAGCTGGGTCGAGTACAGAAATTAGATTTGACCTCATCGATGGGTCCGTCCTAAGTTCTTTCCGGGGCGGCCGGAGCGGCTGCCCGGGTGGGCGTCCGAGAGTGTGCCGGGTGAGCGTCGAAGCGGCGGCACGCGGTCTCGGGGGCGACTCGCCCAAGGGCGACCAGGGGAGGGCGCATGACCGCATCCGTTGCTGCGAAGGGCCGGCCGGGAGGAGTTCGGGAGGGGGAGCCGGAGCCGATTCCGCCGGGCCTGTGGAAGATGGGCGGGGTGCTCGCGCTGGGGCCGGTGCTCGCGCTGCTGGACAGCACGATCGTCAACGTCGGCATCGACTCCGTCGGGCGCGATCTGCACGGCTCGATCGCGGAGATGCAGTGGGTGGCCACGGGGTACCTGCTGGCGATCTCGCTGACCATGCCGCTCTCGGGTTGGGCCGCCGGCCGCTTCGGGGGGCGGCGGGCGTGGCTCGCCTCGGTCGTCCTGTTCGTGCTCGGGTCGGCGTTGTGCGGCCTGGCCTGGTCGACGGGGAGTCTGATCGCCTTCCGGGTGCTGCAGGGGATCGGCGGCGGGATGATTCAACCGCTCGGCCAGGCGATCATCATACAAGCGGCCGGGCCGTCCAGGGTCGGGCGGGTGATGGGCACGCTGATGCTTCCGATCAGCCTTGCCCCGGTCCTGGGGCCGATCCTCGGCGGGCTGGTGCTGGAGCACTTCGACTGGCGCTGGATGTTCCTGCTGAACGTGCCGGTCGGGCTGGTGATCCTGCTGCTCGCCGCCCGCTGGCTGCCGTCCGACGAGACGTCGGACGCACCGAAGCCCCGGCTGGACGTGACCGGTCTGGTGCTGCTCTCGCCCGGCCTGACCGGGCTGGTCTACGGGCTCGCGACGATCGGTGACGGCGCAACGGCCGGCTGGGTCGCTCTCGTGGCGGGCGCGGTGCTGGTGGCGGCCTACGGCTGGTACGCGCTGAGGGTGGGGCGCGGGGGCGTCCGGACACCGCTGATCGACCTGCGGCTGTTCGCCCGGCGCGGCTTCAGCGTGGCGACGGCGAACAGCTTCCTGCAGGGCGCCGCGCTCTACAGCTCGATGTTCCTGGTGCCGCTCTACTACCAGCAGGTGAAGCACGTCGGTGCGGTGGAGGCCGGTCTGCTGCTGGCGCCGCAGGCCCTCGGCACGGCGGTCACCGCCATGCTGGCCGCCCGGATGACCGACCGCATCGCGCCGCGTCCGCTGATCATGATCGGCATCGGCTGCTCCCTGGTCGGCACGATCGCGTTCACCCAGCTGGGCAGTGGCTCCGAACCGGCCGCCTGGCTGATCGCCGGCTCGCTGGCACTGCGCGGCGCGGGCATGGGGATGATCGCGATCCCCGGCCTGGCAGTGGTGTACGGGAGCGTCGAGAAGGACCAGGTGCCGGCGGCGGCGGGTGCGGTCAACGTGCTGAACCGGGTGGGCGGGGCGCTCGGCACGGCGGTGCTGACGCTGGCGCTCCAGCAGGCGCAGGACGGGCACCCGGGCCGGCCGGGTGCGGCCTTCGGCGAGACCTTCTGGTGGGTGCTGGCCCTGTCCGCGCTCGCCATCGCTCCGGCGCTGCTCTACCCGAACACCCGCCGGTCCGGCTGACCACCGGCCGGTTCCCGACCACCCAGACCTGGAGGCACCCGTGTCCATCCGTCACCCCGACGGCCTTCGCCTGCTCAGCGTCCACGCGCACCCCGACGACGAGTCCAGCAAGGGCGCGGCCACCCTCGCCCGGTACGCGGCCGAGGGCGTGGACGTCCTGGTCGCCACCTGCACCGGCGGCGAGCGCGGGTCGGTGCTCAACCCGGCCATGGACCGGCCCGAGGTCCGGGCCGACATCGCCCGCGTCCGGCGCGAGGAGATGGTGGCTGCCCGGGAGATCCTCGGTGTGCGCCAGCAATTCCTCGGCTTCGTCGACTCGGGGATGCCCGGCCCGGACGAACCCCTTCCCGAGGGCTGCTTCGCCGCCCGGCCGGTGGAGCTCGCGGCGGCGCCGCTGGTCGCACTGATCCGGGAGTTCCGCCCGCAGGTGGTGATCACCTACGACGAGACCGGCGGCTACCCGCACCCGGACCACGTGATGACCCACCGGGTCACGGTGGCGGCCGTCGAAGCCGCCGCCGACCCGAGGCACGATCCCGGGTCGGGCGAGCCCTGGCAGGTGCCCAAGCTCTACTACCACCTGGCGCTCTCCCGGGCCTGGTTCCGGGCCCTGCACGAGGCCATGACGGAACGGGGCGTCCCCTCGGGGATGGGCGAGCTGCTTGCCGGCTGGCCCGACACCCCGCCGGCCCTGGCCACCACCACCCGGGTGGCGTGCGCCGAGCAGTTCGCCGTACGGGACGCGGCGATGCTGGCGCACGCCACCCAGGTCCAGCCGGGCGTGGCCTTCATGGCCCACCCGCGGGACATCGAGCACGAGGTCTGGCCGACCGAGGACTACCACCTGGCCCGGAGCCTGGTGCCGGTGGTGGGTTCGGCGGCCGGGGAGGGCGTGATCGAGACCGACCTGTTCGCCGGGCTACGGGCGGAGGCAGGGGTGGAGGTGGAGGCGGGATGAACCGGACGACGGGCGCGGCGGACACGGCGGACACGGCGGATTCGACGGGCGCGGCGGCGCGGGCGTTCGCGGCGTCACCCGGTGGCGCGGTGGCCGCCGTCCGCTCAGCACTGGCCGTCGGCGAGCACGTAGTAGCCCGGGCCGGTCTGCTTCAGGGTGTGGGTGACAAAGGTGTTCCAGAGCCCCATGCTCTGGCCCGAGCCGAGCGCATAGGTCTGGCCGCCGGTCTGGGTCGCACGGCCGGCCGAGACGTGCGCGTAGTTGCTGGCGGTGAAGCACTGGGGGGTGCCCCCGCCCGGAGTGGTCGCCGTCACCGCCGCCGACCGGGGGCCGGCGGCGCCCGACCCGTCGACCGCCGCCACGGTGTAGCGGTACGTGGTGCCGGCCGCGAGTCCGGTGTCGGTGAAGGCCGTGCCGGTCGTGCTGCCCACCTGGGTGTCATCGCGGAAGACCTGGTACGAGGAGGCGCCGCTGACGGACTGCCAGCCGAGGGCGATCGACCCGGCGGCCGCGGTCGCGGTCAGCCCGGTCGGGGCGGGCAACCCGGGGTCGGTGGGGCCGGAGCCGCCGTCCAGCCCCCAGAACTGCGCGGTGTAGTAGCCGGAGCAGATCGTGTCGAGGAAGTAGGCGCCGGTCGCCCCGCACTGGTCGGCCCCGGAGCCCGGGTCGACGGCCAGGCCGTGGCCCATCCCGCTGATCGTGAACACGGCCACCGCGGGCCTTCCGTTCGCATCGGCGTAGAGCTCCTGGGTGGTGCCGCCGGGCAGGCTCCGGGTGCCGGTCGGCTGACGGCCAAGACCCTGGACGTTCGTCCACTGGTCCCGCAGCTCGGCCGCGTTCACCGGCCTGACCACGGTGTCGGCGGTGCCCTGCCAGACCGCCACCCTGGGCCACGGCCCGGTGTAACCCGGGTACGCGGCCCGGACCTTGTCGCCCCACTGGGCCGGAGTGAGCCCCTGATCGGAGTTCTGGCAGCCGGAAGCGGCGGCCTGGGTGGTGGCGCAGTGCGCGGGCAGCCCGGAGTCGATCGCCCCGCCGGCGAACACGTCGGGGTAGTCCGCCAACAGGTCGGCGGCCATCCCGCCGCCCGCCGAGAGACCGGTGACGAACACCCGGTGGGTGTCCGAGCCGTACAGGGACTCGGCCTTGGCGACCATCTCGACCACCGACCTGGCCTCGCCGACGCCCCGGGCGGCCCTGCTCGCGTCGAACCAGCTGAAGCAGGAGAGGCTGTTGTTGACACTGCTGGTCTGCGGGAACACCACCGCGAAGCCGTACTGGTCGGCGAACTTGGTCCAGCCCGAGTTGCGGTAGTAGTCGGTGGCGCTCTGGACGCAGCCGTGCAGCGCGACTACCAGGGGAGCGTTGCCGGGCAAGCCGGCGGGGGTGTAGGTGTACATCGCGAGGTTGCCCGGGTTGGTGCCGAACCCGGTGACCTGCTGGAAGCTGCCGCTGGCGGCCGCCGCCACGGAGGATGCGGCGGAGGCTGTGACGGGGGAAACCGTGGTGGGTGGGGTGGGTGCGGTGGGGGAGGCGACGGCTGCGGAGGGCGCGGCGGTGCCGAGCGCGAGGGCGACGGCGGTGAGCAGCGCCGCGGCGGTGGGGCGCAGTGGCATGGGGACTCCAACGTGAGGGAGGAGTGGGGGCCGGTCCCGTGCAGCGTGGCGCGCCCGCAGGCCCGGTGCCATGTGACGGTCATCCGGGGTCCACTGCCCGGGCATGGCGCAGGCCGCCATGGTCCTGCGGTTCGCGGTTCGCGGTTCGCGGTTCGCGGCTCGCGCCCTGCGCCCCGCGCCCCGCGCCGTGGTCCTGCGACCCGGCCGCGCGTCCTGCGGAGCGCTGAAGGCCGTACCTGCCCGCACCGGAACGCACTTGAGGCGAGGTGACGTCGGGGACGGCGGTGTGCCAGGGCGAACCCGGGGACCACCTCCACAACCCGATGGCGGATGGGAAAGGACCGGCCCCGGCCGCCCGAGCGACCGGGGCCCGCCCGGGTGGGAGTCCCGGGGCGGCTCACAGGGCCGCGAGCACTCCGCAGAGGGCGATGAAGCCGCAGATCCCGAAGTTGACCAGCTTGTGGGACAGGAAGATCGCGGCGAACTCGCGGATGGTGGCGCTCGGCCAGTAGTACCGGGCGGTGGGAGAGCCGAAGACGTGGCCGTTGACGCCGGTCTGGCGGGCGAGCAGTGCCGCCCGGAAGGCGTGGAAGTTGTTGGTGACCACGACGCAGCGGTAGTCGGGCTTGGCCTGCTCCATGATGGCCCTGCTGAACAGCAGGTTCTCCTCGGTGGTGCGCGAGCGGTCCTCCCGCTCGATGTGCTCCTCGGGGAAGCCGCGTTCGACCAGGTAGTCGGCCATCGCGTGGGACTCCGGCAGCTTCTCGTCCGGTCCCTGGCCGCCCGAGGTGATGAGCACCGGCGGGTTGCCGCGGGCGGCCTGCTTCTCGTACACCTCGCGGCCCCGGTTCAGCCGGCTGGCGAGCAGCGGCGGGACGCGCTCGCCGCCGATCAGCCCGGAGCCGAGCACGATCACGAAGTCCACGTCCCGGCGCGGCCGGTGGCGGCTGTACAGGAAGGCGTAGCCGACGAAGCAGGTGAACAGGAAGGAGACGTAGCCGACCACGAGCACCGCGGTGCCCGCGAGCGCGGCCAGCGGCCGCGAGTGGACGATGAGGGCGGCGATCAGCAGTCCGATGACGCCGAGGATGCCCAGCCCGGCGAGCAGCGACAGCAGGTTGGCCGGCCGTCTGCCCTCCTTGCGGATCATGGTCAGGCCGTTGGCGAGCAGGAACCAGACCAGGGCCGCTGTGCCGAGGGCCGGGAGGAGGACGATGACCGCCGCCGCGAGTGTGATCACCATGCTGGGTGCCTTGCGGAGCTCGGCGAGCAGGGCGAGGGACAGGAGGGAGACGGCGATGCCGAGCAGGACGGCGTTGCTGAACTGGCGACGGTCGCGTACTACCCCGATTCCGAACAACAGGAAGAACAGGGCGGCTGGGGCATAGGCGAGCATGCGTCGTATCGTAGGGGAATCCCACCTGCACGAACCGGCCGGGCGTTCGGAGGAACCGAGGGCCCCGGTGAGCGCCCGGCGGGTGCCCCGGACGCCCGGCCGGGGTTCAGGCGAAGCGCTCGATCGCGGCCAGGATCGCGTCCCGCATCCGCGGGCTGCCGGTGTGCCCGGAGTCGTCGATGACCGTCAGCCGGGCGTCCGGCCAGGCCTTGACCAGCTGCCAGGCCGTGTCGACCGGTCCGCCGAGGTCCAGTCGGCCGTGGATCAGTTCGCCGGGGATTCCGGACAGCCGCCCGGCGTCGCGCAGCAGTTGGCCGTCCGGCAGGAAGGCCCGGTTCGAGAAGTAGTGCGCGGTGATCCGGGCGAAGGCCATCAGCGCGTCGGAGGGCCGGTCGGTGTACGCGTTCGGCTTGCCCAGCGTCTCGTGCGAGATGACCGCATCCTCCCAGGTGGCCCAGGCGTTGGCGGCGGCCCGCCGGACCGGCTCGTCGGTGCTGTTGAGCAGCTGGCTGTAGGCGGCGAGCAGTTCGAAGGTGTCCCCGTCGCGGTCGGCGGGCGGAAGGAAGTCCCGGAACGCCTCCCAAGCCGCGGGCAGGAAGCGGCTCACGCCGCGGTACAGCCAGTCGGTCTCCTCGGGACGGGTCATGGTGACCCCGCAGATCACGATCGCGGAGACCCGTTCCGGGTGGGCCTGCGCGTAGGCGAGGATCAGCGTGGAGCCCCAGGAGCCGCCGTAGAGCAGCCACTTGTCGATGCCGAGGTGCTCGCGCAGCCGCTCCATGTCGGCGATCAGGTGCGCGGTGGTGTTGTGCTCCAGGCTGGTCGAGGGGTCGGCGGCGGCCGGGCGGCTGAGCCCGCAGCCGCGCTGGTCGAACTGGACGAGGTGGTAGCGCTCCGGGTCGAAGTACCGCCGGGTGCCCGGGCTGTGGCCGGAGCCGGGCCCGCCGTGCACCACCACGGCCGGCCTGCCCGCCGGGTCACCGGAGGCGTTCCAGTGGATCAGCTGCCCGTCGCCGACGTCCAACAGGCCTTGTGCGTACGGTTCGTAGAGGGGGTACGGCTCGGGCATCGGTGACTCCTCCGTGGTCGTACGGGGTGGGCCCGGCGAGCCTACCCCGGTGTCGAATCCCGAGGAGGGGCTCAGCGGCGCTCCGGCGGGAGCAGGGCGGCCAGGCCGTCGAGGACCCGCTGGAGGCCGAACTCGAAGCGGGCGTCCATGTCCGGCGCGGTGAGGTCGTCGGCGAGGGCGACCAGGTTGGGGAAGGTCTCGGCGGGCAGGGCGCGGAACAGGTCGCCGGCGGCGTCGGCGATGTCCCGGCGGCTGGTGCCGAGCACCTCGGCGGCCGAGATCGGCGACTGTTCCTGGAGCACGAAGCCCTGGACGAAGGCGCCCAGCAGGTAGCTGGCCATGGCGGCGTCGGCGTCGGAGAAGCCGGCCGCGCGGAGCCGGTCCAGCTGGTCCTCCATCAGCCCGAGCAGGTGGGGCCCGGGGGCGAGCCGGCCGGCGACGACCTTGGCCGCGTCCCGGGTGTCGAGCAGCAGGCGGCGGTAGCGCCAGCAGTACGCGTGGAACTGCTCGCGCCAGCCGCCGGTGCGCGGCGGGGGCTCGGCGGAGCCCAACAGCGCGTCGGTGAGCAGGTCGAGGAGCTCCTGCTTGTTGCGGACGTGCCAGTACAGCGAGGCCGCCTTGACGCCGACCTCGGCGGCGACCTTGCGCATGGACAGCCCGCCCAGTCCGTCCCGTTGCAGGACGTGCAGGGCGGCCTGGGCGAGGGCGTCCCTGGTCAGGGCGGGTGTCGTGTCGTCGGTCCCGGGCGTGTCGGGGTGGTTCTGCGGCATGGGTGTGCGGACGCCTCCGGCCGTGTGGTGGATTCCCGCTTGCAATCTAACACCGTTAGGTGCAATCTGTGGCTGTCGCGCCGACCCCTAACGGTGTTAGGGGCTCATGACCGGGAGGGAACCCCATGGAGGAATCGAGCGCCCGCCGCCGACGGCTCGCGCTGCTCACGCTCTGCGTCACCATGTTCATGTCCATGCTGGACAACGTCATCGTCAACAACGCCCTGCCCCGCATCGGCCAGGAACTGGACGCCGGAATCAGCGGCCTGCAATGGGTCGCCGAGGGGTACAGCCTGGTCTACGCGGCCTTCGTGCTGACCGGTGGCGCACTCGGCGACCGCTACGGCCGCACCCGGGTGTTCCGGCTCGGCCTCGCTCTCTTCACGGTCGGATCGGCCCTGGCCGCGCTCGCCGACACGATCGGCGTGCTGGTCGGCGCCCGGATGCTCCAGGGCGTCGGCGCCGCGCTGCTCACCCCCGGCAGCCTCGCCCTGCTGCGGCACGTCTTCACCGACGAGCAGGAGCGGGCCAAGGCCATCGCCACCTGGTCCGGGGTCTCCGCGCTCGGCCTCTCGGTCGGACCGGTGGTCGGCGGCCCGATGGTCGAACACCTCGGCTGGGCCAGCGTGTTCTGGATCAACGTGCCGATCGGCGTCGCCGGACTGCTGCTCGCCGCCCGGGTGCTCCCGGACATCCCGCCGCGCGCCCGCCGGATCGACCTCGGCGGCCTCGCCCTGTCCACCACCGGACTCGGCCTGCTGGTCTACGCGCTGATCGAGGGCCCGTCCCGGGGCTGGACCGACGCCCGGGTGCTCGGCTGCGGCGCCGCGGCCGCCGTGCTGCTGATCGCCTTCCTGCTGCTCGAACTGCGGCTCGCCGAACCGATGCTGGAGCTGCGGCTGTTCCGCGACGGCATGCTGGGCGGCGCGCTGCTCAGCGGGTTCATGGTCAGCTTCGGGATGTTCGGCGCGCTGTTCTTCCTGCCGCTGATGATGCAGGGCACCCTCGGCTGGTCCCCGGCCGCCGCGGGCTACGCGGGGCTGCCGATGACCGCGATGCTGGTGCTCGCCGCGCCGCTCTCCGGCCGGCTGACCGCCCGCCACGGGCCCCGGCCGCCGCTGGTGCTCGGCCTCGTCCTCTGCGCGGCGGGCCTCGGCGGCCTGTCACTGTACGGAGACCACGCGCACTACCTCGAATACCTGTGGACGCTGTTCGCGATGGGCCTCGGGATGGGGCTCACCTTCACCCCGGTGTCGATCGGGGTGATGCAGCGGGTCGCCCCGGCCCAGACCGGGATGGCCTCGGCGGCCATCAACACCCTGCGCGAGCTCGGCGGGGTGCTCGGGATCGCCGTGCTGGGCGCCGTCCTGACCGGACGGCTGACCGACTCCCTGACGGGCGCGCTGCACCGGCTCGGCGTCCCGCCGGACGCCGTCGGTCCGATCGCGGACGCGCCCACCGGCGCGGTGCACGGCGGTGGCGCAGCCGCGGCGGCACTGCCCGGTCCGCTCCAGGAGGCGGTGGACGGCGCCTTCATCGACGGAATCCACCTCGCCGTGCGCTGCGGGGCGGTCGCGCTCGCGGTCACCGCCGTCCTGGTCGCCGTCCTGCTCGGCCGGGCCCGTCCGATCGCCCCGCCGGAGGCCGTCCGTCCGCTGCCGGCGGAGCCGGCCGAGGCCCGCTCCGCCTGATCGGCGATCCGGTCGGCGATCCGGGTCGGCGGCCCGGCCGGGCGCACGGTACGCCCGGACGCGCCCGCCGAACGGGCGCCGCACCGGCGGCCCGTCAGTGGATGCCCTCGATCGCCGCCTGCGCCCTGCGGGCCAGCTCGCGCCGGGCGCCCGCCCGGGCGGGCTGCGGGCCGGGCGGCGCGATCGGCGGCAGGAAGGTCACGTCGGCGACCAGCCCGCGGGCCGCGACCACCCGGGCGAGCGAGGTGAGCAGCCCGTCGTCCCCGATGAAGGCGGGCACGCTGGTCGGCCGTCCGTCCGCCAGCCGGTAGCGGATCGTCACCGGCTGGACGTCGGCGCCCGCCTCCACCGCCGCCTGGAACAGGGCGGGCCGGAACCGGCCGCTCTCCCGCCCGCACCAGGTCGACCCCTCCGGGAAGACGATCACCGGTTGCCCGGAGCGCAGCACCCCGGCCACCGCGGCGACGGTGTCCGGCAGCGTCCGCAGCCGGTCGCGGTCCAGGAAGACGGTGCCGCAGCAGGCGATCAGCGGGCCGAGCACCGGCCACTGCCGGACCTCCGTCTTGGCCAGTGACCGGCCCGGCCGACCGGCGGCGAGCAGTGGTATGTCCAGCCAGGAAACGTGGTTGGCCACCACCAGCACCCCGCCGTCAGCGCCGGGACCCGGTCCGTCGGGCCCGGCGAGGTGGACGGTCACCCCGAGGGCGCGCAGCACCGTCCGCGCCCAGAGCCGGACCAGCGGGATCCGGGCGCGGTACGGGAACAGCCGGACCGGCAGGCCGAGCAAGACCCCCGCCAGTACGGCGGCCAGACAGGCCGCCAGCCGCAGCGCCCGCCGGGGGTGGGAGACCTCCGGCGAGGCCTCGGCCAGGCAGGTCTCGGGCCGGCAGGTCGCCGTGGGCAGCCAGACGCTCATGACGAGGCGCCCGAGGCGGGTACGCCGGACAGGAAGTGCCGCAGGTAGCGCGGGTCGGTGCGCTCCAGCGACAGCAGCACGTACAGGTCGGCGCAGTCGAAGTCCGGGTCGTACGCGGGCTCGCCGCAGACCCAGGCGCCCAGCCGCAGGTAGCCGCGGAGCAGGGCCGGCAGCGCGCCCCGCTCGGCGCGCGCCACCCCGGTGGCGTCCCAGCGGCGGTGCGGGGTGACCCGGTACTCCTCGGGCGCCAGGTGCTTGGCACTGACGGTGTCCCAGACCCGGGCCGCGGTGGCGCCACCGTCCGCCAGCTCGATCGAGCAGCAGCCGCCGACCCAGGTGTTGCCGGTGTCGGCCAGGTAGCGCGCGATGCCGCCCCACATCAGGTTGATGACGGCGCCGTTGCCCCGGTGGTCCGGGCGGATGCAGGAGCGCCCGAGCTCGACCAGGCCGGGGCGCACCGGCGCGAGCGCGGAGAGGTCGAACTCCCCGTCGGAGTACAGCCGGCCGGCCCGGCGGGCGGCCTCGGGGCGCAGCAGCCGGTAGGTGCCGACGACGGCGCCCTGCTCGCCCTCGCGGACCAGCAGGTGGTCGCAGTACTCGTCGAACGGGTCGACGTCCAGGCCCTCGACCGGGCTGTGCAGCACCGCGCCCAGCTCGGCGCCGAAGACCTGGTGACGCAGCCGCTGGGCGGCGCGCACGTCGTCCTCGTCGCGGGCGAGGGAGACGGTGTACGCGGCCGGGGCGGCGGGCCGGGGGCGGGGCGCGGGGACCGCCCGGGCGTCGTGGGTGGGGGCGACTGCGGACGGAGCGTACGTGGGGACGGTGGTCATGGCGGACCCTCCAGGGCAGCACGATCGGCGGTGCCGTGGATCACCAGGGCACCGTCCCGGTCCGCAGGCGGTTGGGCATGGACGCGAACCGGTCCCCGTATGTCTCTCCGAGCCGGTTGGCATTTATGTTGCGGCCCGGCGGAGCGCAGATGTGCACCTGTTGAATGGGAACACCCGTGGCCCGGCGGTCACTTGTCCGGCACCCGGCGCTCGCCCGCCGGGGGTGGACAACTCCCGCCGCAGGGGCGTACGGCCGCACCGCACGCCCCTGCGGCCCGATCGCTACGCGCGGCTCAGAACGTCCGCCAGCCTTCCGGGTCGACCCCGCCCGGGACGGCGCCGGCCGGGCCGTACGGCTCGCGGGTGTACACGAAGGAGCCGATGTCGAGGTGGCTGACCGTGCCGTCGGGGTGGCGGACCACCCGCAGGGTCTCGCCCGCGAAGTAGTTCTCCATGCCGGTCCAGGTGCCGTCCGGTTCGGGCCGGAAGCGCGAGCCCCGGCCGGTGCCGGTGAGCGGGGTGAGCTCCAGCACCCGCCCGGGCCGCAGCCGCAGGGCGGCCGGCGCGGCGCCCCAGTACCAGGGGCCGGTGAGCTCCACCAGCTCCGCGTCCACCGCGGGCAGCGGGCGCCACGGTTCGGGCAGCCGGGGCTCCAGTTCGGCGGTGAGCGCGATCAGCTGCGCCGCCAGGGTCGAGGCGCTGGCGGCTCCGCTGGTGGCGTTGGAGAGGGCGTAGGCGGCCAGGCCGTCGGCCTCGCTGATCCACAGGCCCGCCGTGAAGCCGGGCATCGAGCCGGTGTGTCCGTACAGCAACCGGCCCTCGTGGCGGCGCAGTTGCAGGCCGAGGCCGTAGCCGCTGGTCCACTCGGCGTCGTCCGGGGCGACGGCCGGGCAGCGCATCTCGGCGAGGGATTCGGCGGACAGCACCTTGTCGTCGCCGGCCGTCAGGAAGGCCGCCCAGCGGGCCAGGTCGGCGACGGTGGACCAGAGTTGACCGGCCGGGCCCATCAGGCCGGTGTCGGTGAGCGGCTCGGGCAGCAGGACGTCGGCCCAGGGATGGACGGCGAAGCCCCCGGCGTGCGGGTGCTCGGGCAGCAGCGTGGTGCGGTCCATGCCGAGCGGGGCCAGCACCTCGCGGCGCAGCACCTCGCCCCAGGGCTCGCCGCGCAGCTTCGTCACCAGCGCGCCGAGCAGCGCGTAGCCGGGGTTGGAGTAGTGGTGCACCCGCCCGGCCGGGTGCTTCAGCGGCCGTTCGGCCTCCAGGAGGTTGTCGAGGCCCGGCCGCAGCGAGCCCTCGGTCCGCTCCCACCAGGGGCCGGGGGTCTCGGCGGTCAGGCCGGAGGAGTGCGCGAGCAACTGGACGACGGTCGCCTCGTCGGCGGGGGTGCCGGGCAGGTGGCGGGAGAGCGGGTCGGCGAGGTCGAGCAGGCCCTCGTCGCGCAGCCGCAGCACCAGCACGGCGACGAAGGTCTTGGTGAGCGAACCGATGCGGTACTGGACGTCCGGGGTGGGGGCGTGCCCGTCGACCATGCTGCGGGCTCCGCTCCACACCGGCTGCCCGTCGCGCAGCACCCCGGCGACCATGGAGGGCGTGCGACCCTCGGCCTGGGCGACGGCGAGCCGGTGCAGCAGCGCGCGGCGGGTGGCGGGCAGCAGCTCGGCGGGCAGGTCGGTCATGTGGGCTTCTGGACTCATCGACATATGCACGGACAGTAGCCCAGCCCGGGCCCGGGGCCGACCGATTAACCAGGCCCACACCCAGGCCCCGGCCCAGGCCCACGCCCCGGCTGCGGGCGAACCGCGCGGCGCCGGGCCGGGTGGAGCGCTCAGTCCGGCAGCGGCGGCAGTTCCGGCCGCTCCAGCCAGGCCTCGAAGAGCGGGCCGAGCGGAGCGGTGGTGTACCGGGCGGCGTGGGCGCGCAGGTCGGAGGTGGCGACCACGCCGTGCCGGTTGGCGCCCGTCCAGTCCCGCAGCATCGCGAAGAACGCGTCCTCGCCGAGCGTCCGCCGCAGCGCGTGCACCACCAGTCCGCCGCGCTGGTAGAGCCGGTCGTCGAACATCAGCTTCCGGCCCGGGTCGTCGAGCCGGAGGTCCTGCGGCAGCCCGGCCAGCAGCCGGTGCGCGGCGGCGGCGTGCACGGCCGCGCCCGGGCCGCCGGCGTGCTCGGACCAGAGCCACTCCGCGTACTTGGCGAAGCCCTCGTTGAGCCAGATGTGCCGCCAGTCGGCGATCGTGACGCTGTTGCCGAACCACTGGTGGGCCAGCTCGTGCGCGATCAGCCGTTCGTGCTCCCAGCCGGCGCCGAGGTGGTTGGTGCCGAAGGTGGCGACGCCCTGCGCCTCCACCGGGACGTCCAGTTCCTCGTCCGCGATCACCACCGCGTACTCGCCGAACGGGTACGGGCCGAAGACCTCGCCGAAGTACGCCGTCATCTCCGGCTGCCGGGCGAAGTCCCGGGCGAACGCGGCGGCCAGCCGCTCCGGGACGTAGCCGGTCTGCGGAACCGCCGGTCGCACCGCCAGCGGCACCGGCCGGTAGTGCCCGATCGACACCGTCACCAGGTACGTCGGGGTGGGCGCGCTCTGCTCGTACACCCAGGTGGTGCTGGACGCCCTGGTGGTGCGGGTCAGCAGCCGGCCGCTCGCCACCACCGTGAACGGGGACGGCGTGGTGACGGCCAGCTGGTAGGTGGCCTTGTCGGCGGGCCGGTCGTTGCACGGGAACCAGGACGGTGCGCCGACCGGCTGGCTCGCCACCAGCGCGCCCTCGGTCAGCTCCTCCCAGCCCAGGCCGCCCCACGGGCTGCGCACCGGGCGCGGGTTGCCGGTGTAGTGCACCTCGACGGTGAACGCGGCGCCCGGTGCGAGCGCCCTGGCCGGGCGGATCCGCAGCTTGCCGCCGCGGTGGGTGTAGCGGGCGGCCCGGCCGTCGACCAGCACCCGGCCGATCCGGAACTCGGCGAGGTCGAGTGCGAACTCCGCCAGCGCCGCGTCCGCCACCGCGCTCAGCCGGGCCGAGCCGGCCAGCCGGTTGGGGCCGGGCCGGTAGTCCAGCGCCAGCTCGTAGCGGTGCACCCGGTAGCGGTGGTCGCCGCTGTTCGGGAAGTACGGGTCCGGGGCACCGGCGGCCGCGGGGACGTGCTTGGGCTTCACGGGGGCGTGCGCTTCCTGCGGGCCGGGACGGGGGGACGGGGAGGTGGTCACGACGTGGTCTGCCACGCCTCGATCGGGTTGCCCAGCCACCGCGTGTCGGCGGGGACGGACTCGGCGCGCATCACCAGCGAGGCCGGGCCCAGCGTGCTGCGCGCGCCCACCGTGCTGCCGGGCAGCACGATGCCGCCCGGGCCCAGGGTGGCGCCCTCGCGGAGGACCACAGTATCCATCCGCATGATCCGGTCGTGGAAGAGGTGCGTCTGCACCACGCAGCCGCGGTTGATGGTGACCCCGTCGCCGAGGGTGACCAGGTCCGCCTCCGGCAGCCAGTAGCTCTCGCACCAGACGCCGTGCCCGACGTGCGCGCCGAGCGAGCGCAGCCACAGGTTCAGCACCGGGGTGCCGGGCACCGCGCCGACCAGCCACGGCACGGCCAGCATCTCCACGAAGGTGTCCGCCAGCTCGTTGCGCCACACGAAACCGCTCCACAGCGGGTGCTCCACCGCGCGGAACCGCCCGACCAGCAGCCACTTGGCCGCCACCGCGACCGCGCAGGCCACCGCGCCGGCCGCCAGCAGGACCAAGCCGGACAGCAGCGCGGCGGTCAGCGGCGAGCCGGCCGCCAGCCAGGACAGTGCCGCCACGGTCAGCAGACCCAGCGCCGCCGAGGCCAGCACCGGCACCAGCCGGCCCACCTCGACCAGCCCGCGGGCCCACAGCAGCCGGGCCGGCGGCTCGTAGGTCAGGCTCTGGTCGGCCTGGTCCGCCGAGCGCGGCAGCCGCATCGGCGGCATGCCCAGGTACGACCCGCCCTTCTTCGCCTTCGCCGGCGTCGCCGACAGCACGCCCACCAGGCCGCGCTTGGGCACCGAGCGGCCCGGCGCGGTCATCCCCGAGTTGCCGAGGAACGCCCGCTCGCCGACCTTCGCCTCGCCGAGCCGCACCCAGCCGCCGCCCAGCTCGTACGGGGCCATCAGGGTGTCGTCGGCCAGGAACGCGCCGTCGCCGACCGTGGTCAGGCTGGGCAGCGCCAGCACCGTGGACACCTCCGCGCCCCGGCCGACCCGCATCCCGAGGGCGCGCAGCCACAGCGGCGTGACCAGTCCGGCGTAGAGCGGGAACAGCACCTCACGGGCCCGGTCCATCAGCTGGGTGACGGTCCACGCCTGCCAGCCCACCCGGCCGTGCAGCGGGTGCGTCCCGGGCACCAGGCCGGTGCTCAGCAGCCGGACCAGCACCACCAGCTGCGCCGCGTACACCGCGCCGAACGCGAGTGTGGCGGGCAGCAGCCCGAGCAGTGCGCCACCGAGCGCCGGACCGAGGGCCGCGCCCTGGTCGACGAAGCGGGAGAGCACGGCCAGCGCGGCGAGCGCGGGCAGCACCGGGAGCAGGCCGAGCACGGCACCGCTGGCGCCGTACAGCGAGGCCCAGCGGGCCCGGCGGACCGGGCGGTCCTTGGGCCAGGTGCGCTCGGCCCGGCCCAGCTTGACGGCGGGCGCGCCGCCCCAGCGCTGGCCGGTCGGCACCTGGCCGGTGACGCTGGAGCCGGCCGCCACCTGGGCGCGCTTGCCGACCCGGGCGCCGGGCAGCAGGGTCGAGCGGGTGCCGACCACGGCACCGGAACCGATCTTGACCTGGCCGATCAGCAGCCGGTCGCCGTCCAGCCAGTAGCCGCACAGGTCCACCTCGGCCTCGACCGCGCAGCCGCGGCCCAGCTTCAGCATCCCGGTGACCGGCGGCAGCGAGTGCAGGTCCACCTCGGGTGCCACCTTGGCGCCCAGCACCCGGGCGTAGCGCACCAGCCAGGCGCCGGACAGCGAGTCCGCGCCGCTCAGCTCGGTGAGCCGCTCGGCGGTCCACAGCCGCAGGTGGACCGAGCCGCCGCGCGGGTGGCTGCCCGGGCGCACGCCGCGCAGCAGCAGCCGTGCGCCGCCCGCCGCGAGGGCCAGCCGCCCCGGCGGGGTGTACAGCGCGAGCGCGCCCGCGCCGACCCACCACCAGGAGGCGGTGGGGGCCCACGGGAAGTCGCCGAGGTGGGTGAGGAGGTTCCCGGCGGCCAGCAGGGCGACCGTCCAGCGCAGGCCGACCACGGTGAACAGCGGGACCAGCAGGAACAGCTGGAGCAGCTTGGCCCTGGTCGGCACCAGGGCGACGGTGCGGGCCTCGGTGCTCTCGCCGGCGGTGCGCTCCAGGTGCCGGGCGAGCTTGCGCAGCGTCGGGTGCTGGTAGATGTCCAGTACGGCCGCGCTCGGGTAGCGGGTGCGCAGCAGGGTGGTCAGCCGGGCGGCGGCCAGGCTGCCGCCGCCGATCGCGAAGAAGTCGTCGCGCGGGCCGCCGACCCGGACGCCGAGGATCTCCGACCACTGCTCGGCCAGCCAGGCCTCGGTGCCGTACAGCTCCTCGCCCGGGCCGGCGCTCTCCAGCTCGGGCAGCGGCCAGGGCAGGGCGTTGCGGTCGACCTTGCCGGAGGTCCGGGTGGGCAGGGTTTCGACGGTCGCCAGCAGCGGCACGAGGGCGGCCGGCAGCTCGGCGCGCAGCCGCTCGACGGCCTGCTCGCGGTCGAAGCCGTCCTGGACCACCAGGTAGCCGACCAGCAGCTGGTTGCCGCCGCGCGCGGTCCGCACGGCGGCCGCCGCGCCTGCCACACCGGGCAGGGCCTGCAGGGCCGCGTCGACCTCGCCGAGCTCGATCCGGCGGCCGCCCAGCTTGATCTGCTCGTCGGTGCGGCCGAGGAAGAGCAGGCCGGCCGGGTCGGCCTGGACCAGGTCACCGCTGCGGTAGGCGCGCTCCCAGCCCAGCGAGGGCAGCGGCGCGTACTTCTCGGCGTCCTTCTCCGGGTCGAGGTAGCGGGCCAGGCCCACGCCGCCGATCACCAGCTGCCCGGTGCCGCCGGGGGCGACCGGCACACCGGCCTCGTCCACCACGGCGAGGTCCCAGCCGTCCAGCGGCAGGCCGATCCGCACCGGGCCCTCGCCGGTCAGCAGGGCGGCGCAGGCGACCACGGTGGCCTCGGTGGGGCCGTAGGTGTTCCACACCTCGCGGCCCTCGGTGACCAGGCGCTGCACCAGCTCGGGCGGGCAGGCCTCGCCGCCGAAGATCAGCAGTCGCACCTCGTTGAGTGCCTCGGCCGGCCACAGTGCGGCCAGGGTCGGGACGGTGGAGACCACGGTGATCTCCTGCTCGGCCAGCCAGGGGCCGAGATCGGCGCCGCTGCGCACCTGGGAGCGGGGGACCGGCACCAGGCAGGCGCCGTGCCGCCAGGCCAGCCACATCTCCTCGCAGGAGGCGTCGAAGGCGACCGAGAGGCCGGCCATCACCCGGTCTCCGGGGCCGATCGGCTCCTCCTGGAGGAAGAGCGCGGCCTCGGCGTCCACGAAGGCGGCGGCGTTGTGGTGGGTGACGGCCACGCCCTTGGGCTTGCCGGTCGACCCGGAGGTGAAGATGATCCAGGCGTCGTCGGCCGGGGTGGGGCGGCGTTCCAGGGCGGGAGCGCGCTCGCCGGTGGTCGCCAGGCCGCGCTCGGCGCCGAGCACGGCGGCGACGGCGGCCTCGCCGAAGACCAGCTCGGCGCGCTCGTCCGGGTCCTCGGCGTCCACCGGGACGTAGGCGGCGCCGGCGGCGAGCACCGCGAGGATCGAGACGTAGAGGTCGTTGGTGCCGGAGGGCACGCGCACGCCCACCCGGTCGCCCGGGCCGATCCCGGCGGCGCCCAGCCGGCGGCGCAGCTGCTCGACCTCGGCGGCCAGCGCGCGGTAGCTGAGCACGGTGTGCCCGTCGTCCAGGGCGGGCTCGTCGGGGTGGGCGCGCACGGTGGCGTCCAGCACGTCGACCAGGGTGCGCGGGGCGGCGGCCGGGCGGCCGGGGAACAGGGCGCGTGCCTGCTGCGGCTGCGGCTCTGGTTCCGGCTGCGGCTCTGGTTCCGGGTCCGGCTGCGGTGGCGCGGGCGGTGCGGCCTGGGTGGGCTGCTGCGGTGGCGTGGCGTACTGCTCAGGGTGGCTCGGTTCAGCTGTCATGGCAGCCGTGCGCTCCTCGTCCTCGCCCCGTTCCGACCGATGCCCGGCCCCTGGGGCGGTGGGAGCACCGCCTGATCGGGTGACCCCACTCCGGGGCCGGAGCGGACAACCTGACCGATGGTAGCCCCGGGGCGGCGAGCGGAAAGGAGCGGACACTCGGCCCAACTGGCGCCCAAATAGCCGAATCTGACAGAACGTCAGTCAAGAACTGACGCTTCTTGATGTAGAAGTGATGGGGCGTCAGGGGAATTGACGGATCGTCAGGTCGATTTTCCGACCGTGATCCATGCCACAGCGATTCCTGCTCCCTTCGGGTGGCGGGAGGTGGCGGGCCGGGTTTCCCGGGCCGATTTCTCCGGTCCGGGCCCGGCCCGCCGTCCTGCCCGGTGGTCAGCGGAACCGGTGCAGGTTCTCACCGAGGAAGGCCTCCAGGGTACGCGGGGCGCGTCCGGTGAGGCCGAGGAAGGAGCCGTCCGGGGTCTCCTTGCGGACCACCGCGAGCTGCTGGATCTCCACCACGTGGGTGGCGAGCCAGGGCGGCATCCCGGCCCGGCCGACCAGGTGGGCGTGCAGGTCGGACGGGCTCAGGTCGAGGTAGCGGACCGGCCGGCCGAGCAGCTCGCCCAGCAGTGCGGTGAGCTCCGGGTAGCTGTAGGCCCGCCCGCCGGTGAGCGGGTAGGTGCCGCCGGCCAGCTCGGGACGGGTGAGCACCTCGGCCGCGGCGTCCCCGATGTCCCGGGCGTCCACGTAGTTGCACCGTGCCTGGCCCATCGCGCCGTGCACCACCCCGGCGGCGGCGATGCCGGGCGCCAGGAGCAGCAGCTTCTGCATGAACGCGTACGGCCGCAGGACGGTGGTGGTGATGCCGCAGGAGCGCAGCCGCTCCTCGATCAGGTGGTGGCCGCGCGAGACGGCGACGGGGGAGTCCGGCTCGGCGGCGGGCGCGGAGACCTTGACGATGTGCTCCACGCCGCAGTCCACCGCGGCCTCGATCGCGTTCAGCTCGTACCGGACCTGCTGCGGGCCGTTGGCCATGGTGAGGAAGAGCTGGTGCGCACCGCGGAACGCCGTACGCAGGGAGGCCGGGTCGGCGGCGTCGGCCGGGAGGGTGGCGGTCCGGGCGAGCGTGTGCTCGTCGAGGGCGGCGGCCAACCGGGCGGGGTCGCGGCTGAGGGCGCGGCTCGGTGCGCCGAGGGCGGCGAGGCTGCGCAGGGTGGCGCCGCCGGTGGCGCCACCGGCGCCCATGATGACGATCATGACGTCTGCCTTTCGGGATGGGGTGCGATTCCGGGGTGGAGCGCGGTTTCGGGGTGGAGCGCGGTTTCGGGCTGGGACGCGACTCCGGGCTGGGACACGGCTCCGGGTCGGGGCGCGTTTCCGGCTTGGGGTACGGCGGGGAGCCGGTGCTGCGCCGTGCGGGCCGGGCGGCTGCCGCGCCAGTGCCAGGTGGTGATGGTGGCGGCGATCGCCGAGGAGACCGGCAGGTCGATCGGCAGCCGGCGCGGCCAGGGGCTGTCGGCGAGGGCCGGGACGTGCGGCAGCCAGCGGGCGGCGGCGAGGCCGACCGCGAGGCCGAGGGCGGCGGCGACCAGGCCGAGGGCGGCGGCCGCGAGCGGGCGAGGGGTCCGGGCGGGCCGGGTGCGGACGGGGCGGCGGCGCAGAACGGCGCCGAGTGCGGCGGCCACCAGGGCGGAGGTGCCGCCGATGGTGGTGAGCGCGGCGGTCACCAGCTGCGGCTGGCCGGTCACGGCTCCGCCTGTCCCGGCCATGGCGGCGGGCATGACGTAGGCGACCAGGACCTCGCGCCACAGGACGAAGGGCGGGGGAGCGCCCGGGGCCTTCTTGCTCATGGGGTCGGTTCTTCCTCTCGCTTATGGTTAGGTGCCTAAGTATTTGTGCTTAGGTGCCTAACTATTGGGGCTGAAGGGAGGCGGGCCGTCATTCGGCGGCCCGCCGGGGGGTGGATCAGTCCTCGGTGAGTGCGTCCATGCCCGCGACCACCCGGGCCAGCAGGTCCAGGAAGGTGGCGCGCTCCTCGACGGAGAGGCCCCCGACCAGTGCCTGCATCCGGGCGAAGTGCGCGGGGGCCAGCTCCCGCAGCTTGTCGGCGCCCCGCGCGGTGAGGATCACCACGTTGCCGCGGCCGTCCTCGGTGGACGGCCGGCGGGCCACCAGGCCCTCCCGCTCCAGGCCGTCGACCAGGCCGGTCACGGTCGCCCGGGAGACGCCGAGACTCGCCGCGAGCTGGGAGGGCGACTTCTCGCCGCCGTGGTCCTCCAGGTCCGCCAGCAGCCGGTAGCGGCCGGTGGAGAGGCCGAATCGGCCGAAGTGCACCTCGCCGGCCTGGCCGATCCTGGCGCCCGCCGCCATCAGCCGGGCCGCGACCAGGATCGCCTGCGGGTCGGCCGCGAGGCCGTAGCGGGCGATCTGGCGGCGGGCCTGATCGAGGCTGGGGGCCGTGGGGCCACCCTCGGGTTGCTGGGTCACAAGAAGTAATATGGTGCCTAACCTGATTCCCGGTCAAGTCGAACCATGGACTGATGCCTAGGCGGCACGGGGAGCGATCCTGGGCGGCGTCCAGTCGGCGTGCCGCAGGACGGTCCGGACCATCGCGCCGGGCGGGGTGAGCCGGATCGCGGCGTTGCGCAGGCCGACCGCCAGCGGGTGGGCGAGCTGCTGGCCCAGCCGGCCGGCCCGGCGGGCATCGCGGGCCACGGCCTGGCTGCGCGGGCGGCGGGCCGCGTCGTAACGCGCGAGCGCGCCCTCGACCGTCCGGGTCCCGGTGAGCAACGCCGCCAGGGTCACCGCGTCCTCCAGTGCCTGGCAGGCGCCCTGGCCGAGGTGGGGCGTCATGGCGTGCGCCGCGTCGCCGAGCAGTGCGATCCGGCCCGACACGTAGGACGGCAGCGGCGCGGCCAGCTCGTTGACGTCATGGTGCAGCACCGCCTCCGGCCGGGTCGCGGCCAGCAGCGAGGGGATCGGCTCGTGCCAGCGCGCGAAGCGGCGGCGGACCTCGGTCAGCGGGTCCCGGTAGCGGACCCCGGCCGGGGCGTTCAGGACCGCGTGCCACTCGGCGGTGCCGTCCGGGAACGCGATGTGGCCGAACTCGGCGCCGTGGCCCCAGGTCAGCTCGAAGTCGGCCTTCAGGCCGTCGACCGGACGCTCGGTGATCGCCCGCAGCACCGTCGAACCGCTGTGGGTGGCGCCGGGGTGGCCGGGGAAGAGGCGGCGCCGGAGACGGCTGTTGACGCCGTCGGCCGCCACCAGGAGGTCGGCCTCCAGTGTCGTGCCGCCGAAGCCGGCCCGGACCCGGAACGGCCGGGTCGTGTCCACCTCCGTCACCTCGGAGCCGACGACCAGTGAGGCGGCGGGCAGCGCCTCGCGCAGGACGCGGTGCAGGGCCGCGCGACGGATCCCGACGATCGGGGCGCCCAGTTCGCGCTCCAGCGCCGCGCCGTCCATCGCGGCGAGCCGGCGGCCGTCCGGGGTCCGGGTGCCGCCGGTGTACTGGCGGCGGGCGGCCGCCTCGACCGCCTCGCCGACCCCCAGGGCCGCGAGCGCGCGCATCCCGTTGGCGGCCAGGGAGATGCCGGCACCCGCATCCTCCAGGACATCCGCCCGCTCGACCACGATCACGTCCCACCCCGCCAGTCGGAGCCCGATGGCGGCCGCCAATCCGCCGATGCCGCCCCCGACCACCACCGCGCTGTTGCCGCTCATGCCCGGTCCCTCCCGTGTCGCCGTGCTCCTTCTACAGCTGTAGAAGGAGCGTACTACGGGGCTGTCGGTCGACGGAGGCGGGCCGGAGTGGCGGGGGCTGTGGGTGGCGAGGGGCCGGAGGCCGGTGGGTGACGGCCGGCCCGGACCGAGGCGGTGCGCGGCGGGTGACCCGGCCCCGGTAGAAAGGAGGGATGCGGCGAAACGAGGACCAGAAGCGGGACGATGCGGGGCGGCCGGACCGGCGCACGGTACTGGCGGACGCCGCGATCGGCGTGCTGGCGGACCTCGGCGTGCGCGGACTGACCCACCGGGCGGTGGACGCGGCGGCCGGGCTGCCGCTCGGGACCACCTCGGCCTACCTGCGGACCCGGCAGGCCCTGCTCACCGCGCTGGTGCGACGGCTGGTGGAGCTGGATCAGGGCGAACTGCACGCCATGGGGGAGCAGGTGCCGGTCCGTTCGGCGGCGGAGCTGTCCAACGGGATCGCGGAGTTGGCGCGGCGCCGCCTGTCCGGGGACGGGCGGCGGCGTTCGCTCGCCCGGTACGCCTGCGCGGTGGAGAGCGTCCGCGATCCCGAGCTGCGCGAGATCCTCGTCCCGCGGGAGAACGCCGGGCGCGCCGCCGTCCGTGACTTCCTCGCCGCTCAGGGCGTGGCCGACCCCGATGGGCGGACGGCCGTGCTGCTGGCCTGCATCGACGGCCTGGTCTTCGAGCACCTGGTGGGCGGCGGCGAGCCCGGGGTGGACGCGATCCAGGGGCTGGTGGCAGCCGCCCTGCGGGGAGCGGTCGCGAGCTGAGCCTCGCCGGCTTTCGCCGGCCCTCGTCGCCTGGTCGCGCCTCGTCGCGCCTCATCGACGCGACCGGGCCCGGCCCATGCGGCTCGCCCTGGCCGCCCGGTCCGCGTCAGCCGGGCGAGCCGGGCGACCAGGGCGGGGCTGCCGGGAGTGCGTCCGGCGGTCCGTCGCCCGATCAGGAATCGGGTCCGTGCGGGTGCCTCAGCTCGGAGGCGTAGCCGGCGAGCAGGATGCGCAGCGTGCGGTGGAAGCACTGCTCGGAGTCGAGCCCCTCTCCGGTGGCGAAGGCCTGCGCGAGGTGGGGGTAGGCCTCCTGGTCCAGGGCGGCGAACTGTTCGGGCCGGGGTTCGGTGCACTCGTGATGGGGCGTCTCGCCGGCCTCGCCCAGCGTGTGCCCGATGGTCCACCGGACGACGGAGTTGAGTACGTCGAGCGCGTCGCCGAGTGGGACGCCGTCCGCGTGGAGCACGGCGATGCCGCGCTCCAGTAGGGCGAGGGCGACCGGCGTGGCGACCGGGCGGGTGGCCAGCACGGTGAGTATGGCCGGATGGTCGAGCAGCAGTCGGCGCAGCTCGACGGCGAAGTCCCGGACCGCCTCCGTCCACGGGCCGTCGGGCTCGCCGAACAGGCTTCCCGCCGACAGCTCCAGCAGGCGCTCCACCATGCCGTCGAGCAGGGCGGCCCTGCTGGGGATGTAGTAGTAGAGCGTCATCCCCTCGACACCGAGCGCCGCACCGAGCTTGCGGTTGGAGAGCGCGGCGAGGCCGTGTTCGTCCACGTAGGCGAGTGCGGCGTCGATGACCTTCTCGCGGGTCAGCCCTGTCCGTGGGCGGGTACGCCGGGTCGGCATCGGTTCCTCCTTCACCCCAATGGGCTCCAGCGGGGCTGTGCGGCCCGCGCCCTGGCGAGTCTTGCAGTGCAAGAGAACCACACTCGACGTCAGCTTCTTGCGCTGCAAGAAGTCTCTGGGGAGGGTGTCGTGCAGCTTGTCGCCGTGATGGTCCGCAGGCTCAACGAGGACGTGGAGTACGGAGGGTTCCGCAGGGCGTGGATCCCGGAGGGCCCGTCGCGGTCGGTCGCACAATAGCGGCGCTCCGAGGGAGGTGGTCGCCCGGGGTATCCGAGCCTCTGCCCGGTCCCGCCGAACCCAGGCCGACCGACGACTTCGAGTGACAAGGCATCAGGTCAATCAACCGTCAAGTTGGTTCATTCACAGAATATTTCGCGAGGCGTTCTGCGTCGGGTGGATGATTTACGCCGCTCTAAGGTCTTCCCACGGAGATCTCCGGCTGACAGGCTGGGGCCGCCCTTTCAGTACGGAGGAGGTTCCTTGTCCCGCATATCCACGCTGGCCGGAGCGGTCACCTGCGCTCTCGCACTTGTCACCGGCACCGCCGTCGCCGCGTCGGCGGCGCCCATCGACCAGGCCCCGGGTCTGGCCGAGGCGAAGGTCGACCCTGTCGCCTGGACGCCGTGCAACCCCGACCCGACCAAGCCGGACCCCGGCATCTACGACTGCGCCGTTTACCCCGTGCCGCTGGACTACGACAACCCGAAGGGTGAGAAGGTCGGCATCGCCATGATGCGGCGGCGGGCGAGCGACCCGTCGAAGCGGATCGGCTCGCTGTTCCTCAACCCCGGCGGCCCGGGCGGCAGTGGTTACCTGTGGGCGACGACCGCCCGCTTCGGTGCCGAGGTGCAGTCGAAGTTCGACCTGGTCGGCTTCGACCCGCGCGGTGTGGCCCGGAGCAACCCGCTCAAGTGCTTCAAGACCCAGGAGGACGCCGACGCGGTCACCAACCGCATGGTCGGCGTGCCGGTCACCAAGGCCGAGATCAACGAGACGCTCGACGCGGATCAGGACTACACCGACGCCTGCAGCAAGAACGCCGGCCCCCTGATCGAGCACATGTCGACCATCAACGTGGTGCGCGACCTGGACCGGATGCGCCGCGCCGTCGGTGACTCCCAGCTCACCTTCGCCGGGTTCTCCTACGGCACCCTGATCGGTTCGACGTACGCCAACATGTACCCGAACAAGGTGCGCGCGATCATCGTCGACGGCAACGTCGACCCGGACCTGCGCCTGCACAACGGCCTGGAGTACGACCGCCAGCGGGCGAACGGCTTCGAGATCGCCCTGGACGAGTTCCTCAAGCGCTGCCAGGCCGCCGGCGCCCCGCGCTGCGCCTTCGGCGACGGCGACACCCGGGCCAAGTTCGACCAGCTCCGCGACCACCTGCGGACCAGCCCGATCACGCTGCCGAACGGCTCCAAGGTGACCCTGAGCACCTTCACCGGGGAGGTGGCCAGCGCCCTGTACTCGCAGGCCAAGCTCGCCCCGCTGGCCAAGTCGCTCCAGGCGACCTACCAGGTGTTCCAGAAGCCGGCCGCGACCGCCCTGCTGGCCCCGCAGGCGAATGTCTCGGACGAGGACGCCAACCTGCTCTCGGTGGAGGTCCCGCGGGCGGCCCTGCGGGAGGCCCCGGTCGACTCCGAGTACACCGCGGACGACTCCTACCTGGCCGTCAACTGCCAGGACAAGCCGTACCCCTCCAACGACCGGGTGTTCGCGAACGCGGCGAAGGCCTGGGAGAAGGACATGCCGACCTTCGGTCGCTACCAGGCCTTCGACGCGCCGGCGTGCGCGAGCTGGCCGGCCCCGGCCCGGGACGCCGAGCGCTTCACCGGCCCGTGGAACAAGAAGACCTCCAACACCGTGATGGTGATCGGCAACCTCTACGACCCGGCCACCCAGTACAAGTTCGCCCAGCGGATGCAGCAGGAGCTGAGCAACGCGGTGCTGGTCAGCGTCGACTCGATCGAGCACTGCGCCGTGGGCCGCAGCCAGGCGCTGAACAAGCTGGTCACCCGCTACCTGGTGGACGGCACCGCGCCGGCCGCCGGCCAGCTGCTCAAGCCGGACGCGGAGATCTTCCCGGCGGTCTGACGGAACGGCCCCCGGTGACCCGGGGGAGGAGTTGACGGTCGTGGTGGTCGGCGGTGCTGCCGGCCACCACGACCGTGCTTTACGGGCGATTTCCCGGAGCGCCCGGAAGGCCCGGGGAATGCGGCAGTGGATCGTCATCGAACCTCCGGTGGAGCGGATTCCTGCGAGTCGTCGGCGACCGTAGCCCATGCCACTGACAATCGCGTTCCGGTGCGACCGCGAAGGTCACGGCCGGTAAGGGGTACGGGAAATGACGTACTGTCACACTATTCAATAACCAATTCCCGCGCCCGGGCATCCGTGTTAGCGTGCGGGCCGCCGGCTTCTCTCGAACTCGGGAAAGTGAGGGCGGGCCATGCAGGACGAATTCTCCCGGCGGGGTTTCCTGGGCGGTGCCGGTGCGGCGGCCGCCGGGATCACCGCCGGTTCCACGGGCGCGGCGGCAGGCGCGGCAGCGGCCGGGGGCGCGCACCGGGAGCTGTCGCGGGGGCGGTCGGTGCTGCCGGGCGATCCCCGGTACCGGACCCTCGCCCAGGGCTTCAACCAGCGGTGGAGCAGCACCCCCGCGTACATCCGGCTGGTGGGCAACGAGGCGGACGCGGTCGCCGAGCTGAACCGCGCGCTGGACGCCGGGCTACGGCCGACGGTCCGCGGCGGCGGGCACTGCTACGAGGGTTTCGTCGACAACGACGGGGGCGTCATCCTCGACCTCAGCACGATGCGCGGCGTCGCCGCCTCGACCGACAAGTTCGGTCGGCCCACGTACGGCGTCGAGGGCGGCGCCACCAACTGGGACGTCTGCACCACGCTTTTCCGCGAGTACGCCGTCGCCCTGCCCGCCGGGTCCTGCTACTCGGTCGGCGCGGGCGGGCACGTCTGCGGTGGCGGGTACGGCCTGCTCTCCCGACGGCACGGGCTCACCGTCGACCACCTCGTCCAGGTCGACGTGGTCACCGTCCGGGGCGGCCGCGCGGTGGTGACGCAGGCGCACCGCGAGGACGCGCAGGGCTCGCCCGAGCAGGACCTCTTCTGGGCCCACACCGGCGGCGGGGGCGGAAACTTCGGGGTGGTGCTCCGGTACCACTTCGCCTCGGACGTGCCCCGGCCGCCGCCCCGGGTCTGGCTGAGCAGCGTGGCCTGGCCCTGGGCCGAACTGCTCGCCCGGCCAGAGGACTTCGAGACTCTGGTGGCCAACTTCGGCGCCTTCATGGCCGAGCACAGCGGCCCGCGGGAGCCGGTGTACCAGGGGCTGTTCGCGATCCTCAAACTCACCCACCACTCCAACGGGAACGTCGTTCTGTTCAGTCAGTGGGACGGGGAGGACCCGGGCCCGCTCGACGCGTTCGTGGCGGCGGTCGAACGGGGGATGACGACGCGATCGACGGTGCAGACCCGGGCGGCCGGCGGGCTGTTCCTGCCCTACCCGGACAAGCGGCGCCAGATGCCCTGGTTCCAGGCGACCATGACGCTCAACCCCTCGGGCGACAACCAGCGCGGCAAGTACAAGTCGGCCTACCACCGGGAGCCGTTCGCGCCGGAGCAGATCGCCGCCTTCCGGGACTGGCTGGTGCGCGACGTCGAGGGGGCGGACCTCTCGAACACGCTGGTCCAGATCGACTCCTACGGCTGCCGGATCAACACCCGCCGTCCCGAGGAGACGGCCGTCCCGCAGCGCGACTCGATCATGAAGCTGCAGTACCAGACGTATTGGACGGACCCGGCCGAGGACGAGAAACACCTGGCCTATCTGAGCGGGCTGTACCGCGACGTCTACCGGGGGGCGGGCGGGGTCCCGGAGGTCGACACCGCGACGGACGGCGCCTACGTCAACTACCCGGACAACGACCTGGGCACCGCCGACCAGCCCGACCCTGCCTACCCGCGCCTCTATTACAAGGGCAACTATCCACGGCTGCAGCGCACCAAGGCCCACTGGGACGGGGAGGAGGTGTTCCACCACGCCCAATCCATCATCCCGGCCGAGTCCTGAGCAGTGAGCCCAGAGCAGTGAGCCCTGAGCCCGAACTCCGGTGCCCGAACCCCGGTGCCCCGGAGGCGTGGGGAGGCGCCCCGCATCCCCACACCCGTGACACGACCCCGGGTCCGCTCCGCTAGGCAGCCCGCTCCGTCTCCTCCTCGACGATCCGTCCGTCCCGGACCTCGATCACCCGGTCGGCGAGCCCCATCAGCGTCGGGTCGTGGGTGGCGACCAGCACCGTGACGCCCTCGCTGCGCACCACCGCGCGCAGCAGCTCCATGATCGAGCGGCCGGTCTCGGAGTCCAGCTGACCGGTGGGCTCGTCGGCGATGATCAGGCTGGGCTCGTTGGCCAGCGCACGGGCGATGGCGACGCGCTGCTGCTGGCCGCCGGAGAGCTCGCCGGGGCGCTGGTTGGCGTGGTCGGCCAGCCCGACCAGGGCGAGCAGGGTGTGGGCGCGCTCCTCGCGTTCGGCGGCCGGGGCCTTGCGCAGTCGCATGGGCACGCCGACGTTCTCGGCGGCGGTGAGCATCGGGATCAGCCCGAAGGACTGGAAGACGAAGCCGATCCGCTCCCGCCGCAGGGCGAGCCGACCGTCCTCGTCCAGCCCGGCGAGGTCGATGCCGTCCAGCGCGATGCTGCCGCCGGTCGGCGTGTCCAGGCCGCCGACCAGGTTGAGCAGGGTGGTCTTGCCGGAGCCGGACCGGCCCTTGAGTGCGGCCAGTTCTCCGCGGCCGACGGTGAACGACACGCCGCGCAGGGCGTGCACGGTCCGCTCGCCGGTGCCGAAGCTGCGGCGGAGATCGGTCACGGCCACCATCGGCTGGGCGGTGGTGGTGGCGGTGTCGGCGGTGGCGGCCTGATGCTGCGTCATGCGGCGTCCCCCCTGTGGGCGTGGCGGCCCGGTTGTAGCCGGGTCCCGTCCGGGTCTACGGATATGTCTGCTCCGGTGGTTCACCTTCCCGGGCGGGAATCCGAGAAGAGGGCGTCCCGGGTCAAAAGGGCGCGCCGAAGCCGGAGTTGTGAAGTGTTCATGGCATTCAAGTGGGGGCATCCCCGGCCGGGATGCTATCAATGAAAGGAATTTGCTCACTGGTTACTTGATTCGCGCAAGTCCCTTCCGTTCCTGGATCGAATCTGACAGCATCGTCCGCTATCCGGCGACCGATTGCCGGTGGTCAATGCGCCGGTGTGCTCGCGATGTGTCCGTCTGTGGCCGATTTGTACTCGGGCCGGATCGATGAGCGGGGCCCGGGGATGCAACCGGGGACGTAAATCCGGGGGAGGAACTTGATGCTCGGCTTCGTCGTGCGCCGACTGCGCGGGCGAGTGCCGCTGGCTGCCGCTGTCCTGTTTGCGGTGCTGATCACCACGTCTGTGCTGACCGCCTTGGTGGCCTTCAACAGCAGCGTCGGTGAGGCCGGCCTGCGGCAGGCGCTCCAAGGGTCCGGTCACGCCCGGACCACGGTGGCGGTGACCGGTGAGCACGGGCTCGACCAGCGGTCCAAGGACGAGGCGGCGCTCGCCGCCTACCGGCAGAAGCTCTTCGGAGACCTGCCCGTCCACACCGACAGCCTGACGCGCAGCCGTTCCTACAGCCTGCCGGTCTCCGGCGCCGCTGCTGACGGCACGCCCGCGACCGGCACGCCTGCGACCGGCACGCCCGCGACCGGCAGCGGCGCGGGCAGCGCCCCCGGCGCCCCGCTCGACCTCACGGTCCTCGCCGACCTGGACCGCGGCCGGGTCCAACTGGTGGCCGGCGCTTGGCCGGGTGCCGCCACCGGACCGGTGCAGTCCGCCGCCCCGGAGGCCGCCGTCCCGCAGAGCCTGCTGCGCCGGCTCGGGCTGACCGAGTCGGCCCTGCCCGCCGAGGTCAGGCTCGTCGACCGGAACGACGGCAAGCCGCTGACCGTCCGGATCACCGGCGTCTACCGGGCCACCGACCCGACCGCCCCGTACTGGCGGATCGACCCGGTCGGCGGCCACGAGATCGAGGTCGGCGGCTTCACCACCTTCGGCCCGATGATGGTCGACCGGAGCGCCTTCGCCACGGCCGGCCTGGTCCAGGGCGGCGTCGGCTGGTCGCTGGACGCCGACTTCTCCGGCGCCGACCGGGCCACCGCGCAGGCCGTCGGCAACCGCGCCCAGCACCTCTCCGAGGAACTGCGGGGCACCGCCTCGCTCGGCGCGACCACCGACCTGCCGGACATCATGCACGAGCTGTCCGACAGCATGGTGGTCGCCCGGTCCACCCTGCTGATCGGCGCCCTCCAGCTGGCGGTGCTCGCCGCGGCGGCCCTGCTGCTGGTCGTCCACCTGATCGCCGCGCGGCAGGAGTCCGAGAACGAGATCCTCGCCGCGCGCGGCGCCTCGGCCTTCAGGCTCGGTTCCTTCACCGCCCTGGAGTCGCTGCTGCTGGCCCTGCCCGCAGCGGTCTTCGCTCCACTGCTGACCCCGTTCCTGGTCCGCGCGCTGGCCGGCCTCGGCAGTTCCCGCCAGGTCGCCCTGGACACCGGCATCAGCTGGTCGCTCTGGCCGGTGGCCGTGATCTGCGCGTTCGCCTGCATCCTGCTGGCCACCGTGCCCAGCGTGGTGCGCGGCGTCGGTGCCGCGCTGCGCCGCCGGGCCGGACGCCGTCAGGCCGTGGTCTCCGGCGTCGCCCGCAACGGCGGCGACCTCGCCGTACTCGCCCTGGCCGTGCTCGCCTACCAGCAGCTCGACCAGTACGGCGGCGGGCTGTCCCCCGACTCCACCGGCCGGCTCGACGTGGACCTGCTGCTGGTCGCCACCCCGACCCTGGCACTGTGCGCCGGGACCCTGGTGGTGCTGCGGCTGCTCCCGCTCGTCGCCCGGCTCGGCGCCCGCGCGGCGGCCCGCGGCCGCGGCCTCGGGCCCGCCATGGTCGGCTGGCAGCTGGCCCGCCGGCCCGGCCGCGCCACCGGACCCGTCCTGCTGCTCGTCATGGCCGTGGCCACCGGTGTCCTGGCGCTCGGTCAGCACGCCACCTGGACCTCCTCCCAGCGCGACCAGGCCGCCTTCGCCACCGGCGGAGGCCTGCGCATCTCCGGTTCGCACAACGCGCCGATGGGCCAGGGCGGCCGCTACGGCAGCCTGCCCGGCGGCGACCGGCTGGTCGCGGTGGTGCGCGACGAGCAGCCGCTGCCGGGCGGCGCCGGCCAGTTGCTGGCCGTGGACGCCGCCGCCTTCGCCGACCGTGTCCCGGTCCGCTCCGACCTGCTCGACGGCCACACCGGCAACGAGGTCTTCGGCACGCTCACGGCCCCCGCCCCCGTCGGCATCCCGCTGCCCGGCTCCCCGCTGCGGATCGACGCCGACATCGCGGTGAGCCAGCAGGACCAGGCCAAGTGGATCAGCAGTGCGGTCCACCCCGAGGTCCGGCTGCTGCTGCGCGATCGCTTCGGCCTGGTCCACAAGGTCCCGTTCGGCGATCTCCCGCTGAAGGGCGATGTCCGTTCCTCGATCCGGCTCGACGCGCTGGTCGACGCCCCGGTGGGCTCGGTCGCCGCCCCGCTGACCGTGGTCGGCGCCACCGTCGCCTTCAGTGACCGCAGCGACGGAGATGTCGTGGTGCGGAACCTGGCCGTCGCGGAGACCGCCGACGGACCCTCCACGGCCGTCCCGGTGCCAGCCGGCACCGGCTGGAACCTCAAGCCCCCGGCCTCCCGCAACCCCTCGGACAGCACGCCGGTGGCCGCGCTCGACTCCGGAGCGGCCGCCGCCGACAACCTGTTCACGGTCCGTTACCACTCCGCCCGCGGCATCGGCGACTCCGTGCGCGCCGTGCTGCTCCCGACCGGGCCGGCCCACCCCGCCGCCGTCAACGGCGTCGCCACCCGCGACTACCTGAAGGCCGTCGGGGCCTCGGTCGGCGACACCCTCCAGGTGCCGCTCAGCGGGGTCGTCGTCCCGGTGAAGGTGACCGGCGCGATCGAGGCGATGCCGGTGGCCGGCCGGCGGGCGCTGGTGATGGACCTCGACTCGGCCGCCCGGATGCTGTCCGCCCAGGACCGCAACCTGCCGACCCGCACCGAGTGGTGGCTGCCCGCCACCGGGCCGGGCGACCGCGCCCCGGCCGAGGCCGCCGCCGCCCTGCGCGCCGCCCCCGGAAGCCAGGACCTCGCGCTCTACGACGAGGTCGCCGACGGGCTCCTCGGCGACCCGGTCGGCGCCGCCCCGCAGAGCGCGCTGATGGCCATCGCGATCGTCACCGCCGTGCTCGCCGCGATCGGCTTCGCCGCCGCGGTGGCCGGCTCCGCCCACGAGCGCTCCCGGGACTCCGCGCTGCTGCTCGCCCTGGGCGCCCCGCGCAAGCAGGTCACCCGCACCGTCGCCGCCGAGAACGCGGTGCTGGTCGGCCTCGGCGGGATCGTGGGCCTCGCCCTGGGCGCCCTGCTCGTCCGGCTGATCGTGCCCTTCGTGGTGCTGACCCCGGCCGCCCGCCGCCCGGTGCCCGAGGCCCTGGTCGAGCTGCCGTACGGTCAGGCGCTGCTGTTCGCGGCCGCGATCGCCGCCGTTCCGCTGCTGTCGGCCTTCCTGCTCGGGCGCCGGCGTCGAGACGTGGCTTCCCGGCTGCGCCACGTGGAGGAGATGTGACCACCAAGGCCGGCACCACCGTGCCCACCCCCGCGCCGGGGCCCGCGTCCGGGCCCGGGCGCGCCCACCGGCCCGCGCCCTGGGTCCGCACCCGGCTGCGCGCGATGCCGCTGGCCGCGCTGCTCACGGCGGCCCTCGCCTTCGTCACCGTGTTCCTGGCGGCGGCCTTCCCGCGCGTCGCGGACCGGAGCGCGGACACCGCGCTCCAGGAGTTCACCCGAAGCCTGGGCACCGGCGTCACCAACCTGGAGTTCACCGCCGAAACGGGCCGCGCGGACACCGGGGCGGACCTGGACGCCATCCAGGGGAAGCTGGGCGAGCGGATCGGACGGGACCTCCCGCTGGGCTCGTCGGCCCAGGCGTACGGCACCCGGGTCAAGACCGGGCGTCAGATGTTCAACCCGGGGTTCACCCGGCTCTCCGAGAACGCCACCCCGGCGCTCGGCCTGTACTACCTGCACGGACTCGCCGACCGGGCGACCCTGACCGCGGGTACCTGGCCGGGCCCCGCCCCGGCCGACGGCCCGCTGCCGATCGTGCTGAGCCAGCAGGCCGCCGAGGCCGTCAACATCAAGGTCGGCGACGTCATCGAGAGCGGCACCGACGGACCCGTCGTGCTGCGCAGCACCGTGGTCGGCCTCTACCGGGTCAACGATCCCCAGGACCCGTTCTGGGAGGGGCTCGGCTGTCCGGCCAGGGCCTGCCTGGGCCTCAAGGGCGATGACGCCTGGTACTGGACCAGCGGCTTCGTCGACGGCGGCAGCCTGACCGCGCTGGCCCGCTGGGGTTCGAGCGGCCAGAACTTCTGGCGGCTGCCCGTCGACCCCGACGCACTGCACGCCGACCAGCTCGACCGGACCCGCGCGACACTCGCCTCGTACATGGCCGGCCCCGGCATGACCGCACTGGTCGACTCGACCCTCCGGGCCGACCTGCACGCCACCTCGCTGATGCCGGACGTCCTCGCCCGGGCCGCCGACCGCTACCAGGCCGCCGGCCCGCTGGGCGCCATCGGGCCCGCCGGGGTCGCCGGCGTCGCGGTCGTGGTGCTCTGTCTGGCCGCGGCGCTCAGCACGGACCGGCGCACCGCCGAGATCCGCTTGCTCCAGGCCCGCGGCGGCTCGCGCGGCGCAGTGCTGCTGCGGCTGCTCGCCGAGGGCGTGGTGACGGTGCTGCCCGCCGCCGTGCTCGGCACGGCCCTCGCGCTGGTGTTGCTGCCCACCTCGCGCTGGGGCAACTCGGTGGTGCTCGCACTCGCCGTGACCCTGTTCGCGATCCTGGCCTTCCCGGCCCGGGCCGCGCTGCTCTGGGCGCGTCCGCGGGCGGCCGGCGGCTGGCGCCGGGTGATCGGCGAGCTCGCCGTGCTGGCCGTCACCGCCGCCGCCGTGGCCGAGGTCCGCCGTCGCGGCGTCGGCCACCCGGGCAGTGCGGTGGACCCGCTGCTGGTGGCCGCCCCGCTGCTGCTCGCCGTTTCCGGCGGGCTGCTGCTGGCCCGGATCGAGCCGGTCGTGGTCGGCTGGCTGGCGGCACTGGCCGGCCGCGGCCGCGGACTCGTCGGCTTCCTCGGTCTGGTCCGGGCGGCCCGCGACAACTCGGGGCGCCGCCGGCCCTCCGCACTGCCGCTGCTGGCCCTGCTGATCGCCGTCACGGCCACCGGCTTCGGCGCCACCGTGCTCACCGCGGTGGACCAGTCCCGCACCCGTGCCGCGCGGATCACCACCGGTGGCGACGTGTCCGTCAGCGTCCCGGTCTACGCGACCCTGCCGGAGGCCTTCACCAAGGCGGCCGGCGAACTGCCCGGCGTCCGGGCCGCCACCGGCGCCTGGATCGAGGAGCGGGCCACCTTCATCGGCGGCGACCGGGGTACCACCGACGCCATCCTGGTGGTGGTCGAGCCCGAGGCCTACGCGGAGATCTCCCGTACGGCCGGGGTCGGCCAGTACGACCCGGCCGGGCTGGCCGCCGCTCCGGGCGGCAAGGACAGCCCGGTGCCCGCGCTGTTCAGCCGGGACCTGGCCGAGCGACTGGCCACGGGCGCGCCGCAGGTGCGCACGCCCGGCGGCAGCCAGATGGCCACCACCGTCGCCGGGGTCGTCACCGCCACGCCCGCCCTGCCGGACCCCGGCAAGCCGTTCGTCGTGGTGCCGGTCGGCCCCGCTACGGAGCACCTGCCGGAGCTCAAGCGGGCGACCAAGGTGAACAAGTGGTTCGCGGTCGGCGACGTCGACCCGGTCCGGGTCCGCGCCCTGCTGATCGAGAGCGGCATCGGCGGCGGCGCGAATCTGGGGAAGCACGCCAAACTGGTCAACGAAGAGGCCAAGGCGGCGGGAAAGACCTCCGGTGGCCTGCCCCCCGGCTACGCGGTGCACAGCAGCCGCGACAAGATCGCCGAGCTGGCCGCCGACCCGGTGCAGCACGCGGCCGGACGGCTGTTCTGGTACTCGGGCTTCGCGGCCGCCGGGTTCGCCCTGCTGGCCGTGCTGCTGACGCTGCTGCGGGCCGCGCCGGACCGCACGGCGGTGCTGGCCCGGCTGCGCACCATGGGTCTGCGGCCCAGGCAGGGCCTGGCACTGATCGTCGCCGAGTCGCTGCCGCAGACCCTGGCGGCGGCCGTCGGCGGCGGCCTGGTCGCCCTGGCCGCGGTCGCCCTGCTCGGGGGCGCCTTCGACCTCTCGGCCCTGGTCGGAGCCAAGGTCGCCGACACCCTGGCCCCGGCGGTGATGCCGGTGCTGCTGCCCACCGTCGGTCTGACCCTGGTGGTCTGCCTCGGTGTGGTGGTGGAGACGCTGGTCGCCGGCCGGCGCCAGATCGCCACCGAACTGCGCGCGGGGGAGCGGCAATGAGGCCGGGAACGGCGGCGGCCGCGAGCGCGGCCGTGCGGCCGGAGACAGTGGCGGCCGGCGGCGCGGCGGGAAGGCCGCGACCGGCGGCCGGGAGCGGTGAACGGGCCGTGACAGCGGCGCGGGTCGCCGGGACAGTGGAGAGCGGTGCGATGAAGCAGACAGTCGAGACAGGAGACGAGCGGTGATGAGCACTCCCCAGGAGCGGACGGTCGTCGAGGCCCCCAGCCTCCAGGAGCTCCAGCAGCGGGCCCTCGCCGCCGCCTCGCCCAAGGCGTACGGCGAGGGATCGGCCATCGTCTGCGACCGGCTGGTCCGGATCTTCAGCGCGGAGGGGGTCGAGGTCCAGGCGCTCCAGGGCCTGGAACTGACCATCCGCCAGGGCGATCTGGTCGCCCTGGTCGGCGCCTCGGGCAGTGGCAAGTCCACCCTGCTCACCATCCTCGCCGGGCTGGACGTGCCGACCGCCGGCACCGCCACCGTGGCCGGCTGCGACCTGCTGGAGATGTCGGTCAAGGAGCGGCTGCGCTACCGGCGCGAGGTGGTCGGATTCATCTGGCAGCAGACCGCCCGCAACCTGCTGCCCTTCCTCACCGCCGCCGAGAACATCGCGCTGCCGATGCAGCTGCGCGGCCGCCGTTCCGGCGCCGGCGGGGCGAAGCAGCAGGCGGTCCGGGTGGCCGAGCTGATGGAGGCCCTGGAGATCGGCGAGCTCGCCCACCGCAAGCCCAACGAGCTCTCCGGCGGCCAGCAGCAGCGGGTGGCGATCGCGGTGGCGATGGCCAACAACCCGCCGGTGCTGCTCGCCGACGAGCCCACCGGCGAGCTGGACTCGGAGACGGCCGGGATCATCTTCGAGTCCTTCCGCACCGTCAACCGCGAACTGGGCGCCACCGTCGTGATCGTCACCCACGACCCGATGGTCGCGGGCGAGGTCCGCCGCACGGTCGCGATCCGGGACGGGCGGACCGCCAGCGAGGTGCTGCGCCGCACCGTGACGGACGAGCACGGCGAGGAGTCGGTGAACGAGCGCGAGTACGTGATGCTGGACCGCAGCGGCCGGGTGCAGCTGCCGGTCAAGTTCCTGGAGTCGCTCGGCATGGAGCACCGGGTGGCGGTCGACCTCGCGGCCGACCACATCGAGGTCCGGCCGGACGACATCGCCGGGCACTGACCCGGGAGCGCGTTGCCGACCGGGGGCGCGCACTGATCGGAGCGCGCCCACCCGTAGCGCGTTGCTGACCGGAGCGCGTTGCCGCCCGGAACACATCCGCCCGGAGCGCGCCGGTCCCGGGAGGCGGTCGCCGCCTCCCGGGACGGTCAGCCGTCGCCGCCCATCCGCTGGAAGAGGCCGCTGCCCTCGGCCCCGGTACGGAGGTCGGGCGGCGCTTCCTCCGCGGCGCGATCGCCGCGTGAGGTGGCGGTGCAGAGGGCGAAGACGATCAGGGCACTGGCCGCCACGGCGAGGATGCCCAGCGCGGTCAGGACGCGTAGCCAGGTCAAGGTAGTGCCTCCTGGGGGACGGTGCGGCCCGCACTGACCTGCACGACGCCGCCGGGGATGTATCGGCAGGCCGGGCCGCACGGTCGAGTGCCCACGGACGGTTCTTCCCGCCGGATGGTGCACAAGAAGTCGCCCACGTGGGCGCTCGAAGCACTTTCAGGGCGCGTCAGACCCCGTCGCGCGCCCCCACGGTGGCGGCCGCCCGTCCGGTGCCGCCGTCTATCTGGGCCCGCAGGGCGAGGAGGTCCGGCTTCCCGAGCCCGTTCAGCGGGATCGCGGGCAGCAGCAGGAGTGTGTCGGGGGCGCATCGGCCGAGGCCGCGCGCCCGGCACCACCGGTGCAGCTGCTCGGCCGTCAGCCGCGAGCCGGGGGCGAGGGCGACGGCGGCGTGCACCCGCTCCAGGCGGTCCGGGTCGGTGGTCGTGAACATCACGGCCTCCCGGACCTCAGGGTGGGTGCGCAGCGGCTCCTCGATCTCGCGGGGGAACACATTGTGCCCCTCGATGATCGCCATCGGGTTCCGCCTCCCCGCCACCGTCAGATAGCCGGCCGTGTCCAGGCTGCCCAGGTCGCCGGTGTGCAGCCAGCCGTCCCTGAACACCCGCTCGGTCAGCTCCGGGTCGCGCCAGTAGCCCGCCATGGCGGTCGGCGTGCGGACGCAGATCTCCCCGGTCCGGTCCGGCGGCAGCTCGGCGCCGTCCTCGTCCAGGACGCGCAGCCCGGTGTCCGGGTACGGCCGGCCGGCGGTAACCAGCAGCCGCGGTGCCAGGTGCTCGTCCGGGCCCAGCCGGGCGACCGGCCCGCACTCCGTCAGACTGTAGGTCTGGTGTAGCACCCGGCCCAGTCGCCGGGTCGCCTCGGCGAGGCGCCGCGGCGAGGCCGCGCAGCCGGTGTAGCCGACCCGGCGCAGGCTGCCGGTGTCGGTGCTGGGCAGCAGCGGGTGGTCCAGCAGCCGGTACAACAGGTGCGGCGGCAGGTACATCCGGGACACCCGGTCCCGCTCGACCGCCGCCAGCACGGCCCCCGCGTCGAAGCCGTCCTGCATCACCACCGTGCCGCCCGCGGCCAGCGCCAGATCCGCCGTGGTGCCGCCGCCGTGGCAGAGCGGAGTGCACAGCAGGAACACCGACCCGGACAGCAGCCGTGGGCGCGGCGGACGGGCGAAGCGGCGCAGCACCCCCTTCGGACGCCCGGTGGTGCCGCCGGTGAACCGCACCGCCATCACGTCCTCGGGCCGGTAACGGGGTTCGAACGGGGCGGGGGAGCAGGCCGCGGCGAGGTCCAGCAGGTCCGTGCCGAGCCCGAGCGGCGCCGGGCCCAGGGAGAGCAGAGCGGCCGAGGGCACGGCCCGGGCGATCCCTTCGGCCGCCGCCGCGCACCGGACCGGGTCGAAGACCAGCGCGGAGGTCCCGGCGAACTCCGCCAGCGCCACCTGCTCCGCGACCGGCCCGTCCGGGAACGGCATCGCGACCCGGCAGCCCAGCAGGTTCGCGGCCAGCCGCACCAGCAGCGCCTCCGGCCGGTTCCCGGCCAGCACCGTCACCCCGTCCCCGCGCCCGAGCCCGGCCCGCTCCAGCGCCCGGGCCGCGCGGTGGACCAGGTCCAGGCACTGCTGCGCGCTCCACGCCCCGTCCCCGGACCGGATCGCCACCCGGCCGGGATCGCGCGCCAGCCCGTCCAGCACCAGCGCGGTGTACGTCGGAGCCGCCTCCGCCATGGCCCGCCCTCCTGTCTGACGGCGTGTCAGCCTAGTGGATGTCCGGCCCCACGGATGCACTGCGGTCGACCGGGGCCCCACCGGCACCGGCGCGCGGGCGGGGGTGGGCCGTGGCCGGGAGCGGGGTTGTTGTTAGGGTTCCCGCTCGGACGTGAACGGGGGCTCGGGCTGGTGGGCGGCAGGGTGGACGCGGTCGTGGCGCCGTACGGAGTGGTCGATCTGCGGGGCGAGGCCGGGGCGGGCTTCGTCACCGCCTACCCGGCCGACGCCGTCGTGGTGGTGTCCGGGCTGCCCGGGGCCGGGAAGAGCACGCTGCTGCGCCGCTGGTCCGGGGCGGCGGTCCGGGTGGTGGACCCGCGGACGGTGCACGAGGCCTGCGAGGCGGTGATGCCCGCCGCCCTGCCCTACGCGGTGTACCGGCCGTGGGCCCGGCTGGAGCACTTCCGGCTGCTGCGCTCCTCGGTGCGCGGCGGGGGTCCGCTGCTGGTGCACGACTGCGGCAGCCGGGCCTGGATGCGGCGCTGGCTCGCCCGGGAGGCGGGCCGGCAGGGCCGCGAACTGCACCTGGTGCTGCTCGACGTCGGAGCCGCCACCGCGCTGGACGGTCAGCGGGCCCGCGGCCGGCATGCCTCCGCCAGGGTCTTCGCCCGCCACCGCCGCGGCCTGGAGGGGCTGTTGGCCGCCTTCACCCGGCACGTGCGCTCCGGCGGCCCGATGCCGACGCCGGAGGCCTCGTCCGTGCTGCTGCTGGACGCCGTCTCCCGCGCCCGCGCCGAGACGGTGCGCTTCGGAGCGGGCTGACCGTCGGCCGCGGACGGGCCCGGCCGGCCGGGTGCCGCAGGCGGGGCCGCCCGGCCACCGGCCGCGAGCGGGCCCGCGACGGGCGAGAATCGGCCTACTCGGGGACCATGATCGCCGGATCGGCCCGGGGCCGCCCCCGGCACTGCCAGACTGAGGCCGGCAGAGTCCGTCACGGAGAGAGGTCGCACCCCGCATGTCCAGCAGCGCCGTCGTCGAGAATCCGTGGTTCCGCAGGTTCAACCCGTCCGACTCCGCGCCCGCCCGGATCGTGATCTTCCCGCACGCCGGCGGCTCGGCCAGCTACTACCTGGAGTACGCCAACGCGCTGGCGCCGCACGCCGATGTGCTCGCCGTCCAGTACCCCGGCCGGCAGAACCGCATCGGCGAGCCGACGATCGGCTCGGTGACCGGGCTCGCCGAGCAGCTCGCCCGGGAACTGCGGGAGTGGGCGGACCGGCCGCTGACCTTCTTCGGGCACAGCATGGGCGCGGCCGTCGCCTTCGAGACGGTCCGGTGCTTCGAGCGCGACGGCGTGAAGGGGCCCGAGCGGCTGTTCGTCTCGGCCGGCCGCGCGCCCTCGCTGCCCCGCACGACCAGGATCCACCAGCTGCCGGACGACGAACTGCTCGCCGAGATCTCCGCACTCGGCGGCACGGACGAGCGGGTCCTCGCCCTCTCCGCCCTGCGCGAGCTGATCCTGCCGAGCCTGCGGGCCGACTACACGGCCGTCGAGACCTACCGCAGCGCCCCGGACGCGACCGTGTCGCTGCCGATCACCGCCCTGGCGGGGGAGTCCGACGCGCACGCCACCGTCGACCAGGTCGGCCAGTGGGAGCGGCACACCACCGGCGCCTTCGACCTGCGGGTCTTCCGGGGCGGGCACTTCTACCTGGCCGACCGGACCGCGGACGTGGTGGAGGTGATCACCGCGCACCTGCGCGGCTGAGCCGGTCCGGGCGGGCACCCGGAGCGGCGGCCCGACCGCGGCGACCCCGCGGGTCCTGTGGTGGCCCGGTGGCGCCCTGCGGCGGCCCGGCGGCGGCCCGGCGGCGGCGCGAACGGGCGCCGCGAACCGGACACCCGGCCGGCCCTCGAACCGACCGTGCCCGAACCGGTGACCGGAGCGCTCCCGCTCGACTACTGTGCCTGGTTGACGGCCCATCAGCAGATCATCGGGAGGCAGCCGTGCGCCGGATCGCCGTTGTCGGAGCGGGCCAGGCCGGCCTCCAGCTCGCGCTCGGGCTGGTGGCGGACGGGTACCGGGTGACGCTGGTCGCCGAGCGCACCCCGGAGCAGCTGCGCGCCGGCCGGGTGCTGTCCACCCAGGCGATGTTCGGCCCCGCGCTGCGGATCGAGGCGGCCGCCGGGCTGGACCTCTGGGCGGACCGGGCGCCGTCCGTCTCCTCGGTGGAGGCGGTGCTGGCGGCGCCCCCGGGCGTGCGCGCGCTGGAGTACACCATGACGCTGGACGAGCCCGCCCAGTCGGTGGACCAGCGGCTCAAGCTGGCCGGCTGGCTGGAGCTGCTGGCCGAGCGCGGCGGCGAGATCGAGTACCGCACCCTGGACCGCGCCGGACTGCACGAGCTGGCCCGACGGCACGAGCTGACCGTGGTCGCCGCCGGGCGCGGCGACCTGTCCGGGATCTTCGAGCGCAACGCCGTCCGCTCGCCCTTCGACCGGCCGCAGCGGGCCCTGTCCTGCCTGTACGCGCACGGCGTCGGCTCGCCGGACCCGGCCGCCGGCCCGAGGGCCCGGATGAACGCCCTGCCGGGCCTCGGCGAGCTGTACCTGCAACCGGCGCTCACCCTCTCCGGCCCCTGCGACATCCTGCTCTGGGAGGCGATCCCCGGCGGCCCGCTCGACGCGTTCGGCGACGCCCCGCCGCCGGACGTCCAACTGGCCCGGATCCGCGAGCTGTTGGGCGAGTACCTGCCCTGGGAGGCTGAGCTCTGGACGCAGGCCGAGCCGACCGACGCCGGGGCCGGGCTGTTCGGTGCCGTCACCCCGGTGGTCCGGCGTCCGGTGGCCGAACTCGGCTCGGGCGTGGAGGCCGTCCACGTGCTGGGCCTCGGCGACGCGGTGGTGGTGACCGACCCGATCACGGGCCAGGGCGCCAACAACGCCGCCCGGGCGGCCGAGGCCTGCCGCCGGGCGGTCGTCGAGCACGGCGACGCCCCGTACACGGCCGACTGGATGTGCCGCAGCGCGGAACGGTTCTGGCAGCAGCAGTCCCGCCACAGCGTGGAGTTCACGGCCGCGATGCTGACCGTCCCGGAGCACCTCCAGGCCGTGTTCGCGGCCGCCGCCGAGCACCCGGAGGTCGGCCGCCGGCTGGCCAACACCTACGCCGAGCCGAGCGACCACGCCGCCTGGCTGGCCACCCCCGAGCTCACCGCCGCCTACCTGGCCTCGGTCGGGGCGTAACCGAGGCCGGGTCGCAGCCGAGGTCGGGGCGCAGCCGCACTCGGGCGCAGCGGCCCGCACTTGCCGCCAGGCGGTCCGCGGGACGACGCTGGAAGGGAACGGCAACGAGCGCGGGAGGCGTCGCCCGTGGACGGACACGAGCCCGCGGGCCGGTCCGCCGTCGGCCACCGGAGCGTGCCGCACACGGCCGACCTGCAGGTCGAGGCCTGGGCACCGACGGCCGAGGGCTGCATCGGCGAACTGGTGCGCGCCGTCGTCGCCGGCTTCGCCGACCTCGGCGGCGCGCGGATCGTCGGCGAGCGGGACTGCACCGTCCTCGCGGTGAGCGACCCGGACCTGCTCGCGGGCGTCCTGGAGGAGGTCGTCTACCGGATGGACGCCGACGGCGAACTGCCGGTGGCGGTGGCGATCGGGCCGATCGAGGGCCTGGACGGCGCCCGCCGGGTGACGGTCCGCTTCCGGATGGCCGACGCCGCCACGGCCACCCTCGTCGGCGCCGTGCCGAAGGCCGTCACACTGCACGACCTGGACCTGAGCGCCGGACCGGACGGCTGGACCTGCCGGGTCACCGTGGACGTCTGAGCCCGGCCCCGAGCGAAGCGGACCGGACCTGCGGGAGCGGGGTGAGCGAGGTGGAGATCGCACTGGTCGAGGCGGGCCGGAACCGCTGGCGGATCGAGCCGCGCCCGCCGATGCGGGTGCCCGGCGTGGTGTTCGCGACCGCCGCGCTGCTGCCGCAGGCTGCCGGGGACAAGGCCCTGGAGCAGGTGGCGAACGTCGCGACGCTGCCCGGGATCGTCCGCGCCTCCTACGCGATGCCCGACGTGCACTGGGGCTACGGCTTCCCGATCGGCGGGGTCGCCGCCACCGACGTCGAACGGGGCGGGGTGGTCTCGCCCGGCGGGGTGGGCTTCGACATCTCCTGCGGGGTCCGGCTGCTGGCGTCCGGCATCGGCCGGGACGAACTCGACCGCGAACGGCTCGACCGCCTGATGGACCTGCTGGACCGCACCGTCCCGCGCGGCCTGGGCCGGGGCGGCCTGTGGCGGCTGTCCGGGGCGGAGGAACTGGACGAACTCCTGCTCGGCGGCGCCCGCTACGCCGTCGAGCACGGCCACGGCGTGCCCCGCGACCTGGAACGCTGCGAGGACCGCGGCGTGCTGGCCGGTGCGGCCCCCGGCGAGGTGAGCACCCGGGCGGTCGAGCGCGGGCTGCAGCAGGTCGGCAGCCTCGGCTCGGCCAACCACTTCCTGGAGGTGCAGGCCGTCGACCGGGTGCACGACCCGGGGACCGCCGCCGCCTTCGGACTGCGGCCCGGCCAGATCTGCGTCATGATCCACTGCGGTTCGCGCGGCCTCGGCCACCAGATCTGCACCGACCACGTCCGCGCCATGGACCGAGAACTCCACCGCTACCGGATCGAGGTCCCCGACCGCCAGCTCGCCTGCACCCCGGTCGACTCCCCGCGGGGCCGGGCCTACCTGGGCGCCATGACCGCCGCCGCCAACTACGGCCGGGCCAACCGGCAGCTGCTCTCGGAGTCGGCCCGCCGGGCGTTCGCCACCGTGCTCGGGGTCGGACTGGAACTGGTCTACGACGTCTCGCACAACCTCGCCAAGCTGGAGACCCACGAGGTGGACGGCGAGCTCCGGACGCTGTGCGTGCACCGCAAGGGCGCCACCCGGGCCCTGCCGCCCGGCGACCCCGACCTGCCCGCCGACCTGGTGGCGGCCGGGCAGCCCGTGCTGGTGCCCGGCACCATGGGCACCGCCTCGTACGTCATGGTCGGCCTGCCCGGCAACGAGGCCTTCCGCTCCGCCTGCCACGGCGCCGGGCGGGTGCTGAGCCGCCACCAGGCGCTGCGCACCGTGCGCGGTGAGCGGCTGAAGAGCGAGCTGGAGGCACGGGGCATCGCGGTGCGGCCGGCCTCCTGGCGGGCACTGGCCGAGGAGACGCCCGAGGCGTACAAGGACGTCGACGCGGTGGCCGCCGTCACGGAGGCCGCCGGGCTCGCCCGCCAGGTCGCCCGGCTGGTGCCGTTGGGCGTGTGCAAGGGGTGAGCCCGGGGGAGGGAGGGGTGAGTTCGCCGCACCGGTCCGGGCGCGTCCCTCGACTCGCCCGGCCGGGCGCGCTTTGATGTCGGACGCGTCCGTCACCGGAGCGCATCCGTCACCGGAGCGCGCCCGTCACGGGAGCGTCCGTCACAGGAGGTGGTCATGCCGGGGAACCCGGAGCCAGCCGTCGACCGCCGGGGCGCCGGCGACGGCCCGGTGATCGAACTGCGCTCGCTCACCAAACGCTACGGCGGCACGGTCGGCATCGAACAGCTGGACGTGTCGGTCGAGGCCGGCGAGGTGTTCGGCCTGCTCGGCCCCAACGGCGCCGGGAAGACCACCACGCTGCGCTGCCTGGTCGGCCTGCTCAGCCCCAGCGACGGGCAGGTGCGGGTGCTCGGCCTGGACCCGGTGGCCGACCACGGCCGGCTCGCCCCCTCGATCGGCTACCTGCCCGGCGAACTGCGGCTCTACCCCGAGCTCACCGGACAGCAGACCCTCGACCTGCTCGCCGCCCTCCAGGGCGCGCCGGTACCGCGCCAGCAGGAGCTGTGCGATCGCCTCAAGCTTTCCCGCGCCGACCTGGCCCGGCCGGTGGGGCAGTACTCGCGCGGCATGAAGCAGAAGCTCGGGCTCGTCCAGTCGCTCCAGCACCGGCCGCCGGTGGTGGTGCTGGACGAACCGAGCGAGGGACTCGACCCGCTGGTCCAGGAGACCTTCTACGAACTGCTCGCCGAGGAGACCGCCGCCGGGCGGACCGTCCTGCTCTCCAGCCACGTGCTGCCCGAGGTGCAGCGGACCTGCGGCCGGGTCGCCATCGTCCGCCACGGGCGGCTGGTCACCGTCCGCTCGGTGGCCGAACTGCGCCAGGCCCGGGCCCGCCGGGTCCGGCTGCTCCTCGACGACGGGCGCGGCGCCAGGCCGCTCGGCACCGCGGAGCGCTGGTCCCCGCGCTGGGACGGCCCCCGGGTCGAGCTGCTGGTGCCACCGGACGAGGTGGTCGCCGCGGTGCGCGACCTGCTCGCCGAACAGCCGGTGGCCGACCTGACGGTGGAGGAGGCAGGCCTGGACGAGGCCTTCCTCGACCTCTACCGGTCCGTCGGGGCCGAGGAGCACGCGAACGGCGGCAGCCCGCCGGAACCGGAGGAGCGGCCGTGAAACCGGGCACCGTCAACCGCCGCCTCCCGCTGGTCTGGCTCGCCCTGCACCGGCGGCGCCGGATGCTGCTCTCCCTGCTGTTCGGCATGGTCGTCTTCGAGACCCTGATCGTGGTGATCGCCGGGACCGTCCCGACCGGCGACCTGTTCGGCGAACGCCGCACCCCGCCCGGCGCGTTCAAGGCCTTCAGCGGTTCCAACGGCGACGTCTCCATCGCCAGCTACCCCGGTCTGCTCGGCGCCGGACTCACCCACCCGTTCTGGATCGCCCTCCAGCTGACCGTGATCGGCTCGCTCGGCGCTGCCGCCGTCGCGGCCGACGTCGAGTCCGGGACCATCGAGCTGCTGATGACCCGTCCGGTCTCCCGCCGCCGGCTGCTCGCCGAACGGGCCGGCGCCCTTATCGCCGCCACGGTGCTGCTCAACGCCGCCGCCACGCTGACCCTCGCGTTCGGGGTGGCGGCCTCCGCCCCCCTGCGTGCCGCCGTCCCGCTGAGCGCGGTGTTCACCGCCGGACTGCTCGGCTGCGCCCTCGCGTTCTGCCTGACCGGGCCGGTGCTGGCGGTCTCCGCGATCAGCCGGCGGCGGGCCCACGTGATCGGCGCGGCCGTCGCGTTCGGCGCGGTCGGCTTCGCGCTCAACTTCGTCGCGCTGGCCTGGTCCCCGGCCAGGCCGCTGCGCTACCTCAGCCCGTTCCACTACTACGCGCCGGGCGACGTGCTCGGCCACGGCGGAGTGCCGTGGGCGGCCTTCGGCGTCCTGATCGGGGTGGGGCTGCTCGGGCTGGCGGCGGCCTTCCGGCTGCTGGAACGCCGGGACCTGGCGGCCTGAGGCGGGCCGCCCGGCCGGCCTCAGGCGCGGGTCGTCCATCCGCGCAACACGGCGTGGATCGCCGGTCGGAACGCGGCCTCGGCCGTGGCGGGGTCGAGGGCCCCGGCCAGTTCGAGGGTCACCAGCCCGTGCAGGGTGGCCCAGATCGACAGGGCGATCGACGCTGCCTCGCCGACGAGGACGGACGCCTCCAACGCGCGATCGATCGCCGCGAGGAGCGGGCGGATCGGGTCACCGGCACCGATCTCCCCCGACGGGTCGAAGGACTGCACACCGCCGAACAGCACCGTGTACAGGTGGCTGTGCCCGCGCCCCCAGTGACGGTAGGCGACGGCCAGCGCGTAGAGGTCGGCGAGCGGGTCCGCGGAGGTCGGCGCCGTCGACAGGTCGTGGAACAGGCCGGCGACGGCTCTGTCGCGCACCGCACCGATCAGCCCGTCCTTGCCGCCGAACAAGGAGTACACCGCCGTCGTCGACGCCTCGGCGGCCGTGGCCACGGCGCGGACCGTGACCGACTCCTGCGGACGGGTGGCGAGCAGTTCGGTCGCGCACTCCACGAGTCGCTCTTTGACGGTCGCGTCGTTCGTTCTCGGCCTACCCATGACGAGAAGCCTAGCGCATTTGATAACGTCGTTTTGAAACAGTGTTCCGAAACGACGGAGGTCTGCCGTGCCCACGTTCGCCCCACCCCTCGCCCGCTTCACCGGACGCCTGTTGCGGGCCCTGGTCGCCGTCGCGACGCTGGTCGTCGTCTTCCTCGCCACGATCGTCCTCACGGACGGAGCGGGATCGGGGCTCGGCGCATGGCTCACGACCCTGGGAGCCGGGGGCGCCGCCGCACTGTGGCGGGGCCGGCGCCGCACCCGGGCGGCGCGGCTCGGGCCGTTCCTGCCGGTGGTCGTCGCGGCGGCGTTGACGGCGCCGGTCCTCATACCGACCGTGCCCACGGACCGGCGGCATCCGCCCGCCCTGCCCTTCGTGGCCACCCAGCACTGGAGCCTGGCCACGGGCAGCCGGGTCGCGGTGTACCACTACCCGCCCGCGAACGCCGGCACCCGGCACCCCACACCGCTCGTCTACCTCAACGGCGGGCCGGTTCGCGGTATCTCGCTCCTCGATCACCGGTTCCTGCAGCTCCTGGCGGGACAGGGCTACGACGTCTACGCCTACGAGCCGGCCGGTGCCGGGCGCAGCGACCTGCTTCCCATGGGCCAGTACACGATCGACAGGTCGGTGCGCGACCTGTCCGCCTTCGTCGACCGCCTGGACCAGGGCAAGGTCGACATCCTCGGATTCTCGGCAGGCGCGGTCGTGCTCACGCGAGCCCTGGCCGACCCGGGCGCCGCCGAACGCCTGCACCGGGCGATCATCGCCGAACCCGGACCGGTCGACGGCCCCGCCGCCCGCATCGAGGGGCCCGAGGGCCGACCGTCCGCGCGCGGCCTCGCGCCGGACATGACCGGACCGCGGTCGACACACATGCCGCGCTACGCAGCAGCGTTCGGCCTCATGCGACTCGGACTCCTCACCCCCGACACCGGGCTCATCGGACAGGCCGAGGGCGACAACGCGTTCACCGCCGCCGACCTCGGCAGCGACACCGCATCCGCCTACTGCGCGCGCGACGCGCACCGCATCCCTGTGGAGGACACCGCACAGAACTTCTCCTTCAGCCCCGCCGCCAGCCTCCGGATCCAGCAGACGGTCAAGGACTCGCCCTCCATCGCACCGCGACTGCGCCAGTCCCGGACCCCCGCGATGCTGATGATCGCCGAGTGCTCCTCCCAGGTCCGTCAATGGGAGACCGCCGTCCTGGCCGATGACCCCGCCGTCCAGCGCACGCAGTACCTGCCCGGGGTCGGACACCACATGTGGAACGGCCTGGACGACAACAACGACCGAGCCGCCGCCGTCATCACCGCGTTCCTCCAGGACAAGCCGGCACCCCTGCCGAACTATCCGACCCGCGACGAGATCCCCGCGTTCCTGCGCGACCGCAAGTGAAGGCCTCGCGGCCCCGGGCGACACCCGGAGGCCGCCTCCACCGCCGGGCCGGGCGGCCGCCGCGTGTGCCGCGCCTCGATCGGCGGCCGCTGATCAGCCGCCGCCCGGCCGTCCGTCACCCGTGGGTCAGCGAGCGGACGTAGACGTGCCAGTCGGAGCCCTCGCCGCCCGGGAGCAGGTTCGGGCTGTTGTCGCCGAACAGCACCGTCCTGCCGTCGTCGGTCACGAACGGCCCGCTCGCGGCACCGTCCTGCGGCGCGCCGTCGGGAGTCGTGGTGAGGAGCTCGGTGCGCCCGGTCCTGAGGTCCTGCCGGTACAGGTCGTGGCGCGCCTCGCCGGCCCGGATGATCGTGTCGGAGCAGCCGCCGGAGAAGTAGATCCACCGGTCGTCGGCGGTGACGGCCGCCGACGGGTCCGCCCAGCAGATCGCGTCCGGGTTGGCGGACGTCCTGATGCTCAGGACCCGGCCCGTCCGCAGATCGTGGACGAAGAGCTCGGTGCGGGACTTGCCGCCCGGCAGCGGACTCGCGCCGAGGGCATAGGCCGCGTAGCGGCCGTCGCGGCTGAGACGGAGGGTCGCGTCCGCCGCGCCGGGCGTCCCGTCGGCGGCGAGGCCCGCGAGGACGGTGGTGCCGCTGTGCAGGTCGGTGGCGTAGAGGGTGGTGTAGCGCGGCCGGAGCAGGCCGGCGGTGCCGTGGTCGGTGGCCGGCAGGAGGTTCGTGGCCCGGGAGGCGAAGCCGACCGTCCTGCCGTCCCCGCTGATCGTCGGGTGCTCCGAGGCGCCGTCGGCGGCGTGCCCGTCGGCCCCGAGGCTGACCAGGCGGGTGGCGCCGGTGGCGCGGTCGGTGACGTAGACGTTCCGCGTGTCCGGGGTGACGGGAGCCCCCGGCACGACGTCGTCGCGGGCCGACATGAAAGCGATGCGCCGCCCGTCGGCGCTGATGACCGGCTGGTAGGAGCCGTGGTCGCCCCCGCCCTCGGCGGACGCGGTTCCCGTGGTGACGGGGCGGGTGCGCCCCTTCACACGGTCGCGGACGTAGACGTTGAACACCCCGTTCGCCTCGGCGGAGAACACGATGTAGCGGCCGTCGCCGCTGATCCCCGCCGTCTCGGTGATCGAGGTCAGCGGGGTGCCGTCGTCGGTGCGGCTGACGAGTTCCGTCCGGCCGGTCCGCAGGTCGCGGACGTACAGGCCGTAGCCGAGGTTCGCGGCCTCCGGCACCAGGTTCGTCGCGGAAGAGCCGAACAGCGCGTAGCGGCCGTTGCCGCTGATGCCCAGGCTCGTGGAGTGCCGGTTCGCCAGGGCGCCGTCCACGCCGAGGTCGACCCGGGAAACGGGGCCCCAGGACGGAGCCGCCTGGGCCGGTGCGGCGGTGACGGTGACGACGGCGGCCACCGCGAGAACGCCGGCGGCGCGCGCCAGCCGACGCGTGCGGGTCGTTCGGTTCGTCGATTGCATGGTGATGCGTCCTCCCCGGATGGTTGGTCCGGCCCGCCTCCGCTCCCCGTGTCGGCGGGCCCGGAGGAGAGCCAAGCGCCGCACGCCGCCCACGGTCAACGGTTCGGGCGGAAACCGATCGAGAATACGTCGCCGGGCAAGGCGCACGGCCCGTGACTCACGAGCCCTCGGCCGCTCCGGACCGGACGGCCGGCGCGGCGGCGAAGGGCCCGTCCAGGGCGGCCCACTGCAGGAGCAGGATGGTCTTGCCGTCGGTGATGCGTCCGTCGCGGACCATGGCGAGGGCGTCGGCGAAGGGCAGTTCGAGCACCTCGATGTCCTCACCGTCCTCCTCGAGTCCGCCACCGGTTCCGGTGCGGTCGGCCGGGGTGTAGGGGGCGGCGTAGAAGTGCAGGCGCTCGGTGACGGAGCCGGGGCTCATGTAGGCGTCGAGGACGTGGGTGAGCGGGCCGAGCGTGACGCCGAGTTCCTCGGCGCTCTCGCGCCGGACGGCGGCGAGCGGGTCGTCGCCGTCGAGCAGTCCGGCGGCGGCCTCGACGAGCATGCCGTCCGGGTGGTCGTTGACGTAGGCCGGGTAGCGGAACTGGCGGGTGAGCAGCACCAGGCCGCGCTCGGCGTCGTACGGCAGGACGACCGCGCCGTTTCCGCGGTCGTAGGTCTCGCGCTGCTGGGTGACCCAGCGTCCGTCGTGGCGCCGGTAGTCGAAGGTGGTGCGGCGCAGGACGTGCCAGCCCTGCGAGGTGAGCTCCACGTCGCGCACCACGACGTCGGGGTTGCGGGTCAGGTCGCGTCCGGCGCGGTCGAGGCCGGTGCGGCCGCGGTGGTCCGGGATGTCGGTCCCGGGGCGGGGGGTCACGCCGTCCCCTGCGGGACGTGGCGCGGGAGGTCGGCGACGTCGTGGTAGACGGGCAGGCCGCGCCTGCGGGCGGTGGCGACGTCCTGGTCGGCGCCGGCGGAGTCGCCGGGAAGCCGGAGCACGGCGTCGCAGTGGGCGAGCAGGCGGTCGGCGGTCGGGTAGAGGACCTGGTCGGCGAGGGGGTCGGTGGGCCCCGCACCGGCGGAGCGCAGCACGGGCAGAGCGATCCATTCCCCGATCACCGGGACGTGGCCGGCCGCGAAGACCGGCCAGGCCGCTGCTTCGAGGCGGGCGAGGTTCGCGGCCATGGCCTGTGGGTCGCCGTCGGTTCCGGAGCGGTACGGGCCGGCGATGAGGACGAGCATGGGCTTCTCGGTCATGGCGCGCTACGATACACGCAGAAACGTGCAAGAACAGGAGAAAGTACGGATGCTGGCTGCCGAGAGACGTGACCACCTGCTGGGCCTGCTCGCCCGCGAGGGCAAGATCGTGGCCAAGGACGTCGCCGCGGGCCTCGGCATCTCCGAGGACAGCGTGCGCCGCGACCTGCGCGACCTGGCCGCCGAGGGACTCTGCCAGCGCGTCTACGGCGGGGCCCTGCCCGTCTCCCCGGCCGTCGCGGACTACGCGGCCCGGCAATCGGTCACGCCGGACGGCAAACGGCTGGTCGCCGCGGTCGCCGCCGCGCTCGTCCGGCCGGGCGGCGCCCTGATCCTGGACGGCGGCACCACCGCGCTCGCCGTCGCCCACGCCCTCCCGCCGGACCTGGCCTGCACCGTGATCACCCACAGCCCGACGATCGCGGCCGCGCTGCTCGACCATGCCCGGGCCGAGGTCTTCCTGCTCGGCGGCCGCCTCTTCAAGCACTCGGCGGTCACCTGCGGCGCCGCCGCCGTCGAGGCCGCCCAGAACGTCTCGGCCGACCTGTGCCTGCTCGGCGTCACCGGCGTGCACCCCGAAGCCGGACTGACCACCGGCGACGCGGACGAGGCCGCGATGAAACGCGCCCTGGCCGCACGGGCCGCGGACACCTACGTCCTCGCCTCGTCCGAGAAGATCGGCACCGCCTCCCGGTTCCGCGTCCTGCCCTGGGAGGACATCAGCGGACTGATCACCGACGCCGATCCCGGCCACCCGGTCCTCGGGCAACTCGCGACGCGCGGTGTGGAGATCCTGGCGGCCGGCTGACAGCTACGGAGCGAACACCGGATCGCACGCTCGGCCGGGGGCCGGAGGAGTCGGCAGGGGCGTGCACGTTCGTTCGCGTTCGTTCACGTTCGTCAACGCAGCGCGAGGACCTGGCCGGGCAGGAGCAGGTCGGGGTCGTCACCGATGACCTCGCGGTTCAGCTCGTGGAGGGCCGGCCAGTCGTCCGGGACGCCGAGGGTCTGGGCGATGCCGCTGAGGGTGTCGCCGGGGCGCACGGTCCAGGTGTCCGAATCGTCGTTCACGTCGTCCGAGGCGTCGTCGTCGGCGCGGAGCAGGGGCACGGGGGAGTGGGGCCGTGCCTGTGTCGGGCGGTGGTCGCGGGCGGCGTGCTCGACGGCGTGGTCGCCGCCGTTGGCGGCACGCCTTCCGCAGGCCGGCCACGGGGCCAGGCCGCGGCGTGCGGCGAGGTTCTCGGCCACGGCGATCTGCTGCTCGCGGGTGGCCTGGTCGGCGCGGGGCGCGTAGCCGAGGCCTCCGTTGGAGCGCCAGGTCGCCGCGTCGAACTGCAGTCCGCCGTAGTAGCCGTTCCCGGTGGCGATGTTCCAGCGCCCTCCGCTCTCGCACCGGGCGAGGGCGTCCCAGTCCACGCCCGTCCGGACTCCCGTGGCGGCGCCCGCGGCGGACGACGCCGTGGCGCTGCCGACAACTCCGGCGAGAGCGAGCAGGGGAAGCAGGAGGGCGAGGACCAGGCGACGGACCACGGACAGCGGTGACATGAAAGCTCCGCACCTTCGGGAACAGGGACCGGGCATCGGAATGCCCTCTCCACCCATGCACAAGGCGGGGCGCCGACAGGTGCCGACAGGGCGGGATCTCGTCCGGGCGGCGGTTCGACACCACTCGAACGCCACCCCCGGCCGCGTACCTCCACCGGGTGGGCAGTCACATCGCCCGTACCGATGGGGAGGTGGGCGAACGTCAGATCTCGGGGAGCCGGCCGACCATTGGGCCACCATCAACGGGCCCGGTGCGAGGCGGCGGTCGTGGGCCGGTTCTTCCGGTCGGTGTGTGCGGGGGGTCGTGGAACGGGCACGAGGGCCTGCGTCCGCGCGGGAGGCGCGGGCGCAGGCCCTCGTGGGTCACTCCGGTGGTCCCTGTCCGGCCCCCGGGGTGAGGGGGGAAGCCGGTGTGTCGGCTTAGTACCAGTGGTGGGACTGCCAGAAGTTCCAGGCGGCGTTCGGGCTGCCGTAGCGGGTGTTCATGTAGTCCAGTGCCCACTTGATCTGGGTGGAGGGGTTGGTCTTCCAGTCCGCGCCGGCCGAGGCCATCTTGGAGGCCGGCAGTGCCTGGCCCAGTCCGTAGGAGCC
>NZ_JBHVSD010000039.1:0-63605 GCF_042885395.1 Kitasatospora sp. NPDC058063
CGGAAATCTCGCGGTCATCGTGCACCCGCGAGACTGGCGCACCATCATGATCACCCGCAGCCAATCACCAAGATCCCCGACAGAGTCAAGCTCAGCTCCGGCGCACCCTGGGGCGGGCGGGCGGGGTCTGTTCGGTGCCGCGCAGGGCGCCGGTGCGGGCGCGCTCCAGCCAGGTCATGACCTGGCGCAGGGTGGTGGGGTCGAGGTGGCGGGTGAGGTCGTGGACGGCCTGGTGGTCGTCGTCGGTCAGTGTGTAGAGGCCGGCTCGTTCCAGGGCGGTGTAGAGGGGTTGGGCGGCGGGGCCGGCCAGGGCCCCGTGGGCGGCGTCGGCGGCCTGGTCGGTCTGGTGGGCGGCCTCGCGGGCGCGGTCGGCGATGTCCTGGCGGTGCTGCTCGGTGGCCAGGGCCCGCCGTAGGGAGAGGTCGTGCTCCGGGTCGTAGACCTTGGGCAGGGTGGTGGCGGCCTCGCCGCGTACGCGCTGCCACTCCTCGACGGCCGCAGCGGCTCGGAGTTCGGCGGTCTCGTCGCCGGCGTCGGCGTGCCGGTCGGCGATCCGCAGGTCGTCCTGGGCGGCGGCCAGGGCCCGGTCGATCTCGGGCACGGTCATCCCGGCCGCCCGGCGACGGATGCGGGCGGGGGCGGCGTCGAGCAGGTCGTACTCCCGGCCTCCGGTCCCTGCGCGTTCCCCGTCCCCGGCATCGTCCTGGTCGGCTCCGGCGGGGTGCCGGGCGAGGGCGGTGCGCAGCGTGTCCTTGGCCTGTTGTGCGTCGGTGTGCAGGACGGGTTCGCGCCGGCCGTCGTGGTCGGTGGTGACGACGAGTCGGCCGTCGATCAGGGCGGCCCAGCCGTTCAGGCCGCAGGCGTTCTTCTCGATCCAGGCGCGGGCGAGGCCGGTGCCATGGTGGAGGGTGCGGATGTCGTCGCGGTCGGTCCAGCGCAGCCAGATCGCGCCGTCCGCCTGCGAGGAGTCGTCGAGGACCGCGCGGCCCAGGCCGGTCTGGCGGTCGGGCATCGGCCGGCTGCGCTGGGGGAAGAGCTCCAGCCGCACGGGGGCGGCGGGGGCGGGGCGGGCGGGGTCGGTCAACGCGGGTCTCCTGGTGGCCGGGACGGCGGGCTGTGTGGTTCAACGGCGGCCGCCACCGGGTGGTATCGGCCCAGGGTGTGTCGGGGTCGGCACCGACCGTAGCGGGCTGCTGGCGTCCTTCTCCACCTGGCGCGGGCGAGGCCGGCGCCTGGGTGGGGGTGCGGATGTCGTCACGGTCGGTCCGGCGTGGCCGGGTCTCGCCGTCCACCGGGCGACGGTCACCGCGGTGAGGGCGAGCAGGCCCCGGCGGAGCGGTCCCGGGCCAGGGCCCGTCCGGTCGGCGGGGCCTGGGCCGGGGCGGTTCCAGGACGGCTGTCAGCGCCCTGGGAACGGCCCCCGGACAGCGCCCGCCTCGGCACCACCACCGTCCTGGCCCACCCCGCGGACGAGCCGCGGACGGGATGACGCCGCCGGAGATCGACCGGGCGGTGGAAAAGGCACTGGAGCAGCTCCAGCACGTCCGGGGCCTGGCGCTGGAGGACCCGAACGTCGACCATTCGGTGCTCACCTCCGAGGCGGACCACCGGGAGTGGCTGCGGATCGCCGAGCGGGTGCGGGCGGCCGGGCTCGCCGTCTACGACCCGCACACCGACCCGGACGCCGTGGAGCACCCGCCGCTGGTCCGGTTCCGGGAGCCCTTGACCCGTCTCACCGAACTTTGACGGCGTCTCAGCGGAGTTTGACCGGTGCCGCCATCACGCGGCTCGGCCTGGGCCTGCTAGAGGATTTGGCGCCACCAGGACCGTGCGACAGGAGGCGTCGGGGCCTCGGGGGTGACGGGGCCGGTCCGGCCCTCGATCAGGGTGTCCCACTCGATCAGAGCGCCGGGGAACCAGGTGACCGGCTTGGTGTCACCACGCGCGTTGGCCCAGGCGGCGACCCGTACGGCGTCCTCCCGTCTGGGCGGCAGGCCGCGTGCGTCCGTGCCCACGCCGAGCTCGCGCAGGCCGTCGTCGTACAGGTCGTTGCAGAGCCAGCTGTGGAGCAGCCCGTGGTCGTAGCCGAGCACCTCCCAGCCGAGCTCGCGCCCGTCCTCGGCTGCCTCCCCGACGGGCAGACCGGCCCGGCGGTCGAGGTGCGCCAGCAGCACCGGCTCATCCGTACCGGCCGTGAGGATGTCAGCGGCGAAGCCGTCGACATGGTCGGAGGGCACCAGCAGGGCGTACAGGCGGGCCCCCGTCGGCACCAGGAGGGACCCGCAGGCCTCCAACGCCTCCGACGCGCTGGCGAACCAGCACCCGTACTCCGGAAGCCGGTCGACCAGGCAGCCGGACGCCGTGGTCAACCCCGCCACCCTGGGCAGGCCCGAGCCGTTCAACGACTCGGGAACCGCGACGAAGTAGCCAGCCAGCAGCTTCTCACCTGGTATGTCAGCGTCGGGAGGAAGACTCTCGATCATGCCCGCACCGTACCTGACCTGCGACATCAAACTCCGATGAGACGAATCCCAGGCGGTCAAACTCCGATGAGACTCGTCAAACTTCGACGAGACGGGTCAGCCCTGACGAAGGCCGTCGGCCGGTTGTCCCAGCCTTGTCCCAGGTCCGGATGCAGAACAGCGTGACCTGGGGTTTTCGGGTAGGACCGTCCCAGCGAATCGGGTATACCGGGCGTTCTGGGACAGGGGTGTCGCAGCCTTGTCCCAGGCCGACGGCGGCGCGACGGCGCCCGCCGGTGATGGCCCGGATTGTGCGTCTCGGGTCCGGCGGGCACCGGCAGCAGCGTAGCGGGCGCGGCCCGCCGGCCCGGCTCTACGGGTGCGGCGGGCCTTCGGGGACGACGGCTGCGATCCGTACGGTCGGTGGCCAGGGCGGGACGGGGGCGTAGGCGTGCACGACGTTGAGACCGGGCCGGCCTTCGGCCCGGTCGCCCTCGATCCGGGTGGAGTACAGCTCGACCTGCTGACCGCCCTCGGTGACGGTGCGGATCGGGCGGCCGAGCCGCGGCCGGTGTGCGAGTTCGGCGCGCAGCGTCTCCAGGCCCTTGGTGGCGCCGAGCTCCTTGACGCGCCGGGCGGCGCGGTCGGTGACCACGGCGACTGCCGGGTCCGGCTGCTGGTGCTGGTCGGTCACTCGGCGCCCTACCGCGCCAGCAGGTCGGCGACGGCCTGGTCGACGGCGTCGGACGTCTCCGGGTCGGCGGCGAGCAGCACGCGGCCGCGGTAGGCGGCGACGATCTCGGCGACCGCGACCAGGTCCACGACGGCGGGGACCTGGTCGACCTGGTCGACCTGGTCGAGCCGGTCGACCGGCACCCGGCGTAGTGGCTGCTCGGCGAGTTCGGTGTCCAGGCGCTCGGCGTCGCCGGGGTAGCCGTAGCCGGCCCGCAGCGCGGCTCGCAGTTGTGGCTGCGCTGGCCGGCGGCCCGGTGGTGCCACTATCTGAAACCACCGCCGGAGCGAGCTACGGAGTGATAGAGGTGATGAAAACGTCGTAGAAGTCGATGGTCGCGGCGTCGTCGCTGACGTGACCGTTGTTCCTGACGACGATGTCGAGGAAGTGGCTCGTCGCAGGTCCAGGAAAGTCGATCTGACTCCGCGTGGCCATCTGTATCACCTCGGCAAACACGGTCCTTCCCGAGCCTGAGCCTGCCTGGACAGTGGCCGTGATCGCGGCGCCGCCGAGACGATCATCCGGGCCTACCGAGAAAAAGACCGTCCCGTCGGGCGGGATGGACTGTTGTTCTGGGTGGACCGAAAAGCATGTGACGTTGGCCATGATCATTCCCTGTGCTGTAGTCGGAATCTGCTCGCTGACCTGGAGCCACGCGGGCGCCACGCCCAGCTCCAGGATCGGGTCATAGCCAGGCAGGTGCCACTCGACGTAGTGGCTGCTGCTCACGCTCACGGTCCGCCGCCGCCTCGCTGCCCTGTCGGTCCCCACGGTCGTAGCTCTACGAGGCGATGGGGCCGTTCTTCTTCTCCGGGTGTGCGGACGGGACGTAGCGGGTGGCGGCGAGGTTGGAAAGGCCGAGAAGCGGGGCGCGGTCGGCGCCGAGCTGTACTCCCACTCGTACTGGGGCGATGCCGAGAACCGGCACAAGGCTGAAATGAAGCTCAAGCAGGCCGCCCGCCCGGACACCACTCAGGAGCCGGCGGCCTGACCGCCGGTCGGCCCTCTCCCGTATGCGCTTACTCCCCGGCCGGACGACGGTGAAGGGGGGTCGCGCGAGCACGTCGGGAGGCATCGGTGGCAGATGACGTCGGGACCGAAGAACGGGACGAGGAGCACCGTCGGCCGCCGGGGGTGGACGACGTACGACGAGACCTACTACAAGGCGTTCACCGCCGTGGAAGAACAGGTCCGCCGAGACCTTGCCGCCGGCCGTCGGCACCTGGCCGAGGCCGAAATGCAGCAGGCCGCCCGAGCCCGCCGCCGCAGGCACACCGCCCCGTAGACCCGCGCCTTCCGTCCGAGCGTCCAGGAACGGAGCGCAGCCCGGCCGGGTCCCGGGGAGCAGGGGGGTGTTCCGCGGGGCCCGGCCGGTGGGAGGCCAGGCCTGGGCTTTTTCGGCCGCGAACATGCCATCCCGCCGACCGGGCCCTACACCCAGCAGGCCCCCACGCCCAGGAACGGGCGTCGGGGCCTGTTGGGTGTAGGGCCCGCGACTCCGTGCGCACTGGTTCCAGCGGAAACACCGGAATCCGGGCTCGATGCGCAGTCGTCCGGTCGGCCGGGGATACGCAATCCCTCGGGGCGCCGTGGTCTGACGATGGACCGCCTTCGGCATCGACGCTGGTCACGAGATCCATTGCGCACGCAGGCCCAGAATTGCGCATCGAGTGCGCATCCGGCGCGACCGTTGCGCATGGAGACGCGGAACCTGCATTGGGTGCCTGGTGTCAGGCGCCGAGGCCGATGTGGGAAACGTACTGGTAGGCGCCGTAGTCGCTGTCGAGGTCGGCGATGACGTCATCCCAGATCTCTTCGAGCTTGTCGGCGTCGCCGGTGGTGAGGGCGTCGACGGCGTCGTCCCAGACGTAGCGGACCTGGACGGTGCGTACCCGGATGTCGCGGCGGCGGGGCTCGTCCACCAGGGTCTGGTCGATGGGGTGGATCTCCACCCGGGTGCCGCGGCCGTCGCGGTTGAGGTGCGCCTTGAGGATGGCGGGGTTGTTCAGGACGTTGGCGGCGCGCAGGTTCCAGTAGGCGGTGTCGATGGCGTCCTGGTTGGCGGGGCGGGGGTGCTGCTTGCCGCGGGTCCAGGCGCGCAGGGTGTCGGGGTGGGCGGTGATGCCGGCGTCGGCGAGGGCCTGGTGGCCGCCCTTGTGGGACATGAGGTAGCGCATGCGGGCGGTCAGGCCCCGGCGGGTGGACGGCGGGGACTTGATGCCGCCGTCGATGATCATGCGCTCCACGGCGTCCTCCAGGGCGCGGCCGAGGGCGATTTTCCCGTGGACGTTCCCGCGGTCGCGGTCGGCGCCGTAGCGGCCGAAGTTCTTCCAGCCGTCGGTCGACATCAGGCGCTCCGGTTCCGGGTGCGGGGCAGGGTGTACTGGTCCTTGAGTTTCAGCTGTGTCGTCAGGCGGCCCTCTTCGAAAACACCACCTGCGCCCTTTCGCCATTCGCCGCCGGTGACATGGAGTTCGTCGGTGCCGCGCAGCGCGACGATCGTCAGTCCGGCCTTGTGGGCGCGCTGGGACTTGTACCAGAGATTCGCGAAGGCCTGGGAGCGGATGATGTGCATCCAGTCGGGGCGGCGCAGGTCGCGGTTGTAGGCGGATTCGCCGATGGTGGAGGCGAATTTCGCGTAGATGGCCTTGATGTACTTTTCGGTGACGGTGTCGCCGTCGCGGATGGCGTTCTCGCGGGCGATGGTGAGGACGCGGCGGAACTTCTCCAGCAGGCCCTCGGTGGCTCCGGAGGTCCAGGCCTCGGTGATGTGCGGGGCGTCGGTGAGGCCGAGCTTGTGGCAGCGGATCAGCAGGCGCACGGTGGCCTCGTCCAGGAGCACGGGCCCGGCTTCGTGGCGGTTGCCGATCGGGTCGGGCAGGTGCGGGTGTTTCCAGGCGGGACGCTTGGGCAGCAGGTAGACGCCGGAGCGTTTCGGGTCCCAGCCGCCGTCCGGGCGGTGCTGCAGGGCGCCGATCGGCAGGTGCGTCTTGAGGGCGGAGCAGTAGGCGGCGTTGGTGTCCAGGACGTCCACCGCCACCGGGTCGGCGCCGGCCTTGAGGGCGGCCATCAGCGGGCCGTTCTCCCACTTGTGGCGGCCCTCCCAGATATCGTCGGCGCCGTTCCGGGACTTCTTGGAGAGGAATTCCAGGCGTTCCGGGTAAACGGTGTGCTCGTACACCGCGCCCACACGGGTCTTGTCGAAGAGGTCCATTCCGTTCGGAATGGCCTTCTTCTCCAGCGCCGCGCCCGCCGCCTCGGTGTCCCCGTCGTGCTCCTCCAGGGCCTCCTCGACCGCCATCGTGATCATGTCGAGGTAGAAGCCCAACTCCCGACCGGTACCGGCGTACTCACGGCTGCGGGCCGTCGGGCCCGAACGGGGAGCAGCGGACGGCGCGGCGGACGACGCCGAGGCCGGGGCCGTGGGCACGGCGTCGGCGAGGGTGGCCGGGACGGCGACGGCCTGGTCCACGCCGGCGGTCGGGGTGCCGGGGACGGCGGTGGAGTGCGGCTGCTGGACGGTGGCTTGGTCGGGCAGGGCCGCCGGAGTCGCGGGGCCGGAGGCCGGGATGGCCCCGGGGGCGCACCAGCCGCCGAGGTGGAGCGGGCGGCCGCCGATCCGGTAGGCCACCGGCCGGCCGCACCGCTCGCACGGTGCAGGGGGGTGGAGGGCGGGGGCGCCGTCCGGGCCCCGGTCGTAGTCCGTCGTGACCCCGGCCGGGACGGGGGCGGGGGCAGCGACCGAAGCGACCGAGGTGGCCGGAACAGCGGTGGGGGGCGCCTGGGTGGGCGGGGTGGGGACGGCGATTGGCGCCGGCGGCACGTCGGCGGCCAGGGTGGGCGCGAAGGTGGTCGGCGCTGACGGGGGCGGGGCGGCGGTGCCGGGGGGCCAGGTGAGGGACTGGGCGGCGTGGGTGGGCCCGGCGAGCAGGTCGAGTGGTCCCATGCCCCAGTGGCGGGCAAGGGCGTCGACCTCGTCCAGGGACCAGGGCTGGGCGCCGGACTGACGGCGGCTGACCTTGTCCTGGGTCAGCCCGAGTGCGGCGGCCAGCTCGCGCTGGTTCTCCCCCGTGCGCTGTCGCAGCGCGGCGACGGTGAGCCGCAGAGTCTCCAACGTACTGAGCGTCATGCAAGCATTCTATCCATGCTTAATGGAATTTTTCCATTAAGCATGGATGGGGTCGCCGGGTCGGGTGGTTGGGTGGGCGGCTCATTGACGCTTGGCGATACGGCGGGCCTCACCAGTGCCTGCGGGTGAGGTTTCCGCAGGAGATGTCAGCGGGGGCTGCCCTGATGGTCGATGGCTCTCGGGGCGGGGCGCCTTGGGTTTCGGCGCTCCACTCATGCGCCCTTGAGGCGGTGCCATGCCCTGTGGAGCAGGGCGCTGCCGGAGCAGGCGAGCGGGTCGGTCAGTACGGTGTCGATGATGTGCGCGGTGAGCTGGGCGTAGGTGCGGAAGTTCCCTCGGGCGCCCTGGCCGCCGGTTCGCGCGAGTTCGCGTGGCGGTATCCGTGCCCACAGGGAGTGGAACGCCGGGAGGACGGCCAGGGCCTGGGCCGGCGTCAGCGGGGGGATGTGGCGGCGGGCCAGGACGCGGGAGGCCAGTTCCGGGACGCGTCGTACGGCCTCGGTGCCGACTGTTCCGGCCAGGACCAGGGTGGTTGGGGCATCGAGGTCCTGGACCAGGCGGCGGCACAGGCACCCCAGGCATGGTGCCGGCAGGCGCTGCGCGTCGTCGAGGACCAGCAGGTGCGGTGTCCGCAGGGCCGCCTCGCCGGTGTTGTCCTACAGCAGCGATCGAGTCGTGCATCCCCATGGGCAGGTCCTGTGAGCCATGTCCGGAGCCTCTGGGCGCCTTCAGATGTCGTCATGGTCCGGCGGGGACATGCTGGGGACTGTCGGACTGCTCCTCCTGGACAGGAACTGCGGCGGCATCATTGCGGGCCCCGCCCCAGCGCTTCTCGGTCTCCCTGTGAATGTGCCAGATGTCGTCCTCGGTGAGGAGGACGGAGACGACACCGGGAAAAGCTTCCTCGAAATAGATATAGGGCTTCCGGTTGTCGATGCGCGGGGAGTGGTAGTCGAGTTGGTCCTGCATGCCGTGCTGGCGCGTGACCGGTGTCGCGGGGTGGTAGGTGAGTATGTTCGGGCTGGCCAGATCGATCAGCTTGTCGTCGATGAGACGGCCCACTTCGTGGATGGTCTCGTCGATACTTTCCCGTGTCTCACCGTCGAGGCCGAAAAGAACGGAGGTTCCCAGTTGCAGGCCCTGCGCCTTGACGAGGGCCGCGGCTTCCCTGACCTTTTCCCTCCAGGGCTTCCGTTCGTCCCGGCGGATATTCTTGTGAATGTTGTTCATGACTTGCGTCGACATGCTCTCGATGCCGATGTAGATGTAGCTGCATCCGGCGTCCTTCATCTTTCGCAGGATTTTTGACGATTCTTCGGCCGAATGCAGCGCGACGAGGGTGTCGACGGTCAGCTGAGCACCCCACTGGAGGTCGCGCAGCCGCTGGACATCGTCGTCCTCGCGAACGAATCTGCGGTACCGCGGTTCGAGTGAGCCGCTCTCGTCCCGGCGGATCCGGCTGAGCTCCTCGCAGAAGTTCTCGATGTCCCGGTACCGACCGCTCCAGAAGACGGAGTCGTCGAAGAAGAGCGACTCGGCGCCGTAGCCGACGTATTCACAGACCCGCTCCGCCGCCGCACCTGTCGCATCGTTCTTGAACCGCTTGAGCCCGGTGCCGAGTTGCGACGACTCGGAGCAGAAGTTACATCGGTACGGACAGGCGTTGGAGACCATGAAGTGCGCGGTGCGCATCACCTCCCCCGTCCCGGGGCGAGTGAAGATGGGGAATCGGGATCGGATCGCGAATGCCTCGTACGGCGAGGGTAAGGACGCGAGGTCGATCGTTCGGCCGCGGAGCGGAACGGCATCGAAGGTCTCCCCCGCCGCCAGGACGACGACCGACGTGCCGGGCACGGGACCCTCTTCGGCGAGCAGCCCCTGCAGGCACGGCAGGACCTGGTCACGGTCCACCCAGCGCCGGTCGAGATCGGTGGCAAGGGCGAGGGCCCGCATGAGCAGGTCCACGGCGAAGTAGGCCTCGCCGCCGACGACGGCGTCGACCACTTGGGGAGCCTTGCCCTCCTGGATGACTGTCACCGTGCTGCTGGGTTCGCACACGAGGGCCCGGCCGTCGGGGGTGCAGGTGACGGTCTCGTCCACATGACGGCCTCCGAGGATGACGAAGGCATCCGGGACCTCGCGCTTGACCAGCCTCGCGATGTCGAGCGCGTAGCGGTGCGCGGGTGACACGGAGCTGATGAGCACGACCCTGGGCCGGACCTCGCGCAGCAGCCGCAGCCATCTCGTGCGCGCCGCGTCGTCCCAGACCCGGGGGTCGAACACCGTCTGGTCGGTGTTGGGTGACGTGCCGTAGGCCCGGTACCCGTCGTCACTGGCGGAGAGCCGGTACTCCTTGGACGGGAACCGGGTCCACTCGGGCGCGAGGTCGCTGTAGTGCACGGCGTCCTCCAGCGGGCCGGCGTCCGCCACAGCACGGTGCACGGCAGCGCTCAGCGCCGTGTAGAGACACATCGGGTCGCCCGGATAGGTGATTTCACCCTCGGATTGGGTCATGACGGGCGCCAGTACCGACAGCACAGGGAAATAGCGGGTGTCCGTTCTCGCACTCGCCAGGTCGTCCAACAGCCGGCGCCTGCGCGTCAGACGCCGTTCCCGGAACGCGTCCGGATCGGACACTTCCCCCGGGCGGTGCATCTGAATGCCACCGCGCCCCGAATCTATCTTCTGAATAGCGTGCGTGGCCATCGGTCCTCCGGATTCTGGTTCTTCCAGGATCTTGTCCCCGAACACGGGCATCAATGACGCGATTACTCCGGCGGGCCATCGATGGACATTTCCGTCCTTCTGTTCTCCCGAAAACACACATCCCGATCCGTCACGGATTGGGACATTCTCAAAGCCTGGCCGCGTTTTTCTTGTGGCGGTCCAGCAGCTCTTCGATCGAGGGCCCGCCCGGAACGACCTCGAACTCACCCGCGATCTTACTCGACCCTACTGGGTCGTGTCTTCAAAATTTCATGTCCTCGGTCATTTACGTGCGCGCCGGCCAAGGATTTCGACCGGGGTTTTCCGCGAACGCGAACCGGCCGACCGAGCCGGGCGGTTCCGGGCCCGCGTCGAAGAACTCACAGGCGGCCGCGGGCGGGCAACCCGGGCGGTACGACGGCGATGCGGGTGGGAGACCGGCGGGACGGGCCGTGGTGCGACGAGGACTTCGCGGGCTGGTACCCGCGGGACGGACGCCCGGGCATCCGGCCCGCACGGCCGGCCACCGCCGGTGTGCCGCGGTTCCTGCCCGGTCCGTCAGACCGAGCAGGCGTCGGAGTTCCCCGCCCCGGGCGGAGCGGCCGTGGCCTGAAGATACGCGGCCAGGCTCTGCAGCGTCGGATGGCGGTGCAGAGCCACCAACGTCAGCTCGGGCACCTGCGCCATGCTGCGCATGGCCGTCATCGAGTCGCCGCCCAGGGCGAAGAAGTCGTCGTCACGCCGGATCGCATCGATGCCCAGAACGTCCTGCCATGCCGCGGCGATCCGCTTCTCCCACGGCCCGCTGGGCTCGGCACCCACGGGCACGGTGCCGCCACGGCGCTCCTCGTGCGGCGAGGGGGCCGTGGGAAGCGACTTGCGGTCCAGCTTCCCGTTGGGGCTCAGCGGCATGGCCGGCAGCACGAGCACAGTGCCGGGAACCATGTGCGCCGGGAGGCTGGCCGCGAGGGTCCTGCGGATGTCCTCCGGGTCCAGGACCTCACCGTCGCGCGGCACGGCATACCCGACCAGGACCGGGACGCCGACGGCATCGGGCTGTGCGGTCACCGCCGCTTCTTTGACCTGAGGATGGTCGCGGAGTACGGACTCGATCTCGGTCAGCTCCACCCGCAGCCCGTGAATCTTCACCTGGAGGTCGGTCCGGCCGATCAGTTCGATCAGTCCGTCGGCACCGAACCTCGCCAGGTCGCCGGTGCGATACAGCCGCTCGTCGGCCACCGTGCCGTACGTCCACTCGACGAACCGCTCGGCGGTGAAGGCGGGCTGGTCCAGGTAGCCGAGCGCGAGGCCGACGCCGGCGAGGTACAACTCGCCTGTCACACCCGGCGGAACGGGTTGAAGCGACTCGTCCAGGATGTAGGTGCGCTGATTGGCCATCGGGCGCCCGTACGGAATGCTCCTCCAGGTGGGGTCGGTGGCCTCGACCTCGAATATCGTCGAATAGATCGAGGCCTCGGTGGCCCCGCCGAGGGAGATGAACCTGGCATCGGGCGCGGCTCCGCGGGCGCGTCCGGGCAGCTTCAGCGGGATCCAGTCTCCGGCGACCATGATCAGCCGCAGTGCGTTCACCGGTGAGGGCCCGTCACCCCCGCCGCGCTCGACATGATCGAGTACCAGTTCCAGCAGCGCCGGTGCGGTGTTCCACACCGTGACGCCGTGGTCCGCCGCCAGTTCGGCCCAGTGCGCCGGATCCTTGGCCCGGCCGGGCGCGGGAAGGACGAGCGTGCCGCCTGCCGCCGTCATCCCGAGGAATTCGTAGACCGACATGTCGAAACTCGGGGACGACAGGCCGAGGACACTGTCGCCGATGCCCACGGCGAAGCGGGAGTTGAGATCCTCGACGTTGTTCGTCACGCCCCGGTGGCGCAGCGCGATCGGCTTCGGCTTTCCGGTGGAACCGGACGTGTGGATCACGTAGCAGAGGTTGTCCGGCCCGGCCTGGGGCTTCGGATCGTGATCGGGCCGGGCGGACAGGGCGGCGGTCTCGCGGTCCAACAACACCAGGAGTTCCTGCCGTACGGAGTCCTCCCCGGTCAGAGCGGCAGCGAGCTCGCTGTGGCTGATCAGGGCCACGCAGGAAGCACCGGTGATCATGGTGGACACCCTGGCCTGCGGATAGCCGGGGTCGAGTGGCACATAGGCCCCGCCGGCCTTGAGTACCGCGAGCATCGAGATCAGCAGATCGGGCGAGTGCTCGAGGTAGAGGCCGACGCGGTCGTCGGGGCCGACGCCCAGGTCCCTCAGATGATGTGCCAGCCGGTTCGCCGCGACGTTGATCTCCTGGAACGTCAGCCGGGTCGCTCCTTGGATCACGGCGACGGCCTCCGGGGACCGCGCGGCCCGCTCCTCGAACGCCTCGTGCAGACAGCTCTCCTCGCGGGGCAGCTGGACAGCGGTGTCGTTCCATTCCACGAGGATCCGGTGCACCTCGGGCCCGGTGAGAAGCACGAGATCCGCCAGCGCCCGGTCCGGCCGGTTCGCGCCGTCCTCGAGCAGGTTCTGGAAGTGGGCGAGCAGCCGGTCGCCGGTCGCCGTGTCGAAGAGTCGCTCGTCGAAGTGGAGAGCGGCCGGCCGGGACGCCGCCCCGGCCCCGGGCAGCACGAACTCGACCTCGTACGGCCGATCGCCCTCGCCGGCCCGATCCGCACCGAAACGTACGCCGATGCGCGCGGGCTCCTTCCCGGGGGCCGCCGCGGCACCGGCCGCACCGGTCAGTCCGCGGAGCGTGCTCTCCCCGGTGACGGAGAAGCGGAGCAGCGAGTCCTCACCTCCTTCGCGGCGCACGTGGAACTCGACCTGGTTCTGGCCGGAATACCGGTACACCAGCGCGGCGAAGCCGGCGAGCAGCACACTCTCCGGGGCGGTCGCGCAGGACGCCGCCACATCCCTGACGGCGCCGGCGTAAAGACCGGGAATGTCTCGGCGTACTACCCCCGTGCAACGGGGCGCGTCGACGCCACGCGGCCGGTCCGCAGGGATTTGGGCAGCATGGGAGGGCAATTCCTGTCTCCTGTCACAGATTCTCGACATCGCAGATGTAATTCGACTGTGAATATCGGATGGGCGCATGTGCGCACCGACTGCCGGGCCAGGAGGCTCCAAGCTTTGCGAGCGACCAGCCTCAGCGTCCAATCCGGGCTGAGGAAGGCGCTGTTGGCGACAGTATCGGCGGGTCGCGAACGCCGCAATGTGGCCGACGTCACACGTTCGCGGTCGAAGGCTGGCGCATAACCTTGTGTGCTCCCCCCCGTAGGGCAACCATGACGTACTCGGGGAACTCCCGTGTAGACCAACAGGGTTATGGGGATGCGACTGGAGGGCCGGGGGGCCGCAGGAGGTCTGCCGGGCGATCGGTTTCCTGTCGCGGGCTTTCCGTACCGGCCTCCTCTCCGTCGTGCGGCACCGCACCGGCATTGGTCCGCACAACGCTGTGCCATCGAACCAACACGGAACAGGACTATGAAGGCCGACACTTCGTCAACTGCTCTCGACTCCCTCGAACTGAGCCGCCTGTCACAGCGGGACGGGGAGAAGTGGGCCACCGCGGGCGACGGCATGCTGGCCTCCTGGGTCGCGGACATGGACTTTCCGACCGCACCCGCGATACGCCAGGCCCTGCTGCGCCGCGCCGACGGCGATCTCGGCTACCCCCCGTGGTTCGACGAGAGCCGCGGCGGCCCGCTCGGCGAGGTGTTCGCCGAGCGGACGCGGCACCGGTACGGCCACAGGCCCGATCCCACGCACGTCCGGCTGTTCACGGACATCAACCAGGCGATGCTCGCGACGCTCCAGGTCGCCACCGACCCCGGCGATGCGGTACTTCTGCACACCCCCGCTTGCCCGCCGTTCGTCGATGTCATCGAGAGGATCGGCCGCAGGGCGCTGACCGTTCCGCTCCAGGAGGGCGAGGGCGGGTGGGAGTTCGATCCCGCGCTCATGGAGCGGACCGCGGCGGACGAGGGCTCGGGGCGCTGCCGTGTGCTTTTCCTCGTCAACCCCCACAACCCCACCGGCCGGGTGTTCCGCCGTGACGAGCTGGAGTCGCTCGCGGAACTCGTGCTCAGGTTCGACCTGTTGGTGATCTCCGACGAGGTGCACGCGGATCTGACCCATGCCCCGCACCGGCATGTTCCCTTCGCCTCGCTCGGCCCGGAGATCGCCGCCCGCACCGTCACCCTCACCTCGGGGAGCAAGGCGTTCAACCTCGCCGGGATCCGCTGCGCGCTGGCACACATAGGACCGCGGGCCGTACGGGATGCCGTCGACGCCCGGCGCGGGCTGCTTTTCGGCCAAGTGGGAGTGCTCGCGGTCGAGGCCCTGAAGGCCGCCTGGACCTCGGGCGATGCCTGGCTGGACGAAGTGCTGGCCATCCTGGACCGGAACCGTCGGCTGCTGGCCGAGCGGCTCCCGGAGAGGATCCGATGTCGGACTCCGGAGGCCACTTTCCTTGCCTGGCTCGACTGCCGGCAGCTGGGGATCGGCCCGGACCCCATGCCCTTCTTCCGCGACGAGGCCAAGGTGCTCCTCTTCTCCGGTCCGGCCTTCGGAGCCGGCGGCGATGGATTCGTACGGCTCAATTTCGGCACGTCCCCGCAGGTCCTGGAAGAGACCCTGGAACGCATGAGCGCCGCGTTGCGACGGCACGGACAAGGAGCTTTCCTGTGACTGACCACGCGACGGTGCGGGTTCAGCCGGCCTCCGCCCTGGAGATGCAGTTCTGGCTCGCCGACCAGATCGACCCGGCGAGCCCCGCCGGCTGGATCCTCGCCCAGGTCCGCGTCCACGGCCCGCTCGATCTCCCCGCCCTCGACGCGGCGCTGTCGGCCGTGGCGCGCCGCCAGGAGGCGCTGCGCACCGCCTTCGTCTTCGAGCACGAGCAGGTGGTCCGCAAGGTTCTCGCGGAGCCGGTCGCGGAGCCGCTGCTGCGCCTCGGGCCCGGCACCGGCTTCGAGGAGGCGGCCGCCACCCTGCTGAACGCCGACACCTTCGATCTCGCCGCGGGCCGCGTCCACAGGGCCGCCGTCGCCCCGGACGCACAGGGCGCCACCGTCTTCCTGGCGGTCCATCACATCGCTTTCGACGGCCTCTCCCAGGAGGTGTTCGCCGCCGATCTGGCGCGCGCCTACGCACGGGCCGTCGACGGCGTCGCGACCGATCTGCCCGTGCTGGAACGAGCGGAGGCCGCGGAGCTCACGCCGGCGCAGCACGCCGAACTCACCACGCACTGGCGCGCCCTGCTGACCGGGGCGGCCGACCTGCCCACCCCGGACGGCAGCCCGGCGCCGAACCAGCACGAGCTCGCCGCAGGTGGGTCGGCCGAGCTCCGAACCAGCTGTCCGCCCAGCACCTGGCAGGCGGTGCGCGACCAGGCCAGGCGCAGCGCCTGCTCACCGTTCGCGGTGCTGCTGGCCGCGTACGGCCGGGCTCTGGCCGAGATCACCGGCGGCTCCGACTTCTGCGTCGGCACACCGGTGGCCACCCGCTCGGCCGGGCAGGCGGACGAACTCGGCTGCCTGATCGACATCCTGCCGGTGCGGATGCCCGAGCTGTCCGCACCCGGGGTGGTCGAGCGGGTCTGGGCCGCCGTGCGGGAGAGCATCCTGGGCTCCGCGCTGCCCCGTTACGAGATCGTCCGGGCCGTGCAGACGGTCCCCGGTGGTCGGATGCCCGTCTACCAGGCGCTGTTCGCCTTCGAGAACTGGCGGCGCGTCGAGCATCCGGCCGGTCCGGTGAGGATGCACAGCGTTCCGGTGCCGCCGGTCGGCGCGGTCGCCGAGGTTCAGCTCCAGGTGTGCGAACTGCCCGACGGGACCCTGAAATGCGTCGTCCAGGCTCCGCTGACCGGTTCCTGGCCGCAACGGCTCCCTGATCTGCTGCGCGCCTTCGACAGCCGTCTCGCCGAGATCGCCCCGCCGGCCACGACGTCGGCCACGCCTCGCTCCTTCTCCTCGGAAGCTCCCGCATGACCACCACGTCGATGCGCCTGCTGTAGGCCGGTCAGGGAGCCGGGGTCCACCGTCCCCGGCAGCTTCCAGGGGTCCGCCGTGCCGCGAGCCGCTCCCGTCCGGGTGCCCGGACGGGAGCGGCGGTTCAGCAGGGGCAGGACTGTCCGCCGGCCCGGGCGTTGCCGGGCTCGCCGCAGGTCCCGAAGGGGACCGTGACGGATCCGACGGCCCGGCGGACGTGTTCGGAGTCCCTCGGTGCGGCGGCCCGGCTCCTCGGTTGCCGTGTCGGTCGAAGCGGAAGGGTCATGCGTCGAGCGGGAACGGGGCTCCGTCGGGTCCATGGGCCAGCAGTTCGGCGAAGGCGGCCACGGTCGGGGCCTTGAACAGGCTCGGGACGGTCACTGCGACACCCAGCGCCTCACGGATCCGGGCCACCAGGCGGATCGCGTCGAACGAGTTGCCGCCCAGGCGGAAGAAGTCGTCATGGATCCCCATGTCGGGTGCGGCGAGCACGTCGGCGAACAGGGAGCGGAGCAGCGCCTCGGTCGTGTCGCGCGGAGCGGCCGCTCTCCCGGTCGGTCGGCGCCGGGGCGCGGGCAGTGCCGCCCGGTCGAGCTTGCCGTTGGCCGTCAGGGGAAGCGCGTCGACGATCACGAAGTGGTCCGGAACCATTTGCGGCGGGAGCCGGAGCTCCGCTTCCCGCCGCACGTCCTCGACGTACGGATCCGGGGACGACCAACCCGACCCGCGGTGCGCCGGTGCGGCACTGTCCCCGCCACCGGGGGCCGGCTGCCCGCCGCGGACCGCGTAGAGGGTGACCAGCCCGGTCTCCGCGAGCATCGCCAGCCCGTCGACGGTGACCCGGTACCCCCGCTCCTCCAGTTGGCCCCGGATCCAGTCGATCCGGCCCGGGGTGTTGTGCGCTTCGATGACCAGCTGGCGGACCAGGTCCCAGTGCTCCTCGCGGAGCCCCAGAAGCACCGCGTGTTCGCTCTTCTCCGCATCGATCTTGAGCAGGTCGATCCGTTCCACACCGGTCTCGTCGATGACGTCCGACAGCGTGCGCAGCTCGCAGGTCACGTCGGTGTGCTGCAGCCGCTCCGTGAGCAGACTGTCGAGATCCGCCGCGCCGCTGTGCGGAAGGGCTTCCCGCATCGGCTGCTCGTTGCGGACGAAGGCCTCCAGGACGCCGCGCTCCTCGGCGATGTCGCCGAATCGCCCCGACATTATCGAAAGCTGCGGATAGTAGGTGAACGACGCCGTACCCGCCTCTTCGGCGAGGCCGCACGGGAACAGCCTGGCGTCGACCCCGTGCAGCCGGGTGTTGAGTTCGAGCATGCGGAACAGCTGCGGAATCGGCTCGAACGCGTGGACCACGCTGCCGGGACGGGAGCGGGCCACCGCGAGCGAGAAGAACCCGATGTGCGCGCCCACGTCGAAGACGCAGGCCCCGGTGTCGGGCAGCGTGATCCCGTGCCGCAGATACTCGCCCTCCTCGAAGATCTCGCGGTACAGGAAGTCCGCCTCCGACCGGTTGGGCGCGACGACGGCCATGCCGTTCGGTAGCGTCTGCAGGTCCTTCCGGTCGAGGAGCCCGGCTTCTTCGAGGCGGCACAGGTTCCGCAGCGCGGCGGCCTCGACGGGGTCGGGTACGAGGTAGGCGGTCAGCCGCGTCCCGCCGGCCTCGTCGGGCCTCGCGGCCACCACCGCGTCGGCGACCGCGGCGTGCCGGGCCAACGTCGCTTCGATCTCGCCGAGTTCGATGCGCACGCCTCCCACCTTGACCTGGTGGTCGTCGCGGCCCAGGTAGTGCAGGACCCCGTCGGGGTCCCGCCGGGCGAGATCCCCGGTTCGGTACATCCGGCTGCCTTCGGGGCCGTAGGGATCGGGGACGAACCGCTCCGCCGTCAGCCCCGGCCGGTTGACGTACCCCCGGGCCAGTTGGACACCCGCGATGTAGAGCTCGCCGGCCGCACCGGGCGCGGCCTGGTTCAGCCGCTCGTCCAGAACGTACAGCCGGGTGTTGCGCACCGGGGCGCCGATCGGCACCGGGCCGGGTGGGTCGCCGGGGCCGCAGCGCCAGTGGGACACGTCCACCGCGGCCTCGGTGGGCCCGTAGAGGTTGTGCAGTTCGGCGTCCAGGAGGCGGAAGAACCGTGACCGCAGATCGGCCGAGAGCGCCTCGCCGCTCGCGAACACCCGGCGCAGCGAATCACATTGGGCCGCCGTCGGCCCTTCGAGGAAGTGACGCAGCATGGACGGGACGAAATGCACGGTCGTGATCCGCTCCGCCCGGATCAGCTCGGCGATCCGGGTGGGATCCCGGTGCTCGTCCGGCCCGGCCAGGACGAGGCGCGCGCCGACGCACAGCGGCCAGAAGAACTCCCACACGGAGACGTCGAATCCGGCGGGGGTCTTCTGCAGGACGTGGTCGTCGTGGCCCAGCGGATACTCCGCCTGCATCCAGCGCAGGCGGTTGACGATGGCCTCGTGGGACACGGCCACCCCCTTGGGCCGGCCGGTGGATCCGGAGGTGAAGATGACGTAGGCGGTGCTCGACGGGTGCGGCGAGGGCCATCCGGTCTCGTCCGCCCCGGGCGCGCCCTCCTCCGACATCCGCCGGACGTCCTCGCTGTCGAGCATCAGCACGGGCCGTGCGTCCTCGGTCATCTCCCGTACACGCTCGGCGGGCAGCAGCGGATCGACCGGAAGGTAGGCGGCCCCGGCCCTGTGCACCGCGTGGAGGGCGACCAGCAGTTCCACGGATCGCGGCACCGCGACCGCCACGACCGTTTCGGGCCCCGCCCCCTTGGCCATGAGCGACCGCGCCAGTCGGCCGGCCCTGGCATCCAGCTCGGCGTACGTGAGGGATGCATCGGCGCCGACGAGCGCGACGGCGTCGGGGGTGCGGGCCACCTGGGCCGCGAACAGCTCGGGCAGAGTCTCTGCCGCCATGTCGTGAGCCGCGGTGTCGCTCATGACGTCACTTCCCATCGTTGTCGAACTGACCGCCGGGCCGGGACAGGCACCGACGGGGCCGAGGAGGATTCGTCGCCCCGCGGCGCAGGCGCGGGGGCGTATGGCTCGCCGGGGACTCGGCTCTCGCCGTTCCGCGACCGCCACGGCTCGGAGGGGCGGATGTCAGGCCGCCCGGCGCAGTGCCTCGATGTGCGCGGCCAGCGTCTCGACGGTCGGCGTGTCGACCAGGGCGCGCACCGGGATGTCCAGCTCGAGCTCGGCCCGCAGTCGGCTGACGACCGCCAGCAGGGAGAACGAGTCCCCGCCGGCCTCGAAGAAGTTGGCCCGCACGTCCACCTCGGCGAACCCGAGCACCTCCGCCCAGGCCGCCGCGACGGTGCGCTCCGTCTCCGTGCTCGGCGGCGTCACGGCCGTCGCGAGCACGGGAATCGGCTCGGGTCGGGGCAGCCGCCCGCGGTCCACCTTGCCGGTCGGGGAGAGCGGCATGGCTTCGAGCCACATGAAGACGGCCGGCTGCATGACGATGGGCAGCTTCGGGGCGAGGTGGGCACGGAGCGCGGCCTCGTCGAGCCCGCTGCCCGGTGTCCTGACCACGTGGGCGACCAGCCGCTGGTCGGGCTCCAGGACCATCACGGCGTTCGCCACCTCCGGGTGACCGCGCAGCACCGATTCGATCTCCTCCAGCTCGACCCGCACGCCGCGGATCTTGACCTGGTTGTCGACCCGGCCCAGGAACTCCATCTCCCCGTTGGGCAGGCGGCGCACCAGGTCGCCCGTGCGGTAGAGGCGCCGGTCGGGCCGGGCCGGGTCCGGGGCGAACCGGTCGGCGGTCAGGGCGGGCTGGTTGCGGTAGCCGCGGGCGACGCCGTCACCGCCGATCCAGAGCTCGCCGGGCACGCCGATGGGCTGCGGGTTCCCCCAGCGGTCGACCACCGCGCAGGAGGCGTTGGCGATCAGCTCACCCAGCGGCATGGAGCTGCGCTCCAGCGGCTCGTCGCCCATCCGGCCGACCAGGGCCGCGCCCGCGGTCTCCGTCGGCCCGTACTCGTTCCAGATCTCGCACCCGGCGGAGACGACCGCACGGGTCCGCGCGACCAGGTCGGCGTCCAGGTTCTCGCCGCCCATGGACACGTGCCGCAGCGTCGGCATGTCGAGGCCGGCGTCGGTGATGCCGCGCATCTGGGTCGGCGTCAGGTACAGCATGTGGATCGACCGCTCGTTGATGAACCGGGCGGTGGCCCGGCCGTCGGCCTTGACCTCGCGGGGCAGCATGACCAGGCAGGCGCCTGCGGTCAGTGCGTGGAACATCTGCTCGACGGACCAGTCGAAGTGGTAGGAGAGGTTGTGCACCACCCGGGTGCCGGGCCCGATCGGACGGATGTCCTGGGCCCACTGGATCCACGGGGTGATCGCGGTGTGCGGCAGGCCGACGCCCTTGGGCCGGCCGGTGGTCCCGGACGTGTACATCAGGTACACCAGCTGCGAGGGGTGCAGCGCGGACCCCGGGGCGCCGCCCCGGGCGCCGTCCTGCACGCCGTCCTGCGCGGTGCTCACCACGTCCACGCTCTCCAGGACGGCCGTCGGCAGCTGGTCCCGCAGTTCCGGGGTGGTGACCAGGATCCTCATCCCGCTGTCCGCGACGGCGTACGACATCCGGTCGACGGGGGCGAGCGGATCGATCGGCACGTAGGCGGCACCGGACTTCAGGATGCCGAGGATGCCGACGATGAGGTCCACCGACGGGTCCGCGCACAGGCCGACCAGATCGTCGGTGCCGATGCCGCGCGCCGTCAGCTCGTCGGCCAAGCGGGATGCTCTGCGGTCGAGTTCGTGGTAGCCGACCCGCTCGTCGCCGCTCTCCACCGCGTCCGCGTCCGGGGTCCTGAGCGCCTGCGCCTCGAACAGCCGGTGCAGGAAGAGGTCCGTGGGGTAAGGACCGCAGCGGGCGGTGGACCACTCCTCGAGCTGACGGCGCTCCTCCTCGGGAAGGATGGTGAGCTCGGAGAGGCGCTTGGCGGGAGCGGCCACCGCGTCGGCCGCGAGCACGGCCAGGTGGTCGAGGATGCGCCAGGCCTTGTCCTCGAGGAACAGGTCGGTGTTGTAGTCGACCGCGAGGCGGTAGGTGAATTCGGTCTCGACGACCCGGAACACCAGGTCGAACTTGACCGCCTTCAGGTTCAGGCCCAACTCGACGTCGTTGACGGTGATCCCGGCCAGCTCCGGCGCCGGGACCGCGTGCTGGTAGGCCAGCATGACCCGGAACGGCCCCTGCCGGGAGGAACGGTCGGTCGAGACCGCGTTGACCACCCGCTCGTAGGGGACGTCCTGGTGGGCGAAGGCCTCCAGGACCCTGCCCCGGACCCGGCCGAGCAGCTCGGCCAGCGTCGGGTCGCCGGACAGGTCGCTGCGCACGGCGAGGGTGTTGAGGAAGCACCCGAGCATGGACTCGAGCTCCGGCAGATCACGGTTGGCGCTGGGGATGCCGACCACGATGTCCGTCTGGCCGCTGTACCGGCTGAGCAGCACGTTGAGCAGCGTGAACATGGTCATGAACGGAGTGGCGTTGTGCTCCCTGGACAGCTCGCGGATCCTGCGCGACACCGCTCGGGGCAGCTCGATGTCCACCGACGCCCCCTGGCTCGTGCCGGTCTCCCGGGGCGGCAGGTCGGTCGGAAGGTCCAGCACGGGGAGCGGGCCGCGCAGCCGGTCCTTCCAGTGGTCCAGTTGGCGTTCGAGCGCGGTCCCGGTGACCGTGCGCCGCTGCCAGGCGGCGTAGTCGGCGTACTGCACCGGCGGCTTCGCGGCCGCCGGGATCCCGCCGTCGGCGGCGGCGGCGTAGAGCTCCAGCAGCTCGGCCATGGCGAGTTCGAAGGAGTGCACGTCGGTGATGATGTGGTGCAGGTTGATGAGCAGGACGTGCCAGTCCTCGTCCAGCCGGTACAGCTCGACCCGGAGCAGCGGCCCCCGCTCCACGTCGAACGGCCGCTGGGCGGAGTCGAGGAGCAGGCCGGCCAGGACCTGCTCCTGCTTCTCCTCCGGCTCGTCCCGGAGGTCGACCACGGTCAGCGGCAATTCGGCCTCGGCCTGAATCACCTGCTCGGGGATGCCGTCGACCGCCTCGATGGTGGTGCGGAAGACCTCGTGCCGGTCGACCAGCTCCTGGACGGCCTGCCCCAGGGCCGTGATGTCGAGCGGGCCCACGAGCTCGTGCGCCATCGGGATGTTGTAGCGGGAGCTCGGACCCTGGATGTGCTCGTCGACCCACAGCCGCTGCTGGGTGAACGAGGTGGGCGCGTGGAAGACCTCGCCCGAGCGCCCGTCGAACGGCGCGATGGTCTGTTCCGCTCCGGGCTCCGTCTCCCGCATCGCCTCGATGGCCGCGGTCAGCTCGACGAGGGTCTGTGCGTCGAAGAGCACGCTGAGCGGAATCCGGATGCCCAGCTCCTCGCGCAGCCGGCTGATCGCCCTGGCACCTTGCAGTGAGTTTCCGCCCAGCGCGAAGAAGTTGGCGTCAGGACCGGATATCTCGGTGTGCAGGACAGCCGTCCACACATCCGAGACGACGTCCATCACGGACCGCTGCGACATGTCGTTCCACCTAAATCCGTCGATCGAGAGGATGGTTGTTTCGAAGGGCTTCGGGTCAGTGACCGCTCTGCCGGGGCACGGCGGCGAGCCGCCCGGCGATCTCGGCGAGCACGGCCGGACGGGCGGAGTGCAGGAAGAAGTGGCCGCCGGGAAACATCCGCAGGTCGAAGCCGCCGGCCGTGAGCTCGCCCCAGCGCGGCATCGCCGCGATGCCCGCGGGATCGTCCTCGGTCCCGCCGAACGCCGTGACCGGGCAGGTCAGCAGCGGCCCGTCGGTGAACCGGTAGGTCTCGATCACCGCGAGGTCGGCCCGGATCACCGGGAGCATCAGGCGCATCAGTTCCGGGTCCGCCAGAACCGCTTCCGGTGTCGCGGACCAGGAGCGCAGTTTCCCGATCAGTTCCTTCTCCGGGCCGGCGTGGTGCGCGGTCTCCTCCCGGGCCTGGGGCGGTACGCACCCCGAGACGAACAGCCGGGTGGGTGAGCCGATCTCCATCCGCTGCAGGGTGCGGGTGAGGTTCCAGGCCACCAGGGCGCCCATGCTGTGCCCGAAGAAGGCGAAGGGACGGTCCAGGTGCTGGATGACCGAGGGCACCAGGGCGTTGAGCACCGAGCCCATCCGGTCGAACGGCTGGGCGCCCAACTGGTCTTCTCTGCCCGGAAGTTGTACCGACCACGGTTCGATGTCGGCGGGCAGGGCGGCGGCCCAGTCGCGGAACACCGAGGCGCCGCCGCCGGCGTACGGGAAGCAGAACAGCCGCGTGGCCGCCTGCGGCCGCTCGGCGAGCGGCCTGACCGTCACCCTCATCGGCCGGTCCCGCCCGCCATCTCCCGGCGCAGGGTCAGCGGACGCATGTCCGTCCACACCTCGTCGACGTGCGCGAGACAGGCCTCCTTCGAGCCCCGCTCGCCCGTCTCCCGCCAGCCGGCGGGCAGCTCGCGGCCCTGCGGCCAGATGGAGTACTGCTCCTCGGAGTTGATCACGACGACATAGCCGTCGTCGTCACGCTGTCCGTCCATGGGCCCTTCCTTTCGGTGAGATGGCGCGATACCGGCTCAGGCGTTCGGTGTCCCGGGCCGGGAGGCTCGCAGGGCGCCCAGCCGGCGACGGCCGGCGGGTACGGTCCGCGCCGCCCGCCGGGCCCGCGCCAGCGGCTCCGCCAGGGCGGCCAGCGGGACCGTCGAGTCCTCGACGACCGTCCGCAGGACGGCCAGGAAGGCCGACCGGACCTCCTCGGCCTCGGACTTCGCCAGCCGTCGGGAGTTGTAGTTGAGCCGCAGACCGAGCCGGTCGCCGTCCGGCTTGCCGAACAGGCAGAGGTCGAGCTGCGAGGTCTGCCGGGCCGGGGGCAGGAAGTCCGCGAACTGGAAGGAGGTCGAGAAGACCGGGTTCCGGCCGGGTCGGGATTCCGCATCGAGCTTCTCGAGCAGCAGGGTGAACGGGTAACGGCTGTGCGCGTAGGCGCCGATGCTCACGGCCCTGGTCCGGCGCACGACCTCCTCGAAGGGGTCCGCGCCCGACATCCGCACCCGGACGGAGAGCGGGTTGACGAAACTGCCGAACATGCCGTTCAACTCCATGGTGTCCCGGCCGGAGAACGGGACGCAGACCACGATGTCGTCGTCGGCGCTGATGTCCCGCAACGCGACCGCGTAGGCGCTGAGCAGCAGGATGTGCGGCGTGACGCGCAGCTTCTTGACCAGTGCCGCCACCCCTGCGGCCGTGTCGGCCTCGACGTCGAACTCCAGCGTCTCGTTCACCACCGCGTCGGCGGGAGCGTCGTAGTCCCCGATGCGCAGCCGCGGCAGCGGGGCGGCCAGCTGGTCGAGCCAGTACACCTCCATGGCCTTGCTCCGGTCGCTCGCCAGCCACTCCCGCCGACCCCGCACGAAGGCGTCGTAGGTCGTCGGGAGCGGGGGCAGCTGCGGCTCTCCGTCCGCGGCGAAGGCTCGGTAGCAGAGCAGCAGTTCGCGTATGAGGATGCCCATACTGGTGCCGTCCGCGATGATGTGGTGCACGTTCACGTGGAGGCAGTGGTGGTCGGCGGCCAGCTTGAACACCTTGAGCCGCACCGGCGGGGTGGCGAGTTCGTCGAAGGGGGTCGCGTTCTCGGCCCGGACGCGCCGATTCAGTTCGGCCGTCGGATCGGCCTCGCCGGTCAGGTCGACGAGCGGCACGTCCAGGTCGAACCCGGGCAGGACACGCTGGCGCGGACCCTCCGGAGTGTCCCGGAAGGACAGCCGCAGCGCTTGGTGCCGGTCCATCAGGAAGGCGGCGGCACGGCGTACGGCGACGATGTCCACCACCTCGTACAAGTGCTGCCAGTACGGAAGGTTGGATTCCTCCCGGCCCTCGTCCAGCTGATGCTGGAGCCACAACCCCCTTTGGCCGTTCCACAGTTCGAACCAGGCCCTGTCACCCTCGAAATCGTCGGGGTCTTCCACTTGGCCAGCCAATCCTCACATCAATGGTTTACGGGACACCCGGACCGACGTAACCGGTTCAGGACGTGCACGGCCGACCCGGAACGGCGCTCGCGGCCTGGACCAGCCCGTCCGCCACCCGCCACCGCCCCTCGAAGAAGACCGGGCCGGCCCCGTCGGCCGTCGCCTCCGAAGCCGTCAGCCGGGCGGTGAAGGTCCCGTTCTCCGGGTCGAGGACGACTTCGGCGTCGGCGAAGTCGAGCACGGTGCCGCCCAGGGGGTACCACGCCTTGTAGACGCTCTCCTTGACGGCGAAGAGCAGCGTGCCCCAGTGGACCTGCGCGTCCCGGTGGAGGAGTTCCGCGAGGTGGCGCCGTTCGGCTTGCGACGTGATCAGGCGCAGGCCCCCGTCGGGCAGCGGCCGGTGGACCTCCGCGTCGATGCCGAGGGAGCGGTATGCCCCGGCCCGGGCGACCACGGCCGCCCGGTAGCCCGGGCAGTGGGTCATGCTGCCGACCACGCCGCACGGCCACCGCGGTGCCCCCGCCGTGCCCCGGAGGATCGGGGCCGGGGGGATGCCGAGCCGGCCGAGGGCGGTTCGGGCGCAGTGCCTGACGGTGGCGAACTCGCGGCGCCTGGCGACCGGTGACCGGGCGACCGCCTCGGCCTCCCCCGGCTGCAGCGGGACGTCGGGCAGATCACCGTAGGCCTCCTCGACCTCCACCCCGGGCGGCAGGAGGGTCATCACGAGGCAGCCCCGTCGAGTTCGGCCGTCACGGCGTCCACCGCTTCCGGGGTGGGTACGTCGACGGCGTCACGCTCTACGCGGGCGGGCTGCACGGCTCCTCCTTCTCCCCGGTGGCCAGCAGGTCGGTGAGCAGGTCCTTCACGGCGGGTGCGTGGAACAGCTCCTCCGCCGTCACGTCGACCCGGTGCACCGCCCCGGAGCCCGGCCAGTCGAGCGCCTCGCTCAGCAGGACGTGGGTGGGAGCCGGCGGGGCCTGCGGGGGCACCGCCGCGGTCAGGGTGAAGCTGAGCCAGGCCCGCTGCCCCTCGGTCAGTTCGACCAGGATCTCCTCGTCGAGCCCGGGCGAGCAGCCGGTGATCACCGAGAGCAGGAAGGAGCCGGCCAGGGTGAGCGCGTCACCGGGCGGCAGGCCGGTGATCGTGGGCACCTCGGCGGACTCGTCCATGGCCAGGGCGAGGTCGTCCAGCAGTTCCTGAGGAGTCTTGGGATCGGCCGGTGCCGGGTCGAGCACGATGAGCGGGACGTCCGGCCCGGGCAGCGCCTCCACCAGCGCCGCGGCCAGGCCGACGGCCGAACAGTAGGCCAGCACCGCGACCGGGAGCGGCCCGGCGGCGGTGATCCGCCCGGCCCAGTGGGCGGCCTGCTCGGCCGTCCCGACGGCTCCGTCGGCGAGGCCGGGGTAGTGCAACGGGTCGATCCTGAGGGTCCGCTCCCGCCAGCCGTCGGGCAGGACGGCGCCGAAGGTCCTCCGGGGCACCTCGTTCCCGAACTCCAGTATCACGAGGGGCCGTTGGTCCTGCATCACTCTGCACTCCTGACGGCTTCGTCGACCTCGGCGGAGAAGTCCGCGAGGACCGGATGGTTGAAGATGGCCTGCAGCCCGATCTTGATGCCGAACTGCTCACGCGTCCGGGACACCGCCCGGGCGGCGATCAGCGAGTGCCCACCGATCTCGAAGAAGCTGTCCCCGGAGCGGGGAACGTTCCCGGTCAGCTCGGACCAGATCTCGGCGATCCGCGCCTCGGTGGCGCCGAGGGGCGAGGGCTCGGCCGCGGCTGCGGCTGCGGCCGGGGTGTCCGGCAGGGCCTTCCGGTCGATCTTGCCGTTGGGTGTCAGCGGCATCGCGACGAGCCGGTGCAGCCCGGCGGGGAGCATGTACGCGGGCAGCCGACCGGTCAGTGCGGCGCGGATGTCGCCCGGCTCGGCCTCGCCGCAGAAGAAGGCGCGCAGCGATCCGCCGTCCTGGTCCGGCACGTGGACGACGGCCGCCTGGTCCACTCCGGGAACGGCCAGGATCTCCTGCTCGACCTCGGCCGGCTCCACCCGGTGGCCGCGGATGCTGACCTGGGCGTCCCGCCGCTCGACGAACTCCAGCTCGCCGTCGGCCGTCCAGCGGCAGAGGTCGCCGGAGGAGTACCAGCGGTTCCCGTCCCGGTCGGCGACGAACCTGCGGCCGGTGAGCTCCGGGTCGCCCCGGTAGCCGAAGGCCAGGACGTCGCCTCCGATCAGCAGTTCCCCGGGCACACCGGGCTCGGCGACCTCGACCCCGTCGGCATCCACCAGCCGGACCTTCGCGCCGGCGATGGGGCGTCCGATCACCGGCGCGCCCTCGGTGGGGCAGCGGCGCAGGTCCGCGCTGGCGGTGGTCACCACGGTGGCCTCGGTCGGCCCGTAGTGGTTGAAGACCGCGGCGGGGAAGCCGGCCGGCGGGCTCACCCGAAGACGGTCCCCGCCGGTCAGCAGGACGGCCAGGCCGACGGGCGGGGCCGGGAGGGCGAACAGCTGCTCGGCGAGCGGGGTGCTCAGGAAGCAGTGCGTGATGGCGCTCCGCTCGATGAACTCGGCGATCACCGCGCTGTCGACGATCAGCCGCTCGGTCGGCAGCACCAGCGTCGCCCCGCTCGCGAGAGCCGCCCAGACCTCCCAGACCGTGGCGTCGAACCCCAGCCCGGCGAAGGCCGCGACCCGTACCCCGGGCCGGGTGCCGTAGGTCTCCCGGTGCCAGGACACCAGGTTCGCCAGGCCCGCGTGGCCGACCTCGACGCCCTTGGGCGTACCGGTCGAACCGGAGGTGTAGATGACGTAGGCCGGCGGGCCCGGCGGCACCGGCGGCACCGGGGCCGGGGCCGCCCCGGTGCTGTCGAGTACCGGAACACCCGCGGGCACCCGTCCGGCGAGCCCCTCCTGCGCGAGCACGGCCACCGGCCGGGCGTCGTGCAGGATCGCCTCCACCCGGCCGTCCGGCAGTGCCGGGTCGAGCGGCAGGTACGCGGCACCCGCGAGCCAGCTTCCGAGCTGCGCCACGATGCCCTCGATGCCGCGCTCGAAGAGCAGGCCGACGAGGCAACCGCTCCGGTGGCCCTCGGCCTGCCGTATGCGTCCGGCCACCGCGGCGGCCGCGTCCCAGAACTGGCGGTAGGTGAGCTTCTGCTCGCCGCACTCGACCGCAACCGCGTCCGGATGCGCATCGACGATCGCGCCGAGCATCCGGACCACCGTCGGTTCGTTCACGATGCCCTGCATCACAGACCACTCCTGTCCCCGGCAAGCAGTTCCCGGTCCGCCCGGGCGGCGCGCTCCACCACGTCCCTGTCGCCCCGGTGGTCCTGGTGGGCGAGGAACCGGCGGAGGTGGTGCCGCGACACCCGCTCACCGCCGATGAGGCTGTCCGCCGACTCCGGGGAGCCGCTCGTCACTCGTGTCATCCCAACTCTCCTTTCGGGGATGTGCGGTCGGCCGTCAGGAGGCCGTGCCGCGCACGGCCAGGCGTTCCAGGAGGGTCACGCCGAAGTGCTGCCTCGTCACCGGCGGCCCGTCGAGGGCGAGATCCGCCCACCTGCCGGCGAGGCGCTCCAGTACGATCTCGGACTCCATCCGCGCCAGCCCCGCCCCCAGGCAGTAGTGCGCGCCGAAGCCGAAGGTGAGGTGCCGCCTGATCTCGCGGTCGTAGTCCAGGAGGTCCGGGTCGGCGAAGACGGCCGGGTCGCGGTTGGCCACGCCGAGCATCAGCAGGACGAGATCCCCCTCCGCGATCAGGTGACCGGCCGCCTCCACCGGCGCGGTGGCCACCCGGGCCACCTGCTGGACCGAGGTGTCGAAACGGAGCAGCTCGTCGACCACCGGGCCCGGTTCACCGCTTCGCAGGTCGGCCCAGGCATCGGCGTGCAGCGCGGCCCGAACGGCCTTGCCGATGAAGGTCGAGGTGGTCTCGTACCCGGCGTAGATCAGCAGGCTCGCCGTGGCCCAGACGTCGGCGGCCTCGATGACGCCCCTCTGGCGGGCGTCGCGCAGCAGCCGGAGCCCGGTGCCCTCGCGGACCTCCGAGCGCAGGGCCTCGTCCACCACGTCCGCGATTTCCCGCAGGGCGCGATGACCCCTGGTCCTGACCTGCGGCAGGTAGTCCGCCATCAGCAGCGCCGCGATGTCGGGCGCCCAGTCGTGCAGCCGGGGCGCGACCTCCCCGGGCAGGCCCAGGATCCGGCAGATGACCCGACTGGAGAGCGGGACGGCGAGTTCCGCCATCACCTCCAGCCCGTCGGTGCGCCCCGCCAGGAGCTCGTCGACGAGCTCTTCGACGACGGGACGCATCGCGGCGAGTCGGTCGGCCGCGAAGAGCGGCGCGACGACCCGGCGGGCCGCCGCGTGCTCGGGGTCGTCGTTGAACATGAACCACCTGCGCACGACCTCTGCGGCCCGCTCCCCGCCCTCGCCCTCCCGGTGCAGGGTGGTGGTGCCCCGCTGCGGCCAGGCGGCCGACAGAGCGGGGTGCCGCAGCAGGGCCGTCGTCTCGCGGAACCCGGAGACGATCCACACCTCCAGGTCCTCGTCCCAGCGGACCGGCTCCTCCTCCCGCAGCGGGAGGTAGTCCGCGCAGGGGTCGGCCGCCGGACGGTCGTCGTCGCGGTAGGGGCAGCGTGGGGCCTGTGTCACGGTCACTTGGCACTCTCCGGGTTCTGGTCGACCCGGCGCGGCGGGGCGACCGGCAACTGGCCGGGGGTCACCGGTGCGGCGGCCGGACTCAGCACGGCTCCCCCTTCGAACAGACCGCCTCGACGGCGGCCACGAGCTCACGCTCGGCGGAGTGCAGGAAGAAGTGGTCGCCGCGGATTTCCTCGACTCGGAAGGGGCCGTCGGTGTAGTCCGCCCACGCCTCGACCGAGGACCGGTCCGCCTCGTCGTCCGTGTCCCCGTAGAACGCCACGACCGGGCAGCCGACCGTGCCCGGGGTGCCGGTGCCGTACTCGCCGATGATCCGGTAGTCGGCGCGGATGACGGGGAGGTAGATCTCCATCAGCTCCTCGTTCTCCAGCAGCTCCTTCGGAGTCCCGCCCAGCGCGGCCAGTCGCTCGACGAGTTCGGCGTCGGAGAGTCGGTGGCTGTCCGCGTCGACGGCCGGCAGCCGGGGTGCGCGGCTGGCCGAGACCAGCAGCGCCGACGGCTCCGGAGCGCCCTTGGAGCGGAGCAGCTTGGCCAGCTCGAAGGCGATCACAGCTCCGTAGCTGTGGCCGAACAGCACGTACGGCGAGGTCGGGTCGAGCTGCTGGTACAGGTCCGCGAGCAGGGCTGCCAGCTCGTCGATCGGCTCCTCCACGCAGCGTGAGCCCCGGCCGGGGAGCTCCAGCGGCACGACGGTGACGCGGTCCGGCAGGTGCCGCTGCCACGGGTCGTAGACGCGTGCCGAGCACCCGGCGTAAGGAATGCAGTAGAGGTTCACTCGGGTGTCTCCGTACGGAGGATGTGGTCGGTCAGCGAGGCGACGGTCGGGTGCCGGAAGATCTCTTTGATCGGCACCCGGATGTCGAGGCCGTCGGCGAGCCGCTTCTGGAGCACCGTCAGGAGAACCGAATTGCCGCCGGCGTCGAAGAAGTTGGTGTCCTCGTCGACGGAGTCCGCGGCGAGCGTCTGCCGCCACGCCTCGGCCACGAGTGCCCGGACGTCCCCCGGGGGCGCTGCGGCGGGCGTTTCGGCGGCCTGCACCGCCCGGTCGCCGGCGGCCGGGCCGGCCGCCAGCCCGATCCGGTCCACCTTTCCCGTGGTGGTGCGGGGCAGCGCGGACAGGGCGGTGATCCTGGCGGGGTGGTGGCTCGACGGCAGCCGGTCCTTCAACCAGCCCCGGAGGTCCGCCTCGGCGCGCTGCACCACGAAGGCCACCAGCGCCGCGGTGTCGGGCCGGTCGGCGTCCTGGACCAGCACGACGGCCTGCGAGACCTCCGGGTGATCCTCCAGGACGGCCTCCACCTCGCCCAGCTCGATCCGGTGTCCGCGCAGCTTGACCTGGCTGTCCAGGCGGCCGAGGAACTCCAGTGCGCCGTCCGGCCCCCGTGCGACCCGGTCCCCGGTGCGGTAGACGCGGCGGCGGCCGTCGGGGGTGTCGCTGTGCAGGAAACGCTCAGCCGTCAGCTCCTCCCGGTTGAGGTAGCCGTGCGCCAGCCCCTCCCCGTAGAGCAGGAGTTCGCCGCTCTCGTCGGTGAGCAGGCCCACCCCGGCCACCGGCTCGCCGAGCGAGATCCGCTCGGCGGAGTCCACCCGCGCCGCCGTGGACCAGAGGACTCCCTCGGTCGGGCCGTACACGTTCCAGAGTTCACCGCACCGCGGCAGCAGCTCCCGGGCGAGGCTCGGGGTGAGCGTCTCTCCGCCGGTCCACAGCCGGCTGCCGGGCGCACCCTTCCAGGCGGAGGCCGTGAGCATCCGCCAGAAGCTGGGGGTGGCCTGGACGACGTCCGGCGCGGCCGCCGCCACCAGCTCCGCGAAGGCGAGCGGATCCGCCCTGGTCTCCTCCGGGACCACCGTGAAGGAGGCCCCCACGGTCAGTGGAAGGAGCAGCTCCACCAGCGAGATGTCGAAGGACAGCGCGGCCATCGCCAGCACGCTCTCGCCGGCCGCCAGCCCCGGCCGCTCGGCCAGGGCGGCGAGGCGGTCGATCAGGGCCTCGTGGCCCACCATCACGCCCTTGGGCTGCCCGGTCGAGCCGGAGGTGTACAGGATGTAGGCGATCTCGCCCAGGTCCGGTTCCCTCGGCGGTGACGGAAGTCCGTTCCCCTCCAGGGCGAACTCGCCCTCGGCCAGCTCGCGCAGCAGCAGGGCGGGGCGGGCGTCGTCGAGGACCCGGGCCCGCCTGGCCGGCGGGCTCTGCCGGTCGAGCGGCAGCACGGCGCAGCCCGCGGCGTTCGCGGCGAGGATGCCGACGGCCCCGCTGAACCGGCTGGACGCGTCGAGCGCCACGACGGAGCCCGGCCGGACCTTCGCCGCTATCCGCTCGCCGAGGTCTGCGGCCAGCGCGGCGACGTCACGGTAGGTGTAGGTGCGTGCCGTCCGCGCGGCCACGGCCTCGGGCGTCCGCTCCACCTGAGCCTGGACGACATTCCACACTGTCTCCACGCGAGCCCCCTGGGTTCGAAACGAAGTACTGGTCAGTGGCCGACGGCCGGGAGCGCCCGGGACACGCTCCGGAGCACGGCCTCCCGTTCGTCGTTGAGGAAGAGGTGGCCGCCGGGGAAGACCTCCACCTCGGTCCGGCCGGTGGTCAGCTCGGCCCAGCCCTGGAGGTGCTCCTCGGCGACCCTGGGGTCCGCGTCACCGCCGAAGGCCGAGACGGGGCAGGTGAGCAGCTCGCCCGGCCGGTAGACGTAGCCGGCGAACAGCGAGAGGTCGGCCCGGAAGGTCGGCAGGATGAAGGCGGCGAAGTCCGGGTTCTGCAGCAACACCTCCGGCGTGCCGTTGAGACGGCGGAGCTCGTTGATCAGCTCCTCGTCGGAGAGGTCGAGTTCACTCGGCTTCCTGGACTCGTGGGCCGGTAGCGCCCGGCAGCCGGACACGGTGATCCGGACCGGCTCCAGCCCCTGCTCACGCTGCAGCCTGCGGGCGAGCTCCCAGCTGACGATGGCGCCCATGCTGTGCCCGAAGAAGGCGAACGGCCGGTCCAGGTACGGGAGCAGGGCGGGGAGGAGGACGTCCAGCAGCTCTTCCAGGTCCGCGATCGGCCGGTCGAAGAACCGGTCCTCCCGACCCGGGAGCTGCACGGCGAACGCCTCCACTCCTTCCGGGAGTCCGGCGCCCCACCCCCGGAAGACCGAGGCGCCTGCCCCGGCGTACGGGAAGCAGAAGAGCCGGAGGGCGCCGGGCTCGGTCCGGCCGGGAATCGGCCGGACCCAGCTCTGGGCGGTCTGCGGTGGTGCCGGGTGCATGGGGTTCCGCTCCTACGGGTCGGGAGGGGTCGGGAGGGCCGGGGCGCGCTCAGGCGCCGTGCCAGGACTTCCAGAGCGCGGCGTAGCCGCCGCCGGCCGCCAACAGCTCGTCGTGACTGCCCAGTTCGGTCACCCGGCCGCCTTCCATGACCGCGATCCGGTCCGCGTCGCGGGCGGTGTGCAGGCGGTGGGCGATGGCGATCACGGTGCGTTCCTTGAGCACGGCCGCCAGCGAGCGCTCGGTGTGCCGGGCCGTGGTCGGGTCGAGCAGGGAGGTGGCCTCGTCCAGGATCAGCGTGTGCGGATCGGCCAGGACCACCCGGGCCAGGGCGAGTTGCTGGGCCTGCTGGGCGTTCGGACGGAGCCCGCCGGCACCGAGTTCGGTGTCCAGCCCGTCCGGCAGCTCGTCGACCCAGTCGATGTCGACGGCGGCCAGCACCGCGTGCAGGTCCTGGTCGGTCGCGGCGGGCGCGGCGATCAGGAGGTTGTCCCGGACGGTGCCGAGGAAGACGTGGTGCTCCTGGGAGACCAGGACGACGTGTCGGCGCAGCTGGGCCGGGTCGAGCTCGGCGACGGGCACCTTCCCCACGGTCACCCGTCCGGTGCGGGGCGTCTCCGCCCCGGCCAGCAGCCGGCCCAGCGTGGACTTGCCGGCTCCGGACGGGCCGACGATCGCCAGCCGCTCGCCCGGACGGACGGTGAGGTCGACGCCGTGCAGGACGTCCCGCTCGCCCTGGTAGGCGTACCGGACGTCGACCACGTCGATCCGGTCGTCCTCGGGCCGGCCGCCGCCGGTCACGGCCGGGGCGTCCATCCGGCCGAGGCCCTCGACCCGGGCGAAGGAGGCGTTGCTGCGCTGGAGTTGGTCGAGCCAGAGCAGGATCTTGTCCAGCGGCTCGGAGAGCTTCCAGAAGTAGAGGGCGCAGGCGACCACCGCGCCGGTGGTGACCGCGCCGGTGTCGCGCAGGGCGGCGCCGAGCAGCAGGATGCCGGCGACCGGGGCGATGTACGAGAACTCGACCACGGGGAAGAGCACGGTGCGCAGGCTGAGGGTGTAGGTGCGGGTGGCCCGGCAGTGCTCGACCGCCTCGGCCGTGGCGGCGATGCGGCGGTCCTGGAGACCCAGGGCCTCGACGGTGCGGGCCCCCGTCGCGGTGGAGGTGAGGATCTCGATCAGCGCGGAGTTGGCGGCGCCTTCGGCGAGGTAACCCGTGTGTGCGCGGCGCAGGTACCAGCGGGTGGCGAACCAGATTCCGGAGAGGCAGAGCAGCCCGCAGATGCCGAGCAGCGGGTTGACCGCGAGCATGGCGACCAGGATCAGGAGGATCTGGACGAGCGCCACGGAGACCTCCGGCCCGGCGTCGCGCAGGGTGGAGCCGACGGTGGCGACGTCGGCGGTGCCGCGCGTCAGCAGGTCGCCGACGCCGGCGCGTTCGGCCACCGAAGCGGGCAGGGCGAGGGAGCGGTCGACGAACCGCTCTCGGATCCGTGCCAGGGTCCGCTCGCCGAAGCGGTGGGCGGCGTAGCGGGCGAAGCGTCCGAGGAGCAGCTGCGCGAGCGCGAAGCAGAGGATGCCGAGGGCGAGTCGGTCGACGTGTCCGGTGCCGGCGCCGCCCCGGACGTCGTCGATGATCCGGCCCAGCAGCCAGGGGCCGCCCAGACCGGCGGCCGCGGCCAGTCCGTTGAGGGTCAGCATCGCGGCGACGGCACGGCCGTCCTGCCCCACCAGGCGCACGGCGGCCCGGCGGACCTCGGCGGGGCCGGCGATCGGGAGCCGTCCGGGGTCGGTCTGGGTCTGAGCGGTCATCGGACGGCCTCCTCGGCGGGCGTGGACTCGGTGGCGGTTTCGCCGCGAGCCACCAGCGCGCGGTAGCCGGGCTCTGTCGCGAGCAGTTCCTGGTGCGGGCCGGCCGCCGCCAGACGGCCGTCGACGAGGTAGCAGACGGTGTCGGCCTGCTCCAGGAGGACGGGGGAGGTCGAGGTGAGGGCGGTGGTGCGCCCGGTGCGCGCCCGGCGCAGGCCGGCGGCCATGGCGGCCTCGGTGTGGGCGTCCACGGCGGAGGTGGGTTCGACCAGCAGGAGCACCTCCGGGTCCGCCAGCAGGGCGCGGACCATCCGCAGCCGTTGGCGCTGACCGCCGGAGAGGTTGCTGCCCTGGGCCTGGATCATGGTGTCCAGGCCGTCGGGCAGTGCCTGCACGATGTCCTCCGCCGCGGCGTCTCGGACGGCCTGGGCGATGGACGGGCCGGTGTGCTCGGACCGGCCGTCGACCACGGTGCGCAGCGCGCCGGAGAAGAAGTCGGCGTCGTTGTCCGCCACCACGATCCGCCTGCGGATCTCGGCCAGGGCGATCTCGGCGAGCGGCACGCCGCCCCAGGTCGCGGCGGATGCGCTGTACCGGCCGAGCCGGTCGACCACGGCCGCGGATTCGGCCGGGCGAGCGCTCACGATGGCGGTCAGCCGGCCCGGGGCCAGTTCCACACCGGTGTCGGCGTCGTGCAGTGCCGACGGCTCGTCATGGGCCGGTCGCAGTGTCGCGGCGTCTTCGAAGGCGGGCTTCAGGTCGAGCATCCGGACGACCCGTCGAGCGGCGACCAGACCCCTGGTGAGGTCGTATCCGCCCTCGATGAAGTTGGAGACCGGTACCACCAGGACGGCGACGTAGCCGTAGACGGCGACCAGGGTGCCGATCGTGATGGTGCCCTCGGCCGCCATCCGGGCGGCCAGCCAGGTCACCAACGCGAGGAAGAGGGCGGGCAGGCCGACCGAGAGCGCTTGGATCCAGCTGGTGACGGCGCCGACCCGGTAGCCCTCGGCCTGCAGGTCCTGCGATCCGCGCAGGTAGCGGCCGGCCAGCATGTCCTTGCCGCCGATGCCGTTGAGTACGCGCATGCCGCCGACGATGTCCCCGAGCCGGGCGGTCAGCGCCCCCTGCTGCGCGCGGTACTTGGACTCCGCGCCCTGGAGGCGTTCCAGCAGCGGTCCGACCACGACCGCGAGCAGCGGCACTCCCAGCAGGACCACGAGGGCGAGCGTGACGGAGACCGACAGCAGCAGCGCGGCCGCCACGATGTACGCGACGACAGCGCCGACGCCCGGGCCGGTGATCGTCAGTGTCTGGCTCATCTGCGCGACGTCGCCCACGCCGATGCTGGCCACCTCGCCGGCCGTCACCTTGCGGGGCAGTTCGGCACCCAGCCGGGTGGAGTGCGCGACCACAACCTTGATGGTCCGGAAGGTGGCGTCCATCCGGACCCGGGTCATGATGCGGTGGCGCATGATGCCGAGCCATGCGTTGAGCAGCGCGGCGCCGACCAGTGCCGCCACCCAGCCGACCAGGACGCCGGTCTTCCCCCGCTGGAGCCCGTCGTCGATGGCACGCTGCATGAGGTACGGCGGCAGCAGGAGGCCGACCATCCAGAGGGTGCCGATCACCGCACCGCCCGTCACCCGTCGGCGCTGACTCATGGTCAGCCACCACAGGTAACGCGCGGCACTTCGGTGGTCCGGGGTTCCCGGATCGGCGTACGAATCCGTCATGAGTGAAATCCTAACCATCTTTCCTGGGCCATATCCAGATTTTCCTTCCACCTCCCGACCGCCTGTGGCTATAGTCGCCACGGACGGGAGGTGGTCATGATGAAGAAGCAGCTTCGGGGAATCTGCGCAGGCTTCTAGAACTGGCTCGACCAGGCCCAGGGATGCCGAAGTGCGGGGAGAAGAAGCGTTTCTCCCCGCATTCTTCTGCCTTCAGAGAATTCGCCAAGTATTTTCCAGTGAAACTTCTGCCAGGGATTTCTCGAACCCCTTGGACATATTGATCAGACCGGCCTCGATCGACGCCGCGAGAACGGCCGGGAGATTTCCGTCGAGATAATCGCGGCTCGCGCCCACTCCGATGAGGATTCCCTTCCCCGTGGCCACGGCCAGGTGGAAGTTCGGCCCCGACCGCTGGGTGGACGGACGCCACTCGATCCCGGTGCGCAGGGAGGACCCGGCGGCCGGCTCGGCGTCCACCTCGCCGAGGAAGTTGTAGTGCTTGGCGAAGGCGGTGGGATCCGTCTCCGGCAGGCCGGCCTCCCGGAGACTCTCCTTCAGCGCGTCGACGTCGTAGCAGCCGTTCATGTACGCCGCCATGGACTGGACGTAGCAGGCCCTCAGGTACTCCAGCGGGTGGGCCTCCTCGTCGACCGTGACGGTCACCGGGGCGAACTGGTTGAGCGAGCCGACCAGCGGCACCCACCGGGTGGTGAGCCGGTTGGCGGCCATCAGCGCGAAGGTCATCCGCTCGGTGCGCTTGAGCCGGGACAGCGCGAGCGCGCCGACGCCGAGCACCACCGACTGGACCGAGATCTTCAGCCGGTCGGAGAGCTCCTGCGCGGCGGTCAGTCCCTCCGGGCTGTAGAGCGATGCCCGGCGTCGCTCGGTGGCGTCCGCCGGATCCCGGTCCGCCGGGACGAGCCGGCTCCAGGCCTCGGTCCAGTGCCGGACGCTCCGGGTGCCCGGTTCCTCCTGCTGCTCCCGCGCCATGTCCAGCGGCTGCACCACCGGCCCGAGCGCCCCGCCCTCCAGGAGGACGCCGAGTTGCTCCTCCAGCACCCGCAGCGCACCGTTGTCGGCCGCCACGTGGTGGATCACGGTGACCAGGTGGAGCGCATCCCCCTGGTGAGTGGTGACGAACGCGCGCCACGGCAGCTCGGTCTCGATGTCGATCGGCTCGACGGCCGCCTCGCCGCCCAGCCGCAGGGCCGCCGCGAAGCTGTCCTCGGCCAGCTCCCGCGCGGCCACCCGGGACGGGCGGTACGGGTGGACCGTCTGGGCCGGCGTCGGGCCGCTCAGGTCGTAGGTGGTCCGCAGCGAGTCGTGTTTCTCCACCAACTGGAGCCAGGCGTCCATGACTTGGGCCGCGCCGAGACCGAACGGCACCTCCCAGACACTGACCAGATTGGCGACCGCCCGATGGTCGGGGCCGTGTGTCTCCAGCGAACGCAGGACCGACAGCTGACCGTATGTCACTGCCCCCGTCCGGAGCTCGCTCACAGCCGGGCCGCCCGGACGGCGAACTGACCGAGCATGGTCTGCTGGATCTGCGTCGTGCCCTCGATGATCTCCATCACCTTGGCGTCCCGGTAGTGGCGCTGAACGGAAGCCTCCGCCCCGATGCCCTGGGCGCCGTGGATCTGCACCGCGTCGGCGGCCGCCTTGACGGCGATCGTCGAGGTCCGGTACTTCGCCAGCAGGGTGTGGTTGACGGACTCCGTCTCGCCGCGCTCCTTGCTCACCCCGGCGTGGTAGCAGAGCAGCCGGGCCGTGACGGTGTCGGTGAGCATGTCGGCCAGCAGCTGCTGGACCAGCTGGTGGTTGCGGATCTCGGTGCCGTACTGGGTGCGGCGGCCGGCGTACTGCGTCGAGGCCTCCAGGCAGGTCTGAGCCAGGCCGACCGAGCCCCAGGCGGTGCTGTAGCGGCCGAGGTCGAGGGCACTGGAGGCGACGAAGGTGAGGCCGAGGCCGGGACGCCCGACCAGGTTGGCGGCCGGGATCCGGCAGTCGTCGAAGGTGATTCGGCCGAGCATCGAGCCGCGCAGGCCGAGCAGGCCCTCGATCGGCTCCACCGACAGGCCGGGAGTGTCCCGCTCCACCAGGAAGGCGGTGTGCTGCCCGTCGAACGCGGCGAAGACCAGGAAGAGGTCCGCGATCTGCGCGAAGCTGATCCACTTCTTGGTGCCGCGCAGGACGACATCGGCGCCGTCGGCCGTCGCCGTGGTCCCGACGGCGGCGGCGTCACTGCCGACGTCCGGCTCGGTCAGGGCGAAGGCCGCCAGCGTTCGGCCCGAGGTGATCCGGGGAAGCCACCGCTGCTTCTGCTCCTGCGTTCCCCACTTGTGGATCGAGTGGGCGACCATGTCCTCCACGGCCACGAGGTTGCGGATCGACTGGCAGCCTCGGCCCAGTTCCTCGGTGAGCAGTCCGTATTCGACCCAGTCCATGCCGAGGCCGCCGAACTCCTTCGGGACGGGCGCGCCGAGGTAGCCCTGCCCGGCCAGGTCGGCGACGGTCTCCCGGGAGACCGCTTGCTCGCGGTCGCAGCGGTCCGCCTGCGGGACCAGGACGCGGTCGGCGAAGGCACGGAACTCGGCGTGGCGCTCGGCCTGCTGCGGGGTGAGGTGACTGAGTATCAACGCATTCCTTGCGAACGTGAGGGCGGGCACATCGCTCCGGTGGGAGCGGTGGCATCCGGCTCGGAAGAGGGAGGCTCAGCCGGCGGTGGCGGCGGCGAGGGCCGGTCCGGCGTCGGCGGCGGTGTACCGCTCACGGCCGGTCAGGTTGACCAGGACGACCTGGTCCGGGGTGATCCGCCGGGCCGCGGCCTCGTTGCGCAGCGCGGCGATGGTCGCGGCCGAGGAGTGGCAGACGTCCAGCCCCTCCAGCTCGCGGAGCATCGTACGGGCCTGGACCAGTTCGTCCTGGCTCACCGAGACGATGGAGCCACCGCTCTCGGTGGCGATGTCCCGCATGTAGGGATAGGTGGCCCGGCCGTCGCCGAGCAGGATGGCCCGGGCCAGACCTGTCGGGTGCTCGATGACGTCGTCCTCGGTGAGCTCGGCCCGTCCCTCCCGCCAGGCCACGGCCATCGGCGCGCAGGTGTCCTGCTGGACCATCACGAAGCGGGGCGAGGAGGTGAGCCGGCCGCAGGCGAGGTACTCTGCCACGCCCTTGCGTACGGCCATCATCCCCATGCCGCTGCTGATGGCCTGGACGACGACGTCGGGCTTGTCGTCCATGGCGTCGAAGGCTTCCAGGTAGGTGAGCTTCAGGCCCTCGCGACGGGCCCAGTTGAAGAACCCGCCCTCCCAGACCAGCCCGTTCCGGGCTGCGAACTCCTGGGCCGCCCGGGTGGCTTGTGCGTAGTTGCCGTCCACCACGGTGAGGGACACCCGGTCGCCGGTCTCGATGTCGTGGTCGCCGGTGAAGTCACGGCCGCAGAAGAAGTGTGCCCGCATCGAGGGGTCCCTCCGCACGGCGCGGGCCAGGGCGGTGGAGCTGTTCCCGGTGCTGGAGGCGACGAACTCCTTGATCCCGAACTGCCGGAACACGGCCAGGACCACGGAGGCCAGCCGGTCCTTGGTGGTCCCGGTCGGCTGCTGGGACTCGTCCTTCACCCAGAGGCGGGGCAGACCGATGACCGCTCCGAGGCGCGCGGCCGGACGGCAGGGGGTCCGCACACTGATGCTCGCGTCGAGTAAGTGCTCGGATTCGACCGGAAGGAAGTCCAGGTAGGTCAGCTCAGGCCGGTCGCCGTCACGCTCGGTGACGTTCTCCAGGTTCATCCTGGGATCGAGCGCACCCGAACACTGGGGACATCGGAGCCGGAATTCCGGATCGGATTCCCAGCCGCAGTCGACGCATAACAGGCGGTACCTGGGTGGCGCTTCGGCTGTTGCACAGTGGTCGACGACCGGCATTTTGCTTTTCCCCCACAGAAGTTACCGGAGAATGGACCGACTGACCCGAATCTGTGCCGGAGCCACGATGCCAGTACATCTTCATATGACCGAGTTGACCTGCATGGACCGCCTGATCGCCGTGGCGTCACGGCGCGGCCTCTCAGGCCAGCGCTTCGCACCGGCCTCCCATGAGGGCGCGCGACACGAAGCCGTCGGGCCCGCGGGGCACGTCGCCGACGACGGTGGTGCGGTGAACGATCCGCTCCTCCTGGAACATCAGGCCGTCCACCGGACCGGCATGGGCCACGGAGCGGTTGTCCCACATGACGAGGGTGTCCTGCTCCCAGCGGACCCGGGCGTGGATCTCGTCCCGCCCGGCGAGCTCGTCGAGGAGGAAGTCCAGCAGGGCCGCGCTCTCGCGGGGCTTGAGACCGCGGATGGCCTGGAGGAAGACGGCACTGACGAGCAGGCTGCGCGCACCGGTCTCGGGGTGCACCCGCACCAGCGGGTGCACGGCCGCGAAGGGGCCGGCCGGCTTGCCGTCGAAGCGGGGCGCCGCTGTCGGGACGTGTCGGGAGTGTATCGCCTGCAAGGTGTCGACGTACCCCCGCAGGGAGGACGACAATCCTTCGTAGAGCGCTTCCAGATCGGCGAAGAGAGTGTCGCCGCCGACCGGTGGAATCTCGACACCGCGCAGAATGGTGATGGCGTTCGGATTGACCACGAAGGTGCTGTCGACATGCCATTCGGTCCGCAGGCGCCGCGGTGTCGTTCCCTTCAACGGATGACTGAGGCCGGCCTCGGCCTCGACCAGCGCCCGTCGCTCCTCCGACAGCGCGGTCCGCAATACGGCGGGGGCTTCGCTCAGACCGTTCACGATGGGATGTGCCGCAGTGGCACCACCCAGAGCATTGGTGAGTTCAACCTGTTGCGCGTCACTCATCGGCTGATTCCGGAAAACGAGAACTTTGTGACGCACCAGGGCCTCGCGAAGGCGGGCCACTACGGCCGGCGACAGCTCCGCCGCGAGATCGACGCCTTCCACCTCCGCGCCAGTGATAGGCGTGAGAGGCCGAAAAGTCATTTCTGACACCAGATCCCCCAGCGGTGAGTGCCTGTGCGATCAAACGTCGGTCACCCTACCCCAGGGTACCCACGTCCTGTCGAGCCTTCGACCAGGGAAAGCGCGCCGACTTGACAAACTGTTGCTTCACTACGCCCGTTTCACACCAATCTCGCCCACCTGACCCAACGCGACACAATCTGGACATCAACCATCTCCCAACCGGAAAAAGAGACTTGACGATGTCTCAGCAAGACCATAGGGTCAATTACCTGCATAGACCTCGAATGCAAGAGATCTGGAACACAAAATGTCGAACGCACAGTCCGACGACTTGATGTCGGTGATTTCCGAAGTATTCGCCCCCCTTGAAGTCGCACTGGACAGCACTTTCGACGATCTCGGAGCCACCTCCGTGTCGCTGCTCCGCCTGATGGTCTCGATCCAGAGCACGTTCGACGTCGATCTGGACGTCGTCGACATGTTCACCGTGGCCAACGTCGGTGAACTGGTCCAGCTCGTCGAGGAGCGGATCCCCGCTTCGAAGTAGTCCCGCCGCGGACGGACCCGAGCGATCCCGTCGCTCGCCCCGGGGCCGGCGCATCCACACGAGGATGCGGGGTCGGAGTCCGTCCCCGCCGTCCCCGTCCCGAGGCCTCGTAGAAGGTCGAAGTCCCCGTGCAGGCCGCCGCCGGAGCTCCGGCTCGAGGCCCGATCGCACCCGGCCGGGACAGTCTGTCGCACCTGACGTCGCCGGTGGACACCGACGCCCGGCCGAGCCGGCCCTGGCAGCCTCGCGACCGCCTACGCGGGCGGTTTCCAGGACCGTCCGGCCCGAAGAGCCAGCAGCCACTGTCCAACCGCCGAAAGAGACATCGTGACCGCCTACCCAGCCGCGAAGTACTTCCTGTCGAGCTACATCTCCCCGCCCGGCAGCTTATCCGTCATCGCACCGCGCCATGATCAGAACATCGCGCTCTGGCGCAGTCACGACTCGCGGGTCGAACTCGTCAGAGTCTGGGAGCTCGAGCGCGTCAGCGGACAGAAGCACCACTTCTGGCCGCTCTTCACCGTCGACCGCTACAACAAGGTGCTGACCGAACTGCTCGCGGCCGAGGGGCTCTGCCTGGAGGACGTGAGCCTGTCCTGGGGCACGCCCGGCCTGCCGCACCACGCCGACATCAAGCTACCGGCGGGCACCGAGGACTTCCCGGTCCACAGCCTCGCCCATCTCTACAGCGGACTGCTCCTCGACTCCGAGGTGTTCCGCAGCGAGACCATCATCGGACTGGCCCTGGACGGCCGGCCCGACTTCGGCCTCGACCGGACGGGCAAGAAGTACTGGTACACCGGCTGCGTGTCCGCCAAGGGCGACGTCGACTTCGCTCCGGTCGAATCCCCGGCCCCGATCTACGACGCCGCGTCCTCGGAGTTCGGCAGGGAGCCGGGCACCCTGATGGCCCTGGCGTCGGCCTGCCTCACCGAAATCGCCTTCGACACCGAGGCGGCGGTGCGGGAGCTGGAGCTGTTCGGAGGCCGGCGAGTACCGCTGGTCGACACACTTCCCTTCGTCCAGGCCGTGATTCGTGCGGCCGAGTCCCAGCTGCCGTCCATGGAGCTGGACAGCCGCTTCACCCGCCAGGAGCACCTGCAGTCCGCGGTCATGAAGATCGTCCAGACGGCCTGCGAGCTCGTCATGGTGCGCAACGTCGACCGGCTGCTCGAGTCGGCAGGGGTGGACCCGCGCCAGGCGTACCTCTCCCTGAGCGGGGGCTTCGCCCTCAACTGTCCGACCAACTCCTTCCTCCTGCGCCGCTACGGGTTCAAGGGCCTGCTCACGCCGCCGAGCGCGAACGACTCCGGCCAGTCCCTCGGGATCGGCCTCCTCGGCCTCCTCGGCGAGGGGCTGCTCCCGGGCGGTGGCTTCCGGCTCGAGTCCGCCTACCACGGCTCCGAGCTCACCGACGTCGAGAGCGCGCTGCAGCACTTCGACGACTTCATCGAGGACGTCGAGGAATTCACCGAGGCCCGGTTCGTCGAGGACCTCTCCACCGGACCGCTGGTGTGGGCGGACGGAGCGGCCGAGATCGGTCCGCGCGCACTGGGCCACCGGAGCATCCTCGCCGATCCCCGCTCACCCCGGTCGAAGGAGCTGCTGAACGACTGGAAGAGCCGGCAGTGGTGGCGCCCCGTGGCCCCGATCGTCCTGGAGGAGTACAGCGGCGAGTGGTTCGAGGACCCCTGGCCCTCGCCCTACATGCTCGAGACGGCGTACGTGACCGAGTCCAAGCGCCGGCTGGTCCCGGCCATCCTCCATCTCGACGATTCGGCCCGGCGTCAGACCCTGTCCGCCCAGACCAACCCCCTGCTCCACCGGGCGATCGAAGCGTTCCGGCAAGCCACGGGGGTGCCGATGGTGTGCAACACCTCCCTGAACGACAAGGGTGAGCCGGTGGTGGACACGGCGGCCCAGGCCCTGAACTTCGCCATCCGCAAGGGCGCTGCCGTCGCCTACATCGCGGGCCGCCGCGTCCGGTTGCGCACGGAGGCCGCCGGCCGGAGCCCGGTTCCCACGCGCCGGCACGATCGCCGCGAGGAGCTCTTCGCGGGCCAGGAGCAGGACCGCGACGCGATCTGGGAGTCCTGGGCCGAGTCGGGCTACACCACCGCGGCCATGGTCCTGATGTCCCGCTCCCCCGAGCTGCGCGATCAGACGTTGGCGAAGCCCGCCGTGGTCAACCAACTGGCCGAGGTCGCGAGCGCCCGCGACGCAAGCGGCACGCTGGCCCTCGCCGCGGCGAAGCACGCCCGGATGTTCGGCCCGGACGCCGTCTTCGACACCGAGTCCCAGGAAGGCGCGGCTTTCTGATGTGACATCGGTTCCCGTGCGCCGGGACGGGACGGATGTCACGCGCGCACCGCCGGCTCCCGGGATTCTCCCGGTCCGGACGGTGCCAGGGAACCGGGTGCCGCGCCCGCGGAAGCCCTGGAACGGCCCTCCGGACCGTCCGACGTCCGCCGCCCGACGGCCCTGGTCCGGCGGCGTCCCGCGCGCCCGGCACTCTCCCACCAGCCACCGTCCGGCCGGCCGTGCCGTCATGACCGGCTCCGCTCCAGCAGTACGGAGGATCAACGCAGTGAACACGAGATCGCTCTGGGCGCACACCTCTGACATGGCTCACATGGGCGAGGAGTCCCGGGCCGGGCACCCCTCGCACGCGGTCGTGACCGAGCGGATCGCGGCACTGCACGGCGAGGAACCGTTCGAACTGCTCGACTGCGGTGTCATCTCCGGGGTCACCTACCGCCACCTGCTGACGGCGGGCCTGGAGGTCGACTACACCGGCATCGACATCAACGAGGCCGCCATCGACGACTGCCGCGCGCTCCACCCCGAGGCGCGGTGGGAGCAGATGAGCGTCACCGACCTCACCTTCCCCGAAGGCTCGTTCGACGTGGTGAACTGCCGGCACGTGCTGGAGAGCCTGCCGTACTACGAGACCGCCGTCCGCGAACTGTTCCGGGTCTCCCGCCGCACCGTGGTGATCTGCATGTTCCAGGTGCCTCGGGAGACCGAGGTGCTGCTGCGGCGCGAGACGGCCGACGGCTACATCTGGCTCAACCGCTACGCCGCCGGCCCGTTCGAGGCGCTGCTGCACTCGCTCTCGGAGACGGTCGAGATCATCGACGTCCCCGCCGACCACCGCCGCAACCAGGTCTACCTCTGCACCAAGCGATCCGCGTAGCCGTGGCCCGTTCCGGCGAGACGGGTGACGTACGTCCTGCCCCCAGACTCCTCGAGGCAACCCTCATGACACTGCGCCACCCCGCACCTTCCGTGCCCGGCCCCGATGCCGAAGGGCGCCCCGCCGAGCTGCCCGCCGCCCCGGAGCTCCCGTTGGACCGGACGCCTCCGGCCCGGCGCGACCACCGGGCCGGCTCGGTCCCCCTCGTCGTCCCCGCCGGGGCGAGCGCCGCCCTGCGGCAGCTGGGTGAAGCCTGCGGAGGAGGGCTCCCGGCGGCGGCCTTCGCCCTCCACCTGGCCCTGCTGCACCGGTACGGCGGACAGGCCGAGCTCGCGGTCGGGGTGACCAACGGCGCCGGGGTGACCACGCCGGTCCGCGTCGAGGCCGGCGGGAGCTTCCGGGACCTGGTCCGGCGGGCGGGCGCCGCGCTGGCGGCGGCCGAAGAGGTCCGCACCGGCGCGGCCGTCCACCTCTGGCCGGGTTTCTCCTTCCGGCCGGAACCGCGTCCCGTGCCCGAGACCACCTCCTGCGACCTGGATCTCCAACTCTGCCACGTCGACGGCGAACTGACCGGTCAGCTGGTGTTCGCCACCGACGTCCTCGACCCGGCCACAGCCCGCCGCGCGGTGGACCACCTGCTGCGCCTGCTCGAAGGCGCGACGGCCGATCCGGACCGGTCGGTGGCCGAGCTGCCCCTGCTCACCGCCGGGGAGGAGCGCGTCATCGAGGCGCTGAACGGCGTCCCGGGCGAGCCGGCGGACCGGTGCTTCCACCGGCTCTTCGAGGAGCAGGCCGCCCGCACCCCCGAAGCGATCGCCGTCCGTTCCGAGGGCGCCGCCCTCAGCTACCGCGAACTGAACTCCCGGGCCAACCAGTTGGCCCACCTGCTGCGCGAGAGCGGCGTCGGCCCCGAGGTGACGGTGGGCCTGTGCGCCGATCGCGACGTACGGCTGATGGTGGCCGTGCTCGGCATCCTCAAGGCCGGTGGCGCGTACGTACCGGTGGACCCGAACGACCCGGCCGAGCGGCGGAACGGCATCCTCGCCGACGCGGCCGTGCGGATCGTGGTGGCGACCGCCCCGCTCGACACCGGACACCGGGTGGTCGAGCTCGACGCCGGGCTGACCGTGCTGGCCGGCCGGCCGGACGAGGACCCGCCGGCCGGGCACTCGGCCCCGGGGGACGCCGCGTACCTGCTCTACACCTCCGGCTCCACCGGCAAGCCCAAGGGCGTGGTGATCGAGCACCGCCAGCTCGTCGGCTACACCCGCGCCGTCGTCCGGCGGCTCGGCATCGACGGGCCGCTCAGCTACGCGATGGTGCAGCCGCTGACGGTGGACTCCAGCGTCACGGCCTTCGCCCCGCCGCTGTGCACGGGCGGCGAGGTCCAGCTGATCTCCCGTGACGTCGCGCTGGACGCGGAGAGGCTGGCCGACTGGGTGCAGACCCGGGGGGTCGACTGCCTGAAGATCGCGCCCTCCCACCTCCGGGCCCTCCAGACCTCGCCGCGCTTCGCCGAGCTCCTGCCGCGCCGCCTGCTGGTCATCGGCGGCGAGGCCTCCGACTGGCGCTGGCTGCGCGCCCTCCAGCGCCTCGTCCCGCACTGCCGGGTCTTCAACCACTACGGTCCGACCGAGACCACCGTCGGTGTGCTGACCCTCGCCGTGGCCGACCACCCGGAGGCGGAGTGGGAGACCGCGCCGATCGGCGTTCCGCTCCCGGGCACCCGGGCCCACGTGGTGGACGCGGCGGGCCGGCCCACGCCCGTCGGCGTCGTCGGAGAGCTGCTGATCGGCGGCGGCAACCTCGCCCGCGGCTACCACCGCCGGGAGGACCTCACCGCGGCGGCCTTCGTCCCGGACACCCTCGGCGACGGGCCGGGCTCCCGCCTCTACCGCACCGGCGACATCGTCCGCCGCCTGGCCGACGGGACGATCGCCTTCCTCGGCCGGCGCGACGACCAGATCAAGATCCGCGGCTTCCGGGTCGCCCTGGGCGAGATCGAGGCCGCGCTGAAGAGCCACCCCGAGGTGCGCCACGCCGTCGCCGTCGTCCGCGAGGACGTCCCCGGCGACCGGCGGGTGGTCGCCTACATCGAGCCGCACGGCCCCGGGTTCAGCACCGCCGGACTGGAGCGCCACCTGCGGGACCGGCTCTCCCCGCACATGGTGCCGCAGGCGATGGTGACGCTGGACCGGCTGCCGCTCTCCGGGCACGGCAAGGTCGACCGCGGCAGGCTGCCCCGGCCCGCCGAGCCTGCCACCGCGCCGCTGCCACCGCGGAACGAACTGGAGCGACTGGTGGCGCAGGTGTGGCAGGAGGTCCTCCGCACCGAAGCGGTCGGCACCGACCAGAACTTCTTCGACATCGGCGGGCACTCCCTGCTCATGGTCGGGCTGCACCACCGGCTCCGGGCGGCGACCGGCCGGGAGGTCGACCTGCTCGACCTGTTCCAGCACACCACCGTCCGGGCCCAGGCCGAGCTGCTCTCGCAGCAGAGGCAGGGGGTGGCACCGGCCGCCACCCGCGGCAGGAGCACTCAGCAGAACGCCCTGCTGAAGCGCCGCCAGCAGCAGCTGCAAGCGAAGCGAGGTCACCATGAGTGAGCACTCCCCCGAGCCCGACCCCACCGTGGACGCCGAGCCGGACTCCGAACAGGCCGACGGCTTCTCCGAGTTCGACGACAGTCTGGACATCGCCGTCGTCGGCATGGCCGGCCGCTTCCCCGGCGCCCGGACGGTCGAGGAGTACTGGAGCAACCTCAAGGCGGGCGTCTGCTCCGTCACCCGCTTCGAGGACGAGGAGCTCGCCGCCCGGGGCGTGGACGCCGCCACCCTGGCCGACCCGAACTTCGTCGGCGCGGGCTACCCGCTGGCGGACAGCGAGAAGTTCGACGCCGCCTTCTTCGGCTACTCCCCGCGCGAGGCCGAACTCATGGACCCGCAGCACCGGGTCCTGCTCGAATGCGCCTGGGCCGCCCTGGAGAGCTCCGGATACGACGCCGGTCGGCAGGACGGCCTGGTCGGCGTCTACGCGGGCGCGGGCAACAACACCTACCTGCTCTTCAACATCGCCTCCCAGCCCGGCGCCGCGCAGATCCTCGGCGACAAGCAGACGGTGATCGGCAACCGGCCGGACTTCCTCGCCAGCCGGGTCTCCTACAAGCTCGGTCTGGAGGGCCCCGCCCTCAACATCCAGTCCGCCTGCTCCACGTCACTGGTCGCCGTGGTCGAGGCGTGCCAGGCGCTGCTGGCCTACCAGTGCGACACCGCACTGGCCGGCGGCGTCGCCGTCGACGGGACCAGGAGCAAGGGCTACGTCTACCGCCCGGACGGCATCTTCTCGCCGGACGGCTACTGCCGCACCTTCGACGCCCGCGCCCGGGGGACGGTGGGCGGCGACGGCGTCGGGATGGTGGTGCTCAAGCGCCTCAAGGACGCGATCACCGACAACGACCACATCCACGCGGTCATCAAGGGCTCCGCGCTGAACAACGACGGCTCCCGCCGGGCCGGCTTCAGCGCGCCCGGCGCCGCCACCCAGTCCGCCGTCGTCTCCACCGCGCTGGCGAACGCGGACGTGCCGGCCGAGAGCATCGGCTACATCGAGCTGCACGGGACGGCCACCGTCCTGGGCGACCCGATCGAGTTCTCCGCACTCGCCTCGGCCTACTCCGGGGTCGGGGAGCGCAGTTGCGCCCTCGGCTCCGCCAAGACCAACATCGGCCACCTCGACTCGGCCGCCGGGGTCGCCGGCCTGATCAAGACCGTGCTGGCGGTGGAGCACGGGCAGCTGCCGCCCACCCTGCACTTCGAGCGGCCCAACCCGCGGATCGACCTGGCCGGCAGCCCGTTCTACGTCAACACCGAGCTGCTGCCCTGGCCCGAGGGCGACGGCCCGCGCCGCGCCGGGGTCAGCTCCTTCGGCCTCGGCGGCACCAACGCCCACGTCATCCTCGAACAGGCCCCGGAGCTGCCGCGCGAATCCCGGCCGGCCGACGGCACCGAGCAGTTGCTGGTACTCTCCGCGAAGAGCCCGGAGGCCCTGGAGGCGGCCACCGACCAGCTGCACGACCACCTCCGGGCGCACCCCGAACTCCCGCTGGCCGATGTCGCGTTCACCCTCCAGCAGGGCCGCCGGGCGTTCCCGTACCGACGGATGCTGGTGGCCGGCGGCACCGAGGAGGCACTGGCGGCGCTGGACGCCCGCGACGACGGTCGGCTGCTCACCGCGACCGCGCCCGAGGCCCCGCACCGGCCGGTGGCCTTCATGTTCACCGGCTTCGGCTCCCAGTTCCCCGGCATGGCGCGCGAACTCTACGCCCAGGAGCCGGAGTTCAGGGCAGCGATGGACGAGTGCGCCGGACTGCTCGAGCCGCTGCTCGGCACGGACATCCGCGAACTCGTCTTCACCGTCGACGAGTCCGCGGACGCCGCCCCCGGGCAGCCCTTCGACTTCAGCAGGCTGCTGCTCCAGCCGGAGCGCAGCGAGCACCCGCTGGACCAGCCGCGCCTCGGCTACCCCGCGGTGTTCGCCCTCGAGTACGCCCTGGTCAGGCTCTGGGCCGCCCGGGGGGTCGAGCCCGAGGTGATGATCGGTCACAGCCTGGGCGAGTACGTCGCGGCCTGCGTGGCCGGGGTCTTCTCGCTGCCCGACGCCCTGCGCCTGGTCGCGGAACGCGCCCGGCTGATCGAGGAGCAGGGCGAGGGCGCGATGCTCGCCGTGCCGCTCTCCGAGGAGGCCGTCGCACGGTACACCGACGCGGAGGTCTGCCTCGCCGCGATCAACGGTCCGCAGACCTGCGTGCTCTCCGGCACCGTCGAGGGCATCGAGCGGGTGGCCGGCGAACTGCTGGCCGCCGGCATCGCCACCCGCCGGCTGACCACCCGCTTCGCCTTCCACTCCCCGATGATGGACCCGGTCGTCGAGCGCTACGCCGAACTGGTCCGCTCGGTCCGGCTGAACGCCCCGGCCGTGCCGTTCGTCTCCAACCTGACCGGCACCTGGATCACCGACGACGAGGCCACCAGCCCCGAGTACTGGGCCCGGCACGTACGGGAGAGCGTGCGGTTCGCGGACGGCCTGGCCACCCTGTGGTCCGTCCCGGACATCGCGATCGTCGAGATCGGCCCCGCGCCGGCCCTGACCCCCGGGGCCATCCAGCACCCCGCCGCCGCCGGCACCGACCGGGTCGTCCTCCCGTCCCTCCCCGGCGCCTTCCTCGGGCAGAGCGACCGCACCGCACTCCTGCGGGCCGCCGGACGCCTCTGGCTCGCCGGCCGGGAGCGCCCCTTCCCGGCCACGGCCGGCGCCCGGCGGGTCCCGCTCCCCACCTACCCCTTCGAGCGGCTCACCTACTGGCTCGAACCCGGCACCGCCCAGCCCGGCAGCGGCTCGGCCCAGCAGCGGCGCGGCGACCTGCCCCAGTGGTTCTACACGCCGTCCTGGCAGCGGCTGGCCGGCGCACCGCGGCCCGCCGAGGTCGGCCCGGCCGACGAGCGCTGGCTCGTCTTCGCGGACGAGACCGGTGTCGGCCGCCACCTCGCCGACCGCCTCGAAGGTCTCGGCGCCACCGTGCGCACGGTCTCACGGGGAGCCGAGTGGCACCGCAGGAGCGAGCGCGAGTACGTCCTCGACCCCGCCCGGCCGGAGCACTTCGACCGGCTCGCCGAGGCGCTGCGCGCCGAGGGGCCGCTGCCCGGTCGGGTGGTGCACTGCTGGAGCGTCGGCGACGACGCCGACCGGGCCACCGCACCCGAGGACGTCGGGGCCCTGCTGCACCGCTCCTTCGACAGCCTGGTCCACTGGGCCCAGGCCACCGAGGCCGAGCTGATGACGCAGCGGCAGCGCTGGGACGTGCTGTCCTCCGAGGTGCACGCCGTCCTCGGGGACGAGCCGCTCTGCCCGCCGAAGGCGACCGTCCAGGGCCTGTGCCGGGTGCTGCCGCAGGAGTACCCCTCGCTCAGCTGCGTCCACTTCGACGTCCGCCCCGAAGGCCCGCAGGCCGTACCCGGGCTGGTCGACCAGCTACTGGCCGACCTCGCCGCCCCGCCCGGCGAGCGCACCATCGCGCTGCGCGGACGGCACCGCTGGGCGCCGACGTACGTGACCGGCGCGCCGCGCCCCCGGGGCGGGTCCCCGGTCCGCCCCGGCGGGGTGTACCTGGTCACCGGCGGCCTCGGGAAGATCGGCCTGCTGATGGCCCGTGCCCTCGCCGACCGGGCCGAGGTGCGCCTGGTGCTTCTCGGACGGACGGGCCTGCCGCCCCGGGAGAACTGGGCCGATCCGCAGCACCCGGAAGCGGTCCGGTCCGCGATCCGTGCCGTCCAGGAGATCGAGGCGCTCGGCTCCGAGGTGCTGGTGACCGCCACGGACGTCTCCGACCGCACGGCCATGCTCGCCCTGAAGGAGCGCGTCCTGCGGGAGTTCGGCCCGGTCGACGGCGTGCTGCACTGTGCCGGCACGACCGGCACGGCGGCCCACCGGGAGGTCGCGGTCCTGGGCGCGGAGGAGGCCTTCTGGCACTTCGGCCCCAAGCTCTACGGCACGCAGGTGCTGCACGAGGTGCTGGCCGACCAGCAGGTGGACTTCGCCGTCATCTGCTCCTCGATCGCCTCGCTGCTCGGCGGACTCGGCTTCGGTGCGTACGCCGCCGCGAACGCCGCGCTCGACGCCTTCGCCCAGCGGCACCACAGCGCGGCCCTGCCCTGGACCAGCGTCAACTGGGAGGCCTGGCACTTCTCCCAGGAGGACCGGGCGAATTCCGAACTCGGCGCGGCAGTACGTGAGTTGGCACTCACCCCGACCGAGGGCCGGCAGGTGTTCGACGCCCTGCTCGACGCGGTGCCCCAGGCGCAGATCATCACTTCCACCGGTGATCTGACGTTGCGTCACGAACTGTGGGCCGACCCGGTGGCCGAGGCGCCGGCCCCGGCCGCGCGGCACGAGCGCCCCAACCTGCGCAACCCGTTCGTCGCTCCGAACGGCGAGACCGAACACCGGGTGGCGGAGATCTGGCAGGAGCTGCTCGGCCTGGAGAGTGTCGGCGTGCAGGACAACTTCTTCGAACTGGGCGGCAGTTCACTGCTCGGCCTGCAGGTCGTCCACCGGCTGCGTCAGGAGCTGGCGGTGGCCGTACCGCTGACCATCGTCTACGAGGGCCCCACCGTGCGCACCCTCGGCGCGCTCGTCGACGGCCTCCGGGCGGCGCGGTGACGGCGGCGCGCGGTGGTGTCGCGATCATCGGGATGGCGGGACGCTTCCCCGGCGCGGGGGACCTGACCGAGTACTGGTCGAACCTGCGCGACGGCGTCGAGTCGATCGTCGCCCTGACCGACGAGGAGCTGACGGCGGCCGGGGTGCCGGCCGAAGTCTTCGGACAGCCGAACTACGTCAAGGCCGCGCCCGCTTTCGCCGGCAGCGACCTGTTCGACGCGGAGTTCTTCGGGTACACCGCCCGCGAGGCCGAGGTGATGGACCCGCAGCACCGGCTCTTCCTGGAGACGGCCTGGGCGGCACTGGAGCACGCCGGCTACGACGCCGCCCGGTACGAGGGCAGAACCGGTGTCTTCGGCGGCGCGGGGGCCAACCGCTACGTCCAGCACGTCTACTCGCACCAGCAGATCGTGGACACCCTGGGCCAGACCCAGATCCTGGTGGCCAACGAACTCGCCTTCCTGGCCTCCCGGGTGTCGTACAAGCTGGACCTGAAGGGCCCCGCGGTCTCGCTGCGCGCCGCCTGCTCGACCGCGCTGGTCGCCGCCCACACCGCCTGCCGGAGCCTGCTCGCCGGGGAGTGCGACCTCGCCCTGGCGGGTGGCGTCCACGTCGACCCGAACCCGGGCACCGGCTACCTGCACCAGGACGGGTCCTTCGTGTCCCCCGACGGGCACGTCCACCCGTTCGACGCGGACGCCCGGGGCACGGTCTTCGGGACGGGTGTCGGTCTGGTCGCGCTGAAGCGGCTGGAGGACGCGCTGGCCGACGGCGACACCGTCCACGCCGTGATCAGGGGCTCGGCGATCAACAACGACGGCGCGGTGAAGGTCGGTTTCACGGCACCGACCGTCGGCGGTCAGGCCGCGGTCATCTCCGCCGCGCTCGCCGGCGCGGGCCTCGCACCCACGGACATCGACTACATCGAGGCGCACGGCACGGGCACCTCGCTGGGCGACCCGATCGAGGTGCAGGCGCTGTCACGGGCGTTCGGCGACACCGGGTCCTGGGCCCTCGGCTCGGTCAAGGGGAACATCGGCCACCTCGACGCCGCCGCCGGCGTCGCGGGCCTGCTCAAGACCACGCTCGCGCTCAAGCACGAACTCCTCCCCGCCTCGCTGAACTACACCCGCGGCAACCCCGACATCGACTTCGCCACCAGCCCCTTCCGGGTCCAGGCCGAGCCCGGCCCCTGGCCGCGCACCGACGGTCGCGTCCGCCGCGCCGGGATCAGCGCCTTCGGCTTCGGCGGCAGCAACGCCCACCTCATCCTCGAAGAAGCGCCGGCCGTCGAAGCCTCCCCCGCCGGCACACGCCCCACCGAAACACTCGTCCTCTCCGCCCGCACCCCGCAGGCACTCGAAGAAGCCACCGACCGACTGGCCGCCCACCTGCGCCGCGAACAGCCCAACCTCGCCGACGCCGCCCACACCCTGGCCACCGGCCGCCGCACGTTCCCGCACCGCCGCACCGTCACCGGCACCACCCCCGACACCATCGCCACCGCCCTGGAGACCCGCGATCCCGCCCACGTCACCACCAGCCACACCACCCGCGAAACCGCACCACTGGTCTTTCTGTTCAGTGGCCAGGGCTCCCAGCACACCGGCATGGCCCGTGACCTGTACGAGCAGGAAGCCGTCTTCCGCGCCTGCGTCGACGAATGCGCCGAACTCCTCGCACCACACCTCGGCGACGACATCCGCGAGGTGATCTTCACCGAGGACAGCCGACTCGACCGGACCCAGTGGGCCCAACCCGCCCTCTTCGTCGTCGAGTACGCCCTCACCCGGCTCTGGCAGTCCTGGGGCATCGCCCCCACCGCCATGCTCGGCCACAGCCTCGGCGAGTGGGTCGCCGCCTGCGTCGCAGGCGTCTTCACCCTGCCCGACGCCCTGCGCCTCGTCGCCCTGCGCGGCCGCCTCATGCAGGCCCAGCCCCCCGGCGCCATGCTCAACGTGATGGCCGACCGCTCCACCGTCGAAGCCGCCCTGCCCCACGACCTCTCCCTCGCCGCCCACAACGGCCCCCGCGACTGCGTCGTCTCCGGCCCCCACGACGCCATCCAGGCCTTCACCACCCTCGCCGAAGAACACGGCTGGGCCACCCAACCCGTCACCACCTCCCACGCCTTCCACTCCCACCTGATGGAACCGGTGATCACGGAATTCACCACCGCCGTCGCAGGCGTGCCCCGCCAGGCACCGAACACCCCCTTCGTCTCCAACACCACCGGCACCTGGATCACCGACCAGCAGGCCACCGACCCCGCCTACTGGGGCCACCACATCCGCGCCACCGTCGAATACGCCACCGGCATCCGAACCGCCACCACCGAACCGGGCACCACCCTCCTCGAAATCGGCCCCGGCCAAACCCTCACCAGCCTCGCCCGCCGCATCCTCACCAACACCGCCACCCAGGCCACCACCCTCAACTCACTCCCCCACAAGCACGACCCCCGCACCCCCTCCGAAACCGTCCAACGCGCCCTCACCACCCTCTGGCTCACCGGCACCACACCCGACTGGACCACCTACCACTCCCACCAACAACGCCGCCGCATCCCCCTCCCCACCTACCCCTTCCAACACAAGCGCTACTGGCTCGACCGACAGGCCACGACGGCCCGGGCCACCGGTCGTGCCGCGGCGCGCCGCGACGACATCACGCAGTGGTTCTACGCCCCGTCCTGGCAGCGGGCGCCTCTCCCGGCCGGGGAGCAGCCGGACTGCTCCCGGCACTGGCTGGTCTTCGCCGACGGCCTGGGTGTGGGCGAGGCGGTGACCGAGCAGCTGCGGGCCGCCGGTGCCGCCGTCACCGTGGTGGCGGCGGCCGACGCCTGGTCCGACCGGGGAGACGGCCACTACGCCATCGACCCGGCCGACAGCTCCGGCTACGAGCGGCTGATCAGCACCCTGCGGAACGGCCCTGCCGGCGTGCCCACCCACATCGTGCACGGCTGGAGCGTCACCGCGCCGGGCGAGGAGGGCAGCCTCCAGCACGGTTTCGAGAGTCTGATCCGCCTCACTCAGGCCCTCGTCCAGCACCCGGACGGCGGGCCGCGCCGGATCTGGGTGCTCAGCAACGGCCTGCACAACGTCACCGGCGCCGAGCCGCTCTCGCCGCTGAAGGCCACCCTGCTGGGCCCGTGTCGCGTGCTGCCCCGCGAGCTGCCGGGCACCACCTGCCGCAGCGTCGACCTCGACTGCCAGGAAGCTCCCTCCCATGTCCAACTGGGGAAGCTGATGGCCGAGTTGGCGGCAGCACCGGAGCCCGGTACGGAGACGGTGGCGCACCGAGGAGGGCACCGCTGGTCCCAGCACTACCTGCCGCAGCCGCTGCCCCGACGCGACGAGTCGCCGGTGGTGCGCAAGGACGGTGTCTACCTGGTCACCGGCGGCACCGGCGGCCTGGGCCTGGCCCTGGCCGGGCACCTCGCGGCAGCGGGGGCACGGGTCGCGCTCACCGCGCGTACCCGGCTGCCCGACGCCGCGGAGTGGGACTCCTGGCTCGCCGGCAACCCGGGCAAGGGCCGACTCGCCGATACCGTACGGGAGTTGGTCCGCCTGCGGGACGCAGGTGCGGAGCTCCTGGTGTTCCGGGCCGACGTGAGCGACCAGGCGGCGATGAGCGAGGCCGTCCGGCGGACCACCCAGCGGTGGGGGGCCATCCACGGCGCCTTCCACACGGCGGGCGTCGCCGGTGGCGGCCTGATCCAGCTCAAGGACCTCCAGGCGGCCGCCGAGGTCCTGCGCCCGAAGGTGCACGGCACCCTGGTGCTGGAGGAGGTGCTGGCGGACCAGGAGCTGGACTTCCTGGTCCTGTTCGGCTCGAACGGTGCGAACATCGGCAGTGTCGGCCAGGTCGACTACTGCGCCGCCAACTGCTTCCTCGACGCCTTCGCCCAGGACCGGGGGCGCACCCGGCGGGTGATCTCGATCGACTGGGGTCCGTGGCGGGATATCGGCATGGCGGTCGGTACCGCCGCGCCGTCCGGCACCGAGCAGGCGGACGAGCGCGCCATGTCGCCCGCCGAGGGGCTGTGGGCCCTCGACACGATCCTGGCCCGGGTCTCGGAGTCGCAGGTCATCGTGTCGCCCGCCGAGCTCTCGGCGCTGTTCGAGAACGCCTTCTCGCTGGAGCAGGACGCCACCGCGGCACCCCGTGGCGCCGCGCACGAACGCCCGGACATCCTCACCGAGTTCGTGGCACCGCGCAGCGACACCGAGCGCACGATCTGCGAGCTGTGGCAGGAGCTGCTGGGCATCGAGAAGGTCGGCATCCAGGACAGTTTCTTCGATCTGGGCGGCAACTCCCTGATCGCGATCCAGCTGGTGAGCACCATCAACACCCGGCTGGGCACGAAGCTCGCCCTCGGTGACCTGTACGAGGGGTTGACGGCGGCCCACCTGGCCGGCCTGGTCGAGAAGCCCGAGCAGCAGCCAACGGGCGGCAGCCTCAAGGCACTTGAGGAACGCAGAGAGAAGATGCAGCAGCGCCGGCGTCAGCATCAGCAACGGCGTCGGACGGCAAGGGGCGAATGATGACCAATGAGTTCACGGATCTCCCGGAACGGGACGGCGTCGCGATCATCGGGATGGCGGGGCGCTTCCCCGGCGCGGGGGACCTGACCGAGTTCTGGTCGAACCTGCGCGACGGCGTCGAGTCGATCGTCGCCCTGACCGACGAGGAGCTGGCGGCGGCCGGGGTGCCGCCCGAGGTCTTCGGCCGGCCCGACTACGTCAAGGCCGCACCCAGGTTCGAGGGCATCGGCCTGTTCGACGCGGAGTTCTTCGGGTACACCGCCCGCGAGGCGAAGATCATGGACCCGCAGCACCGGCTCTTCCTGGAGACGGCCTGGGAGGCACTGGAGCACTCCGGCTACGACGCCGCCCAGTACGACGGCAGAACCGGCGTCTTCGGCGGCGCCAGCACCACCGCCTACCTCGGGAACATCCTCGGCAACCTGGAGCAGGGCGAGGCGATCAAGGGCGAGAACGTCGGCCTGGGCTTCGAACTCGCCTTCCTGACCAGCCGGGTGTCGTACAAGCTCGACCTGCGGGGGCCGAGCTTCCCGGTCCAGACCGCCTGCTCCAGCTCGCTGGTGGCGCTGCACTCCGCCTGCCAGAGCCTGCTCAACTACGAGTGCGACATGGCCCTTTCGGGTGCGGTCTCCTACAAGGTGCAGGAGAACACCGGCTACCCGTACCAGGAGGGGGCCTTCCTCTCCCCGGACGGACACATCCGCCCGTTCGACGCGGACGCCCGGGGCACGGTCTTCGGCAACGGTGTCGGCGTGGTGGCCCTGAAGCGGCTGGAGGATGCGCTGGCCGACGGCGACACCGTCCACGCCGTGATCAAGGGATCGGCGATCAACAACGACGGTGGGGTCAAAGCGAGTTTCACCGCCCCTACCGTCGGCGGTCAGGCCGAGGTGATCACGGAGGCGCTGGCCATCGCGGAGGTCGGCCCCGAGGACATCGACTACGTCGAGGCGCATGGCAGTGGCACCGTGATCGGTGACTCGATCGAGGTGCAGGCGCTGTCACGGGCGTTCGGCGACACCGGGTCCTGGGCCCTCGGCTCGGTCAAGGGGAACGTCGGGCACCTCGACGCCGCCGCCGGCATCGCGGGCCTGCTCAAGACCACGCTCGCGCTCGAGCACGAGCTGCTGCCGCCCTCGCTGAACTACACCCGCGGCAACCCCGACATCGACTTCGCCACCAGCCCCTTCCGGGTCCAGGCCGAGCCCGGCTCCTGGCCGCGCACCGACGGTCGCGTCCGCCGCGCCGGGATCAGCGCCTTCGGCTTCGGCGGCAGCAACGCCCACGTCATCCTGGAGGAGGCCCCGCTCGCCGATCCCTCTCCGGCCGGCCCGCGCCCGACCGAGACGCTGGTCCTCTCGGCTCGTACGGCCGAGGCACTCGAAGCGGCCACCGACCGGCTGGCCGCCCACCTGCGCCGCGAACAGCCCAACCTCGCCGACGCCGCCCACACCCTGGCCACCGGCCGCCGCGCCTTCCCGCACCGCCGCACCGTCACCGGCTCTTCCGCCGAAGCCGTCGCGGCCGCTCTGGAGGCACGGGACCCGGCCAACGTCGTCACCGGTCACGTCGCGGGCGGCGCCACACCGCTGGTGTTCGTCTTCAGCGGCCAGGGCTCCCAGCACTCCGGCATGGCCCGTGACCTGTACGAGCAGGAAGCCGTCTTCCGCGCCTGCGTCGACGAGTGCGCCGAGCTGCTCAGGCCGCAGCTCGACCAGGACATCCGCGAGGTGATCTTCACCGAGGACAGTCGACTCGACCGGACCCAATGGGCTCAACCCGCCCTCTTCGTCGTCGAGTACGCGCTCACCCGGCTCTGGCACTCCTGGGGCATCACCCCCACCGCCATGCTCGGCCACAGCCTCGGCGAGTGGACCGCCGCCTGCGTCGCGGGCGTCTTCACCCTCCCCGACGCCCTGCGCCTCGTCGCCCTGCGCGGCCGCCTCATGCAGGCCCAGGCCCCCGGCGCCATGCTCAACGTGATGGCCGACCGCTCCACCGTCGAAGCCGCCCTGCCCCACGACCTCTCCCTCGCCGCCCACAACGGCCCCCGCGACTGCGTCGTCTCCGGCCCCCACGACGCCATCCAGGCCTTCACCACCCTCGCCGAAGAACACGGCTGGGCCACCCAACCCGTCACCACCTCCCACGCCTTCCACTCCCCCCTGATGGAACCGATGGTCGGAGAGTTCGTCGCCGCCGTCGCCGCCGTCGACCGCCGTGCTCCGCAGGTGCCGTTCGTCTCCAACCTCACCGGCACGTGGATCACCGACAGCCAGGCGGTGGACCCGGGTTACTGGGGCAACCACGTCCGCGCCTGCGTCGAGTACTCCGCCGGCGTCCGGACCGCCGCCACCGAGCCGCACGTCACCCTGCTCGAAGTCGGCCCCGGCCAGACGTTCAGCAGCCTCGCCCGGCGCATCCTCACCAGTGCGGGCATCGAGGCCACGGCTCTCGCCTCGCTCCCCCACAAGCGCGACCGCCGTACCGCCACCGAGATCATCCAGCGCACCCTCGGCAACCTCTGGCTCACCGGCGCCCGGCCCAGCTGGGCCGCCTACTTCGCCCAGCAGCAGCGCCGCCGTATCCCCCTCCCCACCTACCCCTTCCAGCGCAAGCGCTACTGGCTGGAGCCCCGGATCCCGCAGGCGGCGGTCCGGCGCACGCCCGGCCCGCACCCGTTGCTGGACCAGGTCCTGCTCCGGTCGATGGGCCAGTCCGTCTTCCTCACCGAGTTCTCGCTGGAACGGCACTGGGTGCTCTCCGAACACAAGCTGCTCGGAGAGGCGATCGTCCCCGGAACCACGTATCTGGAGATGGCCCGCGCCGCCGCCTCCCTGCACTTCGGCCGGCCGGTCACCGAGCTCCGCGACGTGACCTTCCTCGTGCCGCTGCTGGTGCAGGAGGGAACCCCGCGCACCGCGCACACGACCGTCCGCGAACTCGACGACCAGCAGGCCGAGTTCACCGTCGCCAGCCACGACCCGGCGAGCGACCACTGGACGGTGCATGTCCAAGGTACGGTCGGCGTCAGGCCGCACACCGCCCCCGCGCCGCAGCAGGATCCGGCCGCGCTGCGGGCGCTCTGCTCACTGGAGAGCGTGGACATCGCCCGGCGGCAGACCGAGCACAAGGTGATGGAGTTCGGCGACCGCTGGCGCAGCAGCCTCCCGACCGTGCACGTCGGCATCCGGGCCGCCCTCGGCGTGCTCGACCTGCCCGAGCAGTACCGGGCCGAGTGCCAGGACCACCCCCTGCACCCGACCCTGCTCGACCAGGCCACCGGCTTCAGCGGATTCGCCGTCCTGGAGACCGCCGACGACCGTCGACTCGCCCTCGGCGACCGGGACTTCTTCCTCCCGGTCGGCTACGACTCGCTGCTCCTGCACGGCCCGCTGCCCGCTCGCGGCCTGAGCTTCGTCCAACCGCATCCGGGCTATGTGAACAACGCCGAGTTCCGCAAGGTCGACGTGGTGATCTGCGACGAGTCGGGGGCCACCGCCGCCGAGATCCGCGGCTTCACCGTCAAGCGCGTCACCGACGCCAAGCGCACGGTCGCCCGGCTGCGCCCGCACACCCGTCATCACACCCTCCGCTGGGTCCCGGCACCGGCACCCGAGGAGCGCCGGGCGCCGCCCACCCGGGTCCTGGTGATCGGCGAGCAGGGCAGCATCGGCGCCGAGCTGAGTGCCGCACTGCGTGCGCGCGGCGTCGGCGTCGCCGAGGCGGTACTCGCAGACCGGTGGCAGCAGACACTTCCGGACCGGTACGAAGTGCCGCCCACCCAGGAGGGTTTCGGCCGGCTGCTGGACGCACTCGGTGCGGAACTCCCGGCCGAGGTCGTGCACGTCGCGGCCCCTGCCGACGACGGCGTCCAGCAGGATCTGTCGCTCCTGGAGGCCAGGCTCGGCCACGGCGTCCACAGCCTGTTCCACTTGGCCCGCAGCCTCTCCGAGCGCGGCGTGGCCCCGGCCGGGTTCAGTGTGGTCGCCCCCTCGGTGGCACGGGTGACCGGCACCGAGCCGCAGACGGCCCCGGTCCACGCGACGCTCTTCGGCCTGGCGAAAGTGATCGGCCAGGAGTACGAGAACACCGACGTGTTCTGCCTCGACATCGCCGGCGACACCGGCGCCGAGGCGGTCTGTGCCGAACTGCTCGGAGCCCGGACACCCGCCACCGTCGCGCTGCGCGACGGGCACCGGTACGTCGCGGAGCTCGCACCGCTGCACCTGCGGGAGCAGCCGAGGTCCGCGCCGGTCCGCCCGGACGGGGTGTACCTCATCACCGGCGGTCTGGGCGGACTCGGACTCGCGGTCGCCCGCCATCTGAGCCGCTCGGGGCCGGGTGCGCGGCTGGCCCTGGTCAACCGCACCGAACTGCCGCCGCGCGAGCGGTGGGACGAGGTCACCGACGCCAAGCTGCGCGGGCAGATCGAGGCACTGCGTGACCTGGAGCGGAACGGTGCCGAAGTCCGCAGCTACTCCGGTGACGTCACCGACCTGACGGTCATGGCGGGAGTCGTCGCGAAGATCCGCGCCGATCTCGGCGCGATCGGCTGCGTCGTCCACGCGGCCGGTGTCGCCGGGGACGGCTTCCTCTTCCGCAAGGACGCGGAGACCTTCCGTCGTACTCTGAACCCCAAGGTGCTCGGCGCCACCGTGCTGGACCTCGTCACCCAGGACGATCCGCCGGACTGCATGGTCAACTTCGGTTCCACGGTGGCGATCTTCGGCGCGGCCGGGCAGGGCGACTACACAGCTGCCAACAGCTACCTGGACCAGTTCGCCGAGCAGCGCTCCGCGCGCGGCCGGCGGACGGTGACGGTCGACTGGAGCGACTGGCTGGAAACCGGCATGGCCTTCGACCACGGAGTCCGGCAGGACCAGGGCTTCTTCCGGTCGGTGTCGGTCGAGGACGGTCTCAGCAGCTTCGAGGAGATCCTCGCCTCGGCCTGCACCCCGGTGATCGTCGGCGAGGTCAACTACCGCAAGCTGGGCGGGTCCGACGAGCTCACGGAGCTGCTGCGCCGCGCGCCGCTGGTGCTGGCCGCCCCGATCCGGCAGGCCGTCGCCGCGGCCCGCAGCAGTGCCGGCGAATCCGCCGCACCGCCGGACGGCACGCCGTCCGACGGCGAGCCGAAGCTCTTCGGCAAGGAGAGCGGCGAGTTCAGCGACACCGAGCGCGCGCTCGCCCGGATCTGGGCCCGCGAGCTCGATCTCACCGAACTCAACGTGCATGACACCTCGTTCGCGCTCGGGGTGGACTCGCTGGCCGCGCTCCGGATCGCCCAGAGCATCCAGAAGACCATGGACATCCGGGTCTCCATGGTCGACCTGTTCCGCTATGTCACGATCGCGGATCTCGCCGATCACCTGGACACCAGGGACGCCCGGGCCTGACCGGGCACCCCCACTCCCCCTCTTCTATCCCGCAAAGGTGGTATCCCCGTGAGCATCCGAACCGTAGGCGTGATCGGCGCCGGCACGATCGGCCGCGGCGTCGCCCAGTCCTTCGCGGAGTCCGGGTTCGAGGTGATCCTCGTGGACATCTCACCGGCTCAGCTCGACAGCGCGGTGGCCCAGATCGGCCGTGACCTGCTGGTCCAGCCGATGCTGCTCGGCAAGCCGCTGAAGGAGGACGTCAAGACCGTCCTCGCCCGGATCACCACCAGCACCGAGCTCACCTCGCTGGCCGACGCCGACTTCGTGGTCGAGAACGTCACCGAGGACTGGGACATCAAGCGCACGGTGTACGAGCGGATCGACACCGTCTGCCGCCCTGGAGTGATCTTCGGCGTGAACACCTCGGCCGTGCCGATCACCCGGGTGGGCTCGGTCACCGGGCGACCGGCCGAGATCCTCGGGCTGCACTTCATGAACCCCGTCCCGATGATGGACACCGTCGAGGTCGTCAGCGGCCACTTCACCAGCGAGGAGACGCTGAACACCGCGCTCGGGCTGCTGGCGGACATGGGCAAGGAGGGCATCGTCGTCCAGGACGCCCCCGGCTTCGTCACCAACCGGGTCCTCATGGTGACCATCAACGAGGCCATCTTCTGCGTCCAGGACCAGATCGCCTCGGCCGAGGACGTCGACAAGATGTTCCGCGGCTGCTTCGGCCACAAGATGGGGCCCCTGGAGACCGGCGACCTGATCGGCCTCGACACGATCCTGAACTCGATCACGGTCATGTACGAGAGCTACAAGGACAGCAAGTACCGCCCCGCGCCCCTGCTCCAGAAGATGGTCGACGCACGACTCCTGGGCCGCAAGACCGGCCAGGGCTTCTACACCTACTGATCCTCGAACTACCCAAGGAGAAACCTGATATGACGAACGACGACGTGCGCGCCCGGGTCCGCGAGTTCCTCGCCCCGCACCTGGCCGGCCAGCCGCTCGCCGACAACGACGACTTCTTCGCCCTCGGCTACGTCAACTCTCTCTTCGCGATGCAGCTCGCGCTCTTCGTGGAGAAGGAATTCGCCCTGACCCTCGGCCCGGCGGACATGGACTTCGACAATTTCCGCACGGTCGACGGTCTCGTCCGCCTGGTCACGTCGCGGACGGCCACGGCGGCCTAGGCCCTCTCTTTCGGATCACGTCGGACCAGTGGGCGTCGTTGGAGTGCGTGCATCGGCGGTGCGGAGGAGGGAGTCCATGCGGAGCATCGG
>NZ_JBHVSD010000040.1:0-58422 GCF_042885395.1 Kitasatospora sp. NPDC058063
CCGTGAGCTCTCAGGACAGCGAACTGTCACCCGCGTGGGTTACACAGAAGCCCTGGGCCCTTGCGGACAAGTCCTCCGACATCGACCGATTCGCACCACCGGTCATCATGCTCGGCCCAACGAGCTGCCTGTCGGCCCGGGCACGGTCAGTGCTGGCGTGCAACATCACCCTCGGTGGCAGGAGCGAGCTGCGACTGGATCGCGAGGACGCCATGCCGACCACGGCCCAGCTCACCTCCCTGCGCGCGGAGACGATCCGTGCTGGGCATCGGCTGGGCGACCAGCGACGGACGTCACCGGCGTACGGGCGACGGTGCTGTCCAGCGAGCGGTTCATGGCGCTGGTACCCGCGGCCCACCCCCTCGCCGGACACGCGGAGCTGAGCGCGACCGAGCTCTCCACCACCGACCTGCTCACCTGGCCCCACCAGATCAACAGCTGCCTGTGCGACCGTCTCCTGTCCGCCTTCCAGATCGGTGGAGCCGACCTGCGGATCATCAGGACCGCCGACAGCGTCCACGCCATCGCCGCCCATGTCGCCGCCGGAACGGGCATCGGCATCACCGTCGAGTCCGCACTCGACCACCGCCGACCAGGTCGTCCTCACACCCGCCGAACCGTCGGACGCCGCCACGGCGCTGCGCGACCTGCTGCTGCACGCCGCCTCGGCGGAGTCACCCTCCGCCGCGCACTGAGCGGTACAGGTCGTGACGTCGCAGGTCGTCCACCACCACGTCGCTGCGCAGGTGCTGGCCGAGGGCGGTGGGTGAGGGGGACTCGCGATCCCCCGGCCTGCCCTTCGATCCCCACTCGGGTGCACGTGCATCGAGCACTCGGAGCCGGGTGGGCGCTACGTGGTGGCGTGACCTTCGAGGTGCTACCACCCCTATCGCAATTGCGGTCCGGCCAGCCACCCGACCAATGCGCACCTGACTCCCGATGTGACGGATGTGACCTTGTGGTGTACGAAGGCGGGGAGCACGACGATGCTGCCCTGTGCCCTCGGCATGGGCTGCGGTGTGCCGAACACCTCGAAGTCACCGCCCTCGTAGTCGCGCCCATCGGTGAGTTGGATGCTGACGGTCAACTTCCGTTTGGACAGCGGTCGTTCGAGGCCATAGTCGTTGTGCCAGTGGAAGTGCCCGCGGCCCTCGACGTACTCGAGGAACTGCGGGGGTTTGACGATGTCCGTCACGTCCAGCTCGAAGTAGCGGCGGTTCAGTGTCTCTCCCGCGTCCCGGATGAGTTGATAGACGTCCTCGAACAGCGCCGACCGCGGAAGCAGGCGTGAATGGCCGACGCGGTGATCGGGCAAGGACTTCTGGCCGACGACGCCAGGGGTGACGGTATCGAGAGACCTGCACCGTTCGACGAGCTCCGCACACACGGCGGGGCCGAGGCCGGACACGATCGCGGCCCACTGCCCGGGCTCGCCGATGACGCGGGCGTTGGCGTTGGCGTCCATCATCCTGCCGCCTCGCCCGCCAACGGTCGGAGCATCATGTGGTCGAAGGGTCTCTCGGCGGGGATGTTCAGTGCGCCGGTCTCCCTCACGGCGCGTACGAAACCCGCGATGAGCGATTCGGTTTCGGCGGCCGCGTACTTCTGCAAGAAACCACGTAACTGTGAGGGCTCGTCGAGCGCGGCCAGGGCACCCAGTACCACCCGGTAGTCGGGCTCGGTGATGCGATGCAACAACGTCACGGCGCCCGCATGGCGCAGCCCGGCAACAACGGCGTCACCGAACGGCCCCGCCACTCCCGGCCACCGCGCGTCCGACCACCCGAGCGCCGCAGGCACCAGTGCTGAGGCCGCCGCGTTGCGACTGAGTTCGCGCACCACCAGGAACGCCGTGTGCACGTCGCAACGGGCGATCAACGTCTCCACCGTCCGGCCGAGCCCCGTGGCACCGGAACGGATCAGCATTCTGATCAACTGCACCGTGCGTGTCCGAAGTCGATCGTCCTTGCTGGGGTCGAGAGCGATGGCGGGAGGAAAGTAGGCGTACTCCGGGATGGGGGTGGAATGCGCACAGGTGCGAGCCACCAGGGTCACGCTCGGGCAACCAAGATGCACGACGGAGTGGATCAACGCGGGGCCTTGGTGAATCTCGTGCACGGCTCCGACGTCGAGCAACTCCGCGTCGGTGGCGACGACCCGCCCGATCATGAAATGCTCGTCAACCCGGTGTGTTTCGGCGAATTTGAAGCGGGTGTGGACGCTCTGACCGTCCAGGACGGCGAAGGCGCCGGAGAACCCGTGCGCGTGCACGTCGGTGCTGCTCTGGACCCAGAACAGTGCGTCGAGCTGAAACTCGCCGTCGTGGTAGAGCGTGACGGGCGGTTGCCCGAAGGTCTCGTCGAGCCGCGGCTGAAAGGGGAGCTCGGCACCGTCGAGTACCCAGTGCAGCACGTCGTTGCCCGTGACGGGCTCGCGGGCGAGGCCATCCGAAATGGCTCGGGCGGCAATGGATGGAAACGATTCAGGGGTGTTGTCGGACCGTCGCCAGCGGTGCCGGAGCTCGGCTGCCGTGCAGGACACGAAATCGTCGACCCGACCGCGTGTCACCGTCTCACTGCCCGTCACCATGCGACAACCCCCTGGCGATCAACCAATGGAATCGAGGGCAACCTTGCCCGGAAGTCCATGATCCGGGTTCGGCGAAGAAACCGCATCGTCCGGATCAGCTGGGCGGCGTCGAGTTCGTCGTTCTGGTCGCGCCGAAGCCGCTCGTGGATTTCGTGACCCGTCGCCACGCCGTCGATCAGCGCCAGCACGGACAGGTCCCTCGCAGTGACCGGCTGGAGCCTGCTGCCCCACGGTGTGACCACCTTGAAGTGGACGGCCGACGCCCGGCTCTTGACCGAGGTCGTCGGCCCTGGTGGGAACGAATGGTCGACGGTGTAACCATCGGCGACGATGACGGGCACCAGTCCCAGGACGGAGTCGAAGTCCGCCGCCGGCTCGACGAGCACGCCTTCGATCACCGCGAAGTCCAGCCCCAGTTCGAGCATCGTCCACAACGCGTCGGACGGCGTCTCGACGATGGGCTGCCCGGAACCGTTCAGCGACGTATTCAAGATCATCGGCACGCCGGTGCGCTCGTGGAAGCGCCGGATCAGCGCGTGGAAGCGTGGCTGGAGCTCTTCGTGAACGGATTGCACACGCGCGCTGTCGTCGACGTGCGCGACGGCGGGCACCCGGGATCCGCAGCCCGGTCGGAAGGTGAACGTGCGCAGCATGAATGGGCTGTCGCACCGCGCCTTGTCGACGTCGAACCAGGTGTGGACGTGTTCGGCCAGCACCGATGGAGCGAACGGGCGGAACGCCTCTCGCTGCTTGACGTCGCGGTTCAGCCTCACCTTGTGCTCCGCACGGCGAGGATCCACCACGATGCTGCGCTGCCCCAGCGCGCGCGGGCCGAGTTCGCTCCCGCCGTCGAACCACGCCCCGAACTTTCCGCGCTCCAACCGATCCGCAGCCACGTCGGCGATGTCGGTCACATCCCGGTCCGGGCAAACGGCGACAAGCGGGATCGATCGGATGGCTTCGCGCACCTCACTCGGGCCGTAGCGGTGCCCGAATCCCTCACTCACCAGCCTGGCCGGGCGGTGCTGGTGGTGACGCCAGAGTCCGTAGAACGCGGCGCCGACGGCGGGTCCGCTGTCCTCGGCGAAGGGCGCGACGAAGACGTCGGAGAAGCCGGACTCGTGCATCAGGCGTTCGTTCACCAGGCAGTTCAGCGCCACGCCACCGGAGTAGCACAGGTATGCCGAGGTGGACGACGCGCGCAACCGACTCACCAACGCCAGGATCGCCTCCTCGAGGGCAGATTGAACCGAGGCGGCGAGGTCGGCGTACTCGCGCTGGCGCAGAGGCCATCGATCGGAGTGCCGAAACTTATCCGGTACCGCAGTGGCGAACGTCGCCAGGCCGTTGGTCACGGACACGAATTCGTGGGGCTGGAACGACGGCGTACCGAACGGGGCCAGCCCCATGACCTTGCCTGCGTCCATCGGATCGCCGAAGATCTGCTGAGCGACGGCGGAGTACATGCCGCCGATACTTCCGAAGCCGGGCATTCCCTCGCCGGCGTGGTCCAGCCACTTGCCTTCCGGGACGAGCTGCTTGGCGATGGGGCGGATGGTCGTTCCCGACGCGTCGTACGCCGAGATGATCTCCCAGCCAGAGGGTGCGCCGATGACGGCGCAGCGCTCCTCCTCGCTGAGATCTTGATCGGGTGACCCCATTCCATCCACGACGAGAATGGCGGCATCCGAGAAGCCCGACAGGGCGTAGGCGCTGATGGCGTGGCCGAGGTGGTGCGATATCCGCAGGGCAGGAATCCCGTGAAAGCATTGGCGCAGTTGATGATTCAGACTTACGTCCTGCTCGACGTGCCCCGCCTCCCCCTGCGCACACAGCACGATGGCGTCCAGTTGCTCCGGCTCGATCCCGGCATGGCGAAGGCAGTACTCGGTGGCCAGGCTGGCGCGGGCGCCGTAGGTACGGTCGCGCTTGACGCCTGAGAGCCGCTCCTCTTGGACGGCGGCGACGATCTCGGTTCCGTGCAACAGACACGCACCGCCGTTGTGCGCGGCGCTGAGTCCGAGAATCCACGGCGTTTCAGTGTTTCTCAAGTGTTCTCCCGGCCTATCATCGGAATTCGAGGCGACCCGGCGCGCGCCAAGCCTATGCCCGGACGGGTGGCGTCGTCGTCGAATCGGCCGGTAGCAGGCCGCCCCGTTAATCCTTCCGAATGAAGCCCGCGCGCCGAACGGCGGCACGTCGAGTAGGTTCAGCACGGGGATTGCGGCTTCCGGTCCCAACGAATGGAGGCGGGATGCTGAAACAGCTGCCGATCTTGAACGTCGCGAACACATCCGGGTGCGGTTCGTGCCCGTCCAAGGCCAGCCCACCGGACGTCTCCGCCCTCGCGTTGCAGGAGGAACTGCGCACCCTGGTGCAGCGAGCAGCCGACCAGCAGGCCGAACACGTCACGCTGAGCGCAGCACCGACCGACTCGGGACCAACGGAGCTCACGCTCGCGCTCGACGAACCCTTGCCACTGGTCCACGAACTACACCATGAGCCGGTGAACGGTGCCCACGTCTGGGTCGGCGTCCAGGAGGCGGCACTGGCCGTGGCGGACGACGCACAGCACCGGCTCATCGTCAGGTTCGCGGCCGGCGGGTCGCCGCGCAGCATCGCGAACGACGTCGGATGGAACGTTGTTTCGAACGTCGTGTCCCTCCTGGCGACCTCCGGGCTGATTCGCGGGTTGACGGGCTACCGCGACCGCAAACCCGTGGGCGTCACGCTGTTCGCCCGCCTCCACCTCACGCAGGCCTGCCAACTCGAATGCGCACACTGCTATGCGGATTCGAGCCCGCACATCGATCGCGCGAACGAGCTCCCGACGGCGCGGTGGCGCACGTTCATCGACGACTTCGCCGCGCTCGGGGGCAGGCAGGTGCTGTTCACCGGTGGTGAGGCACTGATGCATCCCGGCTGTCTCGAGCTCATGGCGACCGCCAAGGAGCACCGCATGAAGGTGACCCTGTTCAGCAACGGCCTGCTGATTCCCAAGCTGGCCGAGCAGATTCATCCGCTGGCCGACCTGGTGCAGATCAGCATCGACGGACCCGACGCCGAGTCACACGACGCCATCCGCGGCCGCAACTCCTTCAAGCACGCGATCGCGGCGATCGACAGGTTGACCGAACTGGGCACTCCGACGCGCATCGGCATGACGATCGCGCCGGCCATGTGGCCCAACTGGGTGCAGAAATTCTCTCAGCTGCGAGATCGCTTCGCGGGGGCCCCGAACGTCGCCTTCAAGTTTACCTACGGCATCATGCCGCACGGCCGCGGCACCCAAATCGACTCTGCCGGGCCGGCGTCGCGGGAGGAAGTGCGCGACTTCCTTGAAGCGGTCAACGGTACCGCTCCCCAGATCACGCGGTATATGGCCACGTGCGGATACGCTGACCAGATGGTGATCGGACCCGACGGGTCGGTCTACCCCTGCCACCTGCTGGACGGGAAGGTCTGCCACATCGACGACATGCCCCTGCGCAACATCGTCGACCTGGTGGCGGGACTGGCGACACAGATCGACGTCGACCACGTCGAGGGCTGCAAGACGTGCGAGATTCGGTACCTTTGCGGCGGGACGTGCCGCGTACGCGACAGCAAGAACACCGGCTCTCGCCTGATCACCACGTGCACGCCCGAGGACAAGCATCGCAATTACGTGAAGATGGCTGGCGATTTCGCTCAGCACATGCGGTAACGGCCGAGAAAGGGAAAATCATGCCCGACAAACCCGAGGTGCCCGAGTACCCGGAAACGAAACACGAGCGGCTCACATTCTTCGTCCCGGAGGCGAACATCGACCTGTCCGGCAAGGGAATGCGGATCGCGCTCGACGAGGACCAGCTCGCGGACCTCAGCGATATGATGGATCAGAACTCGGGAACTTCACCCGGGTGCATCAGCGCGCCCGGTGGACCCAGCTGCTGACTGACCGGGCAGGGTATGCGCTGTGGCTCGCGGCCACCGGCTGATCTCCGTTTGTCCACACACCTGACGGTGATCAACGGTGGCCGTGTCCGTTTGCGCCACCGGACCTGCCGGCGCATCGACGCTCTACGAGTGTTCGGTGAGCAACGCTGCCAGGCGGTCGGCGAAGTCAGTGAGCCAGTCCCGTCGTGGTCCACTGCGGGCGATACGGAAGCCGTGGCGGAGGCCCCGAAGGCAGCTTGGACGGCATGGAACCGGACCCATCGCTGGACGCGTTCACGGTCGAGTTCCGCTGCTTCGGCGAATACGTCCAAGGTCCGGTGGACAGCCTTGCGCAGGTCGTGCGATTCGAGGAGCACCAGCGCGCGGGACTTCAGCAGTGTGTCGCCGTCGTAGGCGGGGTCTCCCGCGTACCCCTTGGGGTCGACGGCCAGCCACGGCTCGCGGTCGGCGCGCAGGATGTTCCGGGCATGGAGGTCGCCATGGAGAGGGTGTCCGGCTGGACCCGGCCCAGCTCCCGGGCGGTCGCCACGACGGCATCCAGTACCCGGCGTGGCAACGGGTGTGTCAGCTCGTCGGCGTGCCTACGCAACTGTTCCTCCCGGGCATCGGCCTGCTCACACAGCCGGGGCAGGCCGGACGGTGCGGCGGATGGCCAAGCGGCGATTGAGCCGCCCGACAACCGTCACAACCTCGTCGCCGTCCTCGACCTCTGCCAGGGTCACCGTGTGAACCCGCTCAAGGGGCATCGCGAACCGCTCGTCGTCGCGCTCATGCAGCCGGACGGTGCCACACCCGGCCCACGCCACGAACGCCCTGGACGACGGCAGGGTCGCTGGCGCGCACGGTGGCGTCGAGACCCTCGACGGTGAGGCCTTGGAGGCTCGACACGGCCTCGGCCGGACTTGGGTGGTCGCCAGGGTGCTTCCGCCGACCGAGCGCGGTGGTGACGGGGGAGGACGGCGGGGCGGGCACGGTCTTTCGTTACGGTGATCAGGGACTTCGACACTTCATGATCACCTGGAGGACGGTGCCTGCTGCGGTCCCACAACCGCTCGGCCTGCGCGAGGGGCCGTCCCATCCCGGTTGTAGAGCTATCCCCGCGAGCGCGGGGCCGACGACATCGCCGACCGAGCCGGCACCGCCGCAGCGGAGCTATCCCCGCGAGCGCGGGGCCGACTTGCCGTACTCGTCGGCGATGTTCTCGTCGCCGGAGCTATCCCCGCGAGCGTGGGGCCTGTCGGCGTCGGCTGAAAACGGGTTCTGGATCACTTTCCGTGCCAAAGCCACAGAGCATCACCAGAACCGCAATCATGAACAGCCGTGGCTGACGATCTCCTCAAAGACCTCTGGCTCCACCAAACCGCCGACATCGCGGTCAACACCCTGACCATCCGCGCCGACCGCGTCACCGTCCACGCCGCCACGACCACCGACGAGGCGGGTTGTCCGTCGTGCGGAGCTGTCTCGACCCGGGTACACAGCAGCTACGTGCGACGGTTGGACGACAGGGCGGCGGGCGGGCGGCGGGTGGTGGTCGAGTTACGGGTCCGCCGTTTCCGCTGCCGTGAACGGGCTTGCCCCCGGGCCACGTTCGTCGAGCAGGCGCCGGGGCTGACATTCCGTCACGGACGGCGGAGCCAAGGCCTGCAGACCGCGCTCCAGCAGCTCGCCCTTGCCCTTGCCGGCCGGGCCGGTTCTCGCCTGGCCGAGACCTTCGCGGTCCCGGTGAGCCGCTCCACGCTCCTGCGGCTGATACGCGCTCTGCCGGATCCGGCGCCCACGGTGCCACGCGTGCTGGGCATCGACGAGTTCGCCCTGCGCAAGGGCCACGTCTACGCCACGATCCTGGTCGACATCGAGACCCGCCGCCCGGTTGACCTGCTGCCCGACCGCACGGTCGCCACCGTCCGGTCCTGGCTGGCCGACCACCCGGGAGTGAAGGTCGTCTGCCGCGACCGCTCCGCCTCCTATGCCGAGGCCGCCCGGCTCGGCGCCCCGGACGCGATCCACGTCGCCGACCGGTTCCACCTCTGGCAGAACCTCGCCGACGCGGTCGAGACGACCGTGCTGCAGCACCGAGCCCTGCTGTCCGAACCAGCCCCTCCACCCGGCCCTGCCAGAGCAGTTGCCCTTCCGCCCGTCAGCGCCGAGCCCCGCCGGACCGGACGTCTGTCCGACCGGGTCCGCGAACAGCACGCCGCCGTCCACGCGCTCGTGAAGGACGGATTCAGCCTGCGCGCTGTCGCCCGCCGACTCGGCCTTGCACGCGGCACCGTCCGCCGACTGGCCGGCGCGCAGGATCCCGACGAACTGCTGGTCGGCCGCTGGACGGGACGCACCAGCATCCTCGACCCCTACAAGCCCTACCTCGATCAACGCTTCGCGGAGGGCCACACGATCGCCCGGCGCCTGTTCGAGGAGATCCGACACCGCGGATTCCCTGGTCAGGAGCAGATCGTGCGCGTCTACGTCCGTCGGCTGCGGGAAGCCTTCCCGCACCAGGACCCGCCCCGCCGAAAGCCGTCCGTCAGGGACGTGACCAGCTGGATCACCCGCCACCCCGACCGTCTCCCCACCGACGCGGGCCAGCAACTAAAGGAGATCCTGGCCCGCGTCCCGGCACTCGCCACCACTGCCGAGCACGTCAGGGTGTTCGCCGAGCTGATGAACGAACGGCGCGGCCGAGAGCTCAAGGAGTGGATCGCGCGCGTGCAACTGGACAAGGTCCCAGCCCTTCGAAGCTTCGCCGCCGGCCTCCTGCAGGACCTTGACGCGGTCGTCGCCGGTCTCAGCCTGAGCTACAGCTCAGGCGCGGTCGAGGGCCACAACAACAAGATCAAGATGCTCAAGCGCCAGATGTTCGGCCGCGCAAACTTCGACCTCCTACGCAAGCGTGTCCTTCACGCGACATGAGGCAGGTGGTCGTGGCGGCGTGGACGGTGACGCGGTCGGCGCGGATGGTCAGGGTGTTGACCGCGATGTCGGCGGTTTGGTGGAGCCAGAGGTCTTTGAGGAGATCGTCAGCCACGGCTGTTCATGATTGCGGTTCTGGTGATGCTCTGTGGCTTTGGCACGGAAAGTGATCCAGAACCTCGTTTCACCCGTCGACGACAGGGCCGACTGCAGGACGGACTGCAGCAGCACCTCGCGCACGGAGCTATCCCCGCGAGCGCGGGGCCGACCATGTCCCAGAACTCCTCCGTGGTGCGGCGGAGGAGCTATCCCCGCGAGCGCGGGGCCGACAAGCCGAACGCCGTGAGCTCGCCGGTGGCCGGGGAGCTATCCCCGCGAGCGCGGGGCCGACCGATGCGCAGCTGGAACACCCCCGACCACCGCAGAGCTATCCCCGCGAGCGCGGGGCCGACCCGGTGGAGGGGGTGCGGCCGGGCACCCGGATGGAGCTATCCCCGCGAGCGCGGGGCCGACGCCGCCCCGGCCCCGGCCTACCCCGAGTACTGGGAGCTATCCCCGCGAGCGCGGGGCCGACGCCGCCCCGGCCCCGGCCTACCCCGAGTACTGGGAGCTATCCCCGCGAGCGCGGGGCCGACACCCCGCCGCCGCCCGCGGCGCTGCGCAGGAGGGAGCTATCCCCGCGAGCGCGGGGCCGACACTTCCTGATCTGCTGCGATTGGGAGCAGAGTGCGCCAATCCATTCAGTTCGAATCCAGAGCCCCACGTGTGCCGGGCCGATGCCCCAGAGGCTATCTCTCCCAGCTGCGCCCCGGCGCACCGACTCTGAGCCTTCGACAGCATCGTACGGACTGTTGAAGTCAGGCGTGGGTGCAGGGGACGGGCTCGCCGGGTAAGGGCGTCGGTCAGCGCCCGGGGGCGGAGCGGCTGACGCTGGACGACCTTCAGCTCGGCGATGCCGCCGTCCTCGCCCCCGACGCCCGGACCTGAAATATCGCGGCGCCTACTGACCTTGGCGCTTCAAGGTGATGGCGGTGGGAGGTCGAGGGAGAGTCCGGTTCCGGTGAGGAAGCCGTCGAGGATGTCGGAGCGGTACTGGAGTCGTTTGAGGAGGTTGCGGACGAGGGCTTCGAGCCGGTCGAGGGCGTCACTGGCGAGGTTTGCCAGACTTCGTTTGACGTGGGCCCACAGGTACTCGACCGCGTTCGGTTCGGGTACGTAGGCGGGCAGCACGAACACCGTCAGCCAGTCCCTCGCGTCGATCAGGTCGCGCATCGCGTGGGAGTCGTGGGTGTTCAGCCGGTCCCACACCAGCACGATCGGCGCCTTGACCAGCTGGTGGATCCCGTCTATCAGCCCGATGTAGTCGTGTTCGGACAGGCTGCGGCGCTCGCCCTTGCGCCCGCTGTGCCGTCGCAGCCTGTGGCACAGGCGGGTCCGTGAGCCCGGTCGCATCGCGATCAGTCCGGCGACGGAGATCCTCCCCGAGCGGTTGCCGCTGACCTTCACGATCGGGGTGCTGCCGCGTCGTCCCCATGTACGGCCTTTGGGCGGTCTGCGGGTGAACCCGGCCTCGTCCTCGAAGCAGAGCCAGCCGTCGCAGGCCGCCCGGGCGCTTTTACCTCCGCCCACGTCGCCTCCCTCCAAGCGGCCACGGCCTGCTCGTCGCATTCAGCGGCCCGCCGCACGGGGACCTGCGGGGTGAAGCCGAGCCGGCGCATCAGACGGGTGGCCCCCGAGACGCTGTAGGCGACGTTGAACTTGCGGCCGATCAGCGTCGCCACCCGAGCCGGTCCACGCCTGGTCCTGGTCCCAGCCGTGCACGGCCGGCCCCTGCTCGAGGTATTCGGCGAGCTTCTCCCGGCACCGCGCCGACAGCTTGCATCGCTGCCCACCCGGTCCCCGTGAAGCCAACGCCCCGATCCCGTCCTCCCGCCAGGCCTGGTGCCACTGGTAGGCCGATTTCGCGGTCACCCGCAGCCTGCGGCCACCCTCCCTCGGCGGAACACCTTCGTCGAACAACGCGGCGGCCTCCAGCCGAACCGCCTCACGGCGCTGACGTGCCCTCGCCGTCAGCCCGCCCCCATCCGCATAGCGCATACCAACGGCATAAGCGCGCAAATGATGGTCAGTCAGCTACACAAACAGGCCAATCACCTTGAAGCGCCGAGGTCAGTAACGTGCAGAGTGAGCCGGGGTCCTGATGGCTGCCCCTCGCTGTTCGAGATGATGGGGCTGTGAATCTCCGTTACTTCAATCAGACCGGCTGGATCGCGATCTTCAACGGAACCGGGACTGAGATCGGTCGCATGGTGCGTGTGGAGGGCTGGGACCAGGCCACCAGGGCGGCGTTGGTGGTCGACCGGCAGCGAGGAGCCCTTCGTCCGGTGACGGACTATGAGGACTTCTCCCATCTGGAGCCGGCCGACCAGGTCGTCGCCGCGGTGCCCGGCGGAGGATGGCGGGCTCACTGGACGGACCAGGGTCCCGGCGGAACCGCGCTGACCGAGCAGGTCCTCGCGTGGCTGATCACGTCGAACGGGCGGGCAACGGCTATCACGGTCGACGCGTACGGCCATGTCGAGGACGCCGACAGCGCAGACACCTTCATCCCACCGGGTGAGGAGCTTGGGCCGCCGAAAGGGCGGTGACGGTCCTCCGCCCGGAAGGTGGAGGACCGTCACCGTTGATGAGGATCCGCGACAACGGGCTCGGGATCGCTTTGGTTACTGCCGATACCAGTCGTCTCCGCCGACGCGCAGCGAACGCCCGAGGTAGTCATGCAGGTTGTTGGCCACCCACCTACGGCTGTCGCTCTCGTGTTCCCAGACGAACACGTCCGGGCGCTGCGGCTTCTGCACGAAGGCGAACTGATCACCGCCCCCGTTGTCGCCGAAGAACATGAGGGCGTCGAAGGGCATGTAGAGCTGGGCGAAGGTCTCATCGGACCAGAAGCGGAGGTTCTGCTCGACGATCTGATCGATGGTCCAGACCGTGTGCACGTGAGCGTGGCCGAGCACCCCGTTGCTCTCCAACAGCAGTTGTTCGAGGTCCGTTGGCAGAGCTCGCCCGAGCCGCCTCTCGGCCTCGACGATGTCGGACGCCGTGACCGGCTCCCGAAGCCCTGCATCAGGAAAGACTTCCTGCACCAACTGTCTCCACATGGCCGCGAGCTTAGCCAACGGCGACGTCATACTTGGTGAACATCCACAGCGCCCAAAACCACCAACTGCTGCCCATTCCGCTGACCAATCGCGGCATCTTCACGTGAACGAAGCCAACGGCCGGACCGGAAGACCGGAATCACCGACGGATCCGGGGCAGGGACGCGAGCGAGCCGGGGTCACAGGACCGGGGGACGCCCCGCCCGGGTCAGGCGCCACACCGTGGCCCAGGAGATTGGCCGGCGCTCGCCGTGCCCGCCCCGAAGCCCCTCCCGCAGCCCGGCGAACCAGGTGCGCAACGCGGCGCGGTCGCGCCGCATGCGGATCGCCGTGATGACGATCCAGGACGTGCTGTAGATCGGGACGAGCGGTACGGGCAGGCGACGGTAGGCGACCCAGACGCGGTTGCGGGCGACCAGGCGCAGGTAGAGGGCGTGGCGGGCGGGGTCGCTGGCGGGGTGGTGGACGATGATCTCCGGGGCGTAGAAGCCGGTGCGGCCCTGGTCCCAGATCCTCATCGCGAGGTCGAAGCCCTCGTGGTACAGGAAGAAATGGCCCGGCCAGTGCCCAGCACGCTCGAAGTCCGCCCGGCGGATCAGCATGACGCCCTCGGCCATCGCGGTGACGGTACCGGGCCGGCTCGGATCGCCGGCCCGCAGCCGGGGCACCCAGCGGCGCACGGTGACGCCGGTGTCGGGGTCGGCGATGCGCGGCTGGATATAGGCGGCCTCGGGATGGCGGCGGGCCTGCTCGACGAGCCGGGCCAGGACATCGCGCTCGGGCAGGATGGCGTCGTTGTCGAAGAAGAAGAGGAACTCCGCCTCGTCCGGCCCGGCGAGGCTGTCGGCACCGACGTTGCGGCCCTCGGGGATCCCGAGGCTCTCCGGCACAGTGACGACGGTGACGCCGTCAGGCGCGTACTCCGGTTCGCAGCCGTTGCCGACGATGACCACGCGCAGGTCGACCCCCTCCTGGGCGAGGAGCGAGGCCATCGCCCGCGGGAACTCCTCGGGGCGATCGTTCATGGTGAGGACCACCGCGTCGACGGTGGGCTTCGGGCTGCTGGTCATGCGGGACTCCGGGGCATGGACGGCGGATCGGATGCGATGCTCGATCAGATCGCACGGGTCGGTGGCCGCCTGTGCGGCGGTCCGGTGGGGTGCCCTTGGGAACTACGGGCCAGCCGTGCCGGGAGGCGAGGCGGCGCAGGCGGGTGGCGATGTGCTCGGTGAACTCGCCGTACTCCTGCGCGTCCCGGGTCAGGACCCCCGCGCGGTCGATCACCGCGTCCGGGCAGCCCACGGCCAGGTACCAGGCGATCCGGTCCGGCCTCGGAGCAAGCAGGAGGTCGAGCGCGTCGGTGGTCCAGGCCGGAAAGGGAGAAGTTCGCGAGAAGGACAGCGGCAAAAGGACGACTCAGGAGGCGGACGGCTCGATCTCCCCCGCAAAGACGATGACCTGGTCGATGAGGCTCCGCCGCAGATGGACGACGTCCGTTCCCGCCAGGCGGGGGCCTCCGTCCGGCATGGTGAAGACCCACTGGTACCGGGCCCACTCGTCAGGCATGTCCACCGCCGAGCAGCGCGCCATCGTGCCGGTCCCCGCCGGGTGGCGCCGGATGTCCAGCACGAACCGCTCGACCGCCGCGATTCCTTCGCTGCGGCCCAACGGCCCCCAGAAGACCACGTCCGAGGTCAGGGCCTGGGAGAGCAGGGCAGTCACATAACTGTCGTCCGAGGCGTTGAACGCGGAGATGAACGTGTCGATCGCGGAGCGTGCCGTCTCTTCCTGCATGCCCCAGTAGTACCAGCCGTTGCGCGTGGGCTCGTCCCGTTCGCCGCCTTCCGATCACGGTGTACCGTCCCCGGTCACAGCACGTCGCTTCTGTCCGGTTGGTTGCTGATCGAGCTATTGGTCAGCCGGTGTTGTCCCTGATCAAAAATGCTGAGGCCAGACGGATCGTCGCGCGACAGCTGTCGTAGACGGTGGTGCAAGACGACGTAGAGTGGCCCGAGGCTCGGTTGTTGGGGGCTCCAAGGGGGCGGGGCTCTTGATGGGTATGAACAAGGCGGCCAGGACCGAGTGGTGGGAGAGTTTGCCTGCCGGGATCCGTGACGAGATCGACGGATACATCCTTCAGGACTCCCTTCTCGGGGCAGTGCGTGTCATCGTCGCCATCGGCCTCGTTCCCCACGGCATAGGTGTTGGTACCGCTCAGCTGATCGCCAATGACCGCTATCTCCACTACGGGGACCGGATTGCACGAGGGCCGGAGAGCCCCCTCGATCTGGAGTCTCTGACCTACAGGGCGGCCGGGTGTGGGGGCCGCATCGTGGCGATCGAGGCGATCTGGGATGGTGACACCGTCCACGACTGGTTCGTACGACTGCTGGCCATCACCGCCGACCCGGCGGGAGAGACTCACATGGCCACCGTCTACTGGTCAACGGCCAAGCGGTACCTCGGCGAGGACGAGGACGGCGGCCAGCGCCGCCCCGTCGCGGTAGCTGCCGAGCGGGCGGGGCGTGCTCTTGCTGAGTACCTCTCTGTACCGTTCCACTTCGCCAGCCCGGACACACCCGATGATGAGGCCCCGCGCTGGCAGCCCTGAGCGACGACAGAGGCCACGGTCGTCATGCTCCCTGGCGCCTTTATCGGGTCCGTGCGGACAAGGGCTCGCCTGCCCAGTCGCGTCGGTTCGGCCGGACCTGGCTGCTCAGTCAATTCGCCCCGTAGTCGGGTGAACGTGCGAGGTGTGCCGCTCAGCGAAGGGTTTCGGCTCCGTCACACCGTGTCGGCACTGATGACGATGTCAACAGCGCGAGCCCGTCCCTGAGCGTCGTCGACCGACACCCGGACTCGCCGCCGGCCCGGCATGCCGAGCAGGGAAGTGGTGAACCGGCTCTCGCCGATAATGTCCCCGACGACGAGTCGGCCATCGCTCAGCAGAAGATGTCCGTCGAACACCGTGGTCAGACTTTCCAGCTCCCGTCCCTGGCCACCGGAGGCGTCGTGATCTTTGAAGATCCGTACCTTGACCAGGACGGTCTGGGCTTGCACGCGGACGATGAGGTGCGTGTCGCAGGCAGCGGCGGGCGCGTTGTTGAGTGCGAGTGTCGTGGGGATCCACTCGGTCGAACCGATGGCCAGCACTGGGTGATTCGCGTACAGGTCGATACCTGCGATCTGCATCATGTGCTTCCCATGCCATCCGTGATGTCCCTGGAGAATAGGGCCCCGCACTGACAGCGCCGGGAGGCAGGTGGCCGACGGGCGTCATTCTGGCCTTCGCTCACCAGTCTCTGCCAGCGATCAGCTCCTCTGTATCCGCGTCTGCGAACCCGTATGCCGACGCGACAAGCCAGAACTCCTCAGCGATCCACTCACGCGCAACTGTCTCGATCTCACTCCCGGCTGCCTCGAACTCCGCTTCCAGCAGATTGAACTCCTCCGTCGCGGCCTGGGTGAGCGTGTACAAGGCTTGCAGATTCGGTGGCTGCTCAGCCTCGATCCGCTCGCACAGCCGCACCAGGATTGCCCTGCCCTGGTCGACGACGTGATCGGGGAAGTACGAGTCCTCGTACATGGACCGCAGAAACGCGTGCCCTGCTACCTGCTGGTTTGTGATCGGCATGGCGCCTTCCCGTCTACAGAAAACTGACGTGCCGATCATGTACGACACCACTGACAGCTACGCCGTCCACGCATGCCAGATCACTCGTGACCAGCGCTCTCACGGCAGAGGAACATTGATCGGTAGGGCTTGGTGCCGTCCGGGTTGAAGCGCGGGTTCGGGAACAGCGCGAGCTGGTCCGTGAGGGTGTCCGGGAAGCGGTTGCGGACCCGGTCGCGCTGATGGTGGACGAGCCGGATCAGCTCCAGGAAGGAGCGCTCGGCCTCGCCGAGGGCGACGTGCCCTGCTGCAAGGGTTCGGCGAGCCGCAGCGCCGCCGCCCGGTGGGCCGGCGGCGTCGGCGTGCCGGCCCGGGAGGGCAGTGTGATGCCGGCGGTGGCGGCCAGTCGGCCCGCGTGGACGGCGGCGGCCAGGGCGAGGGCGTCCAAGGCGGCGAGGTCGCCGGGCCGGAAGCGGCCGCCGGCGCGAGCGGCTTCGGCGAGGGCCCTCGCCCGGTGCGCGACGTGGTGGAAGGCCCGGGCTGCCACGGCGGGGCCGCCGGGGAGATCGACCGGGGGAAGGCTTCTCCAGGACGCTCTCAACGCGGCCACCCGGGGGTGCCGGGAGCCGTGCAGGTGGCCGCCCATCTCGGTCGCCGTCCACGCGCTGAGCGCGTCCGCGACCAGCATGGAGCCGCCGCTCGCACCCTGCCTGGTCGCGTACGGGGCGTGCCGGACGGCGGGCGGGGGCGGCGTGAGGCCGGCGGCGGGCGCGACCCGGCGGGTGTGCTCGTCCGCGGCCCGCGTGACGGCGTCCAGCACCGCCACGTCGGCGCTGCGGAACCGGCGCGCGGCGCGGGCGGCGTCGGCCAGGGAGCGGGCCGCCCTCGCCAGCCGGGCGTAGGCGCGCGCCACCGACACCGGTTCGATGCCGGGGCGTGGGATCCCCTGCCAGGCCCTGCGGAGCGCGGCGACGCGCGGGTGGGCGGAGCGGGCCAGCCGGCGGCCCATCGGTGTGCCGGCCCAGGCCGCGAAGGCCGCGGCGACCCGGTCGGCCCCGTCGGCCAGCACCGCGCGCCGATCGGCCCGCTCCGCCTTGGCCACCGCCACGACCTCGGCGTCGAGCGCGGCCAGGCGTCGGGCGGTGGCACGGTCGACGGGACGGCCGAGGACCCGTGCGGCCAGCGTTCCGGCCCGCCGGGACAAGGCACGCAGCGCGGTCCAGGCGGGCGTGCCGCCGTAGCCGCGGGTGGTGAGGTCGTGGGCGAGGTCGGCCGCGTGGCGGGAGACCGCCCGGCAGGCCGCGGCGCAGATCCCCCGCAGGAGCCGGGTGGCCCGGTACTCACCGTCGGCGAGTACCGTCTGCTGCCCGACGGCCTCCTTGACGGCGGCCCAGGCCCCGACGGCTGCCGCCTGGACCGACTGGACCTGTGCCCACTGCGGCAGCGCCAGCCACCACTCCGCGCGGGCCCGTACGGTCTCGATGGCGGAGGTGAGTTCGGCGAGGGCCTGCTCGGGCGGGAGCCCGGCGTGCGCTGCGTCGTCCGGGGCGGGCTCGTGCCGGATGTCCGGCGGGGCGGCGGTCAGCACGCCGAGGCGCTCCCGCAGGAGTGCGGCCTGTTCCGGCGGCATGTCGGCGGTGAGCGCCAGCGCGTCGGACAGCCACCCGTCGTCGGAGGAAGGGGACTTTGCGGCGGCGCCCTCGTCGTCCTCGGCCGCCATGCCGTCGTCGGGCCCTGCGTCCAGGCCGTGCAGGGCGGTCTCGGCCTCGGCCCGCTCGCGTTCGCGTTCCCACCTCTCGTTGTCGCGGACCTGGACGTCCCAGAGGTCGCCTTCCTTGACGAGCTGTTCGTAGAGCGAGGTCGGGGCGTTCGGTCCGGTCATCGTGCGGTAGGCGTCATGGGGTCGGAACGCCCCACCGCTGGTCATGAGCTCCTCGGACTCCTCGCGGCGGTGGACCCAGAGGGACTCCTCCTCGGTTCCGCGCCGGTAGGCGCGCACGTAGGTGCTCTCGCCGACCTGTCGGGACTCGACGATCTCGTACCCCGGGTCGCCGAAGACGCTGTAGGGCGGCTGCGCGGGCGGCTGTCGGAGCGCGGCGCCCGGTTGCGCGGAGGCGGACCCCCGGATCGTCCCGCCGGTCGTGGACGGTGGTGGGGTGGGGCCGTCGGTCGCGGCCTCCTGCGGCGTGAGCCGGTCCCGTGCTTCTGTGTCGGGTTCGGCGGGCTCGGGTGGCATCAGGTCCTCCTCGGGGTCGGCCGGCTTCCACTGGATCTCGGCGGGTGGGTGGGGTGTCGTCGGGTCCGACGCACTACGGTGCGTCGGGCTCGGCGCACTACAGCGGTGGCTCGTCGGTGCTCAGCTCCGCCGCCAGGGCCGGGCTGGGGTGCTCGCGCTCGCGGGTGCCGAGGCCGCCGGGCTCCTCCAGCCACTGCCGCAGGGTCTCCTCGTCCGGCCCGCCCCAGGGCCGGGCGACCGGGTCGGCGTGCCCGTTGGCGCACTTCGCCCGGCGGGTGGTCGGGAGGAGGTTGTTCGCCGTGATCAGCCAGTCCGCCTCGGCGGTGTCGCGGCCCGGGCTGGGGCAGGTGTAGGAGCGGACCCATCCGATCTGCAGCGCGAGGAGGACCTCGATGACGTCCTCGTGCCGGTACCAGCAGGCGGGCACCGAGGCGCGGGCCTCCGGGTTGACCTCCACCAGCCAGCGCAGCCAGTTCCCGAGCTCCTCCAGTCGGGAGCGCCGTTCCTGCGGCTCCATGTCGCGCAGGACGATCCGCGGCACGGGTGCGGGGTCGGGCTCGGGGACGTCCGTCCACGGATCGGCCGGGTCCAGGCCGTCGGTCGGCTCGGTGCAGGTCTCGGACACGGGGTGTTCTCCTCAGGACTTGGTCAGCGGGACCGGGGGTGTCGTGGGTGAATGCTGCGGCCGCGGCGGGACCACCGGCGCGGGGCCCGCCGCGGCCGTCCGTTCGGGTTTCTCGGCCAGGAGCCCGATCAGGTCCGGGTCGGCGTAGGTGCGGCGCAGCTTCACCCGCAGCGGGCGCTGGTTGCCGTAGACGGCGATCGCGGTGAAGTCGGGCAGTTCCCGCAGCACGTGGGTGGGCGCGAGGTCGGTCTCGACCAGCTGCTCGGAGGTGGACGCGCCACCGCCTCCCCTACTGGTCGACCTCCTCGTCACCAGGGCCCGGCCGAGGAGGTTGGTGAAGGCCCGCAGCGTCTCCGGGTCGGCGTTGCCGGGCAGCAGCATGCGCAGGCCGCTCGCGTTCATGACGGTGTTGGCGGCCTCCCGGCCGAGTACGCCGATCAGCTGGCTGAGGTCGTGCCACACGGTCAGGGCGACGATGCCGATGCCGCGTCCGACGGTCAGCAGTCTCGGCAGGGCCTTGTAGCGGAAGCAGTTGCCGGCCTCGTCGATGACGAGGCCGAGCGCGGGGTCGAGGGGGCGGCCGGTGCGCTGGTAGCGGGCCTGGGCGGCGTGCACGATGCTCGCGGTGATCGCGGTCAGCAGCGGCGCGAAGCGTTCGCCGTCGGCCTCGCTGGCGATCAGGCAGACGGTGCCGCACCGGTCGAGGATCTCCTCGGCGGTGAAGTCGCTGGCCGCGGCGGTGGCCCGGACCTCCTCGTCCGCGTAGACCTTGGTGATCACGCTCAGGGTGAACTTGATGCTCCCGACGCCGTCGGGGTGCAGGGCGAACGCGGCGGCGTAGTCGTCCGCGACATCGGGGTGGCCGCCGTCGACCAGGACCTCGCGGACCTCGTCCACGGCGTCCTCGGCGAGCGCGAGCCAGCGCCTGAACGTGGTGATGTCCCCGCCGGCGAGGTTGGCGGCCAGCAGCACGCCCTTGACGACGGCCTTGGCCTGGTCGACCCAGGGGCCGGACCGCGGATCGCCCGCGGTGGAGGCGGCGTCGGCCAGCCAGGTGGCCATCCGGTCGGCGGCCTTGGCGTCCGCGCAGTAGTCGACGGGGGACCAGCGGGCGGTCGGGCGGTCGGGCAGGCCGGCCGGGGCGACGACGTACACCGGGCCCAGGGCCGCCCGCCGCGCGTACACCACGTCGAGGTCGGCCGCCTTGACGGTGGTCATCACGCAGGGGCCGTACCACTCGGCGGCGATCGGCAGCACCAGTCCGGTGGTCTTGCTGCTGCCGGGCAGGCCGAACACGGTCGCGGAGATGTTCTCCTTGGCGGCGAGGATCCAGTTGCGGCGGGCCTTGCTGCGGCCGAAGGCCATGCGGTTGCGACGCCGGTCGGGCTCCTCCGGCACCCGGAGCCGGCGTTCGGTCGCCCGGCCGCCCCAGCGGGCGCCGTCCGCGCCGGGGTCGGTGCCGCGGCGCATCCACAGCCACGTCCCGCCCGCGACCGGGACGGCCCAGATCAGTACCAGCAGCGGCCACCACAGCCAGCCCGGCGGTGCCGGGGCGAAGGCCGCGGCCGGGCCGCGCAGCGGCCAGGTGAGGGCGGCGAGGCCGGCGCCGCCGACCGGGCGGCAGGAGTGCCCGGTGAGCAGGGCAGCGGCCCGGGCGGCGATCAGGCCGGAGGCCAGCAGCCACAGCACCGCGGCGCCGAGCACGGTCGCGGCCCAGGTCGGTTCGGAGCGCTGGTCGCTCGTCACAGGGCCATCCGCTCGTCCGTGTGGTACAGCTCCTTCTCCTTCTCGGTGAGGTGGAGCTGGACCGGGAAGGCGCCGGAGCGGCCGGGCATCCACAGGCCGCGGCCGGCGTGCGCGCGGCCCCAGCCGGAGATGAGCTCGACCTGCGGGTCGGTGAGGCCGACCGCGTCCCGGATCGGCCCCAGGGCCTTGGCGTCCTGAGCCATCGTGATCTTCGTGTCGAACGAGGAGACCATGTGCTGGGCGATCATCGCCGCCTCGCTCCCGGCCGCGCCGACCGCCTCGAAGTCCGACAGCCGGTGGGTGGCGGCGAGGTCGAAGACGCCGTCGGCCCGGTGCAGGCGCAGGTCGCTGTCCAGCTTGCGGATCACCGTGGCGCCGCCGACCTGGAGCGCCCGCCACAGCTCGTCCCTGACGACCAGGCGTTGGGGCCCGTCGGGCTGGTCGATCGCGGCCTGGGTCCAGCTGGAGATGCACATCATGATCATGGCGACGGTTTCGTCGCCGTAGGCGCGGGTGCGGGAGATGTCGATGCTGACCATCGGTGCCGACCAGTCGATGCGGCTGGGGGAGGTCTCCGCGGTGCTGAACAGGTCGCCGACGTGCCCGTCGAGCATGGTGGCCAGCGCGGCCCGGGACGCCCTGGTCGCCTCCCGGGTGGCCTGGATGTCCTCGCCCCGGATCCGCAGCTCGCGCGCCATCTCGGTGCTCGGGTCGCGCAGGGCGGCGTGCACGGCGCGCAGGGTCGGGGTGGCCAGGACGGTGGTGCCCCTCAGCTGGCCGGTGACCTCCTTGATCGCGGCGGAGATCGCCTCCGTCTCCTCCGGCGTCAGCGGGCGGCGCATCTGCAGCTCCAGCAGCGTGCACAGCAGGCTCAGGCGGCGCCGGTGGATCTCGGTGAGGCGCTCGCGCCGCTCCACCGGGTCGGTGACGCGCTCCAGGCCGTCGCCGAGCGAGCCGGCGTCCAAGGGGTTGATGCGCCCGGGCAGCCCGGGGCCGAGCTCCAGCGGCTCGCACCCCAGCCAGCGGCACACCCGCCCGTACTCGCCCTTCACGTCACCGGCGATGAGGACCTTCACGCCGAACGCCGCCAGCCGTGTGGACAGGGCCTTGATGAGCGCGCTCTTCCCGGCTCCCATGGTGCCGGTGACCAGGACGGCGGGGTTGGAGACGATCTTGTGCTGGACCCATGCGCCCGGGTGCATGGAGAACTGCCGGCCGGTCAGGACGTCGTGGCCGATGTAGGCGCCGACCGGAGGCAGGGCCGAGCCGCCCCCGAAGGGATAGAGGCCGGAGACGTTGTGGGTGTCGCAGCGGTGGACCTCGGGGGCCGCGACCCGTACGGCCCTTCCGGCGTGAGGGCCGGGCCACCCCAGGAGCGGCGTCGGCGGTGCGGCGGCCGGGCGCCGCGGTGCGCGCCGTCCGCGCTGGGCGGGAACCGGCGCCGGCCCGGTCGTCAGGACCTCCGGCAGGCCGATCGAGGGCAGGTCGGTGTCCCCGCGGCGCATCCAGTCGCTCAGGCGGCCCATCAGATCACCGCCCGCCGCTTGACCGGCAGACCCAGCCCGAGCGGCAGCGTCGCCGCGAAACCCGAGTCCTGCGCGGCGTAGAGCTCGCGCAGGCGAAGGCCCGAGGTGTACGCGTCGCGCTTCAGCCGGGCGGTCGCCAGCGGCAGCTCGTCGGGCTCGTCGACCGTCACGGTGACCACGCCGGTGAAGCGCGCGATGCCGTGGCCCGCCGTGCGGGCGTGGTCCTGGTCCTGGGTGTCGACCAGCGCCTTGCGCTCGTCCAGGGACTCGATCCGCCCACCCCGTGCGCGCACCCGGCGCTTGACGTCGGCCTTGGTGCGCTCGCGGCTCAGCGTGGCCCGGGCGGTGCGGGCACCGAGGCACTCGTAGGTGAGCGAGACACTCCGCCGGGCATTGCCGGAGGGGCTCATCAGCGGAGTCAGCACACTCGCGTACACCCGGCCCTCGGGCCAGCCGTAGACCTCGAAGCTCGCCGACACGCCGCTGTCGTGCCGGTAGCGGCTCCAGTGCTGCTCGGCCGCGGCGGGGCCGGCCGCCGACTCGTCCACCCCCGGCGGTGTGCCGGCCCACTCGGGTGCGCAGGCGGCCGCCGTGTGGGCGGCGAGCACGGGCACCTCGCCCGGGTCGTAGGCGGTGCGGATCACCTCGACGATCTGGCCGACGGTCAGCGTGGCGACGACCTGGAGGTCGGCGGCGGCGATCGCGCCCTGCATCGCGAGCAGCTCGCGCACCAGGACGGCCGTCGCCCCCAGGGTGCCGCCGCCGCTGCTCCTGATGTCCTGGCGGACCCGGGACGCGGCCAGGGTGACGGTCAGGTAGGTACGGCGGGTGGACGCCGCGGGCGCCGCCTCGGCGGCGAGAGCGGTGACCAGGTCGTGGGCCGCTGCGGGCGCACTCCGGTCGAGGTGGCCGGTCGTCCACGCCATCAGCGCGGTGCCGTCCTCGGGAGCGGACCGGTCGGTGACCGAGATCCGCACGATCGGCCCACCCTCGACGCAGTGCCCCCGGAGGAAACCGCCCCAGCCGGAGACGCGGGCGTTCACCCGGGCCGTGTCGGCGAGCGCGATCCCGGGGTAGCGCACCTCCATGATCGCCGAGTAGTGGCCCTGCAGCGGGTCGTGGACGACGCCGATCTCCCGGCCGGCCCCGGTGGGCACCGTCAGGAACTCCAGGCGGGCCAGTACACCGGGCAGGTCCGTGCGCCGCGACCCGTCGGCTCGCCGGGGCGCGAACGCGCCGCTGAAGAACATCGTCTGCCTCCTGACGACAGCAATCTGGAATCGGACCGTGAGTACCGCCCACTCCGCCGCGGTCAGGCCGTACACCCGCAGGTAGACCGCCGCGAGCAGCAGCAGCGCGACCGGCACGGCGACGATCTCGCCCGCCCACGCGTGGGTGTAGACCGGCAGCATCGCGACCAGGCCCGCGCCGGCGACCGTCACCAGTCCGCTCAGGCTCAGCTCGCCCAGGTACGGGCTGCGCTCGCGCTGCCAGCCGCCGTACGTCGCCGGCTCCTCGGGGGACGTCACGGCCCCTCACCTCCTGATGGCGGGTCGGCCGGCAGGGGCGGGACCGGTGCCGGGGTCGGGTGGGCGGCGGCCGCCGGGACGTCCGCCGGGACGTTCGTCGGACCGGGATGCGGGGGAGCCGGCGGCGCGGGGGCGCCCGCCGTGCGCGCCAGGGGCGGTCGCGGCGTGCCGGCAGCCGGAAAAGGCGGGGCCGCAGCCGTGCCGGAGTGCGCGGCCGAAGACCGGGCGGCGGGGGCCGGACGGGGCGCGGGAGCGGCTGCGGCCCCCGCAGTGCCCGGCGACCCGGCGGACGCGGAGGCCTCGCCGGAACGGCTGGGCGGGAGGTTGACGGAACCGCCCATGTCGCGCCCGGAGCCGAGCCCGGCGTGCGCGGCCATCGCGTCCAGACCACCGGAGGCCAGCTCGGTGCCCGCCTTCACGCCCTGGGCGGCCATCAGCCCGGCCATCACCGCGCGGCCCGCCGAGGAGCGTCGGCCGTCGTCCGCCCTGCGCCGGTCGGCGTCGTCCGACTCCACCGCCCTGGCCAGCGCCGGCCCCGGCGGTGCCGCGCCGCTCCCGGACGGAACCCCGCCGCCACGGCCCCAGATCGCCGAGGCCGCGGTGCCGCCGACCGCGCCGATGATGCCGCTCGCGACCGACCCTCCGCTGGAACCCCCGCCGGCGAACGGCATGAAGCGGGCGGTCACCGGCCAGGCGACGGCACCGACACCGACGACCAGCAGGCCCCCGACGACGCCCGTGACGGTGGTGGCCGCACCGACCATGCCCTGCCCGATCAGCAAGGTGATCACGACGACCGGCTTGATCATGACGATCGAGTACACGGCCTTGCGGGCGGTCGGCGCCCACTGCCGGGTGAACTCGCTGATCGCCCCGGCCGCCGACACCGGGAACGCCACGACGAGAAGGTCGAGGGCGTCGTGCCGGAAGATGAACTCGATCCACATCAGTCCGGCGACCAGGCAACCGACGATGCCCAGCACCAGCAACCAACCGACCTCGGAGACGGTGTCCATCCCGGCGAACAGGCCGCTGATACGGGCGACGAACCGGTCGGTGGTCAGGCCGGAGGAGCGGATCATCCAGTTGGAGACGTCGTCGGCGGCCCAGATCAGGGTCTGGGTGACGGTGTACATGGCCGCGCAGCTCAGCCCCCACTCGACCAGGCCCGTGACCGCCGTGGCGATCCCCTTGCCCTCGTGCGAGACACAGGTGCGGGTGACCTCCACGCACAGCAGGATCGTGGCGATGACGGCGGACAGCTGGAGCATCAGGGCGAGGGTGTCCGAGATCCCGTCCGCGTCCAGGTCCACGACGGACCCCTCCAGCACTGTCTTGGCCATCTCCCCGAGCACCCACTTCGCCGCACTGGCGAAGGTGCGGGCGAGGCGGCTGGTCCCCTCATCGGCGATCGCGGCGCCGGGGTTCTTCAGGGCGGCGCCGAGGCTGTGCTTGGATTCGGCTTCGCAGTGGGCGACGCCTGGGTTCTTCTTGCACCAGGCGGTCATCTCCCTGTCGGCGTTCTCGCAGTACACCTCCATCCCGGGTAGGGGCAGGACGTCGGCGTCGCAGTACTTGTGCTTGTAGGTCGCGTACACGCAGGTCGAGAGCGGGTGGTCTCTCAATCCGAGGGCCCGGCAGCCGTCCTCGTCCAGCGGTACACAGCCGCCGCGCGCGTCCATCTGTTCGGCCGGCGGCTTCGGTTGCAGACCAGTGGCGGTCAGCTCCTCGGGCTGCCCGACGGGCCGGGTGTGCGCGGGGCAGGGCGTTCCGGTGGCGGCACCCGGGACGGGAACCGGTGGAGGCGCGGCGGCGAACGCGGCTGCGGGCACGACCAGCGCGGCCAGGACGAGTGCCAGGACGAGCACCGCGCGCCGCACGCCGTTAGTGCTGGTAGGCAACGGGCCTCCAGCCGGCCGCGTCGGCCTGCACTGTGCCCGGCTGGGCCACCACCGGGGTGTCCCGCATCTTCTTCGAGGTGAGCCTCCAGTCGTCGCCGTCCCACACCACTGGGGCCGCGACAGCGAAGACACCAGTGCCGTGCTGGATACCGCCGACGGTGGGTGTCTGGGTGGTCAGCAGCCACACGTCGACGGCGTCGGCGCTCACCGACTCGGTCTGGTAGGCGCGGACCTGGAAGGCGATGAAGTCCGAGCCGGTGCTGCCTCCGGCCTCGGGGAGGCCGAGCAGGCGTCGCCAGTCCCGGGCGTCCGCGATCGCCAGCGAGGTCAGCTTGAAGAAGTCCTCGCCCTTGCGGGCCATCACCATCATTTGGTCGGGCACCGTGTCGGGGCTCAGCAGGTCGCGGGCCTCGGTGTAGTGAGCGGCCGCGGAAACGGCACCGGCCATGGTGTGGGGGTAGCCGATCGGGATGCCCTTCTCGACCCGGGCGGGCGCGGGCAGCGGCACCGCCTGCACCACCGTGGACGGGCTCGCGGACGGCGGCGCGGCGGCGGCCGAGGAGCTGGCAGCAGTGCCGGCCCGTGGTTCGGGCTCGGCCTGCCAGACCAGGACGGCGACCGCGCCCGCGACGGCGGCCGCCGCCAGGGCCGCCCCGGTGACGAGCGTGCGCAGGGCCCGGCGTCGGCGGAGCTCGACGGAGTCCACTCGTCAGCCCTTCAGGCTCGCGCCGAGCCAGACGATCGGCCACGCCAGTCCGATGATCACAGCTCCGCGGAAGCACTTCGGCATACCCGCCTTGCCCCGCGCACTGATCTCGGGTCGGTCGGACATGGACCCGAAGCTGTCCATCGCGGCGCACGCGCAGAGCGCGGCCACCACGAGGACCAGGCAGATGCCCATGGTCCAGTTGACGATCGTGGTGAGCGCGCTGCCGACCTCCCCGGACGGGATCTCCGGCTTGAAGCCCTTCCCGACGTCGTAGAACGACCCGTTCGGGGCTGTGGTGGGGTCATTGAGCGGCAGGGCGGTCAGCCGGGTTGCCAGCAGCGACATAGAGGTCGTCATGTGAGGGATCCTCCGAGGTGGCGGCCGTCCCGGCCGGGGCCCGCAGCGGGCCCCAGGACCTCTCGGCCGTGGTGATCAGGGTGTCGGCGAGCCCGGTGCCGGCCGCCTCGAACCGGCGGCTGAGGCGGTCGGTCCGCAGGGCGTGCGACCGCCAGGCCGGGCAGTGCGGTACCCGCACCACCGTGCCGACCCGGGGCGCGAGCATGGTGGCGACCGCGCGGCACTGCCGCGGTATCCCGTTGGCCATGCCGACCAGTGCCAGCACGCACCGCTGAAGCGGAAGGGACGCGGCCTCGGCTGCGGCGATCGCGACGGCGGCCGCCTCCAGTCCCTCCCGCGACGTCGGCGCGCAGATCACCGGCACGGCCCCTTCCAGCAGCATCCACTGGGCGGTGCGTGAGTGGACCCCGGCGTCACCGAGGTCGTCCGCGACGGTCAGCGCCGTGTCCGCCACGCTCACCTGCCAGCCGCCGGCCCCTGCCAGTGCCGGCCATGCCGACGGCGCCGAGGGCAGGGCGAGCGGCGGTTCCGACCATGGCCTGCGGTCGGTGAGCACCTGGACCCGGCCGTCGAGGCAGGACGAGGCGGCGGAGCGGACCTGACCGGTGTCCAGAGGTCGGTCGACGGGTACGGAGACGAGCCCGGCGCCGCCGGCCAGTGGCCAGCGGCGCCACGGCGACGACGCGGTCGACGCGCTGTCGAGCACCACCGTCGAGGCGAGCCGGGCCAGTCCGGCCGCAGCAAGCAGGGCCACGGTGCTCCGGCCGCTGCCGGCCGCCGCCCCCAGGACCGGGACGACGAGCCGGGCGCCGACGTGCAGCCCGGCCACGGGCACGGACCTGCCCACCGATGTTCACCCCCTCCCACCTGACCGATGTCCAGCGATGCCAGTTCATGGGCCATCACTGGCCGTAGCCGCACTGTCTAGCACAGTGACGACCAGCTCTGTTTACACTCGGCGATCGACTTGGAGCGGATCGTGACCAGGGGTGTGCCGGTGCCGTACGACACCACCGACTTCGGGGCCGGGGCCGGAATGCGGCCCTGTCCCCGCTGCCTCGACGGCCGGCCGGAGGTGATGCCGGCCGCCGAGGCAGCGGCCCACCTGCGGCGTCGCCGCCTGCGAGTCCTCGTCTCCGGCCGCTCCGGGCACCTGCCCGGTCGGCAGGTCGGCCGGCTCCGGCGGTGCGGCAGGCAGCGCCCGGAGCACACCTTCGCCACCGGCCGCGCCGGCCTGCCCGGCCGGTCCGTACCTGACACGCCGACGGGTGCCACACGATCGGGGGACCTGGACTGTGCCCAAACGGACGATCCTGCTGGCGGGCGGCGCGGTCGCCGCACCCGCCGGACTGCTCGCCCTGGTGCTGCTGGCGGCCGCCACCGACGTACCCGCCTCAGCGAGCGCCCCGGGGCACGGACCGTACGGCAGCGCGCTTCGGCCGGGCAGCGTCCCGACGCCGTACGGTCCGATGATCGAGCGCGCCGCCGGGGCCTGCGACCAGGGCCTGACCTCCCCCAGGCTCGCCGCCCAGCTTCACCGGGAGAGCAGCTTCGACCCCAACGCCCAGAGTCCGGCGGGCGCCCAGGGCATCGCCCAGTTCGTCCCGGACACCTGGCGCACCTGGGGCCGGGACGCCGACGGCAACGGGGTGAGCAGCCCGTTCGATCCGGCCGACGCGATCGACGCCCAGGGACGGATGATGTGCTCGCTGATCCGCCAGGCCCGCGACTCCGGCATCGCCGCCGACCCGTGGCAGCTCGCGCTCGCGGGCTACAACGCGGGCTGGCACGCCGTCCAAGCCGCGCACGGCATCCCGCCCTACCAGGAAACCCAGCAGTACGTCGCCGCCATCGTTGCCGAGGTCCCGGACTTCACCGCCCCCTCGCCCGCCGGACCACCGACCGACGCCGATGACGCCCTCCCCCCGGAGTGGGACGTCCCGGCCGGCACCCACCCGCAGGCCGCCGCCGCCATCCACTGGGCCCTGGCCCAACGCGGCGGCTGGTACACCTTCGGCGGGGACTGCACCGACCCGCTGGGCGCCACCCCCTCCCGCCGGTGCGACTGCTCCAGCCTCGTCCAGCAGGCCTACGCCCGTGCCGAGATCCGGCTGAGCCGGTCGACGTTCACCCAGGTCGAGGAGGGGCAACCGGTCGACCCGGACAGCGTCCGGCCCGGCGACCTCGTCTTCACCACCGGAATGGACGGCGGTCCGGGCCGCCCCGGCCACGTTGCCCTCTACATCGGTGACGGCCGCCTCCTGGAGGCCCCCCGCACCGGCCTCCAGATCCGGACGGGCAGCTACCAGGCCTGGAGAGCAGCCGGCAGCGGCCCCAACCAGGTCGTCGCCGTCCGCCGGGTTGTCACCTGATCCCCCGTCCGGGTGACCGGATCCACCCACAACCCCGGGTTATCCACAGGAACCCGCACCATCGGCCCCCGGGGACGGCCGGATCGGCCACCCTGACCGCCACGACAACAACCGACGAAGGAGTCCGCCATGACGACCGCCTGGTTCGACCGCATCGCCGCCCGCCTCGCCGAGCCCGGCATCCAGGGCCCGCTCTCGGCGGCCTGGTCCCTCGCCCACCAGACCGTGTTCTGGTCCCTGGCCGTCACCACCGACAGCGGCGGCGACACCCTGGCCGCCTGCGGCACCTACAACCACGCCATCGAGCTCCGCGGCTTCCTGCCAGAGCCCGACGACGGCGACGACCCCGAAACCGACCTCACCTTCGCCGACGGTCCGCGGCTCGCCGAATTCCTGGAGCAGGCGGAGCTTCGGCTTTCGGCAGCGGCCGCCACCGCGGCGACGCCGGACGAGGTCTACACCGTCCTGGTTGCCGTCCGCCTCCTCGGGCACACCGCCGCCGCGGTGCGCACCACGCTCCGCCCGGCGCAGACCGCCCGGTGAGCGCCGAGTTCGCCGAGTTCGCCGAGTTCGGCGAGCTCGTCGTCCTCGCCGGCAGCTACCTCACCGACACCGACTACCTGCCGATCGAGCGGAGCTCGGAACTCTACCGACGGACCGTCGGCCATCAGGTCGCGGACCTGCTGGACCTCCTCCTCGCCGTGGAGACCCGGTACGCCTGGGAACCGGTGGACACCCTGCCCGACCGGGCGCCCACCGGCCCCGGCCCGGCGACGGCACCGGACAGTGCCCGCCGGGCCCGGCTGCACGTGGCCCTGGTCGAAGCCGCCCGACAGCTCAGGGCTGCCTACGGCAAGCCGCCGGCCCTCACGCCCCTCCAGGCGTTCCAGGCACCCCGGTACGTCCCCCATGCCATCCAGGCCCTGCGCACCGGCCTGGACCTGCTCGCCACCCACACCGATCCCGACGGCCGACCTCTCACCCGACACGGGCTCGCCCTGGAGAGCACGCAGCTGCGCACCGCCGTCCTGGTCAGGGTCCTCGCTCTCACCGGAACAGTCGCGGACCTGGTGGGCCGCCTTGGTTCGGCCACGTCCAGCGCGTCCTTCACCGAGCGCATCGGTGCCCTCGGCCGGGTCGTCGACCAGCTGGGAGTGGTGCAGCAGGAGGTCCGGGCGCTCGCCGCCGACCCGGACGTCCGGCTCGGCGCCGCGGCGCTCGACACCGTACGGCCCCGCGCTCTGCTGCAGCCCGACCCGCCCCGCACCATGGAGACCCCCGCACAGCTCGGCACCGGCGCCGCCGCCTCCGCCGACCGGCTCGCGGACATCAGCTGGCGCGCCGTACAGGCGGGTGACGACTCCCACGCGCACACCGCCTCCGCCATGGGCACAGCAGCCTCCAACGCCTTCGCCGTCTACCAGCTGACCAGGTTGCTGTTCACCCACGCCGCCACCCATGCTCCCGCCACCGTGTCCGCCCACCTCGCCTCCGTCCACGCCGCCGACACCGCCTGGGAAACAGCCGAGCACGCCTGGCGCCGCGTACGCGCCTGCTGGTTCCCCCTGCGCTCCGCTCCCGACAACACCCTCTCCGCCGTCACCGCGGAGTCGCACGCCCTGGTCGACCGGGTGGGCCGGCTCCTCTACGCCGACCCGGCCTGGCGGCTGTCCCACGGCCACGGGGGACCGACCCGTCAGGCCTGCGACATCGCCGCGGCCCTGCCGGTGTGGAGCGACGCCCTGCGCCAGATCTCCGCCCGCCTCCAGCACCTCGCCGAAGACCACGCGGTCCTCGCCGAACGCCTCGCCGACACCCGACGGCTGATGATGCGGGCCTCCGGCCCCGGGCATAACCGGCTGCCGGCCCGGCCGCTGCCCGCCGACCGGCGCGCCGAACTCGCCGAGGAGTACCGGTCCGCCGGCCGGGCGAGCGCGGCCGCCGAGCGGGCCCTCGCCAATGTGGTTTCGGCGCTCGGAGCCGATGTCGCCGCCCAGCACCTCCAGCACCGGCTCGCCTCCGTCCCAGACGCCCAGGCCGCCGACCGCATCACCCTCAGGCGCTCAGCGGTCCGGCTCGCCGCCATCGGGCAGAACCCGCAGCCGACCCGGCGTTCACGGCGGAGCGGCCTGGGCCTGTGAACTACTGGACCCGCCGGGCGGAGTCCAAGAAAGCGACGTGGCCGACACCGGTGACGATTCCTACGAGGTGCCTCCCCGCCAGTCGGCGCCGAAGCCTGGACCACCGGCAAGCGCTGTGCCTTCGCCGACGACCCGATCCACAGTCAGCTGCTCGCGGTCGAGCGGTGGGTCGACCTCGTATGTCCGCAGGAGCACGTAGTGGCGGTTTGTGGCGACGATATTGGTGACGGCGGCATCGGGGAGCTGAAGGTCGTCCTGCGTCAGCCTCTCGGTCCCGGGCCCTGGTCAAAGCGGTCACTGGCGATCACGTTCCCTACGCCCATGCCTGATGACAGCCCGTACGATGCTGTCGAAGGGTTCAGAGCTGTCTCGCCGGGGCGCAGCTGGGACATACAGCCGCTGGGGAGTTGGCCCCGCACACGTGGGGCTCCGGATTCGAACTGAATGGATTGGCGCGCTTTGAGCTCAATCGCCGCAGGTCAGGAAGTGTCGGCCCCGCGCTCGCGGGGATAGCTCCATCCAGCTCACGGTCACCATCACCCACCGGGAGTCGGTCCCGCGCTCGCGGGGATAGCTCTGGCGTTGACGATGTGACGCGTTCTTCTGGTATGTCGGCCCCGCGCTCGCGGGGATAGCTCCACCGGCCCGTTCAACGGCATCAACATCGGGCTGTCGGTCCCGCGCTCGCGGGGATAGCTCTGGCGTTGACGATGTGACGCGTTCTTCTGGTATGTCGGCCCCGCGCTCGCGGGGATAGCTCCCCGGACGTGGAGTTCGTGGGGGTGATCGTCACGTCGGCCCCGCGCTCGCGGGGATAGCTCCTGGCGGATCTGCTGGGACGGCTCGGCCTGCCGGTCGGCCCCGCGCTCGCGGGGATAGCTCGACGTACGGGCGCGATTTCTGGCGCCACGACATGTCGGCCCCGCGCTCGCGGGGATAGCTCTCCCTCAGGAGGGCCGTGGAAGAGCGGCGTGGTGTCGGCCCCGCGCTCGCGGGGATAGCTCCCAGCCCCGACGCCCGCTCCCGGGGATCATCGCGTCGGCCCCGCGCTCGCGGGGATAGCTCCGCCATTGCCGAGGAACTGCGAGCCACGTACACGTCGGCCCCGCGCTCGCGGGGATAGCTCCCTGTAGCCGACGAGAGGCAGCACACATGGCAGGTCGGCCCCGCGCTCGCGGGGATAGCTCCTCGACCTCCTCGGCCCAGAAGCTCAGGATGTCGGCGTCGGCCCCGCGCTCGCGGGGATAGCTCCTACGTGCCCGAGCAGGAGTCGTGATGACCCAGGTCGGCCCCGCGCTCGCGGGGATAGCTCGACCAAGCACGCGACCATCGCGCCGACCGCGCAGTCGGCCCCGCGCTCGCGGGGATAGCTCCCCACCAGTGACCGGGCGGACGAGGACGAGGACGTCGGCCCCGCGCTCGCGGGGATAGCTCCCGCACCGGCGATGAGAGCGGCTCCTGCCAGGAGTCGGCCCCGCGCTCGCGGGGATGGAAATCCACGATCCTGGGCGGGCGGGTCCTGCGCGCCCGCACCCCGACCGGGATCGAACAGGAAGTCTGGGCACTGCTGATCGCCTACCAGGCGCTACGGACCGCGATGACCGATGCCACCGACAGCGTCCCGGGCACCGCCGTCCGCCTCCCCCGGGCGAGCCGATCGCGGCTGGTCACCCAGGAGGAGGCGGACGGATCACGTCAGGTCAGACCGGGTCAGGCCGGTCCTCACACGCCCCGGTCAGCAGGTCACGACGGTCGACACGGTTGCGGTCGACGGCGACCAGCCGGGCTGCTCCACACTGAACGTGGCGCTCACCGTCGTGCCGCAGGGCACGGTGCCCGTGATGCCGCCGACCTCGGCCCCTCCGGCCGGGATCAGGACGGTCGGGGTGACGGTGGCGAACGGCGGGCTGGTGATGCCGGTGCTGGTCAGCCGGAAGGAGACCTGCTGGTCCTGCCAGGTCGGGCTGGTCGGTGTGGCGCGCCCGGACGCGTACACCTGGTTGCCGTTGACGGTGATACAGGCCCTGGTCGTGACGTAGTTCGGCGCGCCCGGGCTGCCGCAGACGGTGGTGCCCGCCGGTCCGGCCGGGGAACCGGTCGCGGCGGTGGCGGCGTAGGCGGTGGCGGCCTGGGCGCCGGTCAGCGCCGCCAGGGCGGCGGCACCGGCGAGCACGGCGGAGAAGCGGTTCATGGGGTTCCTCCCTCATTCGGTGCTCCCGGCGGACGCCGAGAGCACTGTGACATGTCACATCGCTCTTGTCGGGCAGTGTGGCAGGCCATCACGAACGGAGTGCCGGATTCCCCCAGGAGGGCCGCGCCCTGTCCACAACCGGTCGCCGAATGGCCTGGATGGCCTGTCATGGGCCGAACGAACCGCCACCGGCCGCACAACTCCACGGGAGAACAGGTGAGTTGGCGAGAACCTCGGGAACCGACACCTCGGGAACCGCCCCGTCAGTCCAGGAAGAGTGCCGCGAGTCGGGGAAGGTGGCGCCGCATCGCGTCGTCGTCCTCCGGATCCCAGGTGCCACCACCCGGCCGGTCGGGACGCGTCATACCGTTGATCGCGGCCTCCACCGCCGCCCCGAGCGTGTCGGTCTCGCCCCGGACCTTCCGGTACGCGTCCGTGATCGGGAGGCTCAGCGCCTCGAAGCCGATCCAGCCGCCCTCGTCGCGGCTCATCCTGACGACCACCGGCAGATCGGCCAGGGAGTCGGGATCGGCCACCGCGCGGCTGAACGTCTCCCGTCCGAGCAGGGCCAGCCCGTCACGGAAGTCCATGAAACCGTCGTCCGAGACGCTGCCCTCGATCAGGAAGGCGGCCCACTTCAGCGGATACCGCTCCGCGGCGTCGGTCACCTCGATGTGCTTCACATAGAAGTCGATGATGTCGTCCGGCTCCAGCGCCGCGAGTACGTCGACCAGCGCTCCGGGCAACGGGTCATCGGGCCGATCCCGGTCGTCGGCCCGGTCCCCGACCGCGGCGCGCGCCTGCCCGATGATGCCCCACCATGCGTCGATGTCCATGCCCGGGATCGTAGAAGCCCCCTCCGACAGGTCCCCGCCCACGGGCCACGGGCCGCAGACCACGGACCACTCGCCGAGCACCGGGGCTGTCACCTCGGCCCTACACCAACTCTCCCAGGGAGAAGGCGGGTCCGGTCTCCATGGATCGCCATCCCTGACCGAGCGCCGCGCGGACTCCCGCCTCGACGGCGGACGGCACGACCGGAAACGCCGACGTGGCGGCCACGAGCACCGCGCTCCTCCGGCCGACCCGTTGGACCGCGAAATCCGAAACGCCGTTGCTGCACGGGACACAGCACCGGACGCTGCCGATCATCCGCCACCGGTACACCACACCGTCGACGGTGATCAGACGCGAACCCTTCTTCACCAGCGACAACTTGTCCCCCTCGTCGGGAACCACAGTACCGACCGCAGTCCGCCACTGGCCCGGACCGCCCCAACTGGTCCGGTCCACGGACGAGGCTGCGACCGGCCGCCTCGCCAAGGGCAGGGCGAGTACCGGCCCTTGGCGAGGGACAGTGAGGAGTCGCGTCAGTCGGTCTACTCGGCGGCCGGCCAGTTCGGGGTGATGTCGTAGGCGTACTCAACCTCCCCGAGCGTCTTGCCGTCGTCGTCCACGAAGGTCGACTTGGCGGTGTAGCTGCCCCGGGACAGCATCCCGCTCGGGGCCTCCTCCCAGCTATGCCGGGGAATTCGCACCGAGTGCGCCTTGTCCTGCGGGCCAGCCGTCGGCTGGCTCGGCTCTGTGACGATGACACGGGACCAGCGCCGCCGGGGCGGCCGCCCTCCTGACCAACCGCCCGACCGGCTCTGGGGCGGTCGGTTGCTTGTCGGCAACGATCTCCGCGCCCAGCGGAAACCCGGTAGGCGTGGCGGCATGGCGCTGGCATCATCCCCACATGTACCTCACCTTGCACCCGGATGCGCACCGTGAGGGTGCGCTCCAGGCCCTCGAGCACGTTCACACGAAGGTCAGCAACCTGTACACCGGCTTCTCGGGCGACGCCGGGCAACTCGTGCTCGCCTACCTGGAGTGGGCGAACGACGCGTTCTCTCACCTGGAGGGGCGGATCAGCGAGGCGGACATCGACCGGCTGATCTTCACCCGCCGGTACGAGCACATGCTGGCCGGTGCGACCGAGTTGGGCGCCGCGCACATGGTGCGGTTCACCAACAGCCTCGTCAGGCTCGAACTGGGCGTGCGCAGCCGCGAACTCGCGCTCGCCGTGAACGCGCTCAAGGAAGCGATCGCGAACCGGCCTGCCGTATCGCTCAACGCCGTCTTCGACACCAGCCTGTTCATCCACCACCCCGAGAAGCTGGATGCGATCGACTGGGTCGCTCTGACCGGGCTCTCCGAGGGCGCGGTCAACTTGATGATCCCGATGGTCGTCATTGATGAGCTCGACCGGACCAAGGACACCCACTCGAAGGGGGACGTGCGAGGCCGGGCCCGGGTCGCCTTGGCCGTCATAGACCGGTTGTTCCCGAAGGGCGATGAGACCTTCCCCGTCCTGCAGAAGGGAGGAGCCGGGGGCCTCGATGTGACCGTAGAGATCATGTTTGACCCGCCGCGGCACACCCGGCTCCCGATCCCCGACGACGAGATCGTGGATCGGACGCTCGCCCTGCGGCCGATGGTCGGTGATGCCCCCGTGACGCTCTTCACCTATGACACCGGCCAGTCGACCCGGGCCCGGTACGCCGGCCTCGACGCCCGGAAGCTCAGGCAAAGGGACTGAGGGGGTCGGCTGTCCACCGCTCCCGGCTCACACGGCGAGCCGGTCTGTGCCATTCTGTCCGGCCCAATCGGACAGGAAGGGCACAGGGATGACGACCCTCCACATGACCAGCGACGACTTCTGAGCCACGCGTCCGGAGTGGACGGCGCGTTCGCGATCGAGCTGACCGAGCAGGGGATGCGCCGGCTGGCCAGCGCGGTGAGGTAGCACGAGCAGGCGATGACTGAGCCGGGGCAGCGGGCGGTGTGGCTGCGCAACCTGCCCGGCGCCGAGCTAATCGAGATCGCCCTCGGCCGGTGGGGCGGACGTTCTCGACGAGGCCGTGCGCCGCCCCCGGAACCTGGTCGCCAAGGCTGGGATGGGGGCGTGAACGCTGTTCAGCAGGACCCGCAGGCCGGAGCAGTGCCTCCCGCAACCGGATTTCCCTACCCGCTCGGAGACCTCAAGGCCGGGACGGTCCGCTGGTGGTGCCCGCTGCGCTGCGGCCGGCACCTCGACGGGTGGCCTCGGGCTGGAGACCGTCGGGCCGACCCGGCTGCCGATCGGCTTTTGGTACGGCGCCCCGGTTGGCCTGCGGCGGAGCCGCCTGGGGACGGAACCCAGCCGGCCCCAGGACGAATCTCAGCAGCCGTTGCCGAACGTCCCGCCGGCGTCGTCTGGCTCAGAGGGTGATCGGGCGCCACATGGAGACGTAGCGGGGGGAGTCCGGGTACGGCTGCGTGATCCCCATCTCGGTGTAGCCCCACCGTTCGTAGAGGGCCGGACCTTCGGGTGTTCCACGTCGACCAAGAGGTTGGAGCGTTCCTCGGCGCGGTGGGAGAGCAACTCTTCGTGGAGCGTGCGGGCAGTGGGTGCCGCGGTAGTCCGTACGGACCATCACCTCGCACAAAGCAAAGGTGCGGCTATCGTGCTCCTCCAGGTCCACGCCCGGCACGGTGCTGACGAGCCCGGTCCCACTGGTAGCCGGCGGTGCGGGCGAAGCCGCAGGCGTAGCCCACGAGCTGCCTGTCCACCTCCCCGAGGGTACAGCCCCAGCGGGAGGCGGCGGTGTGGCGGCGGAGGCGGTCGGTGAACCGCTCGACGGAGAAGAACGGATCGGTGGCGGCCTCGACCTTGTAGATCTCGGCGTAGAGGTCGAGCAGCAGCGGCTCGATGGCGGGCGGGTGCTCGGTGGCGTGGGTAGCTGACGGTCAGGGCTTTGGGCTGGGTGGCCACGGTGCTGCTCCTTCTGTGGTGGTGGTGTCGTCGTAGCGTTCATGAAGGCGGCCGCGTAAGGGGTCGTCACGCTTCCGGGACGGGCACTGTGCTGTTCCCCGGGCGTGATCCGGATGGTTACGCTCGGGCCATGAGTGACTTCCTCGTGGTGACGACGACCCATGACGACGAGACGAAGGCCCGCGAGCTGGCCGCGAAGGTGATCGGCGAGCGGCTGGCCGCGTGCGCGCAGGTCTACCCGGTCCGCTCGGTGTACTGGTGGGAGGGCGAGGTGCGGTCCGGCGACGAGTGGCGGATCGACTTCAAGACCCGTGCCGAGCTGGCCGGGCCGCTCAGCACGTTCATCGGTGAGCAGCACTCGTACGACGTGCCGGAGGTCGTCGCGGTGCCGGTCGTGGCCGGCGCCGAGAGCTACCTGAACTGGATCAGCGCTGAGACGTCGGCCGGCTGACCGAGCAGGGGATGCGCCGGCTGGCCAGCGCGGTGAGGCAGAGCACGAGCAGGCGATGACTGAGCCGGGCAGTGGGCGGTGTGGCTGCGCAACCTGCCCGACACCGAGCTAATCGAGGTGGGTGCAGTTCGTTTCGAGCGAAGCTGCTGATCAAGCTGTTCGGGCCGCATGACCACGCCCTTACCGTCCACCTGGACCACCAGCGACATCTCGCGGTTGCACGGGACGGGGATCCTCGCCCGGTAGAAGCCGTAGACGTTGACCGCGGCGGCGACCACGAGCGCTTCGAGCCGACGTTTGCCCAGAACCCTTCCGCAGCGGCGCTCGATGGCCTGCTGGGCTTGGTCGAACGAGCCGCGTACGGCTTCGGTGACCGCGAGCAGCCACAATCCCATCGAGTGCCGGCCCGCCGGCAGGGACAGCGCGGCGTCGGCCGGGTGGACGTTGCACGCGCCTCGGCCCCGGTGGGCGATGCGGGTGACCCGGACCAGCCCGAACACGCTGGCCAGCCAGCGCGCGAGACCCGTCTCCCGCCATGGCCGCACCCGCCCCTCCGGCCCCACCACGACCGGCCGGGCACCGGCACGGACCACTTCTTCCTCCCGCACCGCGTGCAGGTCCAGATGGTCCTGCAGCAGCTGCCGTAACAGCTCCCGCCCCGCCGGCCCTCACCCCATGGTCTACACCGACCTGGCCCGGTGCGTCGCGGCCGCCACCAGCCGCAAGGCACCGCTCGCCCCGACCGCCGGCTACGGACTTGGTGCCGACGGCCAAGGCGGCGAGCAGCGCATCGACCACGCCTACGCCGACCCGCACACCGCCGAAGCGATCCTGGGGTTCGAGGTGCTGACCGGCCATGAGGACGTCTCCGACCACCGTCCCCTGCTCCTGACCGCCGACCTGGACGGTCTGTGCGCGGCCGCGGCCTCCGGACATGCACAGCGGCGCACACAGACCGCGGCGAAGACCGCGTGGCGTGCGAACCTGCGTACGGCCCGGCACACCGCCGAGGCCTCAGCCTGCCGAGCCGGGGGCAAGGGCCTTCCCGCAGAACGACAGCCTGAACAGAGGGTGGTGGTCGACACCCCAAGGGCTGTGCCGACCACCACCAGCTCCTACCGAGATTTGGGTCGGTTCGGCCGGTCGTTGCCCCGGTACAGCTGGGCGCCGGCGACGACGATCTGCCGGTCGGGGTCGGGGCGGGCATCGAGCTCGTCCGCGCTGCGGTAGCCAAGGACCGCGCTGGCACGCGTCGTACCGCCGGTGTTCGCGCCCACCGTGTGAAAGAGGGTGCCGTCGAACAACAGGACACCGCCGGCAGGGACGGGCACGGGAACCGATTGGTCGGCGAGGTCCGCCAACTCGGGATGCTCGTCCATCCACGTGCCGCCGCCGTCGGGCTGCGGGACGCCGACGTACGGAGCGCGGTGGGACCCGGGCACGATCCACGTGCATCCGGTCTCCACGGTGGCGTCCTCGAAGTACACGATGGCGGTCAGCAGGCCGCGGGTGGGCTGGAGGATGTCGCGGTGCAGCCGCACCTGGTGGGCGCCGGAGGCGTTCAGCGAGCCCTGATTGTGCCGGTTGAGGACGTAGACGACGTTTGGGCCGAGCAGCGAGGTGAGCGGCCCGAGGATGGCGGGGTGGGCGATGAGGCGGTGCATCAGGGTGCGGTCGTGCTGGTAGAGCCGGTAGATCTTGGCCTGCCCGACGGGCAGGAGGGCGGCGTGGGCGCGGACCGTCTTGGCGACCTCGACCAACAGGTCGCGGGGCAGACCGGGGTCGGGCAGGCGCAGGTAGCCGAGGTCGCGGAAGTGGCGGGCCTGCTGCTCGGTCAGCGTGGACAGGGCGATGCTGGGCACGGTGCTGCTCTCCTCTCAGGCGCTGCGGCCGAAGGCGGCCAAGCGGTCGGGTGTGCCGAGGTCGGGGGCCGAGGTGCGGATGTCGAAGGCCCCGACCGGGTGGCCCTGGCTGATCGCCCAGGGCATGAACTGCCGGTACAGGTCCGCCTCGCCGGGGTGCGCCAGGCGCCGGGCATACTCCTCGAACAGCGCCCGGAACGGGGCAGGGGTGAGGACGACGGCGCCCGTGCTCGTGGCCTGCCGCAGCCCGCTGCGACTCCCGGTCGGCAGGGTGGCGTCCACGCCCTCCAGCGCGTGGACGACGTGCCGGCCGTCGGGGTCGAGGAAGAGACGGCCCGCGTTCTGCGCGCAGCGGCCGGGCGCGGTGGTCACGGTCCACGTCACCGCTGCCGGGCGGGAGCGGTGCTCCGCGACGGCGGACGGAAGCAGGACGGTAGGGAAGAGGGTGTCGGCGGGCAGCACCACCGCGGCCGGGACATCGGACAGGTGGCCCAGGGCCGCGTAGGCCGCACCGGCGGTGCCGAGCGGGTGCTGCTCGCGGTGGATCGTCAGCTCCACCTGCCGGGCCGACGGGTGGGTGAGAGCGTAGGTCTCGACTGCGTCGGCACCGGTGGCGGGGTCGGTGCTGGTGAGCACGGCGATCCGGCGGAACCCGGCGACGGTGAGCCGGGTGAGCGCGTGGCCGAGCATCGGGGTGCGGCCGACGGAGGTGTCGATCGGCACCAGCACCTTCGGCGTGCCCTGAAGTTCGGCATCGGGCGCGGCACGCAGGCGGCTGCCCTTGCCGCCGGCCAGGACCAGGGCCACGGTCTGGGCGGGCAGGGAGACGAGTGCGCTGCTGTAGTACGGGGCGGTGTCGGTGGTGCTCCGATCGGTCACGGGGTCCTCCCGGGTGGCGGGTGGGTGAGGATGTGGTGCCGGCCCGCCCGTCTCGGGGGACTACAGGAGGCTCAGCGCGTCCAGTGCGAGGTAGGCGGCGGCAGTGTCGGTCATCTCGCCCCGGCGGAGCACGCAGTCGCGGAACTCGGTCAGGGAAAGGGCGACGACGTCGATGAACTCGGTGCGCTCCGGCTGCGGTTCGGCGACCTTGACGCAGTCGGTGGCGACGAAGGCGAAGCGGCGGACGTCGGAGTAGGCATCGAGCCAGTAGGGCCCGACCTCGCGTACCTCGCCCTGGTAGCCGGTCTCCTCCAGCAACTCGCGGGCGATCGCGTCCGCTGCGGATTCCCCGGGTTCGATGTAGCCGCCCGGCAGTTCGTGCAGAACGCGGTCGGGGCCCGGACGGTACTGGCGGGCCAGGATGACCTGCCGGTCGGCAGTGAGAGCGAGTACGGCGCCGGCCGGGCGCTCGCACTTGAGGTAGAACTCCTCCTTCCGTCCGTCGGGCAGTTCGAACTCGACCCGCTCCACGGACCGGCCGAACTTGCTGAAGGCGGTGGTGCGGTCGATCTCGCGCCACGATGCAGTGGTGATGTCGGTCGTCATGGCCAGGACTGTACGGCCCCTGGTCGGTACGGCGCGGCCGTTCGACCACCGCTCCTCGGCCGGTGCCTGGTGGCGGGTGGAACATCTCCAGGAGACCACCGGATCGGGTGACAACAGCAGAGCAGATCGGTAGGCAGTCTGCGGCAGCCCCAGCACGCTGAGCTCGCTGCCCGGGCCGAAGGTTGAAGGCGGGGCATTGTGACGAACATGCTGTTCAGGCGCGCACGGCTCACTCGGGGCTTGACTCAGCGCCAAGTCGCGGAGCAGGTCCGCGCACTGGTTGAAGCGGACACCGGGCGCGAGTCGCCGTTTGACGCCGGCTATGTCTCACGCATAGAACGTGGCCTCATCACCTGGCCGCACAAGCACTACCGGCAGGCCCTCTGCACTGTGCTGGGCGCGGAAAACTCGGCCGAGCTGGGCCTGACCGCCAAGCAGCTCCACCACGAGGAGGCGAGCACCTCGAACCGCCGAGACGTCCTGGCCACCGCCCTCACCGCCCTGCTGCCACCTACCCCGCCCCTCACGCGCCTGCGCATGGGCGACATCCGCGCCATCACCGAGCGTACCGGCCTCCTGGAGCACTGGGACCGGGCCTCGGGCGGGCGCGCAGTGCGCGACTTCGCGCTGCGCGAGCTGCACGCCGCAGTCAGCCTCACCGAGGCATCGACCAGCCCGGCCGTACGCCGTGCACTGCTCGGTGCGATCGCGCGCCTGGCGAACCTGACTGCCTGGGCGTCGTTCGATGCCGGTTTGTTCGACGAGGCCCGCTCACTGTTCCAGGTCGGTCTGACCGCCGGTCGCGAACACGGCGACACCGGACTGCTGTGCCACCTCGCCACCAACGCCGTCCGCCAGGAGATCCACCTGCGCCACCCCGGGCAAGCCCTCAAGCTGGCCGGCGAGGTGGGCGGGCGCCTGCCCGCAGCGGTGCGGGCGATGCTCTGCGCCGTCTTGGCCCAGATCCACGCCCTGAACGGCGACGAACGCCAAGTGGCCCGCCACCTGGTCGCAGCCGATCACGCCTATGACCGGGTCACCGACCTCGCATCCGGACCGGCCTGGACCTCCACGATCACCGCAGCCAAGATCGGCAGCGACACCGGATTCGCCCTCTACCTGCTGTCCGCCACCACCGGCCGCGACAACCCGCAGGTTGTCGCCGACCTACGCCGGGCTGCCGAAGCCAGCACCGTCCAGGCCCAGACCCGGGTGCGGGCGATGGCCACCGCCCGCCTGGCCACCGTGCTCTACCGGCAAGGCGAACGCATCGAAGCCGACCACCACGCTGCCCAGGCCACCGCGCTCGCAACCACCGTCGGCTCAGCCCGCTTGACCTCCGCCCTCACCGACATGCGCCACGCATCCCGCACGCAGGCCGTTCGGTAGTCGAAGTACCTCCGGAAACCGGCCGGCCCCGCCCCCAGGGAGCAAGATCTGTGCGTTTCACCAGGTCAAGAGTGTTTTACCGGGCCCGTTATTATCGTGACGTTCCAATCGGATCCACTTGGAGTGCCGGTAAGAACCGTGTCACCGGCCGCAAACGGCGTGAGCGGAGCGAGCCGGGCCATGCGGCAGGATCGTCTGCATAACACCGGAGATAGCCGCAGCGCTGATCGGCTTGGTCGGAGGGCTCGTGGGGGCGGCGATCGCCGCGAGCGCAGCAACCGGAGCGGCAAGGCATCAGGCCGGGAAGGCGGTTGAGGCAGCTCACCCAGGCGAGTGCCGCCTACCTTGGGCCACTGGACACCGCACGGCGGACCGCGCGGCGGGAGGCGCACGCTCGCCTGCTCACGGCAGCCCTGAACCACGCGGAGGCCGTAGAACCTTTGCTTCACGTCGTGCGGGCCCCCAATGCGGAATGCCGCACCCGAATCGACGCGGTGAACAACCACTACCCGGTCGACTTGGCTGTCCAGCATGTACGGCTTGAGGGGCCGGCCGACGGCAACATCTATGACTCCGCAGTCCTTGTAGAGGTGGCTGCCATGCGTCTCGGCATCGTGCTGGGCGAACCGGGCAGCGAGCCCCGACAGGCACACGAGGGTCTTCTCAGGGCTACCGACGCGTTCGCCACGGCTGCTGGCGAGCATCTCGGTCGATGGGGCCTGGGCCAAGAGGGGCAGATGCGGCGCCGCCGGTGGCAGAGGAACCGGTTGTAGCCGGGTTCGTATGTGTGGGGCGGCGTGCGAGATACGTGCCAGAGTTGAAGGGCAACTGGGCCGCATTCGCCGAGGCGACGGCCTCAGCCGAAGCGCCCCGGCGTCGCGGCCGCAAGAGCGGGTGAGCGGGCCCGCCGCAGGCGGCTGACGGAGGCTTGGCGGCGGCGCGGTCTCCGGCCTCGGCTCCGGGACTCGCGAGAAGATCGAATGGGCTCAGGGTCGCTCTTGCACCTCCATACCGTCGTACGTCCCGCCGACGCACTTGCCGAGCCCGGGTTCGATCTGGAAAACCTGCCCGCCCCCGTCCACGCATGCTTGCGGGTAGATCCAAGCCTCCGCGTTGGCGAATCCCGCGCTTCCGAGCGTGAGAGCAACGGTCGCGGCGCACAAGGCGACCGCTGTGAGGGCACGACGCATGGGGACATCCTCGGGTCGAATCGATTGGGCAACCAACCAATTGGATCCTCGCTCTGTGCCCTGCCGCGGCATTCCTCCGATCATGGGCGCGTCGTGCTTTCCGGCCAGCAGGTGACCGGCGAGCTCCAGCCCACCGGTCACGGTCAGAGCGAAGCCGAGGTTCTGCTGTCGGGTCATCGTGGGCCTTCCCTCGGCCGGTGTCCGGGCGTGGGGGCCGGTTGAGCGCTGACGCGACCGGAGCAGTTCGGGACCTGTGGCACGAGGCGGGTGCGCCACTCGCCGGACGTACTCGTCCGTCCCGCCAGCCGGACGGCACGGCAGTGGTCAGCTCGTGCGGCGCCGACGGAGGCGGTGCTCTCCAGGAATCTCCGGACCATGGGCACGTCGGACTGCGGAGCGAACCTCGAACGCAGATCGGTGAGCGTGGATGAACTCCGGGCCGAGGTGACGCCGCCCATGTGTTCGACCGCCCGGTGAGCGGCACCGGGGCCGTAGCCGGCCGTCGGTGCGAGTGCCGCACCGCCGACCTTGCGGGCCAGGTCGACGACCCGGCGGCGGTGAGAGCCCTCGTCCGTGCGGTGGTCCGGCACCCGACCGACGCCGTGCCCGTAGTGGGTGCGGTTGTGGAAGTGTGCCCGGTCGGCGATGGTGGCGACATCGAGTTCCTCTCCCAGTGCCGGCTCGTTGAAGTCACCGCAGGCCAGGGCCCGGCCGTGGGCAGTGAGTACCCGGCTGAACCACTCGGATTCGATCATCCGCAGCGTCGGGCCGTAGAAGGTGGCGTGGTGGCCAACGAGGACGATGCTGCCCGGGGCCCACCGGCCGTTCTCCCCAGGACACCGAGTTCGACGTTCACCATCGGGATGCGAAGGGCGCGGCTGTGCTCGGTGATGTGCTCGTGCCTGACGAAGAAGGGCCGTCGCGCCGTACCAGGACGGCGTTGCGGTGCGGGGTGACCGGGTGTCGGCGATCTTCTTGGCAATGTCGAACGCCTCGCGCGTGTCCAGGCGTTCGGTGGCCGTGCCGTAGACCTGTCCCCGTGGAGGACCGAGAGTGCCCGGCTCGCCTCCGGGGTGGCGAGTCGCACCGTCACCCTCGGGGGCAGGGAGAGGTCGGAGATCTGCTAGACCATCGGCGCCGCTGCGCTGAGGGCGTTGCTGAGGCCGTCGGCCAGGTGGTCTCCGTCGGAGCCGGCGTCGTTGAGGATTTCTAAGGAGGTCATGATCGTTTCTGGTGAGTAGGGGGCCGGCGGCGGGTGGTTCCACGGTCGACGGCCCGGGCAGGAAGGGGGTGCTGTGTTCTACGCGGGGGCGAGGACGAGGGCGTAGAGGTCCCAGGCGACGTGCGCTGCCACCAGCGGGAGCAGGCGTCGTTGGTCCCAGTACAGGGCGACGGCGGCGACCGCGAAGACGGCGCTTGCCAGGCCGGGCGCGCCCAGGTAGGCGTGCAGGGCGATCCGGCCAGCAGCAGCGGCTGCCAGCAGGACCGGCACGGGTACGCGTAGCTGCCGGCCGATGGTGACGAGCGCTCCCGTGAGGACGAGTTCCTCGATGAGGGCAGCGCCAGGCTCATCGCCGCGAGCGCGATGGTGGGCACGTGATCGTGAGCGTCGAACCCGGCCGTCGGGGCGGGGACGGGGTAGGACTGGGCGATCAGGTCGGCCACCGCGGCCGCCGCACGGAGGGCGAGGAGGAAGTACAGGGCGGACAGGACCGCGAGGCCGGCTGTGCGCCAGGTCGGCCGGGTGAAGCGGACCGGTGCTCCGACCCGGCGCATCAGCTCGGCGGCGAGCAGGGCGAGGACGAGCGGGTTGAGCAGCAGGCGGAGCAGGTCGCCGGCCAGGCTGCCGTCCTCGGCGGCGTCGGTGAGTCGACAGAGGGCGAGCACGGCGGCGGTGAGGACGACGGGGTCGCGCCAGGCCTCGGTGCCGCCCCGGGTCAGGCGCAGCCGGGTGGTGCAGGCGGCGGCGGCCAGGACGCCGGCGCATTCGATCCAGGCGAACGGGCCCGCACCTATTCGGTGGTCGGCGAGGCGGTAGGCGAGTTCGGCGATCTGTGCGGCGTAGGCGGTGGTAGCGAGGGTGCCCCATAGCAGCAGCCAGCGCAGTGTCGCGGGCCCGGTGCGGGTGTGGGGCGGGGTGGTCGTGGCGGTCATGGTCTCTCAGCGGTCGGTGGATCTCGGTGATGAAGCGATGCGGTTCAGGTGACCGGGTGTCCGTCGGCCAGGAGCACGGGGGCGCTGGGGTCGGCGAGGCGTCGCAGGGCTGCCTGGATGCGGCCGGAGGGAATGCGGTTCGGATCGGTGAACCGCATCCCGTCGTGGACTTCGCCCGGCTTCGGGAGCTCCTGGCAGGAGATCTGCTCGTCGCGGAGGGTGCCGCCGTCGAAGACCAGCCAGTACGCCTCGGCAGTGGTCTCGGTGGTGGGCGTGGTGTCCACCACGAGCAGCCGCAGGGTGTCGACATCCAGGGAGGCATCGCGCCGTGCGGCGTGCCGGGCGGCATCGTGCGGCGCCTGGTCTCTGATGGCGCGCCAGGTCGGCACGTCCCAGCCCCGGTTGTCGTCAGCGTTGGTCGTCACCTGGAAGACGCCGCCGGACGCGTTGCGGATGATGACCTGGGCGTAGACGCAGCGGCCGGGCGGGTACAGCGGGTCGAGCTTGGAGTACGGCAGGAGCATGCGGGTCGGGTCCGATCGGTCGCAGGGGTGGGAGGGTGCGGTTCAGGGGCGGGGCGGCAGGCAGTCGATGACGTCGTCCTCGGCGAGGCACGAGTACGTGGTGCGGTGCTCGTCGTCGGTCAGCGGGCGCGAGAGCGGCGGCGTCTCGCTGTCGGCGGACTCCCGCAGGGCGAAGAGCTCCGGGACGAGGTCGGCGGCGGCGTGCGCGTCGGCGGCGTGGGGGCCGCGCAGCATGAGGAGGCTGGTGCGGGGCAGCATCGCGGCCTGGCGTACGAGGGTGGGCGCCAGGGTGTAGGAGCTGCCCGGGAGCTCGGTGGTGGTGACGGCCCGGCGCAGGTCGCGGGTGGTGAAGGGGCCGTCGGTGCGGCCGCCGGTGCGCAGCGAGACGGTGTGGAGGTAGCCGCCGGCCAGGACCTGGACGGTGTGCGGGTGGGCGTGGTTGTGCGGGACGCGCTGGTTGGCGGGGTGGTGGCGGGTGTTGAGGCGGATCTCGAAGCCGCGGTCGTCCGCGGCGGCCAGGACCAGGCGGTCTTCGAGCAGGGTGGTGCGGGAGGCCTCGTACCGTTCGGGGGCCAGGACGGTGGTGGTGGTGAGGTAGGACAGCAGGGCGCGGTCGGCGGCGAGGCGGTGCAGGGCGCCGGCCTGGGCGTGGAGGCGCGGCAGGTCGGCGCCGCGCAGGTCGGGGATGTCCTCCGGCAACGCGCCGCCGGGTCGGTCGTCGTCGCGGCGCGGCGCGGTGAGGCGGTAGCGGGCGGTGGCGGCGGCCGGGTAGTCGGCCGCGCTCAGCGGCAGCAGGTCGGGGTCGGTGGGCGGGAGGTGGGTGAGGACGAGTTGCACGCTGTCCGGGGCGCCGGTGAGCAGGGTCGTGGCGCCGGCGTGGAGGAGGCACAGCTGGCCGGGGTGCAGGGTGCGCAGGTACTGGGGGCTCTGCCGGTCGATGTCGTCCTGGTCGCGGTAGAGGGCCAGGGGCAGGGTGCCGGCCAGCGGGAGGACCGCGGTGGTGCGCCCGGTGGGCCGGGGCGCGGCGGCGGTGCCGTCGGGCAGGCGCAGGTACCAGGCCGGGTGGCCGTCGCGGGGTGCGGCGAGCAGGAGCAGGGTGTGGCCGGGGCCGGTGTGGGAGCCGGCCGCGAGTGCGTGCGGGGCTGCCTGGTCGAGCAGGTGCAGCACCGCGTCGACGGTGGGGGTGAGCCAGGCGTCGCCGACCAGGCGGTGGGGGTCGGCGAGCGGGCTGCTGGGGTCGTGGGTGAGGAGGTCGGCGGCCGGCAGGGGGATGACGCCGGCCGGGGCACTCGGCGGAAGCGGGGTGGGCATGGTGGTCGTGTCCTCGTGGGGGTCAGAGGGTGGTGGGCGGCCGGGGGGAGTTCCAGGGCCTGGCCTCGGGAGGGACCAAGGGGCGCTCGGCGCGCAGTTCGGGGGTGGTGGTGGCCACGAGGGCGTGGGCCCGGTGGCGGGCGGCGGAAAGTTCGGCCTGCCGATCGAAGCCGGCGGCCAGTCGGCTCTGGCTCTGCTCCAGCCGGTCCTGGCGTTTTTCCACGGCGGCCAGGCGGTCGTTGACGACCTGGGCGCTGCGCAGGACGACCCCGAGGTCGGTGAGGTTCGCCATCGCCCGGGCCCGCATGTCGGCCAGGTCGGGGGACAGCTGCGAGGTGCTGCGGCGGGCGTCGGCCAGGGTCTCGGCGGTCAGCGCCGCCACCAGGTCCAGGGCCTCCTGCGCCTCGAAGCGGGCGGCCCGCAGCTCGGTCATCCCGTCGTCCAGCCTGGCCAGCGCATCGGCGAGTTCCTGGCGGGCCCGGCGGTGCTCGGTACGCCAGACGGCCGCGGCCGCGACGTCCTCGGCCCAGCGTGCGGCTGCTTCCCGGGCCTCCTGGCGCGGGCTCGTGGCCAGCTCCTGCTGCTGGCGGCTCAGCACGCATGCCGGCCGCGAGCACCCGTGGTGACGGCGCGGCAGTTTCCCCAGGCCGAACAGCATGGTGATCATGGCCGGGATCCGTTGCACTCCGAGGAGCTCGCCCACCTCGCGTACGGCGTCGCGGACCACTGCGGGGCCGCGCCCGGTGATCTCGGCGATCTCGCGCGGCATGAGCCCCGCGGAGATGTGGGCGAACACTCGGACCTGGGTGGAGTCCAGACGGCCCGGCGGACGGTCGGGCCCCACCGCCGGCACGATGCCGGCCCGCACACCGATCGCAGCAAGGTGAGCCGCATTGCGGGCACCGGTGATACTCCGCAGCCGCTTGAGCTCGTAGCAGACGACCCCCGTGCTGCAGCCCATCCGCAGGGCGACCGCCGGGATCGTCCTGCCTGCGGCGGTGAGCACCAGAACGTCGCGCTGCTCCCGGGTCAGGACGATCCGGCCCCCGCAGGTGAGGCACGGCTCGCCGTGGACCACGGACTCCCGGTCCCACGGACCGGCGTAGGGCCGGATCACGCCGCCCCCTTCGACACGCAGATCGGGCAGAACGGCGAGCCGTCCAGGGCGCCGGGCACGCCGTGCAGGCGGAAGACGGCCGCAGGGTTGCCGCGGGTGCCGGCCCGGTGCCGGATGTCGGCCAGGTACGTGGTGACCGTGGCCGGTGTCACTCCGAAGTAGCCGGCGATTTCCTGGCTGGTCCAGCCCTGGGCCCGGAGCTGGAAGTGGGCCAGAGGCGTCTTCGGGAGCGGCCTTGCCGGTTCCGTCCGCGGGGGCAGCAGGATCTTCGCGCGGCAGGCCACGTCCACCATCTGCTCCCGGGTGCTCGCCCGGAGCCGCTCCTGCAGGGAGTGCAGGCTCCTGCGCACCACGTTGGGCGTCAGCCTCTCGGCATTCCGGCGCCCGGGCATCGCGTTGACGGCGAGCGCGATCCGGATCGAGTCCAAGTCGGTGACCAGGTGGCTCAGTACCAGGGCCTCGTGTCCGGGGATCTCCTCGGCGACGTAGTGGCCGCACCGCATGACCGCGGGCTCGTGGACCACCGGCAGCAGGGGCCCGCTCGGGCGGGAGGTCGTCATCGCGGCCCCCAGTTCCACGGGGCCGGGTGGGCGCCGCGCAGGCACGCGACGCGGTGCGCGGCTTCCGCGCGGGCCCGCTGGTCGAGGTGGGCACTGCGGACTGCGTCCATCACCGCGGTGAGGACCACGACGTCGCGCACGACCTGGTAGCCGGACCAGGCCCCGATGTAGGGGTAGGCCTGCTGCTCCATGTCGTAGGCCAGGTAGGTATCGGCGTAGGTCCGGTGGTCCTGGCGGAGGCCGGTGAGCAGTTCGGAGCGCCAGCGGGCGGCGACGAGGTCCCACTCCCTGTGGCCGCGCGTCAGCGGGCGGCGCAGCAGGGTCCCGGCGTGGACGCCGTCGTCGTGGACCGGGACCATGCCGAGGGTGCCGAAAACGACGGTGTCCGGGGTCGGCCAGTCCAGATAGTCCCACTCCTCGTGCAGTTGGATGGTGCGCTCACGCAGGAACCCGCGGGCGGCCGCGTTCAGCGGGGCGTCGTCCAGGCCGTTCAGCAGCCCGGTGAACGGGTCGTGCTCGCGCAGCCACGGCGCCGTCCGGGGGTCGATCCGGTGGGTGAGCGCGGTCACCCACCCGGACAGGGATGTGTCGGTGCTCAGCTGCCCCGGGTTTGGCCAGAACGTCACCGTCTGCCCCACGGTGTCCGCTCGGACGTCGCCGTACCGGGGTGCGGTGGCGAGGACCTCGTGCTGCCGCAGGAATTGCGCGCCCCTGATCAGGGCCCAGGCCTCGTCCGGATCGGGGTGCACCATGGCCAAGGTGTGCGAGGCGGGCAGCAGCCACAGGTGGTTCGGGCTGTCGCTGACCAGCTCGGCCTGCCGGGCGTCGATCCCGCTGGCCGCACAGGCCTGCGTCAGAGCCTCGTAGGAGGCCGCGACGTCCGTTCTGCGGGCCGGGCTGGTGGTCTTGAGCAGAGTTCGGGTGCGGGTTCCGACGCTCACAGCAGTCCTCGATACGAAGTTCGATGGAAGAAGGGGGGCGGTCCGGGACGGCCAACGGGCCGTCCCGGACCGGCCGGCCCCGTGCCGGGTGGCACGTGCCGGGACGGACGGGCGGAGTGCAGTTCCCTCCGCTCTTCACCCATCCGGTTTGCCCGGGGCCCGGGGCGCACGGGGGTGGCGCCCTGGGCCCGGGCTGCCCGCCTCTCCCCAGGGGCGGGTGCTGGTGGGTGCGCGGGCCCGGGCCAGCTCCCCAGCGGCCGGGCCCGCACACCGGGCGGCGCCGTCTTCGGGGAGACGGCACCACCTGGGTTCGCGGGGCCGCCCAGGACAGGCTGGGCCCCGCGGGTGTCCGGGCCGGCCTCCCCGAGAGCAACGGGAGGCGCGCCCGGACCGCGGTGAGCGTGCGCGCACGGGGGCGCTGCTCTTCCGCTGCCCACCCCGGCGGGATCGGGGCAGGCGGTCTGGAGTCCGGTGCAGCCCACGCGGGAAGGCGTGCGGCGGGCGGCACCGGAGGTCTACAAGGAGACGGTCACGCTGGTATTCGGTCGAGCGCCGGCTGCCCGGGCAGCATGCCGACGGCCGGCCGCGGCCTGGACTCCCGCAGCGTGGTGCCCGCGCGCAGTACCGCGATCTGCAGGCCGACCTGCTCGGCAAGGGCGGCCGTCGACCGCGCGGACGCGGGCAACGTGACCTCCGCCCAGACCGCCTTACCGCCCTCGGGAAGGGGATCGACGCCGAACCGCGACGCGAGCCGGTTGACCAGCCGCAGGCCGCGGCCGCAGGTCGCCTCGTCGTCCACCGGCCGGTGCTCCGGCCGCCCGGGCCCCGGATCGGTCACCGACACCCGCAGCACCCCCGCGACGTACTCCAGGGAAGCGGTCAACGTCACGTCCGGCCGGTCGCCACCGCAGCCGTGCACGACGGCGTTGGTGCCGAGCTCGCTCAGCACGAGCTCCACGCCGTCCTGCACGACGTCCACCTGGTGCGGATCGAGGCCCAGCAGCGGCAGGGCCTCCCTGGCCCAGCGGCGAAGGTCACGGATCCGCGCCCGCTCGGCGGGGAACCGCGTGGTGATGGTGCGTGATCTCGGCTCCATGGGGGGCGCCTCACTCACTCGGGTCATTTTCAGGGTCACTGCAGCAGTCGGCCTTCCTGCGGGCCCGAGGTTCCGGCCCACCGTTCCGGCGACTGACACCCAGTGAACGACCATCAGCACCGTGTAGGGCAGGAAGAAGTACGGGCTTTCCGCTCGCACGAAACCGGAAGAACCAGCTGTGGGATTCACCGGAGCGTCAGCGCTATGGTGACAGTGGCGCTACGTTGAGTGCATGGGGGAGAACGTCCTACTTCAGCAGCAGATGGCCGAGCGAGGACTGCGGCAAGCCGAGCTGGCCCAGCTGATGAACGACCATGTCGCCCGAGAGAGCGGCACCCTGGGTGCGTTCTCCGAGCGCACGGTCTACAACCTCATGACCGGAAGAACTCGCTGGCCCCAGGTGAAGACCCGTGCCGCATTGGAGGCAGTATTCGGGTGCACGAGCAAAGAGCTCGGCTTCTCTCCCCCAGGTACCAAGCACCCTGTTCCGCCGGAGGACCCCATGCATCGCCGACGCTTCCTCGCTGCTGCCCCGGCCGCCGCTGCGGCGGTCGGCGTCCCCGGCTTGTCCTCACGGCCCAACGCGGTGGGCAAGTCCGATGTGGAGCGACTGCGAGCCGGCCTCAGGGCGCTGGCCGAGCTGGACAACGAGCGGGGCGGCCACCAGGACCTTGAGCGTGCCTCGCTCGCAGGCGCCGAGGCCGCAACGCGACTTCAGGACCGGCCCGCCAGCCAGCGGGTACGCAGCGCGCTGTACTCGGTCGCCGCCGACTACACCGCCACCGCCGCATGGTCATGCGTGGACGCCCGCCAGTTCGATCAGGCCCAAAAACACCTGGACCGAGCATTGACACTGGCAGGATTGGCGGGCGACAGCATCTCCGAGCTGCGTTTGTGGAACGCGACCTCGATGATGGCTTACCAGCAGCGCCGGTACCCGCTTGCCCTGGCTGCCGCTCAGGCTGCACAGGTCTGTGGAATCGCCCGGCGCGACCCGTTCTTCGCCGCGCTTGCCCATGCTCGGGTGGCGATCGGTCACGCCGCTCTCTACGACCGCCAGGCCGCACTGCGGTACATCGGGCACGCAAACGACGCCCTCGCCCACGCGGTCAACGACGTGCCCCGCCCGTCATGGACGGCGTTCTTCGGCACCCCGGAGTTGCACGGCCTGACCGGGATCATCCACGAACACCTTGGCGAGTACGCCAAGGCCGAGGGCGCATGTCACCGCTCGCTGGCCGGCATCCCGAGCCACTTCCGGCGCAACACGGCAATGGTGACCGCCAGAATGGCGCTCGCGCAGCTCTACCAGAACGAGGTCGAGCCGGCCTGCGTGACAGCCGTTCAGGCCCATACTCTGATGGCTGGCGATCCGTTGCCGGGCCGGCTGCGCTCTCTCCTCGGTGACTTCCATCGTGGCTTGATCAAGGTGGCGCCCGACTCCCGCGAGACGCTGGAATGGAGAGACCGCATCCGCACCAATGAGGAGGACCACCAGCCATGATAGAGATCCGCCGCTTCCCCCAGGGCAGCTTGCCCGAAGGCCTGCGTCAGCTGCTGTTGGACGTGCACGACGAGGCCTACCACGACCGGCGCGACGAGGAGTTTGTGCAGCGCTTCCCCTGGTTCGTTGACCACTGGAGCGAGAAGCCCGGGTTCAGCTGCGTCGTGGGCTACGACGACGACGAGCCGATTGGCTTCACCTACGGTGCCCCGCTCGCCGAAGGAAAGGAGTGGTGGCGCGAGTGCATGCCCGCACCTGAACGGGCCGCGACCTTCGGCGTGTCCGAGCTGATGATCCGCCCCCGCTGGCGGAAGCAGGGCTTGTCCCAGCAGCTCCACCAGGCGCTCCTTGTCGATCGGACGGAAGCGATGGCCGTCCTGTCCGTCGACACCGCCCGCCCCAAGATCCAGGCGCTGTACGAATCCTGGGGCTACCACAAGGTCGGTGAGCACCGTCCCTTCATCGACTCCCCGCTCTACGCGATCATGGTGTACGAGCTGCCAGCCACAGGTTGATCACAGAACAACGGGTTGGTGGCCGTGTACATCGCTCGTGAGGGTGAAAGGGCGGCCGGCGGTTGGTGCTGTCGCCCTGCGCTGGGCGTCTACACCGAGATCACCGGGATCGGCCTGCGCGGTGTCATGGCCGAGCAGGCCCGGCTCGCGGGCTGGGCGGCGTTTGACGCAGGCCTTTACGGCGAGGCCCGCGTGCACTTCCTGACCTCGATGACTGCAGCTCAGGCCGCCGAGGACAGCTCGCTGACCGCGAACTCCTACGCCTTTCTCGCCTACCTGGAGTGGACCATCGGAGGCAGCTCCGGAGTCAAGTTCGCCACTGTGGCCTGCGAGACGGCCGGCCGCGACGACCGGCAGTACGGGCCCTGCTGTGGGACCGTCTGGCCTGGCAGCACGCGACCAGCGGCAACGCCAACGCCGCCGACCGTGCCCTCGCCGCCGCTGAGGAGGCGATCCACGAGGAGGCCGACCGGCCGGAACCGGACTGGGTGTACTGGGTCAACCGGGACGAGGTCTCCATCATGACCGGCCGGTGCTGGGCCGAGCTCCACCGGCCGTTGCGAGTAATCCCCGCGCTGGAGTCGGCGTTGTCCCGCTACGACGACACCAGGGCCCGCGACAAGGCGCTGTACCTGTCCTGGCTGGCCTCCGCCTACCTGGACGCGGGGGAGATCGAGCACTCCGTAGCGATCACCAGCAAGGTGCTTGACCTCTCCCGGGGACTCGCGTCGACCCGCCCTTCGGGGCGCTCGCGCATTCTCCTCCACCGTCTCCAACAGCACCGCCAGCTCTCGCCGGTCGCCGAGCTCCTGGAACGGACCGCAGCGTCTTAGCCTTCGGCAGGTCGTGTCGCCCGGGTGATCCAGTCCAGGTAGGCCAGCGGCCCGGAGAGGATCGGCAGCGAGATCATCTCCGGGTTGTCGTAAGGATGTTGCGCGACGACGTGCTCCTCCAACTCGGCTGCCCGGTCCTCGGTTGTGCGGAAGGTCACCTGCCACTCGGTGCCCTCGCACACCTCGCCGTGGTGCCGGTAGGTCGTGGTGACCGGCCCGGTGACCTGCCCTGTGGCAGCCAACCGGCCGGCGACTGCGGACCGCGACAGCGCGGTGGCAGCGGCCTCGTTGTCGACGGTAGTGATCATGATCAGGAAGTCGGGCATAGCCGCGACACTAGTCGGACTCGTCCGCGTCCGGAACACGCAATCCGCGTCCACGGGATCGCTCGTTGGGGTGACAAGCAGGTCGGCAGCTGGTGCTGCCGACCTGCCGCGATCGGATATGCGTCCGTCTCGGACCGCCAGGCGGCTCTGCGCTACCTCGGGCACGCTCATGACGCCCTGAACCGGGCCGGGGATGCAACGCGGCCCTCTTGGCTGGACTTCTATAGTCGCGCCGAGTTGTTCGCCCTGTCCGCGCACGTCGCGTTCTTCTCCGGGTTCCTGCCGAAGCTCCCGCAACCGAAGCAGCCCCCGCGGCTCTGGGAGTGCCGGCCGCCGGCGTTCAAGACGGTCGACCAGCGCACGTTCGTCTTCGACGCCCCGAACCTCCTCGTCGGGCTCGGCCGGCACGGCTACCGCACGGTGTGCATCGGCGGTGTGGCGTACTTCTCCCGGGAGACGCCGCTCGGGTCCGTCCTGCCGGACATGTTCGACGAGGACTTCTGGCGGCCGGAGTTCTGCTCGCCGGAGCCGGACTCGACCCGCTATCAGGTCGAGCACGCCCTCGAAGTCGCCCGGGCGCGTGCGGATCGGCCGCTGTTCCTGTTCGTCAACGTCTCGGCGACGCACGTCCCCCACGGCCACTACCTCGGCGACAGCTCCGACTCCTGGCAGTCGCAGGCCGCCGCCCTCGCATACGCCGACGAGCACCTGGGCGACCTGATAGACGGCCTGACCAGCAACAGGAGGTGGCTGGTCATCATGTGCGCCGACCACGGGGACGCCTTCGGCGAGGACGGCTACCACGGGCGCGGGATCATCCACCCGACGGTGACGAACGTGCTGTTCGCCAGCATGGTGGTCTGACCGCGCCTTAACCTCCGTGCATGACCGACACGCAGCTGCCCACCCGGAACGCGGCTGTCGTCGTGGCCCGCGACTCCAACGGCCTGGTCGCCCTGCTGACCGCGCCGTTCCCCCTGCACAGTGGCGAGTACCTGTTCCTGCCAGGAGGACGCCAGGAGGGCGACGAGAGCCCGGAGGAGTGCGCGCGGCGCGAGCTTCGCGAAGAGGCCGGGATCACCGCCGCCACCTGGCGTCCGCTCGGGTCGTACGCCATCGTGCCGGGCTCGACGGCGCGCCTCCACCTCTTCGAGGCCCGGGACCTCACCCTCGGCCCACAGGAGCCGGCCCCTGGGGAAGACGGCTTCAAGCTGATGTGGTGGCCGATGGAGGAAGCCCTCGCCGCGGTCAGTGAGGGGCGGTTCCTCCTCCAGGGCGGACCCCTCGCGCTGCTCCTCGCCGACCGGCTGCCGGCCGCTGCGTGAGCACAGAGGGGCGCCTGACGGAAGGACGGTGCTCCCGGCGTCGGGTGACGCGCCGTCGGTCCAGGGAGGGCTGGAGCCGGTGTCCAGCTCCCCTGGGGTGTTCCCGAGCGTGTTCCCACGGGAACGCACCGGCGGGAAGAACGGCATGATGCGTGGGGACCGGGCAAGAAGCGGCCGCCCGATCCGCCGAAGTAGGCGGCCCGCCTGCGACGAGTACGGTGGTGCGCAGCCAGCTGGGCGAGGACGGCCTGGCCGTTCACCAGCAGGCTCTCCTCGTCGCCGGCCTGCTCGCACGCCAGCAGGAGCAGCCGGGGCGGTGTCCCGGTGCTGCCACAGTAAGGACATCAGTCGGCTGGCGGCGAGGAGCACGTTGGCGTGCTCCATGGGGGAGGGCGAATCCGATTATCCTTTGCCGTACAAGCGGTGGGACGCTTCGGTTCTGCGTCGTGTCGCGCTCGCCGACCCATCCATGAGGAACGCGGTCATGGGGGCGGACGATCGTACGATCACGATGCTGGTCGCCTGGAGCGGCTGCGACTACAAGCCCGACCTGGTGGTATAGGAGACGGACAGGCAGGTCGCGCTGCTGCTTAGGCGCCGCGATGCTTCGGGTCCGGGCGTCGGGGGCGAGGACGGCGGCATCGCCGAGGTGAAGGTCGTCCTGCGTCAGCCGCTCCGCCCCCGGGCCCTGACCGACGCCCTAACCCGGCGAGCCCGTCCCCTGCACCCACGCCTGACTTCAACAGTCCGTACGATGCTGTCGAAGGCTCAGAGTCGGTGCGCCGGGGCGCAGCTGGGAGAGATAGCCTCTGGGGCATCGGCCCGGCACACGTGGGGCTCTGGATTCGAACTGAATGGATTGGCGCACTCTGCTCCCAATCGCAGCAGGTCAGGAAGTGTCGGCCCCGCGAGCGCGGGGATAGCTCCTCGCAGTCCGGCACCGTCGGCCCGGTCGGCGCGTCGGCCCCGCGAGCGCGGGGATAGCTCTCTGCTGCTGCTGATTCGCCATGTCTTCCGGACGTCGGCCCCGCGAGCGCGGGGATAGCTCCTCCTGCTCCTCCGTCGTCGGGGGGCGGACGTCGTCGGCCCCGCGAGCGCGGGGATAGCTCCCGGACGTCGGTGCCGTGCCCCTCGCCGTTGCAGTCGGCCCCGCGAGCGCGGGGATAGCTCCCCGGTGGCCGTCAACAAGCAGGACGCCGGCGCGTCGGCCCCGCGAGCGCGGGGATAGCTCCGCGACGGCGGCGGCCTCGGTCATCTTCACGGTGTCGGCCCCGCGAGCGCGGGGATAGCTCTCGCCCGCTCGCGGGGCTTCAGCTTGGCGGCGTGTCGGCCCCGCGAGCGCGGGGATAGCTCCGGGGAGTGTGCGGCACGGTCACGACGCTACGCGTCGGCCCCGCGAGCGCGGGGATAGCTCTTTGGTGCGGGTGAGTTGGGACAGGTCGATGACGTCGGCCCCGCGCTCGCGGGGATAGTCAAGAACCGCGAACCGTACCGGCGGCACCGCCAGGCAGCGGCGGCCAAGCTGCAGACCGACGAGGACTGCCTCTGGCCGGCCGCGAAGTCGGAGACCTGGCGCCTGGACGAGGCCGATGCCGAGATCGTCCATGTCTATCCCCACGGGGAAGTACGCCAGGAGTTCTCCCTGTACTTCCGCGCGAGGCCCGGGGGCGGCCGGCTCGCCGCCGGCTGCGAGTCCTTCGAGGTGCGTTGGGTGCCGCGAGTGGAGCTCGAAGGGCTGGACATCGCCCCGACGACCAGGCTCCGCCTCGACCACGGTTTCCGGAACGAGCCGGCCCCGCACCTCGGCTGACTCAGGCGCCGCCGGACTCGGCCGGCCGCTTCGCGACCCGGTCGACCACGGCGAGCAGTGCCGGGCGGGCCGCAGAGACCGTGCGGTGGACGACGTGGTCGATGCCGTACCGGCGAGGAACCTCGTCGAGCCCGGACACCGGGTCGACCACGGCGCCGTCGGGGCCGCTGGTGAGGTCGCAGCACGTGATCGCGCTCAGCAGGTCCGACGGTGGCCGGCGGAACTCCGCGAGCGCGGTCGAGAGGCCCAGTTCGGTTGCTTCCCAGTCCGAGGAGGAGTGGTAGGCGACGAGCGAGCAGACCTCGGCATCGACGCCGATCCGGCGCAGGTGCCGGGTGCCGTCGATCATGTGCTGTCCGGTGTCGACCGCCGAGGGCGTGTACCCGACATCGTGGAGGATCGCGGCGACGCGCACCACCTCCTCGTCGGCCCCGAGCACCTGGGCGAGGACCCGGGCCTGTTCGAAGACCCGGCACGAGTGCGCCCAGCGCAGGGGGATGCCCGCGAGCAGCGATTCGGCGGTCCGGTACGCGAGGCTCAGGTCCATCGTTCAAGACGGGGTGACACGGCACGAGGGTCATGACCGGTGTTGCGAATCGGTCGATGTCGGAGGACTTGTCCGCAAGGGCCCAGGGCTTCTGTGTAACCCACGCGGGTGACAGTTCGCTGTCCTGAGAGCTCACGG